>NZ_JBFTNH010000001.1:0-652022 GCF_056397385.1 Pseudomonas sp. 05N36 | reverse complement strand
CCATCTCTGCGAGAAACCGTTCGCGGCGAGTTTGCTTACGTTTGCCGGCGTATTCGAAGTCGGAAAAGCTCATCTGGCTCATGAGGGGCTCGGGTCAGGTGGTGAGGCTGTATTTCATCACGATTGAGGAATTGTTCGGAGTTTCCCTAACGCTTCAGTTTCTTTGTCGTACCACTCCAACCTTACTTTCATACCCATGTTGCTCATCTCCAATTTCATCTATTGATGCGTCGTTCTTTTTTGGGTTGTCCCCGTCGTTCGCTGGTGTAGGGGTCAAATGCACCGAGATGGCTGAGGTCGCTTTCTCGGTAGGCCTCTAACTCGGCTTTTTTTGAGTCCCATTCATATAGTGTTCGCCCTTTGGCATCTCTCCAGCGTTCACGCAGTCCTCCTCCACCCTGTCTAGGGGTTTTTCTCTTTTGTTCCACCAATCCGGGAAAACCAGTTATTTCGCTGGTTTTCGGTGCTGGAAAGTAGTCATGGTCTGGGTTCTTGCGACCTTTCCACGGTTCGCTCACCACCACATAAAGCGGCCGCACCCCCGAGTCCGCCGGGAATACCAGGATGAAATCCTGATACTGCGGTGGATAAATCGGGTTCACGAGGATGCTGTTGCTCGCCTCGGTGGGCGGATAGACCCAGATGTTCGGTGCTTGTGGGGCGGCCTCCAGTGCGGGGATGCCGAGGGTGTCGGCGGGGTCGATGGCCGGGGTCCAGATCAGTTCCAGACCTTCGCCGAATACGGCGACCTGTCGGGCTTCGCGTGTCTGGAACTGAATGACCGGAATCCGTTGCCATTCGGCGTTGTTGCCGGTGTAGAAGCCGTAACCCTTGAGGGTGCCGTCAGCTTGTTGCTCGATGCGCAGGCGCACCCGGGAATTGGCTTGTTCAAGCGAGCGCAGTTGCTCTTCGCTATAGAGGGCGCTGTCGCCCAGTTCGGAGGGCCAGAGCAGGGCGACCAGTCCGCTTAGCAAGCCGGCAGCAACAGTGCCGCCGACTGCGGTGACACTGCTGACCGATGACCCGGCCAGAGCGAGGCCACCAAGGCCGATTGGCAATGCACCGCCACTGATTTTCTTCAGCGGAACGGCGCCAGAGCTGTCGGTCTCTCGCCCACCCAGCAGGGCAAAATTTCCGTAATCCTTCAACGAATCCAACGGCACGAAACCGGACGGATTGGCGTAATTGATAATGCCGTCCGGCAACTTGCAGGATTTTGCGAAAACGCAGCCCAGCGGTTTGTTGGGGGCGGGGGCAGCGGGTCGATTCACCGGCAAATCGGCAATCGGCGGATACAGGTTGGGTGATGGCGGCGGCTGCAAAATACGGCGGCGCAGCTGTTCTTTGTACGTCAGCGGGTATGAGCGTTCTGGCATGTGCGGCGGGCTTCCCTGTCCATGGGAGGCAGCCTAGGGACGTGAGAACGCGCCGAACATTCCTCGGGTTCGACACGCCTCGTGGGAAAGTTCACCGCTGTGTGGCGTGGCGTGAAAGCCCCCGCCGTTATCCATCACTGACCGGTATAAGGGGGTTGCGTATCGCGGTCAGCAGTGGCGATATAGACGCCTTATAAAAATTCCAGGGGTCGTTGTATGTTGCTCGCCACGTTGATTCATCGTGCCAGTCTGCCCAGTCCGCAAGTCACCGTGCAGCAAGCGCTGGAGCTGTTGGGTGAGCACTACGGCCTGAGCGGGACGTTGCAGTCGCTGGGCAGCCAGCAGGATCTCAACTACCGGCTCGACAGCGACCAGGGCCGTTTCGTCTTGAAAATCTGCCGGGGTGACTACGCGGCGCTGGAGCTGCACGCCCAGCACGCGGCCCTCAAGCACCTGGGCACGCAGCCGGGTTTGCATGTGCCACGGGTGATTCCGGCGAAAAACGGCGAGGACTTGCTGACCCTGGACCTGGCCGGGCAAGCACTGCATGTGCGCTTGCTCGATTACATCGAAGGTCAATCGCTGACCCACCTCAAACACCTTGGCCATGATCTGGTTGCCGGCCTCGGCCAACTCTGTGGCGAAATGGACCTGGCGCTGGCCGGGTTCGAGCATCCGGGGCTTGAGCGAACCTTGCAGTGGGACGCCCGGCACGCCAATGCGTTGATCAATCACCTGCTGCCGGTGATCCGCGATGAGCGGCAGCGAGCATTGATCGCCGAGGCCGCGCAACAAGCGGAGCGGCGTTTGCAGCCGCTGATGGCAAAGTTGCCGGTGCAAGCCATTCACATGGACATCACTGATGACAACGTGGTCTGGAAACGGGACCGGCAACGCCACTGGCAGTTGCAGGGCGTCATCGATTTTGGCGATCTGATCCGTACCTGGCGCATTACCGATCTGTCGGTGACCTGCGCCGCGCTGCTGCATCATTCCGATGGCGATCCGCTGTGCATTTTGCCGGCGGTGCAGGCTTACCACACGGTCAATCCACTGACGCATGAAGAGTTGCAGGCGCTGTGGCCGCTGATCGTCGCGCGGGCGGCGGTGCTGGTGCTCAGCGGTGAGCAACAGGTCAGCATCGATCCGCAGAATCAGTACAGCCGCGACAATCTGAACCACGAGCGGGAGATCTTCCGCGTCGCGACCTCGGTGCCGTTTGAACTGATGGAAGCGGCGATTCTGACGGCGGTCGGCCAGTCGTTGCCGGCGATTGCCAGCCAGGGGTTTGCGCCATTGCTGCCGAGCCTGGTCGGTCGCGAGTTTGCCTTGATCGACCTGGGTGTCTTGAGCCCGCATTTCGAAGCGGGCAACTGGGAGCAGGACGGCATCGATCAACGTCTGTTGGTCGAAGCAGCGGCAGCCCATGGTTTGGCGGCCAGTCGTTACGGGCAATACCGTTTATCGCAGACGCGTCCGGACAGCGCCGTCGAGCCGGACACGTGCCCGCTGCACGTTGACTTGCAGGTGCCGCTGGGCACAACGGTTGAAGCGCCCTTTGCCGGCGTCGTGCACCTGAGCGCCGACGGCCGCGTGCAACTGGACAGCGCACAATTGAGCGTGCGCCTGTGGGGTGTAAAACCCTCACTGCACACCGGTGCGGCCGTGGTCAAAGGGCAGGTGCTGGGCGAGGTCGGCGGCGCGTTGCGGGTTCAGCTCAGCCGTGGCGCAGAACTGAATCCACCGCTGTTTTGCTCACCCTCCCGCGCACTTGCCTGGCAGGCGTTGTGTCAATCGCCCGCGGCGTTGTTGGGACTGGCTTGTGACGCTGAGGTCGAACTCGATCCGCACACTTTGCTGGCGCGTCGCGACGCAAGTTTTGCCCGTTCGCAAAAACACTATTACGTCGATCCACCGCGCATCGAGCGGGGCTGGCGCAATCACCTGATCGACATGCAGGGCCGCTCCTATCTGGACATGCTCAACAACGTTGCGGTGCTCGGTCACGGTCACCCGCGCATGGCGGCCGAAGCCAGCCGTCAGTGGTCGTTGCTCAATACCAACTCGCGTTTCCACTATGCGGCTATCGCCGAGTTCTCCGAGCGCTTGCTGGCACTGGCACCGGACTCGATGGATCGGGTGTTTCTGGTCAACAGCGGCACCGAGGCCAATGACCTGGCGATTCGCCTGGCGTGGGCCTACAGCGGCGGTCGCGACATGCTCAGCGTGCTTGAGGCCTATCACGGCTGGTCGGTGGCCGCCGATGCGGTGTCGACTTCAATTGCAGATAACCCCAAGGCCCTCAGCAGCCGTCCGGACTGGGTGCATCCGGTGACCGCGCCGAATACCTATCGCGGTGAGTTCCGTGGCCTCGACAGCGCACCGGATTACGTGCGCAGCGTCGAACACAACCTGGCGAAGATTGCCGAGCAGAAGCGGCAATTGGCAGGCTTCATCTGTGAGCCGGTATACGGCAACGCTGGCGGGATCTCGCTGCCACCAGGCTACTTGAAGCAAGTCTATGCACTGGTCCGTGCCCAAGGTGGCGTGTGCATCGCCGATGAAGTGCAGGTCGGCTACGGTCGCATGGGCAAGTTCTTCTGGGGCTTTGAAGAGCAGGGCGTAGTGCCGGACATCATCACCATGGCCAAAGGTATGGGCAACGGCCAGCCATTGGGTGCGGTCATCACCCGACGAGAAATCGCCGAGGCGCTGGAAGCCGAAGGTTATTTCTTCTCGTCGGCGGGCGGCAGTCCGGTCAGTTGCCGCATCGGCATTGCAGTGCTGGATGTGATGAAGGAAGAGAAACTCTGGGAAAACGCCCGGATCGTTGGCGGGTATTTCAAGGAGCGGCTTGAGGCGTTGATCGGGCGCCATCCTTTGGTGGGTGCGGTGCATGGCTCTGGCTTCTATCTGGGCGTGGAGCTGATTCGCAACCGCGAAACCCTGGAACCGGCCACGGAAGAAACCACGGCGTTGTGCGACCGCCTGCGTGAATTGGGCATTTTCATGCAGCCGACCGGCGATTACCTGAACATCCTCAAGATCAAACCACCGATGGTGACCACGCGACACAGCGTGGATTTCTTTGTCGATACCTTGTCGAAGGTGCTCGACGAAGGCCTCTAAACACACTCCCCTTGTGGGAGCGAGCCTGCTCGCGATGGCGGTCTGACAGCCAACATTGATAGTGGATGTACCGGCCTTATCGCGAGCAGGCTCGCTCCCACAGGGATTGCGTTAAGTTCGATTGTTATCGAGTTTTTTCAAGATATTTTTGACGAAATGAATGTGTTCTGCTTTTAAAGCCGATTTTTATCGGTTATAAAGTCGCCTAACGTCACGGCGTGGATCACCGCGCCTGGCCGTTCCCATTTCTGTCATCGGTCGATGCCACAATCGACCCTCTGCACCCGCCCGGGAGATGATTCATGAGCCGTATCGTTACCGTCGCCGCTACCCAGATGGCTTGTTCCTGGGACCTTGAAGCCAACATCGAGACCGCTGAGAAGCTGGTCCGTGAGGCCGCAGCCAAAGGTGCACAGATCATCCTGATCCAGGAATTGTTCGAGACCCCGTACTTCTGCCAGAAGCCGAACCCGGACTACCTGCAGCTGGCCACTTCAGTTGAAGACAACGTGGCCATCAAGCACTTCCAGAAAGTCGCCAAAGAACTGCAAGTCGTGCTGCCGATCAGCTTCTTCGAACTGGCAGGTCGCGCACGTTTCAACAGCATCGCGATCATCGATGCCGATGGCAGCAACCTCGGGATTTATCGTAAAAGCCACATCCCGGACGGTCCTGGCTACCATGAAAAGTACTACTTCAACCCGGGCGATACCGGCTTCAAAGTCTGGAACACCCGTTACGCGAAAATCGGCGTGGGCATCTGCTGGGATCAGTGGTTCCCGGAGTGCGCTCGCAGCATGGCGTTGCAAGGCGCGGAAATCCTGTTCTACCCAACCGCCATCGGCAGCGAACCGCACGACAAGACCATCTCGTCCCGCGACCACTGGCAGCGTGTCCAGCAAGGCCATGCCGGTGCCAACCTGATGCCGCTGATCGCCAGCAACCGTATCGGCAATGAAGAGCAGGACGGCTACGACATCACCTTCTACGGCTCGTCGTTCATCGCCAACCCGTTCGGCGAGAAAGTCCAGGAGCTCAACGAAACCGAAGAAGGCGTATTGGTTCAGAGCTTCGACCTCGACGAGCTGGAGCACATCCGCAGCGCCTGGGGTTCGTTCCGTGACCGTCGTCCAAACCTGTACGGCGCAATCAAAACCCTCGACGGTTCCCTGGAGTCCTGATCACTATGACTACTTTGCACACCACACCCCGCGCTGACGGTTTTTACATGCCTGCCGAGTGGGCGACCCAAACCCAGACCTGGATGGTCTGGCCGGAGCGCCCGGACAACTGGCGCCTGGGTGGCAAGCCGGCGCAGGCCGCTCACGTTGCGGTGGCCAAGGCCATCGCGCGTTTTGAACCGGTGACCGTTGCCGTCTCGGCGGCCCAGTACGAAAACGCCCGGGCGCGTCTGGACGTGCCGAATATCCGCCTCGTCGAGATGTCCAGTGACGACGCTTGGGTCCGTGATACCGGGCCGACCTTCGTCATCAATAACAGCGTTGAAGTCCGTGGTGTCGACTGGGACTTCAACGCCTGGGGCGGCTTTGATGGCGGTCTGTATTCGCCGTGGAATCGTGACTCGCAAGTGGCCGGCAAGATCCTCGAGATCGAACGCAGCCCACGTTACCGCACCGAGGGTTTCGTGCTCGAAGGCGGTTCGATCCACGTCGATGGCGAAGGCACGCTGATCACCACTGAAGAATGCCTGTTGAATCGCAATCGCAATCCGCACCTGAACCGCGCCGACATCGAAGCGGTGCTGAGTGCACAACTGGCTGTGGATAAAATCATCTGGCTGCCGGACGGTTTGTTCAACGATGAAACCGACGGTCATGTGGATAACTTCTGCTGCTATGTACGTCCCGGTGAAGTGCTGCTGGCCTGGACCGACGATCCGCAGGATCCGAACTACCCGCGCTGCCAGGCCGCAATGAAGGTGCTGCAAAGCACCACGGACGCCAAGGGCCGCCCATTTACGGTGCACAAAATGCCGATTCCGGGGCCGCTTTACGCGACCGAGGAAGAGTGCGCCGGTGTCGACCCGGTGGACGGTACCCAGGAACGTAACCCGTCGGTGCGCCTGGCCGGTTCCTACGTGAACTTCCTGATCGTCAACGGCGGCATCATTGCGCCGAGCTTTGACGATCCGCTGGACGCGCAAGCCAAGGAAATCCTCCAGAACCTGTTCCCGCAGCACGAAGTGGTGATGGTGCCGGGGCGTGAACTGTTACTGGGGGGCGGTAACATCCATTGCCTTACCCAACAACAGCCGGCACCGCACAAAGGTTGAGTGAAGTTGTAACAATCGGTGGCACTGGATTAACCCGTGCTTTATCCGGTTTATGTGAGTGATCGCTTATCTAACCCGCAGCTCCTATGGACTGCGGGTTTTTTTACGTCTACATGCCGGCCTGTCAGGCACTTTGGCATAGCTCTTGTATCTGTCTGAGAGCAATTCTCGGGAATGTAGAACCGCGTTGTTCTGTCATAAACCTTGGATAAGTTAGCCGCTCACGAACCAGGAGAGAGCGCCGGAAATGAATATGGTCAGCGAGCGGACATCGCATCCCTTGGCAATGAATGGCGAATCGCTTCAGGTGCTGGCGCAATGGTTGAAATCCAACGGAACGCGACAGGTCAGAGAACCTGACCCGCGCAGGATGATGATCGAGCGTTATCCCGCTGGTTTATTCAGTGAGGCAGAACTTGAAGCCTTGTGGGATGTGATTGAAGGATAGAAAGCAAAGGATTGATAAAGCGCTGCCCGGATGGCAGCGCTTTTTTTTTGCCCTTGGAAAAGCGGGTTCAGGTTTGATCCAGCCTGCCGTAGCTTAAACAGGCCATTTGACCGATCTGCGAAACAGACTAAAAGCCATTACGGCGTTTTTCCCTCTCTGCCATAGGAATAGTCTGCCGGCATCGAATTCCTACGACTTTGCTGGAGCTTTCCATGTCTACCGCGACCCTTCATTACATCTACGATCCTCTGTGCGGCTGGTGCTACGGAGCCAAACCTTTGGTGCAAGCGGCGCAGGCTGTTTTGCCGGTGATCGCCCATGGCGGCGGCATGATGACCGGCGCCAACCGGCAGACGGTTTCACCTCAACTGCGCGATTACGTGATGCCTCACGACCGACGCATCGCCGAATACACCGGGCAGCCGTTTGGTGAGGCGTATTTCGAAGGCCTGTTGCGCGATCACACTGCAGTGTTCGATTCGGCACCACCAATTGCTGCCGTGCTGGCTGCCGAGCATCTCGCCGGACGTGGGCTGGAACTGCTGGGGCGTTTGCAGAGCGCACATTACGTGGAAGGTCGGCGGATTGCCGATGAAGCGGTGTTGCTGGAACTCGCCGCATCGATGGGCCTGGAAGCAGAATCCTTCAAGCGCGAGTTCAAGGACGCACTGGCGAACGAAACCCAGGACCACATCAAGAAAAGCCGCGCACTGTTGGCACAGGTTGGCGGTCAGGGCTTCCCGACATTGGTGCTGGAGCAGGGCGGTCAATTCACCGTGGTCGACATCAGTCCATGGCTCGGTAAGCCTGAAGCATTTGCGGCCTGGTTGAGCCAATCGGTCGTCGCCCAGCCGAACGAATCCACTTCCCCGGTTCAGGCCTGTGGCCTGGACGGTTGTGCTCACTGATCTCATCGACTACGCGGAGCGATCCATGGATAACCTGAGCCTGATCAAAAGCACCTACGAAGGTGCCAACTCCCAGGAGAACGCGCGCAATACCGCCGCAGCGTTGGCCGCTGATGCGCAATGGACTGAAGCGGCTGGATTTCCGTATGCGGGGACGTACATCGGTTTCGACGCCATCGTCGAGAATGTCTTCAAGCGTCTGGGCACTGAATGGGACGATTTTCAGTTCAAGGTCGAGAGCTATGTCGCGCAGGGCGACAAAGTATTTGCCTACGGAAACTACAGTGGAATCTACAAGGCCACGGGCCGTCCGATGAACGCCCGAGTCGCGCATTTGTGGACTCTGGCGAACGGCAAAGTCACCCATTTCGAGCAGTTTGTGGACAGCCACACGGTGCAATTGGCGATCGCTGAGCAGTAAGTTCTTAGACGATTTTCGCCTAATTACAGAAGATTCACGAAATTGACACATGCTTGGGGGCGCGGCTAGGATTCGCCCCAACGCCTGTGGCCAACCGCCACGACTTCAAAAAACAATAAGGGCCTGCCTCGCTTTTGCGTGGGCGGGCCTTTTGTTTTGGAATGAAAAAAGAGCGCCATAGCAGCCATTTCAGCCAGCGGTCACAGCGCGTATCAACCCGTAATAAGGAAAATAACATGTTGAACAAGCGGATCGGTCTGATCGCTCTGGGGATTTTTAGCGCCACTCAAGCCATGGCTAACGACCAGGCGGAGTCCAAGGGTTTTGTTGAAGACAGCAGCCTGAAAGTGCTGTTGCGCAACGCCTACATCAATCGTGATTACAAGAACGGTAACCCAGACAAGGCCGAGTGGGGCCAGGCTGCCATCGGTACCTTCTCGTCGGGCTTCACCCAAGGCACCGTTGGCGTCGGCGTCGATGCTTTCGGTCTGTACGCCCTGCGCCTCGATGGCGGCAAGGGTCGTAGTGGCGCCGGCGGTATCGACTTCTTCAAGCAAGGCGACAGCGGCGAAGCTGCCGATGACCTGGCCAAGGCTGGCGCGGCGGTAAAATTCCGTCTGTCCAACACCGTGCTGACCTACGGCGACCAGATGCCGGAGCTGCCGGTGCTGAACTACGACAACGCCCGTCTGTTGCCTGAAAGCTACACCGGCACCTTGATCACCTCCAAGGAGATCAAAGGCCTGGAGCTGAACGCTGGCCGTTTCACCGCCGAGTCGCGCAAGAGCGCCGAAGGTCGTGACAGCGGTGGCCTGAAGTCGATCAACGTCCTGGGCGGTCGCTACCAGTTCACCGAACAATTCAAAGGTGCGTTCTACGCGTCCAACGTTGAAGACGTTCTGAAGAAACAGTACGTGAACCTGAACTACGTGTTCCCGCTGGCCACCGATCAGTCCCTGACCCTGGACTTCAATGGTTACCAGACCAAGCTGGACAAATCCTACGCCCTCGAGCACGACACCGAAGGCCAGGACAACAAAATCTGGAGCCTGGCAGCGACCTTCGTCACCGGCCCACACTCGTTCACCCTCGCGCACCAGCGCAGCACTGGTGACAGCAACCTCGGCTACCCGTACGGCGGCTATCAGAAAGAACAGGGTCGTGTAGGTGACGGTGGCAACACCATCTACCTCGCCAACTCCTACTGGTCCGACTTCAACGCTGAAGACGAACGCAGCTGGCAGCTGGGCTACGGCCTCGACTTCGGCGCTTTCGGCGTTCCAGGCCTGACCTACAACGTGGCGTACGTGCGTGGTGACAACATCACCACCGCCACCAGCACCGGCGGTACCGAGCGCGAAATCTTCAACCAGTTCAAGTACGTGGTCCAAAGCGGCCCGGCCAAAGACCTGAGCGTGAAAGTGCGCAGCTCGGTCCTGCGTGTGTCGCAGAAATCCAGCGACTACAACGTCAGCGGCAACGAAGTCCGTGTGTTTGTGGATTACCCGATCAACATCTTCTGATGATCGGTTGCGTGGTTGAGGCCTGATACAAGGCCGAAATGAGAAAGCCCCGACTGGTTCGGGGCTTTTTTTCGCCCCATGAAAATGAATAACGATATTTGAAACGCCCAAATGCTCGAGAGCGTTTCACCCGATTTGCTGTGGATACGGCGCGAAGTCCATTGGAAATTTGGCGAGTCTCCTACAGCGACGGGTCTTATCGTCTCGCATTCATTGGCGCATACGACACAAAGTACCAGATGTTGGTGGTGATCCATGTTGAGCATGGACACGTTCTTTGGAACTTCATGAACTGCGATAAAAAGGCATTGAACAAGCATCGACATGGGGAGCTGGTTTATCAGCGATACCTATTCCCCAAACAAAAAAAAGCAGCCTGATTAGGCTGCTTTTCTTGATGAGGTTGCTTGATATTGTGCTCCCTCAAGCAGGGGAGGAGAGGTCTCACCCGAGCGCTGATTTTCAGGCCATCAACGGGGTTCCTAACGCCGACTATCGCCACCTGAAGGCAGTCGGTTTCGCGCTCTCGGGTCGATTTTCTGCCACAGATGACGCATGTGTCAACCTGAAGGCGAGCCAAGCGTCGGTGGTCATCAGAACCAGGAAACGGTATCCGATGTTTAACGATGAGATCCTTACAATGGAGTTTTGATGACAACCACTGGCGTGCGTACGCCCATCCGCTACGTCTGGAGCGCCAGCAGCCGCGAGATCTCGTTCGTGTTTGAAGTCAGCGAGGTCTGAGACGCACGTACGAAAAGCCCCGAATGATTCGGGTTTTTTTCTTGCGTGCGGATCAGGTTCGGGTCACGACGTTACTGGCTGCGGTTATTACCCGGCGCGCCCAGCACTTTCACCACGTCATCGATCACCGCCTTACTCATCTCCTGCAAATAGTGCGATGCCCAGGCATAGCGGTCCGTATTGCGCTCCATCGCCGCGTCTTCGGCCAGCAGTTTGGAAAGGTGGAGCAAGTCGGAAACGTGGGAGAGGGCTTCGCGGATCGGGACGCCACTGTTGACGCGGAAGAGGGGTTGGTCGGAATGGATGGAGAAGGGCGTGAGGCCGATGGTTTTCAGATCTTGGGGGTTAGTCATTGGGCACCTCCGAGATGTGGGAGGTCGCTGGTGACGATAAGTATTTGAAGGACGTTCGAGGGATTAACGCGGTGATTGAAAATGCAGGCTTTGGACGGATTTATGGTGTGCATCGTCTAGCTCCTTGACTGTTGGGAGCCGCAACCGTCCTTCCTACGGGATTGGGTGGCGGCCGTACGCGGGGTAGGAAAACCGGGAATCAAGGCACCCGGCACACCCGAAGGTGTCCCGCGCACAGCCACCATTGCACGATATCGCGGACACAAAAAAAGCGCCTGCAATAGCTGATGGGGCGCTGTTGCGCCTTGATTAACTCGGGTTCCTACGCCCGTCCGCTGATTTGGCAGCGACGGCTGAAGGTTAGCCTGCATGGGGGAGGGCCGCAAGCGTGGCGAATTGGAAGCTTTGGTCGGGGGAGTTTTAGTGAAAATTATGGCTGGGCAATAATTATTGCCCAGCCATAATTTTCATAATTTCAAAAAACCTGGCGACGACCTTATCAGTGCGAGTAAACCGGGCATTGGATATGGCCCATAAACACGCTCAAAATCAGCGTTCTTCCAGGATTTTTCAGGGGCGGAAAGCCGGTTTAGACATATCAATATCCCGCCCGTATTAATTACATCACGTCACTAATGATGTACTTGAACCCATCTTTATCCCACCAAGGCAACGCCATACAGTCATCTCCACCACCTGCCCATCATCCCGAAGGGAAGGTCACTGGAGAGTCGTCATGCCTTTTGTCAGCGTACGCATTACCCGCGATGGCGTTACCTCGGAGCAGAAAGCTCAGGTGATCGCCGAAATCACTGAAACCCTGGAGCGGGTCCTCAACAAACGCCCGGACCTGACCCATATCGTGATCGAAGAAGTCGACACCGATAACTGGGGCTATGCCGGGATCACCACCACCCAGTACCGAAAACAACTGGCAGAGGGGCAGTCATGACTCAGCCCGTCACCATCGATTTCATCTCCGATGTGGTGTGCCCGTGGTGCGCCTTGGGTGTGACGGCGCTGGAGCAAGCCATCGAGAACCTGGCCGGTGAAGTCTCGGTCGAGTTGACCTTCAAACCCTTCGAGTTGAACCCGGACATGCCGGCCGAAGGCGAAAACGCGGTCCAGCACCTGATGCGCAAATACGGGCGCAGCGCCGAGGACATCGCGGCCGGCAAAGCGATGCAGATCGCCCGTGGTCAAGCCATCGGTTTCACCTTTGATCTGGAGAAACGCAGCCACTTCTACAACACCTTCGATGCTCACCGTCTGTTGTTCTGGGCATTGCAGGAAGGGCGGCAGATCGAACTGAAGAAAGGCTTGCTGCGCGCTTATTTCAGCGACGGCCAGAACCCGAGCGATCGCGAGACGCTGGTCCGTCTGGCGGCGGAAGCGGGTCTGGATGCGGCGCGTGCGCGTGAGGTGCTGGCGTCCGGAGCGTTTGCCAACGAGGTACGCGAGCTTGAAGCGTTTTACCGCGAGCACGGCATCAACTCGGTACCGGCGATGATCCTCAACGGTCGCCACCTGGTGTCCGGCTCGCAATCGGTCGAGTACTACGAACAGATGCTGAAGCAAATGGCGCAGGCCCTCGCTGAAGCCTGATTGATCACGTTTAAAAATCCATTATTTTGTAGAGGTTCATCATGAGCAATTCGAAAAAAGTCATTGTTATTACCGGCGCATCCCAAGGTCTCGGCGCAGGCATGGTCAAGGCCTTCCGTGATCTCGATTACCGGGTGGTTGCCACCTCGCGTTCGATCAAACCGTCCACCGACCCGGATATCCTCACCGTGGCGGGCGACATCGGCGACCCGGCGATAGCCCAGCGCGTGGTTCGTGAAGCGATCGCACGTTTTGGCCGTATCGACACCCTGGTCAACAACGCCGGGATCTTCGTCGCCAAGCCGTTCACCGCCTATACCCACGAAGACTACGCCGCGGTGCTGTCGGTGAACCTGAATGGCTTCTTCTACATAACCCAACTCGCCATCGCCGAGATGGAAAAACAATGCCGCGGCCACGTCGTCAACATCACCACCAGCCTGACAGACCACGCGGTCGACGGCGTGCCGTCGGTACTGGCATCGTTGACCAAAGGTGGCCTCAACGCGGCAACCAAATCCCTGGCCATCGAATACGCAAAGCGCGGCATTCGCGTGAACGCGGTCAGCCCCGGCATCATCAAAACGCCGATGCACGCCGAAGAAACCCACGAAGCGCTGGGCAATTTGCACCCGGTCGGGCACATGGGTGAAGTCAGCGACATCGCCCAGGCCGTTGTGTATCTGGACTCCGCCGGATTCGTCACCGGCGAAATCCTGCACGTCGATGGCGGTCAGAGTGCGGGTCACTAAGACCTGCTTTTCCAAACGCCGGAAACAACAAAGCCCTCGCATTACTGCGGGGGCTTTGTTTGATAACTCCAAGCATTTAGTGGTCCGCCATTACGCCAAAAAAGTCTAAATCCATCCTGTTGTTTCTACGATATTTAAGGATTCGTTGCTGGAGTTGTCCTGCTGCCGGCTCTGGCATGGCCGCCAGCGAACTAAACTAAGTTGTACCTCTGGTGCAGATGTCTCCAGAGAGGTAAGGAGGTGCCAAATGGCCATTCGTGATACCTATCGGGAAATTGAGCAGACCCTGGGTCAGGTACCGGAGTGGATCAAGCAGATGCCGGAAGGTGCAGCGAACGGATTCTGGGGCGTAGCCCGGGATTTCTGGCTGGCAGAAACCAGGATTCCTAACAAGTACAAGGAGTTGATAGGTCTGGCAGTGTCCGGGGCGACTCGTTGTAAGTATTGCGCCCTGTTCCATACCGAAGCCGCGCGCTTGTTTGGCGCGAGCGACGAGGAAATTTCCGAAGCCAGCTTTATGGGGTCGCTGACCATGATGGGCAGCACCTTTATTAACGCCCAGCAGATCGACTACGAGCAGTTCCGGCAGGAAACGCTGAGTATCGTCCGGTATGTCAAAGAACACTCGCAACCCAAAGCCGCTTAAGCCGTTGCGGGAACCCGCCCTTCGCCAACTGACGGAGGATAAGTTGATTGCAATCACCGGCGATGGTCTTAGGACCACCGCTCGGTGGCAAGCGGCAGTGATGCGCGCCATCAGCGAACTCATGCAATACAGCGATAGCGCCCACGAAGAAAACCAGGACCTGCGTATTCCCTTCGCCAAAGCACTCCATGACCTCTATGCAGGACAGAAGTCCGACGCCGAATTAACGGAAATGGTGTTGCTGATGCTGGAAGTGGAAACCGCGCCTTTTCTTGGCAAAGGGGCCTAGGCGGGAGCGCGGGTTTTTCCAAACGCCAGAAACAACAAAGTCCCTGCATTTCTGCAGGGGCTTCGTTTTGTATGGTGCGGCACCAAGAGTCGAATCAGACATTAACCAACTGTTTTATTTATTACTTATGCTTAATTATAAATTTTTCTATCCCTAAAATTATCCTAATCACCCCCCGCATTTTATTCGACCCGTCTCGATACCCGGTAAGGACATTCTCGCGCTGGAGGAAGCTGTGATGGAATTGACGCTCTAGGTGGAAAAACAGGGACTCGGAGAGGTAGGTGAAAATGTTCGTGCTAATCCTCTTCCAACCCTGTCGGCGGTTGCATCGGCAAACGTCGACAGGGCTGCTTCGATCATGTCTGCCCTGGCTTCAAACTTCGCTCAGAGACGTCCTTCGGGCTTGGCTTCGATCCCCGATCAGACACAACAACAGTGAAAGCACAATCGCGCCGATGCTCACATTCATCCATGGAGTGATCTGCTCATCTAGTAACAATGCTGACCATGCAATCCCCGCCGCCAGAGCTGCGAAGCTGGCGAACGAAACATAAATCCCACCTGCCCGGCGCACTAGCTCGAAGAACGACCAAACTTCAATTGCAGTGACGATCACCAGCAGCGTCACCTCAGGTCCATGTTGCACAAGCTCCTGATAGCCCGTCTCCGACGTTGAAGTAGCAAATAACGGCAGTGCCAGCAATGCAGCAAGCACAGACTCATATGCTGCCATGGTGAACACCCCTAGGCCTTTCGGCCAGGCAGCGGCGACGTACAGGTTGTAAAGCGCATAGCTCACCGGAACCCCAATGGCCGCCGCCAACCAAAAACGTGACGATCCCTGCGGAAGCGCCGCGCTGGGCAGCAGGAGCATCATTGCGGCACCAATACCCAGTGCTGCACACAACAGATGCCAGACCGTAACCGTTGCCAGACGCAGCAGAAATCCCAGCATGATGCAAAAAACTGGTGTGCTGGTGACGATCAGTGTAATCAGCGTTGAGTCGATATAAGGCGCCACCACCAGCTCAAGCCAGATCGGAAAGGCGTAGCCGAGTACGCTGCAAATGATCAGGAAGCCCCACCACGAGGGGTTGATACGCCACGAACTGCGACTGACGGCCATCATCGCCAGGAACACAATAGCCACCCCGATCAGCGTCGGAAACAGGATCAAATCGGCATGAACCCCGGCGCTGGTGATTTTCTTTACCAGTACGAAATGGAGCCCCCAGGTGCTGCCCATCAGAGCGAGCAGTAGAAAATTGATATAGCGCGTCAATTTGGTAACTCCTTGTTAAGTGAATGTCTCGGTTCAGCGTCATCAACGCGCGACCGCTTGAGCCTGTGAATATGGAGGGGTTGATCCTGCAATCACGGTGTAGACCATCTGCTCCGGTGTGAGGCCGGGAGGTTCGCCATGCTCCCAGCATTCATGCGAGGCGGTCGCTTCATTGATCGCCAGGTCATCGATACAATCTGAAAGCGACAGCGACTTCACGACTGCGAACACTCTCATCGCCGGGACATCCTGCGGATTGGCCAAAATGCGAGCATTCAACGTTGCAAGCCATGTTGCCGAATTCACCAGCGCCAGATCTCTTACCTGCCGACGCATGGCCGTGTAGATTTCGTCCATGGTGTGGCTTTTGCTGGAGCACAGATGATAGATGTTTGCGGCAGTCATGGGTTGCCTAGCCGGATTTACTACGGATGAGGCGATCTGGCCAGCGATGCGATCCGCCGGACAGACTTCCAACTGCATTGGCATGATCGGAAATTGACCTATTCGCAGGCAGACACTCAAGAACTGAAAGACGTAGTCGTTGCTGGCTTCAGCGATGTTTGTGGTGCCGCCCCAAAGTCGACCGCAGCGATAAATTGTTGCCTTGAGGCCCGACGCGCCGAGTTGCTCCAGCAACATTTCGATCATCCATTTGCTTTGCAGATAACCGGACGTCACGCTATCCACTTCCGTTATTTTGGTGTTTGGGGAGATTGTCGGGAGTGGTGGTTTGGTATCAAACAAAGCCATAGAAGAAACGAAGTGGAAACCAGCGTCACTTGAGAGCGCCAGATTGATGAGGTTCAGGCTCCCGAGGACATTAGTCGTCACCAATTTCGAGTAAGGCAACAACATGTTGGTATCGGCGGCGCAATGTACGATATCGCCGATGCTGTGTTGCAGGGTATGCAGGCACTCCTCGTCCAGCCCGAAGTTATTGAGGGTCAGATCGCCAACGAGGATGTGCAGTCGGTGCAGTTCCTCATTCCTCACATTGAGCGTTTGCATCAGTTTTCGACGCAGGGATTCGGGCGCTCCCGGGGGTGAGTTGCGAACCAGACAGTAAATTGGACGTTGCGTCTTTTTCAGTAGGTCTTTGACCATGTGGCGTCCGAGCAGCCCCGTAGCTCCTGTCACAAGAATGCCGTCTTCAATACGACCGGATCGTGTCACGCCGAAACGGAGCAAACCTTTGAGTCGATCAAGCTCTGTGTAGCGCCAGTCGCGGAAGTGTCGAGCAGGGTATTGTGCGACCATCGAGTTACCTGCGTCGGTCAGTATGGCCCGCACGCTCGAGTAGTGGTACAGCGTCGACAATGGCCATTCTCGACCGCTGTGCCGCTCCAGAAATACGGCTAACCGCACGATTTCCAATGAGTCGGCACCATTCTCCGCAAGACTGGCATCCCAATTCAGTTCACGACCGCCCAATATCGAGCGTATTCCCACCATGAGTTCGCTTTCCTGCTGCCGGCCGGTCTTGCCGCTATCCTCGATCTCGGCAGTGACGGTCGCAAGAGCCCGCACCGCGTTGTAATCGATCTTTCCAGCGAGGGTACGTGGTATTTCGTCGAGCAGGACGAAGCTATTCGGAACCATATAGGACGGAAGATCCAGGCTCAGTTGGTGGAGAACATCCGCTTGAGTCACCTCGACATCGGGCATCAATTGCACCGCGCACAGTAGCTTGCCATTGCTACCCGCTTCGGTCATGAACACGCAGCAATCTGACACTTCGGGCAGCGTCCGGACGATCGACTCGATTTCACCAAGACTGATTCTGAAGCCTTGACGCTTCACCACATTGTCCATGCGCCCGTGATATTCGAGTGCCCCGTCGGTGCCGATGCGTCCTAGGTCTCCACTCTTGTAGTAGCGGCGCTGACTTCGATCGCTTTCCACCCGGACGAAGAACTTCTCATCAGTCATTTCAGGGCTGTTCAGATACCCCACGGCCACACCTGGGCTGGATATGCATATCTGCCCCATTCCTCCGAGTGGCGCCGGGTTGTCAAAGCGATCGAGCAAGACAATTCTGCTTCCGGCAATTGGGCGGCCGATGGAGATATCGTTCTTTGAGTCGTCGGTTGCACTGGGTGGTCGCACGCGTTGGAAGGCTGTGACAACGGTTGTCTCGGTCGGACCGTAAGAATTGATCAGGGTAGGGCGAGGTGCGGGGAGACGGAACCAGGCGTGGATATCTGATTTGTAGAGCGCTTCTCCACCAATGACAATCAGGTTAACGCTAGGTGGAAAGCGGAGGTTTTCCGATGTGCAGGCCAGGCTCAGCTCTCGCCAGTACCCGGTCGGCAAGTCAAGGAAGGTGATCTGTTGTTCATGCACGAACTCCAGAAATCTGGCAGGTCGTAAATCGACAGACGAATCGCGGATGATCACAGTTCCACCGGCCATCAGGCAGGGGTAAATTTCCTCGACAGAGGCGTCAAACGATACGGTAGCAAATTGCAGAACCCTGTCATGGCCAGTGAGATTGAACGAATGTCTGGCAACGCTGGCGTAGTACGAGAGTGATGAGCGAGAAACCAGCACCCCCTTGGGCCGACCCGTAGTTCCCGAGGTGAACAGCACATACCCGCAACCCGAGTCGCTTTCGGATTGGGTTTCGGCTATCGAGCGAACCCTTGTTACTATGGCATCGCTACCAATGATCCACCCTACCCGCGCATCCTCAAGCATCATTTTGCTTCGCTCAGCAGGAAGTTCGAGGTCTATTGGAATGTAGATGGCATCCAGCGAAAGCAACGCCAGCGCGGCAACAACAAAACCGCTGGAGCGCGGCATGCTCAGCGCAACACGGCTGCCGGCGGTTACTCCGTCACGTGCAAGCTCTGCTGCGAGCTTCCGGGTATACATCGATAACTGCCCGTAACTTATAGTCGTGCCAGCATCACAAATGGCTACTTTTTCAGGATTCCGGCATGCATGGCTCTCGAACGCTTCCAGCACATCCTGATCCACGACGCCGTGCAGTTTGCCCAGCAATTCAGAGTTCGACTGCACAGGTCTTGCAAGCTCCACAAGTTGTTGCGGAGTAACGCATTCATCACTCTGCAAGGCAGTTGCGATAGCGTGCAGTGTGTCGAAAATCTCATGAGCCAGGTTTTTGTCGAGAATCTGACTGTCGAACAGTAATTCGACCGAGGCTTCTCTGACACACATCTGCAGTCGGGCCGTACCGAATAAGCCCTGGCATTGTTCGATGTCTGACCAGGCCCGTACCTGCCACGGGGCGGTCTGCGCGCCAAACATGTCGTTCAGGGCTTTTTTGCAGGCAGCGCGAAGTGCACTAGCTGGCGCATGCGGATCCACATTCAGGCAATTAAAATGTCCTGCGCGAGAGACGACGACACTGTTCACCTCTTCCGCCCAGTTGGCGTACCAGCAAGCCGTTATAAGCCAGGCTGTCAGCAGGCTGGCTTCAAAGTCAGCGTCCTTCGTACCCACTGCCTCTGCCCGTTCGAGACTGACCGACGCCTCATTCACTGTCGATCTTTCATATTCCTCACCTTGCACTTGTGTATTGCGCACCGGATCTGTGTGTTCGATTTCATCGAATGTCATCTCTTATAGTCCTTTACGATTGAGGCTCAACGACAGTCAGTTCAACGCTTCGAGGATAACTAGGCAGAGATGATCGATCTGCTCCCGGTTGATACACAGTGGAGGGRCAATTTCGATCGTTGGATCGTTACGGGTGTAATACAAGGAGGTGATGACCCCAAGGTTTAATAAGCGCTCCCGAATCACCGCGACTTCTTCCGCAGTGGCGGGAGCTGAGGAGTCTGCTGATTTCAAATGGATGGCCTGGAGCAGACCTATACCAGTGAGATCGGAAACCTTTGGATGGTCTTTAAGCAAACTGTGCAGTTTGTCTTTTAAATAGACACCCATGGATGAGGCGTTCCCAAGCAACTGCTCACGCTCGAGAATCCCGATATTTTCCGATGCCGCCGCGGCCGCGGCTGGACGACCACCGAACGTGGCACCATGGGCAAACATGCTCTCGTCGCCCTGGGCAAAGACCGAAGCGACGCGTTCGCTGACAATCGTTGCCCCAAGGGAGTCGTATCCACTTGTGAGCCCTTTCGCGCAGACAATGATGTCTGCTTCCAGACCATAGTGTTCAGCGCTGAACCAACTGCCGAGACGTCCGAATCCGGTAATGACTTCATCCACGATCAGTAAAGCGCCAGTCTCCTCGCGCAATCGTTTCAATCCATCAAGATACTGTGTGGTGGGCGTCACCATGCCGTTACTAGTTTCGACCGTTTCAACCAGTAGGCCCGCCACATCCTTGCCACGGCCTGGGGTGGCGTTCAGCAAATCATAAAAGGGATCGCCGCTGTCTCGCATCGAAGGAATGGTCGCGGTCATGGGTAAAAGTGGACCGAACTCCTCTTTCAAAGCCGCAAACCCGCAAACTGACAGCGCGCCCAGGGTGACACCGTGGTAAGCATGATCGCGAGAAACCAGCCATTTGCGTTGGCTTTCGCCATTCTTGACGGCAAAAGCCCGAGCAATTTTCAACGCGGTCTCTACCGCTTCCGAACCGCTATTGGTGAAGAACACCCGTGCATTGGCTCCGACGACGGGGGACGCCAGATCAGCCAGCGTCTGAGCCAGCCTGGTGGAGTACGGGTTTGAAAAACTGAACGGAGAGCAAAACGCAAGCGTCTTGGCCGCCTGGCTGGCCGCATCGACAATTGAGTCGCGGCCATAACCGACATTCACACAATACGCTCCGCTGATGGCATCCATATATCGACGGCCGTGCGCATCCGTTACATAGATCCCTTGCGCTTCAATTAAAGTTGAAGGGAAAGCATCCGTATTACCAAGTTGATCGGAAGGAAAAAAGTGAAGCCATGTATTGCCATGATCAGGCAGAGCCTTTTCTTTAGACATGAAAGTTCCTTACGCTTGATAACCAAGCATTAATGTCATCAGGTATCGGTTGCTGCGCGATTGATTGAAGAACAATCGCGCCGCTATAGACTTTTAGTTGTAATTTACGCCGTCGTTTCCGGCGATGACATAGGCTGCGGTAAATGGAGGGAGACGAATCAGTTCGCGCTCTGACGAAGTGGTAGCAGTCAAAGGATCCGTGAGAAAGAGTTTGCCACTTCCCTGAAGATTGATGAGAAGTTCCTGAGCAGAGAAAAGGTGCTCGGTCTGGCCGGGGGATATGTGATTTGAAAATGGAAGATTTGAGTTTGGTGACTCTGTTGATTCTGCCACCGTGCCGGTCAATATTTGATGATCAAGTTCCAAGCCAAAAATATCCTGGTAAATCATCAACTCTACAAAACCGCGCAATATATGGGGCGCGGCGTCATCACCGAAACGCTCCAATGCATGAGCCACCAGATTGTCAAGCACCCAGCGACCATGTGCCTGATCGACTGAGGTGTGCACATCAAAATAATGACAGTCGACTTTTCCGCTATAAATTTCGCGAACAGACTCTCCCAGTTGTTTTTGCCACACAATGAAGCAAGCTTCATTGCGGAAAAATGCGCCGAGGTAACGCAAGAACTTACTTTTGTCGTGG
This sequence comes from Pseudomonas sp. 05N36, assembly GCF_056397385.1. Taxonomy (NCBI): domain Bacteria; kingdom Pseudomonadati; phylum Pseudomonadota; class Gammaproteobacteria; order Pseudomonadales; family Pseudomonadaceae; genus Pseudomonas; species Pseudomonas sp. 05N36. Next base: position 630,675 of record NZ_JBFTNH010000001.1, on the reverse strand, counting down.
CAGATCTGATAAGTATAAGCCGAGACCAGCATGTTGCTGGTAAGGAAGTGGTCCTGATACGCATCCGGCGTATCGCTCAGTCCAAGATCCAACATCGTCTTTTCATACAGATGGCTGTGTTTGTCCTCGGGAACGCCGTTGCCCATCTCGTCCTGGTAAACCCGCAGCAGATGGGACTGCAAGGTGCCGAATGCGCCCGTAGCGTAAAGGCCCATTGGCGCGCCCTCGATGAGGAATTCAATCGAGAACTGCGTCAACAAACTTCTCATCAACGCTTGGCCGTTTGAATCGTGGAGAATGTAAGAAAGCGTAGGATCAAAGTCGCCATTTTTGAGTCGAGCGAACTCCTCATCCAATTGGGCACCGAAAAACGCCTTCAATTGATCTGCCGAGACCGAGAAGTCGACTTTATCCAACTGTGCACTGACCGGTGCAAATACAACAGCCTCAAGTGTTCTCAACTCGTCTAAAGCCTTCTTGCTTTTGTCGCGGCCATATCGTTCGTCGAGATGCTGCTGAATGTCCCCTTCGATTTCCTTGTTCAAGAAGAGCATGTCCTGCTCATAGCAACCAATTAGGCGCTTCACATTTTTTTTCATGCGAACACCCAGCAGCTCCTCCGTCGCAAGGTTAAGCGTGACGGTTTGCCCATTAGGCAGCGGGTAGGAAAAACGGATAGCGTTATCCAGTAACTTCATAGAAATCCTTTCATTTTATAGGCGATATTTTCCCTGCGTCATATATCCGGCGCAAGACTCAAGCTAATTGGCTTTTAAGGTTTACATTCGCAGGTTGCGACCTTCACTGAGTTAAATCTCAGCGCGAAGATCAATACGAATAGATTTTTGGCATCTATTAAGATGCTGCCGTGTGGAGAAAATAGGTACGGGAGTCCCAGCTATTAACTGTTAGTGGGGACCGCAATGCGATGAGAAAATCAGGAGGGAGCAGAATACACAGAGAGAGATGGTGGAGCATTGGATTCATTCCGTGAAAATAACGTGTCCTTGATTCAAATCATATAGTCGCACTGTTGTAACTGTCAATCTAGAAACCATGCTGTGAGTGTTTGATATTATGTTCGTGTTTGCTTTTTATTTTGAGCTAAGGTAAAGCTCAGGTCTTATAAAAGCTCATACTTTCATGTGTGTAGGGGGAGGCGACCATTTCAAGCGGTCGTAAAATATAATGAACGATAGAGTTGTCGTGAAAATTCCAGAATATCTACGATGAATATCTGAACCGGTCAAAGGCTGACACGGTGTACGAATCGTTGCACTGATGCCATACAACGAAAATGGCGATGCCCGGGATGATCGAGGGCGCCGAGCACGGTTGGGCTCTACTGAAAGCAGAAATCGGGAACAATCACAGTATTGCAGCGCCAACTGCGCCATATTCTGATTCAGTCCAAACTGGTGATCGGTACGATAGAGTGCAGTGAGTCGAATTCGTGGCAGTCCTGGAATCGTGACCAACCCGCGCAATGCGCCACGTTCGATCAGGTGAGACAGGCAAGCTTTGGGCGAGTAGTTGACACCGCCCCCGGACAAGGTCAGTCCGACCTGTACAAGTAAGTTATGGCTGGCGATTGCCTTGGGTATCTACACGTTATGTGAGGCCAGGTATCGCTCATAGATCAAGCCTATGCCGGACTGAGAACCTTGGGTCGATGCCGTGTCGATTTAGCGTTCACGGACGATGTTGCGAAATACTGGCGAAGAGGCCAATTCCTATCGCCCGCTTCTGATTGGTTGCTGATCCTCGACTATCAATAGAATTGCCATGCCCTTCCTAAGCGAATAGTGAGTAAATGTATGGTCAACAGATAGTAGTAGCGTGTCGACTCAGCGCGCGGATTCAGGTGCGCATCAAGAAACCAGACCAGATGCTTTCGCTGCCAGGTCCATGGATTATCTCGGTGCCAGCGTTTAGAAATCGCAGCGTGAATTGCCTTTGCTTGGCGTAGGTGACGCTCGCGTGTGGCAGGCGACCCGGTCAGCACTCCTACCAGAAAAACCTCCATATCGAATGGCTTGCTCATGCTCGCCCGCCAATGTACGCCGATACCACGTCGATACGACCATGTCCTAGCTCATAGCTGATTTGTGCTCGGGCCTCTCGATCAAGGTTTCGATCGAGCTGATAGCACTTGCCGCCATTGACGGGCGCGGGATGATGGGTGATTTGCTCGTAGCGTTCGCACGCATAGGCTGCTCGTAATTCGTGGAAGCCTTTGAGGTTGTGTGTATGAAGAATGTCTCGGGCTGGGCGAGCGACTCTCTTTTGGAAATCGAGGTAGCTTTCATTCGGGGCGAGCAAATTGCGACAGCCTGCGGGTGAAACCTGTTCGGCATACCTGAGTGCTTCGCTAATATGATCATCCACTGCGACCCATCGATGTGCCGATGTGCCTGAACGGCCACCTTTGGTGCCGTCCTGAATGTTGATCTTCCCGTGATATTCGGCCTCACGCTTGAGGCGCGGAAGGTCGGCCAAAATCGCCTCCCGCAAACGCATTCCGGTGGCTCGTGCCAAGAGCGCGATGGCGGCGGCACGGGGATGCTCTTCGCGGAGCGCATCGACGATGCGTATCAAATGTTCGCGATCCTGGCCTTGTGGGACTGTCATGCGGATGGTGGTGCGCTGCATTTCCAAAATCTTGCTCGGGCTCGGCACTTTCACGTACTGATCCCCGCGAAGCGCTGCCATAGTCCGGTTGACGCTGGACAATCGGTTTTGTGCGGTGGCAATGGCAAGGTCGCCGCGCTCGACCAATTGACGCAGATGCGCCGCGTAATCCGACAAGGTTTGGCGATCTATCTGGCGCGCATCGTTGAGTCCTGGTCCAGTGTCTGAGCGACACCAGCGCACAAATGCCTGCCAACGATCGCTGTGCGCTTTGACGGTCCCGTAATGCCCGCCGCCAAATAGATCTCGCAATGCCTGTGGCCCGGCATAACTCAGTTGCCGTCCATACCCAAAATTGCGCCCATCCCGTTTACCGACCAACGCCATGATCAAACTCCTCTCGAAGCCAAAATCTTTGAAACCTTCCCCACGTCATCCCGCCATGGATGTTGAGTGTTATCAGGGATCAAGGCCCCTGCGACCTGTGAGGGTTGTCCACTAACACGGGACTGGCGGCTCTTTACGACCGGGAGCTTGGGCATCTCATGATCTGGCCTCCTGAGCACTTCCGAAGAAGTGGGCGGGTGGAGGCTGCACTGGCTGACGAGACCTATGCCGCGAGATCCTGAGTCGGGTGAAGGCAGTAACGCGATGACCGGGGCATGCCTGACTGTCAGTCAGGTGCAGTCCATTCCGTGGGCTGCGGCACCATCATCTGCATCGCTGTTGCGGGTGACTTCGGTGTTTGTCACGCCGATTGTCACGAGGGGGGATGCCGCAAAGCCTTGTACGAGTTGGGCTGCAGCAGCGGTAGGAGCGCCCGTCTCTTTCCGGGAGAAAGAGACGGGCGCAGGTTGGCGCACGGGAATGGCCAAGCGGATAGGTTGCTGCAGGGCAGCTATGAAAGAGGATGAGTTGCCGCAGTGGGCACACTGGTAAAAGTAGGCATCCATCACATCGCTGTGACCGTGCGAGCCGCCGGACGCTAATCGCACTTTGGGAGAACCACCACCGTATGGCGTAGCCTTAAAGGTTCTGGCTACCTGGGTTGCTGTCGGCGACAGCGCTTTGCCCGATCTTTTCTACGCCTGTGGATAATTCGGGTCAAGGCTCGAATTTTCGGGAGTTCTGCGGCTGTGGATGAAATTATCCACCGGTGGAAATCAGTGGTTTTCCACAGACAGTTGTGTGGGCTTTAGATTTTTTAAGTGAGGTCCATCCAAGCAGGGCGGCTTTGCAGCCCTGTTTGGATGGACCCGCGTGGACAAGCGGATCACTGAGATATAAAGACCGAGCGCTTACTCAGTTGCGCCACGTTTTGCTTTTAAGCGAGTGACGTTCGGTCCGGTCTGGTTCGCGAATTCGTGTGGAGTGACATGCTCCTGCCGGTTGGCCTCCAGGTACCGGCTCCACCAGTTCATGATCAGCCTGCGCTCCTCGATGAACTCGGCCTTGTGGATGTAAGCGGCGCGGACGTTGTTGCGCTCCTTGTGGCTCATCTGCCGTTCAATGGCTGTCTCCGACCACAATCCTGACTCGATCAGTGCGCTGCAGGCCATCGAACGAAATCCATGCCCGCAGATATCGGTTTTGGTGTCGTATCCCATCGTCCGAAGCGCGTTGTTTACGGTATTTTCGGACATGGGCTTCCAGGGTTTGGCATCCCCTGCGAAGACCAATGCGAATTTGCCTGTGAGTGCATGGATTTTTTCGAGTAGCGCCACTGCTTGCGGCGATAAGGGTACTAAATGGATATCCCCTGCCATCTTCGTACCCCTTGTGGAAAAGGGTACTCCCTCCAGCGCGGGTCGAGTGTCCGGTATCTCCCAGGTGCCGCGTTTGAGGTCGAACTCGCTCCAGCGTGCGAAACGCAGCTCGCTGGATCGTACAAACACATGCAGCGACAGTATCACCGTCAGACGGGTAAGTGCCCGGCCTTTATAGGTGTCGATCCGCTCCTGCAGTTCCGGCAGTCGCGATAAGGGTAGAGCGGGGCGATGTACCGCCCGCGGGGCTTTGATCGAGCCTTCGAGATCGTAAGCAGGGTTTATGGTGATAAGCCGGAGGCGCTTTGCCTCGCGCATGATGCTCTGCAGGTAGTTTTGTACCCTTAAAGCAACGTCGATCGTTCCGCGCTTCTTGATCGCTTCCAAGGGCTGCATAAGGTCATGGGTGTCGAGATCAACAATGGCGCGTGCGCCGATCAGCGGGAATACGTGGGTTTTGAGGCGGCTCATCACTGTCTTGGAATGGCCTGGTGCCCACTTGGCCGACATTTCCGTATGCCAGTCGAGCGCAACGCTTTCAAAGGTTCTGCCTTTGATTACGGCTTCCGCCTTGGCTTGGTGCTTGGTTTCTATAGGATCAAAGCCATCCGCCAGCATTCGCTTGACCTCCAAGCGCTTGCGGCGCGCATCGGCGAGACCAATGACGGGGTAGTTGCCGAACGAAGTCAGTCCTTCCCGTCCGTCAGGTTTGACGTAACGGAGCCGCCAGCCTTTGCGGCCATTGGGTTGGACTAGGAGATAGAGGCCATCACCGTCGAAAAGCTTGTAGGCGCGGTCTGTAGGTTTTGCCAAGCGGCAAGCTGCGTCGGAGAGCGGAGCTGTGGTGCGCGACATAAGGGTACTCCCTTTTATCGAAGTGACCTGTATCCCAAACTCTACCCTTAAAACGGTTGGAATCCACCAGTTTCTGACGGAAACCGATGGAACCCCAAAACGAAAAAACCCGCCAGAAGGCGGGTTTTTCGGGGGTTCCAGAGATTTTGAAAGCCTTCTCTGGAACCTTGTATGGTGCCGGCACCAGGAGTCGAACCCGGGACCTACTGATTACAAGTCAGTTGCTCTACCAACTGAGCTATACCGGCGTGTTGGGCGACGATTATAGCGATTGGCGAGGTTCTGTAAACCCCTGATTACTGACTATTTTTCAGCAGGCCTTTGGCAAGGCTCTCGCCTTGTGTGTGCTTGAGCGCTTCAGGGCTTGTCTTGATCAGTCTACGGTTGTCGCGCGGTCTAAACGTGTCGCCCGCAGGGATGCTTTTGTTGACGAATGACAGGGTTCCAATAAGACGTTTTCACGGTAGGCCCGCCGATGGTTCGGCGGGCCTGGTCTTGCGTATGAGGTCAGTCGGTTACACGCCGTTTTTAACCGCGTTGATCAAGGCCTGGCTCAGGACTTGGGCGGGAGCCACCTGCACGCTTTGGGTATAGAACGGCGGCAGGTTCTGGGCCAGTTGCGACAGCTCCTGGGCCGTGGTGTTGCCTGGCAGCAACACGTATTGCAGGTTCGACGGGTAGCTTTGCGGCACCGGGCCTTCCATGGTCGAGCCATACGCGCCGAAGGTCATCACCGCTTGAGGGGTGGCCGGGTCCGGCGCGTAGAGGAACACGAAGGTGCCGTATTTCGGGTGCGTCAGGTACTGCTCGGCCTGGGCGCGTACCGCCGGGTCCGGGTCGTTCATCAGGGTCCAGCGCATGACCGCATAGCTGCGGGTGGTTTCCATGAATGCCGTGCGAATCGGCGACTGGTTTTCCACGCCGCCCAGGCACACCAGCAGGTTGCCGAAGGGGTCCAGCAAGGCCACAGAGTTGAACACACTGGCTTGCTGGGCGGTTTTCAGCAGCGGCGGCGCCAGTTCCGCACCGGGGTCGCGCGGGTTGCTGGAGGTGACCGTCAAGGCGTACGGACTCACTTTGGTCAATGCCTGGCGTACCGGACTGTTCGCCGGCAGCGTGGCCGGGTTTTTCAGTTTCGAAGGCTCAAGACCGCTGTTGTTGCTCGCCTCGCGCACGGTGTTGACGCTGGCAGAGAAGATCGAGCTGGTGAGGTAGTACGCCGCCGAGTCGATGGTCTGGCCGCCAAACACCGGGCTCATTGAGCCTTGATAAGCGCGGCTGACAGGCGCGGCGACCGCGTAATAGCCCCAGGTTTTTTGCGCCTGCTGACGAATGTGCGGTGGCAATGACGGGAAGTTGAACTGGCTGTTGTAGTTAACCCCCGCGTAGTCATCGATCGCACTCACAGCGACGTTGAATCCAGCCGTGAGCAAAGCGCCGGCACACATGGCACAAGGGTCCAGCGTGGTCACGATAGTCAGTTTGTTGGGCGGCGGAAGCTTCAGCGATTCCGCATTTGTGTAGTACCAGTCCACCAGTTGTCGCTCGCCATGGGCGGTCGGGTCATGGGGGAGGAAGTAGGTGGTGCCTTTCCCCGGAAAAGGCATTAACACGTTGTTGTGAAGTGCTGCGATGACTTCGCCGGTGGCATTGTTGATGATCGCCCCGCCAACGGCGAAGGTTTGTTGAATGGCCGCGAGAATGGCCTGGTTGGCGACGGTATCGACGGCTTCCTGTGCACTTTTCAGTGTGGTCATTGTGTCCCAGCTCCTTGCTGTCCTGAGTGCCAGAGAGTTCTGGCGCCTGGCAACGATAGTTCAGATAGCGGAGGTTGGTTATGACCTTTCGGATTAATGCTTATGCACAGCGGGGGATGGATTCGCTGTGTTTACGGCGTATTTTGTGGAGTAGTTCTCAATAAATCGCAACTGGCTGTTTTTTCGCCTGTTTTTTAATGTGAACAAAAAATGACCAAGCGTTTTTTTGGCCTATAAGCCATGGATCCAAAGGCTTTTGTCAAGTTTCATCAACAGACTTATCCACAGGCTGTTGATCGAAATGAAGGGGTTGCCGACGCTCGGCGAGCAGCATCAGATTGCGCGGTGTCAGTGGGGTTTCGCAGAACAATCCCAGGTGCACCGAGTAACCCTGTTCCTCGAGAAACAGTGCTCGGTCGAGTACCAGCCACAGCTCCAGCGGGCGCCGGAACAGGCCGCGTAGCAGCTCAAGATTGCGCACCTGGGCCAGGCGTTCCCAACCAGCGGCTTCCAGCGCCGACCAATCCTGCGCCGGGACTGTGGATAAGTCTTTCAGCGCCGCCAGGTCGCGGCAGTAATCGGCGAAGGGTTTATCCAGCCAGGCGCTGGGTAGTGACGGTGTGGGCAGGTAGTCGTCACAACCGCGTAGTTGCCGTTGCAGCAGGTCGAAGGCCAAGCGGCGGGCCATGGACGTGTCGCGTTGACGTCGGACGCGGGCACCGGCGGTAACGGTTTCGCTCAGTGGTAGCGCCAGATCGTCGAGGGAAAGCTGTAGGCCGGAACCTTTAGCTGCGTCGGACAGCGGCTGATACTGGTGAGCGCTGATGCGGTTGTAACAGCAGGGCGCAATGGCCAGTTGTTTGCAGCCGGCCGCGCTGGCCAGTTGCATCAGCCGTACATGCAGATCGCCGCAGGCGTGCAGGGCGACCGGCGTGTGTTCGGCGCTCAGGCGCGCGGCCGCATCGGCGGCCATCACGTCTTGTTGAAGATGATTGACCGCAAGGTGATGGTGTTGGCTCAGCGCCTGACCGCTGGCGATCAGCGTCGGGTCATATTCCAGGCAGGTCAGTTGTTGGTCGGCTTGCAGCAGCCGTCGTCCCAAATGACCTTTGCCCGAGCACCAGTCCAGCCAGTGTCGAGGTTTTGCGGCAAATTGCAGGCAACCGGCGAAGGCTTCGATCTGCTGCCATTTGCGCCCGGGCACGTCGACGTTCAGTCGTCGGGTCGCAGGCTCGGTCGAATGAACGGGAAGGTTGCCTACAGCGCTGAGGGCAATGGCCTGCGCGGCAAGTCCTGGAAAAGGCGCGGGCGCCTGAAGGTCTTCAGGATGGTTATGACTGGTTTCCGCGTCTTCCAGCGAACGCTGGCGTAGCCAATCCGCCAACTCGGGATAGTCCGCTTCCCACGGCAGTTGTCGATGGGTAAACGGCCTCGGTCGCCAGAGCGCCTGGTGTTTGGTCAGGAATTCGTCCAGTGCCTTGAAGCGGGCGAGCAACTGCTCGCCCGCAAGCACTGGCCGATCAGCGTCCCTGGCAGGCATCGACGCGCAACCAGCGCTCCAGCAGCTTGAAGCCACGCACCAGGATGTAGGCCATCAACAGGTAGAACATGCCGGCCGCGAAGAAGATCTCCACGGGCAGGTAGGTCCGGGCAATGATGGTGCGGGCCATGCCGGTCAGTTCCAGCAAGGTCACGGTGCTGGCCAAAGCGCTGGCCTTGAGCATCAGGATCACTTCATTGCTGTAGGCCGGCAGGCCGATGCGCGCGGCACGCGGGAGCATGATGTAGAACAGCGCTTTGGGTCGCGACATGCCCAACGCCCGGGCGGCTTCGATCTCGCCTTTCGGGATGGCCTGGATCGCCCCGCGCAGGATCTCGGCGATGTAGGCCGCGGTATGCAGGGTCATGGTGGCGGTGGCGCACCAGAACGGATCGCGCAGGTACGGCCACATCGCGCTCGCGCGCACGGCATCGAACTGCGCCAGGCCGTAATAGACCAGGAACAGCTGCACCAGCAACGGCGTGCCACGGAAGAAGAAAATGTACGCGTAAGGCAGTGCGCGCACGTACCACAGGCGCGACGAGCGGGCGATGCCCAGCGGAATCGCCAGCAGCAAACCGAGGACGACGGCGATGGCCACCAATTCCAGGGTCAGGGTCGCGCCCTGTGCCAGTTTCGGCAGCCACTTGATGATGACTTCCCAGTTCATTGCGTGCTCCTTGCGAAGCCGCGAGCGGCGCGTTTTTCCAGCAGGTGCATGCCGGTCATGGCCAGAATCGTCAGGCCCAGGTACATGAAGGCCGCGACCATGTAGAAGGTGAACGGTTGTTTGGTCATGGTCACGCCGTTTTGCGCATGACGCATGATTTCTTCCAGGCCGATCACCGACACCAGCGCGGTGTCCTTCATCAGGATCATGAACAGGTTGCCCAGACCCGGCAGGGCGATGCGCCACATCTGCGGCATGATCAGCCTGGTAAAGATCCGGAATTTCGAAAGACCCAGCGCAACACCGGCTTCACGGTGACCCTTGGGGATCGCCAGAATCGCCCCGCGAAAGACTTCGGTGGCATAGGCGCCGAAGCACAGGCCGAGGGCGATCACGCCAGCGGCGAAGGCATTGAGCGCGAGATCGGGGTTGCCGAAAAACTCGCCCAAGGCACGCATCAGGTTGACCGTGCCAAAGTAGATCAACAGCACCCAGAGCAATTCCGGGATACCGCGAACCAGGGTCGAGTAAGTGCCGCCAAGCCATTGCAACGGCTTGTACGGGGAAGTCTTGGCCAAGGCACCGAGCAGGCCGAGCACCAGTCCCAGGCACAATGCCGAGAGGGCCAGTTTGACGGTCATCAGCGCGCCAGCGGCGAGCGCCGGGCCGAATCCGTAGAGGTCGATAGTCATGGATTTCTATTCAAGTTGCCGCAGGCATTGCCAAGGACCGGCCCCGTCAGAGTACGGCGCCGGTCAGGCCAGTCAGAATCAATAGATGCTGAACGGGAAGTACTTGTCGTTGATCTTTTTGTAGGTGCCGTCAGAGACGATTTCTTTCAATGCGGCATTCAGCTTGTTACGCAGCTCGTCCTGACCCTTGCGCACGGCAATGCCGATTTTGTCGCTGGATACAACCGGCTCGCCTTTGAACTCGTAGTCTTTGCCGGCGTCGCTTTTCAGCCAGTCGTAGTTGGCGTATTTGTCGGCGAGGATCGCATCGACGCGACCGGAGGTCAGGTCCAGGTAGGCGTTTTCCTGAGTGTCATACAGCTTGATGGTGACGTCGTTGCCGTAGTTGTCCTCAAGCCAGGTGCCGGCCAGGGTGGCGCGCTGGGTGCCGATGATCTTGCCTTTGAGCGAGTCCTTGTCGGTTTTGAGGTCGACGTTTTTTGGTGCGATGAACTGCAGTTTGTTCGAGTAGTACGGGTCGGTGAAATCAACGGCTTGCTTGCGATCGTCCGTGATCGACAGCGAGGAAATCAGGAAATCGAACTTCTTGGCGTTCAGTGCCGGAATGATGCCGTCCCAGTCAGAGGTAACGACTTCGCATTCGACCCGCATCTTGGCGCACAGGGCGTCGCCGATGTCTTTGTCGAAACCGACCACCTGGCCGCTGGCATCTTTATTGTTGAACGGTGGGTAAGCCGCTTCGATGCCCATTTTCAGTTTTTCGGCGGCCATTGCATTGGCCGAAAACACCAGTGTTGCGGCCGCGGCCAGGAGGAGTTTTTTGTAAGTCTGCATGTAGGTAGCTCCGTTAGCGGTTGCTGGACATGAATTGTTTGCAGCGCGCCGAAAGCGGGTTTTCGAACACCTGCTGGGGCGATCCTTGCTCTTCTATGAGCCCCTGGTGAAGGAACACCACTTCACTGGACACCTGACGGGCGAAGCCCATTTCGTGGGTGACCAACAACATGGTGCGACCTTCTTCGGCCAGGGCGCGGATCACATTTAGTACTTCCTGAACCATTTCCGGGTCAAGCGCGGAAGTCGGCTCATCAAACAGAATGACTTTGGGTTGCATCGCCAAGGTACGGGCGATGGCGGCACGTTGCTGCTGGCCACCGGAAAGTTCTGCAGGGTAGGCGTGACGTTTGTCGGCGATGCCGACCTTGGCCAGCAAGGCTTCCGCCACTTCGATGGCTTCGGCCTTGCTTTGCCCGAGGACGCGGCGCGGCGCTTCGATGATGTTGTCGAGCACGCTCATGTGCGGCCACAGGTTAAAGTTTTGAAATACAAAACCGATTTCGCTGCGCAGGCGATTGATCTGCTTGCCGTCGGCGGCGACCAGTTCGCCGTTTTTCGAAGGCTTGAGCTTGAGCTCTTCGCCGGCCACCAGAATCTGGCCCTGGTGCGGGTTTTCGAGCAGGTTGATGCAGCGCAGGAACGTGGACTTGCCGGAACCGGAGGAGCCCAGGATCGAGATCACATCGCCGTCGCGTGCGGTCAGCGAGACGCCCTTGAGCACCTCAAGCGTCCCGTAGCGTTTGTGCAAGTTGCGGATTTCAAGCGCGGGCGTGGCCTCAGCCATGTGCGGTCCTCATTGTGTCTGTTGTGCTCCTGCTGTTGGCCGGGCATTCCTGGCGAGGCGCCAAGCTAGCATGGCGGTCGAATGGCGGCCAACAGCCCCACGGGGCGTAGACGGGCAGTGCGTGACGGGTTGTCGCATCAGCGCAGCAGACTGTCGCGCCATCAACAACCGATGCCCCGTTTGAAGCCATGTCTGTGTGGGTGTCGCGTAAAAAAAGGCGCGATGGTGCCAGCTTTGGCCGGGTGTTGGAAGCGCTAACCGGACAAACGTTCCCGATCTGCACTTTTATTGTGCGTGAGCCGTTTTTCTGGTGTGTTTCTGGTGCGTGAATTCGTTTGTGAAGTGGGTGGCAGGGTAACGCTCTGGCTAAGTGCCATTAATTTCAATGGCTTGCGATGACTGCTCAGTCGCCGTACAGCCCGCGTAAACCGGCGGAGTGAAACATTTTGGCGCAATTATTGCGTGCAGAATAAGGAACGCCCCGTTGGATTCTTTTTACGAGAAGGACGCCAAGCGGGATGGAGGCAATCGCTTTTCCTTACAAAGGTAGTTTCAATGAGCAGCACCCAAAGCTCTAATGGCCTCGAACAGGGGCTCAAACCGCGCCATGTGACCATGCTGTCGATTGCCGGTGTTATCGGCGCCGGCCTGTTCGTTGGCTCGGGTCACGCCATCGCTGCCGCCGGCCCTGCCGTGCTGCTGGCCTACGCTGCTGCCGGTATGCTGGTCGTGCTGGTCATGCGCATGCTTGGCGAAATGGCCGTTGCTTCTCCGGACACGGGCTCTTTCTCGACCTACGCCGATCGCGCCATCGGTCACTGGGCCGGTTTCACCATCGGCTGGCTCTACTGGTGGTTCTGGGTTCTGGTAATCCCGCTGGAGGCCAACGCCGCCGCGACTATCCTGCATGCCTGGTTCCCTAACGTGGCCATCTGGGCATTTACCCTGATCATCACGTTGCTGCTGACAGTGACCAACCTGTTCAGCGTGAAGAACTACGGTGAGTTCGAATTCTGGTTCGCTCTGATCAAAGTCCTGGCGATCATCGGTTTCATTGTCCTCGGTGTCATGGCGATCTTCGGCTTCCTGCCAGGCAGCCAGGTCAGCGGCGTTTCGCACTTGTTCGACACCCAGGGCTTCTTGCCAAACGGCATGGGCGCGGTACTGGGCGCCATCCTGACCACCATGTTTTCCTTCATGGGCACCGAGATCGTGACCATCGCGGCCGCGGAGTCGAAGAACCCTGGCCAGCAAATCTCCAAGGCCACCAATTCGGTGATCTGGCGGATTGGCTTGTTCTACCTCGTATCGATCTTCATCGTTGTGGCGCTGGTGCCATGGAACGACCCGGTTCTGGCCAGCGTCGGTTCCTACCAGACCGTGCTTGAGCGCATGGGCATCCCGAATGCCAAGCTGATCGTCGACCTCGTGGTGCTGGTTGCTGTGACCAGTTGCCTGAACTCGGCGCTGTACACCGCATCCCGCATGATGTTCTCCCTGGGCAAGCGTGGTGATGCACCGGCCGTTTCCCAGCGCACCAACAAGAGCGGCACGCCGTACTGGGCCGTCATGTTGTCGACCTGCGCGGCGTTCCTCGCGGTGTTCGCCAACTACGTGGCCCCGGCTGCGGTGTTCGAATTCCTGCTGGCCAGCTCCGGCGCTATTGCGCTGTTGGTGTACCTGGTGATCGCGATTTCGCAACTGCGCATGCGCAAACAGCGCATGGCCCGCGGCGAAAAAATCGCCTTCAGCATGTGGCTGTTTCCGGGCCTGACCTACGCGGTGATCGTATTCATCGTGGCGGCCCTGACCATCATGCTGTTTCAGGATGCCCATCGCGTGGAAATCCTTGCCACGGGGCTGTTGAGCCTTTTGGTGGTGGCGGCCGGTTTGTTTGTGGCTCGCCGTCGCAAACTGGAACAGCGTGGCGCGGTCGTGTTGAGCTGATTCACGCTTCGTAATGAAAACGGCCGCTGTCAGGAATGACAGCGGCCGTTTTTGTTTCTGATGCCGAGTTCAATCGAGGTGTATCCAATCCTCTACGCGCAATCCGGGAACACGCTCAAATTCCCGAAGATTATTCGTCACCACAATGAACCCTTGTGAGCGCGCGTGACCCGCAATCATATGATCGTAAGGGCCTATCGGCGTCCCGGCTTTTGCAAGTTCCGAGCGAATCATTCCGGTGTGGGCAGCGGCTTCGTAGTCGAAGGGCAGGACTTCAAGACGAGCTGCAAAACCTTCGATGACGGCGAGGTTCTTTTCCGGCGCCGCCGATTTTTCAGCGCCGTAAATCAATTCCATCAACGTGACTGCGCTTATACACAGCTGGCCGTGATGGCGATTGAACGCTTCGCGTACGACCTGTGGTTTGTTCTTGATGGTAAAAATGCAGATGTTGGTATCGAGCATGTATTTGATCATCAGAACGACTCGCGCTCCTGATCGGCCGGCTGCTCGCGGTCGGCCATAAAATCGGCAGTGACGTTATCGCCATCGAACCAGCTATCCCAGGCTTCATCGGCCGGCGTGATGATGCGAGCGCGGCCAATGGCTACAACATTGACGCGCTTGACGTCTTCAGGCATTGCCACGGCTTTGGGCAAGCGGACGGCCTGGCTTCGATTGCTCATGAAAAGGGTGGTCTGTTCCATTGGGGTGTCCTCCGCTTTTGGTGCGCTTAGAGCCCAAGAATAGGTTGTGGCGGGGATATGTCAACGGGATATACGCTGGGGCTGATGAAGGGTAGCGCCAGCTCTTCGATAGGGTGATGAACGTTAAAAAGAAACGGCCGCTGTCAGGAATGACAGCGGCCGTTTTTGTTTTCGCAAGTTTCTTCAGGGGGGGTTATTCGGCTTTTGCCTCTGGCTCTTCCAGCGACTCGCGGTAGGTGTCCAGCGCATTGCCGAAGTCGGTGATGAACTGCGGGTCTGTCAGCCAGGCCTGGGCGGCTTCACGGTCCATGCCATCGGTCCACATGCGGTAGTCGATCAGCATGTCGGCGGCCAGGTGAGTGGCGGCCATGGCTTCGTTCTCGGCGTTTTCCATATCCAGCAATTCTGGATGGTCGTTGATGATTTCGCTGAGGTTTGACAGGAGGGTCAGCAGCATATCGTTGCGGCCAATGGCCTCGGCCTCACGCATTTTGCTGAACATCGCCAGGGTGTACTCAGGTATCTGCTCGGCTGGCGCGTTCGGGTCGTCATGCATGGCGATGGGCTTTCTGCCGCTGATGCGAATCTGCTTGGCTTTGATCTTGGCGCGTTTGGCGCGTTTCTGTTGCTTGTTCGTGGCGGCCATCTACTTCGTTCCGTATTCGTGTGGGAGAGCGCAGTCAGGTGGGTACGCTGCGTGGTACCAACCGTCCTGGCGTGTCGGGATGCAATTCGCCGTTCTGTAGCCAGGACAATGCAATGGGCCATAGTGTGGCTTGGTACGGGCTGCGAAAAAAGGCGAAATGTCCGACCTCCACTTCGCCGATGTCTTCTGGGGCGATTCGCAGGTGCGTGTTGCAACTGGCCTTGAAGTAGCCGAGCAAGCGCTCGATGGCAGAAATCGTCCCGTACGGATCGTCGCTAAGGCTGATAGCCAGGGTTTGTGCGGTGACGGCGGCGAAGGGCAGGGCTTGGGCTTTTGCGGCGATTACACGGCCACTGGGCCGCTCTTCGTAGCGAGCGGCCGGCGTGCTCCAGTCGTGAACGACGCCGGCGGGCGTATCTTCGAGCCAGCCGAGACGTTTGCCGGGAAAGTAACCGTAGAGCTTCGTCATCAGCGGCATGAACAGATGCCATTTGATGAACATCCGCCAGCGGCTGGCCGAGGCGTAGTCGCGCCAATAAGCGAACTGCGCGCCCACGGTGACCAGGCGCCGGATCACCTCTGCGGAAGCGGCCAACCCTGCCGCGCAGCCACCGAAGCTATGAGCGACTACGTCAATCGGTTGGCCTGGAAATTCCCGCGTCGCCCGTTGCAGCATGGCTTCGAAATCCAGCGCGCCCCAGTCCGACCAGGACGCCTTGAATCCGCGCAGCGAGTCAGGCCGGGATTCACCGATGCCGCGGTAATCGTAAACCATGACATCGAAACCGTTGGTAAACAGGTAATCGGCGAAACGAAAGTAATGCCGGCAGCGCACCGAAGTTGCCGCGTTGATGATCACCACCGGGCGATTGGGATTTTGAAGGGAATGGCGCCAGGCAAAACCGCCGAGGACAAAACCATCGGCGGCTGGCTCTTTGAATGATTCACTGGGGCCGGTGGTTGGCAGCGGCAATTCAATCCGGGCTGGCGACAACGGTGCCAGTGAGGGCGTGTTCGACAGAGTCATTGGATGCAGGCCTGGGCGCGGTTTGCTGCCAACGATAGACGTCATATTGCGGGGGAACAATCTGTTGGTATTTTTCGGTGATGGCGCGCCATAACAAAAAAACGGCCGCTGTCATCGCCGACAGCAGCCGTTCTTTCGGTTCGCAGAAATTACCGTGGCGACTTCACCAGCGCCTCGGAGGCGGCCACATAGTCCGCCTGGAACTGCGGGCTTTCGATCCATGCCAGGGCTTGGGCTTCGTCCGCTTCGGTCGACCACTGGCGATACTCGATCAGTGCCGCGAGGATGAAATCGGTGGCGCCTTCTTCGCCTTCCTGTTCAAACACGATTTCGAGCAGCGGGTCTTCCAGAAAAGCCGTGCACAGCGCTTGTTGGCTGGTCTTTTCGGCATCGCGCATTTTTATGAACAGCTCGGTCAGGTCTACTGACTCAAAGTCGATACGCTCATCGTTCGGGTCCAGTTCGACCGGAGCACTCGCGCGCTGCACGCGATTTTGTTTGGCCTTGGCTTTCGCGCGTTGGGTTCTTTTGTGCTGCTTGTTCGCCGATGCCATGGGCTTCGATCCTTAGTTCAGGAGCAAGGGGGAGGGTGCTATTGAAGCGCAGGTCGGTGAATTTCCCAAGGAGCGATTGCTCGGTGGTTCGCGATAGCGGCTTGGTGGGTGAATTGGCTGACAACTGGTAGTCGTATCGGCGCCGGCTTTCACAACCAATTGATCTAAACGAAGGATCCGAGCGGGAAGTCATAAAAGTGTAAGCAGTATTCTTACCGGTTTTCGGTTTGAGCTGTGATGTTGGGGATAGCACTGGGTGTCACCGTTTTATGGCATCGGCTTCATGGGTGGCATCGCATTCGTTGGACCCGTTACGGGTCCGGGAGTCGTCATCATGAGATCCTTGCGTTTACTCGCGCTATCAGGCGTTGCCCTGCTTGGGCTCGCTGGCTTGCCTATTTCCAGTGTTCAGGCGGAGGTCTGTCGTGACCCGATTGACCCGCAGGGCGTGCAGCTGGAACAGCAACAACAGAACGGCGTTAACTTCATGTCCGGTGGTATCGGTCAGGATGAGTCGTGCGCAATCCAGCGGATGGGTGGCTATAACTTGCACATGACTTTTTCCACTGGGCCGTCCAATGAGTACGTGCCTGACGTCAAGGTAGCCATTCAGGGGCCGAAAGGTCATGAAGTACTGTCGCTGGACCAGGCGGGCCCGATTGTTTTGACTCAGTTGCCCGCAGGTAAGTACGTCGTTGTGACGGAGCGTAATGGCCGCGAATTACGTTACGCGGTTGACCTCAGCGGTGGTGGAGTTCGTACGCYGAACATCCATTGGGCTGATGCAAGCTGACCCCAGGGATTGCAGGTCAATCAAAAAAACGCAGACAACAAAAAACCCGCACGAGGCGGGTTTTTTGTTGGGCTTTCACGTGATGCTGACACCACATGAAAGCTGAATGTGGTGCCAGAGACGGAATCGAACAGAAGGCTGTAGGTGGTGTTTTTAAAGGGTTTCATTGGTTCAGTCTCTTGGATCTACTCACAAATCTACTCTCTTTTTCAAATGAGGCTCCATTTCTGAGCTCACCCCACCGTGCCGATTTGGCCGGCCTCTCTGCGAATTTCTTCCGACGAAAGGTTCCTTAGTAATCTTCCGACATCTCAAAGCATGAGCACTGGATAAAAAAGAATTGGTATGGGCTTAAATCTATATTTTTGAAAGCGTTTCGGTGCCTAGCAGCCACTACCCCGTTTCAGTGCAGTGGGAGAAATAAAAAATTTCTTCATTGTTGTACTTGTAAACAACGGGAAATGGCACGAGGTGCCACCTCTTGAAGTGAGGTGTTTTCAACTTTGATTTGATATTTAGGCCGGGGTGATGGCGCTGTATGCTCAATATTTATCATAATCGCATAAGGGTGGAGTGGCAAATTCCATTGATGCAAGCTGCGACAATTTTTGTTTTGGAAAATTTTTGAGATGAGACGTTATGAGAATGGATGCAATTATATTCCGGTAGCCATCATCGAATTAGAGTGGTGATCTATAAGTGAGTATCGGACGTACTGTTTGAGATCCAGGAGGCTGACCTCTCCGATAGTCATTGCTTGGACGCCTTGCTTAATTATTCGTATATCAAAGCTGGCAGCAAGCTCAGCTCTTGTTGTCTCAATAGGCTTCCCGTTGTCGTCTTTTTTCCCACTGGCGATTTTGTCGTTGAATAGCTGCTTTTTAAAGCTGGATAATATCGAATCTAAGTCTGCCTCCATATAAGTGATCAGCAAAATGCTCAGCTGATAAGGTGGTGGCATGAGGCCGAGAATTCCGTTCCATGGTCCTTCAGAGTCAGGCAATAATGAAATATATATACCGTACAGATCATTTGCATGCTTGGTGAGTTTTTTCTCTATTACTTCCTTTACTCTGCAGTCATTCAGGGAAGTGTTGAAATCATCGGGTAGAGCTACTCTCGTATAGCTTCTACCTATCCAACCCGAGAAAAGATCCAGCCATTGCTTTTTTATCCAGTTGGGATCGTGCTCTGCAAATGCGTCACAAATCAAGTAATCAGGAGCCGTTAAATCTGCCATGGCTTCACGAGGCAGCCATGCCCGTGTCTGTATATCAATTTCAAGGTAAACAGTAGATTCCTCGCAAATCGCCTCTAAATGCAAAATTCTTGGGTTGTCGCCCTTAATAAACTGCGGGTTACACTCGCCAATGTTTTTCGCTGCGAGAACTTCGAAACTAGGTATTTTCTCAAAATTCTGATTGTACAAATTGCACGTCTGGGACGCGACGACCCAAAAATCCACCCCCTCTATTTTGTGGAGATGCTCGACTCGTGATGCGGCGATAACGGCGCCCTGCCACCAGGCGCCGTCTTTTATTGCTTGCACTACATCCGATTTAGACTGCATTTGTATCTCTATCTACATCAGAAGTGTGTGCATCGCCCAGATAAATAGCCGTTCCATTGGCAGCCGTAGGTGCCAGGCGTGGCCCAAGTTCGGCGAGTTTTTTTGAAGCTTCTTCCCGCAACTCGACTGGGTTTAAGTTTTCATCCTGTATTACGGAAAGAAACGACTTTCCAGAGATCGGCACATTCCACACTGTTTTCAGTCTGCCAATATCAAAATTCTTAGGTTTGGAATTTGTTATCTCTGACAAAATTTCCAGACGATTGGACGCAGCGCTACGAGGTGTGGTCTTTCCCTCGTACCAATCATAGACAGTCTTTCTTGTTACACCAAATAGCTCTGCTACTTGAGTTATAGAAAGTTTCATCTTCTCTTGCACAGCTTCGAGCTGGTCAGCAAAGAGAATTACATTGGTGTTATCTTTGTTCTTTTCCTTTTTTAAAGAGGTGGTCGTTGTGAGCGAAATCCTTATGTCGGCAGTTTCTTTGTTAACAAAAACTATCGAATTTTTTCTTGTTGGCTGCAACCCAGTCCAATTGCTTTCGTATTCGTTTTTAACTAGTATCGCACCAATCTGCTCAGATATCGGTGCAGACGCTTCTGATGTCCACAGCTGAACAGGTCGCCCATATAATGGGGATGAAGTATAGTCGACTGGTTGAGTTGCATATGCGTCAACGAACATTATAGATCTCCTTTCCATATGTCGAATGCATAGTCAGTAAAAACGTCAGGCTGTCTAAAGAAATTATTTGCGGTTGTGTGCAAATTGTCCAGTTCTTCTAGTATAGGCTCTGCCAACATCTTCGTCGGTTTTTCAAAAACCTTGATGGCGTCCATATCAAATACAAGTTCTTTGTCTGTCAGCGGCGTAAGTTGAATTGGCTTAGGATCGATCATCATCAGTATGCCAAGAATGTCTTGGGGTACAGGGATCAAGCCAGGCATGCTTACCGAACTTACGCGAAGTTTTGAGTTGTCTACGCTATATTCGCTTACTATGTTCGCGCCAACGCTTTTATGGCCTGCTGCTATAGGCGGCAGGAAACTACTTGAAATATAGTCTGAAAGATTTTCTTCGGACGATAGTTTTATATAGTCAATGTATCTAGCGCCCATGTTTATAACGTCAACATATCTCATATGCTTTATGAGTATATCTAACGCTTGCCTATAAATTTTAATGAAGTCGGCAAAGCGCGTATAACTTGTTGTAAATAGCAAAAGCTGGTCAGGCGACATCTGAATGCCAAAACTTTTGTCGGCACCCATAAACATCCAGGCTTCACGAGTCGTGCCGGATCTTTGTATCGTTTGGCCATTTGGTGATAGCTGCTCGATCTCGATGGTATGCATCAGGGGAGCGATATCACGAATGGCGTCTTGGATTTCAGCGATCTTGCTGCCCAGAAGGGGCCATGGGGCGAACCTTACGGACGCGACGACGTACTTTAGCGGCGAGCGCTTCAGAAGCCCTGTACGAATGGTCATTTTAAGCCTGTTCCGCATTGGAATAAGGGAAGGTCATGCGAAAACTATACACCAAACTAAACATTTTGCTTAGCGTTCAGTTGCGTTTTCGGTAGACGATTCAGCAGGCCTCACGCGAAAACATTGACTCAGTTTTGTATGGCGACCGACCTGCTCCATAGCCAAAATGCACGTGCGTTTACTGGGGGAGAATTTATGAGCAGCGCGTTCATATGCTTGTTTACAGACTTAAATTTTTGTTTTTAAAGCAATTTAATGCTGAGGGCTCGATGAGCCGTGACGCTGACAGTTTCCTACACAATAGAAGGTACCTTGACGGCCCATAAGTGTTTTGATCGGGTTGGTAGCCGCTGGCGTCGGTCGTCGCGCTCAAAGCTGGCGGCAATGCCTGCGCTCCCATTTCGGTAGGGCAGGTTAGGGCGCAGCATTTTCCTGGGCATGCCTCACATGCGGCCAACTGGCCTCGCGCTTAAGTTTCATGTATTCCCTAGTCACTACCGGGTGGAGGGCTTCAGTCAGAAGCTCCGCAAACCTTAACGCGACATCCTTCTCTAGCCCTTTGATCGTTCCAGTTCTAGGGGTTGCGCAACTGATGCATTTTTCAGCGATACGGAGAGCGGCGATCACGCCCCAGATGTACCCATTCAGGAGCTGGTTCTCAAGCAAGACACTACTCTCAGGAGCTTCCTGATAATCCCAGTCCACTCGGAAGTACTTCCCTTCCGCGAACACTTCGATTTTTGGCAATGCGGCCTCTGAACGAGGGCTTGGCTCTTGACTCATCTGACTGATCTCTCTGGGGGTACGGACCGCTCATTGTAAGGCACCATCCTGAAGGTAGGCTGTTTCCCTGCGGTGCCATAGTTGCCGTGGAAAAACCTCATGCGAGAGCAGTTCGTGCGTTACTGAGTCGATCGCCTGTTTCAACCTGCTGTCAGGTCTGCGGACGCCTGAATAAATCTTTGACGAGCATCATACCCCAGCACGCCGCCTTTCAAGCTGGAGACGTTATAGGACGTGGGCTGCGGCGGAATTGTATGGCGCCTTCTGACGAAAATCCGTCAAGGGTCTGTCTAGTATTGCTTGGCGCGCTAAGGATTTAGTCGACCCTGTATTTCACCACCCCATCCCGCTGGTGTGGACCTGGCGATTGATCAAGCAGTTACCTTGACGGCCAAGTCTGGAATTTTTGACGAGGCTGGTGCTGGCCAAACTGCGTGAATGCTCGCAAAGCGCTGCCCTGCGTGGCTTTCAGTGCGCCAACCAGTGGTGGCGCCGGAGCAAACCGTCTAAACCTGTCAAAAATTTCGTCAAGGCTCCGTCAAGGAGTTCGGGTTCGCTTTCCTTGATGTCTCCGTGGCTCACCATCCTCACAAATCACCGTCGTGGACCTTTCCCGTTTCTGGACGTTGGGGCTATCCGGCCTGCTGCCCGATCTGCCTCCGCCCAGGCTGGTTGCGGCTCTCTGGCGGAGTCGACCGACCTTGCCGCTGCGTAGACCGTCCAGAGCCTGTCCAGAATCCGTCTGGGGTCTGTCAGGGGTATGAGACGACCAAGCCTGCTTGTTTGACGGCCGCCGCATGGAGAAAAGCCTCAGACGTCGACCAGGCGCGGGATTCGTCTCATACCTGTCTCACATTCCGTCAAAGCGTGGTCAAAGTAATTGCCAGCGCCGGCGTGTTGGGATCTACACGGTGTGTAGAATTCAACACTCGTTGCTGGCGCAGTCTGAGCCTGTTGCATGAGGGGTTTCGCAAATGGGGCGGCAAGCCCGTCGCGCCGTGGCATTGATTCTTCCGCAACTGGGCAGGTTGCCAGTGGAAACCACTGCAATACCGTGGAAACCACAGTGGAAACCAGCGACTGGCAACCGCTGCATTGGTAACTTTCCATGGTATCCAGCGTGGTAACCACTGGCCGGGTTCGCACCAGCTTTGCGTAAGAGGGTGCGAACCAGAAGTGCGAACCTCGGTGCGAACTTCGCCGGCACGCACCCGCCAATGCGTACCAATCGTGCGTACCTGGCTGCTTACTGCGGTCATGAGCCTATGCTGACGCTCACCAATCGGTCAGGTGCCTGTCAGGTATTCACGCAGCTCTCAGTGCGTGAAATCACTGCGTGAAGGGCTGCGTGAGACTTTGACGGGGCAGAGCTTCGCGCAAGGACCAATGCGCGACGGACGTGCGCGAAATACAGCGCGAAAACACGCCGATACGCGCTTGACGCGGGTCTTCCGTGGGGTTGTTTTCGCAAAGGGGCATTTGATGCGTCCGTGACCAGGAGGAAGTGGCCACCGCACCTGGTCACCAGCTACCACAGGGAATGCCATATTTCTCGATGTAGCGCTTTGTTTTTTCGCCGATCTTATAAGCGTATTGACCTTCGGTTTTACCCTGGCTAGGCCCTAGAGGCTCAATCTCTGCTTGAGCGTGAGCAACCTTGATGGGATGGTGGCATGAGTCTCTGACCCATACTTGCACGATGCCTGAGTGGATACTGGTGGCTTTCGACCCAGGCTGTGTGAAAACGCATGCACCGTTTTGTAGTCTGCGTTTCTACGTAAAATCTGTCGGCTGTTGGTTAGTCAGCAGACCGAAAATTTACGTAGGAACGCGACTTTCGTTCCGATTCTGAATGTCAGACGCGCTCTAAAACGTTTTCACACAGCCTCGACCCATAGCGGACGATTATCCAGTATCAGCCTTGGAATCACTGTCAGTCTCGCGAATAACTTCAGCTAACATAACCCACCTTCTGGATTTGCGTTGTATACCCATAGATACAGGATAAGGACATTGCATGACTGATGAGTTGATGACGACAGCAGTATGCTGGGAGATGGATGCAAACGCGTCGGTGAGTTTTGCGTACACCGCTAGAGACCTTTTCTATTTCTGCCCCAATCCTCGATGCCTTGTCGAAGTGGTGCCAGCAAAAATCAACAACGTATTTTTTAGAGCTCCGGAATCCCATGTATCTGGTTGCATAAACGAAAAGAAAAAAACAACGGCGTCCTCAATCCCCGTCGTGCCTATGCAAAGACACTCGCCTCCGCCGCCGCAGATCATCCCAAGCCATCTGGGCGCAATTGCGAAAGGACACAAGGCTACCAAACCAACCCTGGCTCAAATGCGTTCGCTTGCTATGCAGATCCAGGCCGCCCCGGCGCTGCATCCTGGTACCTTGCGTGAGGTCGTTGATGCTTGGTGGTTAATGAGTAAGATCGATCGCCGGCAATGCCCGCTTCACATCGCGGCCCGGGCGCTGACTTACTTCGACGCCTTTGGTCAGTTTGGCGTCGCAAGCAGGGACATTGCATCGTTGGAGTGTGAACGCATCATCGCTTTCGGCCAGGCTTCGGTAACACTTTTCAAAAACACCTTTTCTGTCACGACATGGCGCAAGTTCAATGCTGGCGGCAAGTCCCTGCCGATCAAGGTCAGAGTAAGGTCTGGCGATCCTGATTTTGCGTATCTGGCGCCTGGTCAACACGTGACGCTGTTTCTGCACGGCGTCACCCCCGCCCCCGACAGCCAGCAAAAATATTTCGAAATGCAGACCTCCAACGCTTACAACGGGTTTGTTATTAAGCCCATGCTCACGTGACAGAACACGTGCCCCTCGTGATTCAGGCTGTCGGGTGCCGACAAGAGCGGTCTTGCATACCGATGTTCACCAGCGCAAACATCTTCCACGACGCAGGCGCCAACCTTTGGTGGCCTGCTACAAGTCATCAGCAAACTCAGGTCTGCACGCTCAGAAGCGTTCGCTTATTTCTGTTTTCTGCCGCTCACTTTTTCAACGTGTATTTCTCAAAGTGGGATGGTCGGTCACCAGGCAGGGTGGTTACAGGTCGATCTGGTCAGCGCCACCGGCTTAGCAAAACTTAACATCCGGTTGATGCGAAAACCTGACAAAACCTGACATTGGAAATGCGGTATTGGGGCTTGGCCCACCCGTCAGCCATCTAACTATTGTCAGGTTGGAGGGCTCTGGGCGATGCTATTTGGCGAGCAGGTTGCCGTGGAGTGTCAGCGGTAAATGACGTTAGATCGTTGGTCATATGGAATAGGCTTCACCAACGCCGGCCCGTTTTGGACCGAAGCGAACTATCATCAGTGCCGCATCGTTGCCCTTTCAGTCAGGATTGAGCGAGTTGGTTATGTTCTCAGTGTTCAAACGCGGACTGGGTTCGTCCGTTGTGCTTTTCAGCGTGCTGATATTTACGAGTCACACCTATGCTTCTGCGGATCTCAACACAATCGAGCGCGCTGCTTTGCTCGGTAATGCTGATGCGCAGTCTCGCTTGGGCGTGCGCTATGAAAAAGGTGATGGGGTTGCCCAAGACATGGCGCAAGCCGTGGCCTGGTATCGCAAGGGAGCGGAGCAAGGTAATGCTTATGCCCAGTCCAACCTGGGGCGGTTGTATCTGCAGGGTATAGGTCTGGAAAGAGACGCAACGCTAGCAGCCCTCTGGTCTCGTAAAGCCGCCGAGCAGAACGAGCCTGTAGCACAGTCCAATCTAGGGTTTCTATACGACCACGGCGAGGGGGTAGAGAAGAACATCCCGCAAGCAATAGCGTGGTATACAAAGGCTGCCGAGCAGGGGAATGCGGTTGCACAGTTCAACCTTGCCGTACATTACGATCAAGGCGATGGCGTGACGCAGGACCTGCAAAAGGCGTTCACCTATTACCGTAAGGCGGCTGAACAAGGCGCTGCCAATGCCCAGTGCCAACTGGGTGCGATTTATCAGTACGGTCGTGGCGTGCCGAAAAACATCAATGAGGCTGCCCATTGGTATGCGCTGTCAGCTGATCAGGATTACCCGGCGGCCCAATACAGACTCGGCATTCTGTACGGAATGGGTGAGGGCGTCCCTCAGAGCCATGTTGAGGCCGCTTCGTGGTACTTGAAAGCCGCCAAACAGGGAGACGCATCGGCGCAATTCAACCTGGCTGTACAGTACGCCAACGGTGAGGGTGTTACCCAGGATCAGGATAAGGCCGTGTATTGGTATCGGCAGGCCGCCGACAATGGAGTGGCCTTTGCCCAGCACAATATGGGCGTTTTCTATGAGCGCGGTACCGGCGTGGGGCGCGACTTAGTTGAAGCCGCCTCGTGGTATCGCAAGGCTGCTGAGCAAGGTAATGCAAGGTCCCAGTTCAACCTGGGGCTGCTGTATGTGAAAGGTGAAGGTGTCGCAAAGGATTATTCCGCCGCTGCTAAATGGTTTCGTCTGTCTGCCGAGCAGGGCGAGGATGGAGGACAGGCAAGTTTGGGAAATCTTTACTTCATGGGTGAGGGGGTACGTAAAGATCGAGCCCAAGCTCATTTCTGGTGGAAAAAGGCAGCGGATCAGGGGAACAAGGAGGCTCAGGCTGTTCTTGAAAGGTTTTGATGGGTAGGTTGATGCGCCAGGCGACTCCTTGACGCATATCCCTGTGATAAATGGTAACCGTGCTAGATGGTTACTTTTAGTGGTTACCCCGGTGGTTACCGCATCAGTCGGACGAGTGGCAAGCGGTGGATACCAGAGTGGATACCGCCCGATCTGGGCAGCGCCAGCAACCTAACAAAACCTAATATTCGGCTGACACGAAAACCTGACATTGGAAACGCGGTATTGGGGCTTGGCCCACCCGTCAACCTGTTAACTATTGTCAAGGTGGGGCCGCTGGATGACTCCGTAACGGAGATCCCTTTGATGGATGGTAACCAGGCGGGGTGGTTACTTTTGGTGGTTACCTGAGTGGTTACCACACTGGCTAGAGAGCTCCGTAGTTAGCGAGATAGGCGCATGGTCTAAGGGGCTGTCTACGGGTATGAAACGGCCGCCCGGAGAGCGGCCATAGTCAATCGCTCTACATCTGGTCCTCAGCATAAATCGCCGCGCTGATAATTGCCCCGCCCACCCGACGTTTGCCGAAGCAGAGCGGGACCGGGTTACCCGAGGCGGTGGTGTTCCTGGCACTACCAAAAGCATAGCCAGGGGTGTTTTCAGGGGCGGCGCTGGTCTTTAGGCCGCCGGCCTGGGGACTGAGCATTTGGATGACGCCGCCCGCGACCATTCCTACACCTGTTGCAAACAGAGCAGCAGATACCGGCGGCGCCCAAAGGGAGAGGAAGGAAGCGGCGATTAGCAGCGCGCCTACAACAGTCTGCAACACACCAGCCCGCTTGCTGCCGACGATCACCGGCGCAATCACAATGTCGCCTTCGCCATGCATTCTGAGCTCATTCTCCCCGACGTTCTTTTTCCCTAAGAACACCGCGAACTCAAGTCCCCTTGATTTCGCGTTCGATAGAAAGCGCTCGAAGCCTGGCAGCTGCACACAAAGCGCTTTGATGGCCTCGGCAGGGGTGCGCACGGCGAGCTGGTAAGACTTCCCAAATTGGCGCAACTGGCCATAGAGCTTGATGGTTCTGATCTGGTTGTACTGTGAGGCGTTCATACCTGGTCCTCTGCGTAGATTCCCGCGCTGATGATTGCACCACCCCAACGCCTATGACCGATGCAGAGAGGCACCGGATTACCGCTTGCTGTGGTGTTCTTGGCGGAGCCAAATGCATATCCCGGATGATTTTCTGGGGGAGCACTGGTTTTAAGGCCTTGGGCCTGGGGGCTGAGCATTTGAATAACGCCGCCGGCGACCATGGCAATACCTGGGGCGAGTGTCGCTCCATTGGTAAACGGACTGGCGATAATCAGCGCGACACCAATGATGGTCTGCAGAAGCCCGGCGCGCTTGCTGCCACAAACCACCGGCACAATGCGTATTTCCTTCGCGCCGCCCAGCGCCAGTTCCTTTTCGTCGACGTTCCTACGGTTCCGAAAAATCGCAAACTCAAGCCCCATCTGTTTCGCAGTTGCGAGATACCGTGCGAAGCCTGGATGGTTTACGTCGATCGCCTTTACCGCCTCGCGCACGTCGCCGGTCGACAACTCGTAAGTGTGTTCACGCCCGAACAACTTCGCGGCCGAACCGCTGAGCAAGATTCGAGTTTTGCTGCCGTAGTTGGTGGTCATTGCCATCGCTTTTACTCCGGTGCGCCCGTGGCGCTGTTGGTGGGCACGTCGACACGCAGTTGCATCGCCAGGATCATTCGGGATGCCATTGCGTCGTCACGAATAGCCTTCTCGCGTTGCGGATTTGGGTTCCAGGCTGAGCAATGAATGGCCTGATAAGCGCGAGCCCCGCGGAAAGTCCCACGCAACAGATCGGCCGAGATCCTGGCCTCGCTCTCGCTGAAGAAGGGCCCGTCTATGGTCACCTTCTGGCCGTCGCGGAGGTGCTGGACCTCCCAGACGACATACCCTCCGATCACTCGCGCATCGCTGGAAAAATCTAAGGTCTTGCACGCCTCTGCGAAGCGCTCTTGGTGTGTGGGCGGTTGGCTCGCTGTATTGCTGCCTTGGTCTGTCATGTACACCTCTGGCGTTGGTGATGGGCTGATGCCCGGTTGTGTTGCTCTGTGTGTCGCGACACGTTTTGCGAATTACGAAAACGTGTCGCGTACCGATGGGGTCATTTGCCGACGAGGCGCAGGTCGGGCGGCAGCCTTGGGCCGAATGGCGCACCAGGCGCGAACGGGTCGGGCAGAAGGTGCTCTGGGCATTCCCTGATGAAATTCATGGTTGCGAGTCGGCAGGCGTTGAACAGCGGTGCGTCGTTCCATTCCTGACCTCGGCGGGCGGCGCTGTCCTCCAGTGCGTAGGCGAACACCAGATCGGCCAGGCTGGCCAAGCCCTCCTTGCGCGCTGTCTCGCGCTCCACGGTATTGATCGCCAGCAGGTCGCACAGCCGATCGAAGCCAAGCCCGTTGGCCAGCCCCTCGGTATCCAGCACCAGCGAGCGCCCGAACCCGACGAGCACTGTGCGGAGGTCGTCCGACTCCACGCGACGGTGGTCGGCGGCCCGTTGCTCGAGCTCGGCGATGGTGCTGGCGGTGAATGGCAGGTATTGGCGCAACTTGCTGGCCTTGCGGCGGATGGCCCGGCGCTCGTCGCGGATCGAGTCAAGCCGCGCACCGAAAGCGCGGCAGATCCGCCGGGTGGTGATCAGGCTAGTGCTCATGCTGGCGCCGGGTTTCCTGGCGATGTCGACCAGGGCAATGACGAGGCTGGTGCTCATTGGGCTTTCTCCATGGGCGTTGAGTCGTAAGCGGCGCGCAGGTCAACGCCAGCCGAGCAGTGGCGGCCGGTGGGCGCGTAGCAGGAGCGGCAAACCATGATGTGGTTGAGGTACTGGTCACGGGCCTGTCGCCACTCAGGTGTGGCCGTGGCGGCACTGGCATGGGGGCCGGTAACGAACTGGGCAGGGTGCTCGACGCGGTTGGCCAGCACCAAATGCGGGCGAGACTGAGGGCGACTCCGCAATTTTGTGGAGTCGGTCCCGGCGATGGCCGGCGGCATGTGATCGAGCAGGGCGGACAGGAGGCTCATAGCGCCACCTCGGCCTGATTACTCGTAATCCAATGTTCCTGTGATTTCAAAAACGCCGGCAACAGCGGCAACAATGGCAACAGCCCCGTAAACCGTGGCCTCCAGGTGTTGCCAATGCTTCCAAATTGTTGCCACCGGATTTTTACCGGCAACAGTGATAACCAGGCTGACGGGTTGAGCTGGCCCCTTATATTGAAACTGAGGTGTGTGTTGCCAGTTGTTGCCACTCTTTTTATAGGGTGGCAACGGCTGCAAGCCACGTCCCACAAGGCCGTTGCCGGTGTTGCCACTGTTGCCAGTGATTCTAGGTTCCTGTGTATTTGGGCAATGCTGATTTGCCCGAGTGGAGGCGTCATACACCACCCCCTTCGCGGTCCATTGCCTCGGGATCGACCACGTACAGGCGTGCCTGGCCACCACCGGGGAGCCGGTAGTTTTTG
Source organism: Pseudomonas sp. 05N36 (assembly GCF_056397385.1). Classification (NCBI taxonomy): domain Bacteria; kingdom Pseudomonadati; phylum Pseudomonadota; class Gammaproteobacteria; order Pseudomonadales; family Pseudomonadaceae; genus Pseudomonas; species Pseudomonas sp. 05N36. Next base: position 601,521 of record NZ_JBFTNH010000001.1, on the reverse strand, counting down.
GTTTTGCGTTCGTTGTCGCGGCGGGCCAGGACGTTCGCGCCTTCCAGCGCTTTGATGATGCGAGACAGGCCGTAGCCATGGGCAGCTTCGATCAGTGCCGGCTTGTTGAACAGGTACAGGCGGTTATTGCCCGTCAGCTCCCAATAGCCGGCGCGGTTGAATACCTTGGTGTCAGGCGTCACGTCATCGACATCGGAAAAGCGGCTACTGCCATGGCGATCGATGAAGTCGAGAATGCCGGCGAGGATCTGTCGGTCTTCAGCATTCCCGCTGCCTACCCGACTGAGCCATTCGCCATAGAGCAAGCGGCAGTCGGCGAGGGCGGTGCCCGGTTTCCATGGCAGCAGGCCGTAGGCGATGGCCATCTCGCCCGCCAGCGCGATGACGGCGAACCGATCGGCCACGCGCCCGGCCTGAGCGTTGTCCTCCACAAAGCTGGCGCGCACGCCGGCGAAGTCTTCGAGCAGTCCAGTACGGTCGTCACTGGCGAGCAGCTTCTCGACGAACGCTGGCCCGAGGTGGCCATGGTGGGCGCCGACGGCCACGGTGAGCTGCCGGTGGAAGTCCGCGCCCTCAAGCCCGTGCAATTCGTCAAAGGCCCGATGCGTGCGGGTGCCGGCGTTCACGTCGACCATGCGCAACTCGGCGCCAGCGTGAGCGGCATTGCCGGATATCGCGGCGTGTTCGGAGAGCGAGCGCTCGCCACTGGAGAGCGTCAGCAGGCGCCAGCTCAATTTGGCGCGACCTTCACGCTCACGGGTCATGGTGCCTTTGCCCTGGCCGTTGGCGAGCGAGTAGGCCATTTCCTGTACGCGCTTCGGGTCGGCGCGTTTGATCTCGTCCAACGGCAAGATGGTGTCGTTACGGCTCGACGCCTCGATCTCCAGGCCGCCCTTGGTCATGTCCCAACTGGCGGCGAATACGCCCGGGTCACCCCACACCGACGAGCCGATCAGTTGTGCCAAGGACTTGCCGCTCGAGCTGTCGCCCACCAGGTGAACACCACCCCCCAGCACGCCGACCAGACTCAACAACGGGCCGGCCAGCGAGCAGCCGATCGCCAGGGTCAGCACCGGGTTGCCGGCGCACTTCGCGGCCACTTCCGTCTGCCATAGCGCCAGCTCGCCGCGGCGGCTGAAAAGAACCTGAGCCTTGTTGCTGGCCTGGTACCGCACTTTGTCGCTGCCAATCGTCCGCCCGGGCAGCACGAACGCCCCCGACTCATGCCAACCCGGTCGGCTGGTGGTGGCGAACACCTCGGCAGGGTGTTGGTCAAGCAGGTACTCCATGAAGGTGCCGCGTTTCTTCAGGGCGATAATGACGCCCATGCCGAACAAGGCACGCCGGGCGTCCTCGCCGCTGCCGCCGAACACCTCCATGGCGATGATCCATTCCTTAATGCCACCCTCGGTGACCAGGCGCAGCAGACGCCCCTCGCTCCCATTGTCGCTGTTGGTGGTGCGGGCCACGACCGTGACGGGGCTGGCGATCCACTCATCAGTGATGGGACGGTCACCGGTATCGCCCTCAGCGTCGTCCTGGTCGGCGGCCGTGCGTTTGAAGCCGTGCCAGTAGACGCCCGGGCGCAGCTTGCGACCTTTCTCGTTGGTCACCCAATGCTCGTACACGGCCCAGCATGGCCTGTCGGGAGCAACTCTCACTGTCCCGTCTACGTCGAGTTCTGCGAGCTGATCATTGATCTCTCGCTCTCGTCCTACGGCAGTTTGTAACTGGTCCAGATCAATGGCGCTGAGCGCTTCCCCACGGTCTAGCTGAGCGGCGGCAATAGTCTGGATCAGCCTTGCCTGATTGCGGGCGCTCTCCAGGGACTTTCGCTGGTAGTCGAGTCGTGCCGTGTCGCTCAGATTCCCGGCAAACAAGTCCTTGAGCTCAAGGCCGATTGCGGCGAGAACATCAGAGGTAGCGCAGCCGCCGAAGCAATGAATCAGCACGCGACCGTCAATGCCGGACGCCACGCTTAACGATGGTGACTTGTCCTGGTGCGCAGGACATTTGGCCATGTAGTTATCCGTTGCGGACCGCCTCACTCCATCCAGCCTGGGGAGTACGAGGCTATGAAGCGGATCATCACCGACGATGGTTAGCTTTGGAGTGCCCCTCATGCGGCGCCCTCCGGTTCGTATCGCGCCAGCACGCGGCCGATCTGTTTAACGATTGCGTCGGCTTGCTTGCGGCTGTGCTCGTTCGCCGCGCTGTCACGCAGTTGCACCAGATCGCTGAATGCGCCGATCAACAAAATCCGGCCGTAGTCGTCCATATGCGGCGGCACGTCGTCGCGCACGGTGATGGCGCCCAGCTCGAAAGGAATCACGTTACCCATGGCTGGCGCTCCCAGCGAAGGCTCGACAAACCCGGCCGTTGTTCACCGCATGCCAATAGGTCAGCTCGTCGATTGAGTCGACCAGGCAGGTCGTCACCTGGGCATCAGCACTACGCATAACTACGCGCCCGCACTCCGCGTCGACCTCGGTCAGGAATGGCCCCAGCAATGCCTTTGGCACCTTCGGGTGACTGACGTAAAACAGCTCTTTGGCTTTCTTCGGGCAAGCCGATCCCGTCGACGCTAGTGCGCCGTTTTGAATTTTCATGGTTTAAATCTCTTCGGAGTCGGTCGGTTCGAACCGTGTTGCGCCGCCGCGAATAACACGAAGCCCAATTACCGCCGCCCGGGCCACGCGATCAATGAAGCCAATTTCAAGACAGGTGTAGCGGCCACCCATCCCGACAAGTGCGAACTGGATGGCGTAGAACGCTTCAGTTTCATCGTGCGCCGCCAGGTCGCGCACTTCACCTTCGAAGAAGTCGACACCCTTCTGCCAGTCAGCCGCTACACCGGGATTGTTCCGCGGCCAGTTGATCAATCGCCCTTCGGAATCACGCGTCGTGAAGCTCAGGTCGTCACGGATTTTGATTTGCGCGCTCATTTGGCCACCTCCGCGGCGTCCAGAACCTCTTGCATCTTCTCCACCTCAGAATCGACGTAGTTCGCCCAGTCGTAGCCGAGAAAGCCGCCGAGGTTCGCCAGCTCCTCGATGTCGTGCGACGTGCCGTGCTTCATGTCCTTGATGATGGAGTTGAACAGCACTCGCATGTGATTGATGCGTTCCTGGGTAGCGCGCAGCAGGTCAAGTGCGTCGTCGGCGATGTTGGCGGTGCTCTGGGTCATTGCGCACCGCCTTGAGCTTCCAGGGTGCGAACGATGGTCATGTGGGCGTTGTAGCGAGTGAGGCGAACGGAGAGGGACGAGTTTGCGCGGAGGGCGCTCAAAGCCATGCGGCGGTGAGCAAATGCGCGAAGAGCGGACGGATTGAGGGCGTGTTTCATTGGTACAGCTCCTAACGTTGAGGAGCCGCCACTACCTGCTGCAAAACAGAATTGGGTGGCGGCTGTGCGCAGGTTTGCAGACCGGGACGTTAGGAGCCCGGCGCGCTCGAAAGCGCCCCACGCACAGCCACCATAAAACGAAGTTGCAGGCATGAAAAAAGCGCCAACTTTCGAGACGGTGGCGCTTATGCGCCTAACGATATTCGGGCTGCAAAACCCGGTCGCTGAATTTGCAGCGACGGGCGGACGATAACTCCGATGGGCGAGCTTGGCAACAGTTGGGAATGATTGAGTGGGCGTCATGCGGCAATCCTCCGCCGGTGTTTGCTCTGTAGCCCATGGACGTAGCACAGCAGGTTAGCTTTACGCTCGGCGTAGGCCATGCCCGAGCCAATCAGTGCCGTGTCGCGCAGCTCGGCCAAGGTGACTAGCTCCAGCTCACCAGCGTTCAACTGGTCGCGGTTGCGTCCGACGAACGCCCCGGTAATCACCTCGTTGATGAGTCGAGCTTCGTTGATGAAGTGGTGTCGCTGAGGCGTCTTGCCTTGAGCCTCGCAGTTGAGCGCCAGCGCATCACACACGGCGCGGTAGCCTATGGCAGCCTCACGCCGGGCGCTGGCCCATGGCTTCGACTCGCCGCGCAGCAGGGCATCTACCTGCTCGTCACACCAGATCTCAAAGTCCACAGAGAGCCAGCGGGCGAACTTCACCGCTAGCTTGGGGTGGAGCCAGGTACCGCCGCCGCGGTCCTTCCTTGCGCGGCTGGTTTTTACATATGTGATTTCCCCATATGTACGCTGCAGACCTTCCAGATAGCGGATTGCATCGGGCAACCTGAGCCATTGTGCGGGCTCTTTGCCGAACTGCGCAGCGGCTTCAGTTGCATTGATCCAGCCGTCGGCATTGAAACGCACGGCCTGGCCCTCGTAGTCGAAGGGAATTATGCGGGCTGTCATGCCGCCACCTTCGCACCGGGCTCGGAGATCAGTGTGTAGACAGCAACACCACGGTGGATGCGGCCCCACTCGTCCGTCATCGTGATGCGGTTGGTAATGATCTTGTAACCGGCGTTCCTAAGATCGCAGATCCGCGCACCAGGACGGCAGATGTTCAGGTCGCGCATGATTGCGAAGGTGTCGGCAGGCCCCTGGCGTAGGCGCGGAACAAGCCGCGCTAGTTGGGCGTCGTTGCTGGTATTCTCTACGTGAGTATTTTCGTGGCTGGCCTTATTAGGTTGGCCATTTTTTTGGTCGGTCATCTAGGCCGCCTCTACTCGCAAAGCGACCAACGAGTCGCACCAGGCAATTACCTCGGCCTCAATCCAGACTGCAGACTTTGGCCCAAGCATCACCTGTTTAGGGAAGCGCCCTGCTGCAATGCGACGGTAAATCTCAGATGTAGAGAGCGTGGTCAGAGCCTTGACCTCGCCAAGCTTGATAAAGCGACGGGGATGATCCCCTGTGGTAGTCGGTTGTTCAGATTTGCGAATAGGGTGGGCTTGAGTTGCCATCGACTGCGCCTCCTGGGGCGGTGTTGGTTACGATGGCTGAATATTCGACGGAAGCCCTTTTTTTAAAAATCCTCTACAGTCACGACAAATTGGTTTTCCCTGATGAGAAACAGGTTAACCGTGACGATAGGGGTATTTATCTACCAGGCAGGCTTGCGTGTTCTGGCACTTCTTTCTCTTTGAGCCATTTCACCAATTGCTCAGATTTTCCTGGTAAAGCATCGTGAAAGCCTTCTTCAAGCAGTGCTTTGTATACTTTGTCAGCCATTTCAGAAACTCGAATCTTCTTGTCGATATCGGCGATCCACAGATCCTTTGCAATGACCCAAGCCCTTTCTTTAGCCATTGACTTCTTCTTTGGTGTGGCTCGGCTGCGCTCGGTCTCTGCTATTTCACAGGCTGTTGCGATTTTGTTGTTCAGTACAGCAAACACAAGTCCAGAAACCCCTTCTGTCAAACGGGGTGTAATTTCAGGAAGGATCATCATTAGCTTTTCAAATGTCGCGAAGGCATTGTCGAGGCAGTCTTTGACATTCTCTTCGCTAATTTTATTTTCGAGGGAAAGCTCCATCAGTCTTTTCAGTTGTTGGAAATTTAATGGATCGCTTTGGCTCTGTGCCTCTGCAAACTCTTCAATCAGGCGATCCAAAGGCTCCATGAACTCACGTTCGATCTTTGTGGGTTTTGTACTCATACGGCACTCCGAATAGAAACTACCTTCGCACCAGCACATAGCGCGTCAATGGAGTCAGCCCATTCCTGCATCATTCCCCGGCGTTGCTCGACATAGGCCGCATGGTTATAGGTGCCACGGATCTCGTCACTGTCACCGTGGGCAAGCTGGCGCTCGATCCAGTCCTTGTTGTACCCGCGCCCGTTCAGTTCGGTACTCAGCAGGTGGCGGAAGCCATGGCCTGTCTGCCGACCTTCGTAGCCCATCACTCGCAGTGCTTTGTTCACCGTGTTCTCGCTCATAGGGCGATCGGGATTGGCGCCAGCAAAAACCAATGCATAGCGCCCAGTGACCTCTTGGAGTTGGCGCAGGATGGCAACGGCCTGGCGGGGCAGGGGGACGATATGAGGCCGGCGGGCTTTCATGCGTTCGGCTGGAATCGTCCAGGCAGCGCCCTCTAGGTCGAACTCTGTCCAAGGGGCTTGGCGAAGTTCGCCAGGGCGAACGGCTGTCAACGCGAGCAGACGGATAGCGTGCCGGGTCAGGGTATGGATGTTCGCAGCTTCGCATTTGCCCAGAAGCTCGGGCAATTCGTTAAAGGTGATGTGCGGGTGATGGCGAGCGGCTTTTGTTGGCGCAGCTACCACGTTCAGATCGGTGGCCGGATTGACCTCTACGACGCCCTTGGCCAGCCCATACCGAAATATCTGGTGTAGCCATTGGCGGATCTTGCCGGCGGCATTCAGCGTGCCCCTGGCTTCCACTTTGCGCACCAACTCCACCAGATCGGGCCGGGTGATCGCTTTCACCGGGCGGGCGCCGATACCCGGAATCAGATCATTCTCCAGATACAGCTTGGCTTTGTAGGTAGTGCTCTCTGCCCAGCGAGGGGCGTTGTAAGCGAACCACTCACGTGCCAGCGTCTCGAAAGTCAGCCCCTCGACCCTCTGCGCCTGTTTGGCTGCTTTCTTTTGCTCGCCGGGGTCTGTGCCCTCAATCAGTAGCTGGCGCGCCCCATCGCGAAGCTGGCGGGCTTTTAGCAGGGTGATGGCAGGGTATGCACCGATCGCCAGCATCTTCGCGCTGCCGTTGAAGCGGTACCGATAGCGCCATAGCTTGGAGCCGGTCGGGGTTACTTCAAGGCATAAACCGTTGGCGTCGGTCAGCCGGTAAAGCTTGTCCTTCGGCTTGGCGGTACGGATGGTGGTATCTGAGAGTGGCACGCTGCCTCCTTGCAGGCCGCACCAGCCGGGCGTTTTGCCGCGCTGGTGTGAGTAGATTTCTAGACCGAACTGGATCTACTCACGAATCTACTCACATATGTTTGGGCTTACAAGGGAAGGGTTGGGAACCGTAGAAAGCAAAAAGCCCGCACTAGGCGGGCTTCTTGTGTGTTTTCAGGTGTGCTTGGCATCACCTGAAAACGAAAGGTGGTGCCCAGAGACGGAATCGAACCGCCGACACGGGGATTTTCAATCCCCTGCTCTACCGACTGAGCTATCTGGGCAACGGGGCGCATTAAACGGGTTTTTCAGGGGGTCGTCAAGCAAGTTTTCAAAAAATATTTAATTATTACCGTCGCTTACGATCCAACCCCCGTTTTTACGGGATTACTCGGCAGGTGGAACGTAGCCTTCGGCCTTGGCGTATTCCTCGCCGGAGAAGTACTTGTCCATCTCGCCCTGAAGATATTTGCGGTCTTCGGCGTTCATCATGTTCAGGCGTTTTTCGTTGATCAGCAGGGTCTGGTGTTTTTGCCAGTCGGCCCAGGCCTTGGCCGAGACGTGGTCAAAAATGTCCTGACCTTTGGCGCCCGGGAACGGGGCGCGCTCCAGGCCTGGCAATTGTTCTTTGTACTTGCGGCACATGATGGTGCGGGTCATGACGACTCTCCTGCGTTCAATACATCGGCCGCGCGCTTCAGCAGTTTTTTTACCGGGGCGGCAAGGCCCAGGCGCGGCGGGGTGGCGAGGTTATACCAGAGCCAGTCGGCCTCGGCCACGTGATGGCCGGCCTCCTGGACCTGGACCAGCCAGGGTTCGATAGCCAGTTGGAAATGGCTGAAGGTGTGCACCAGGCTCGGCAGTTCAACGTGTTTGCCCAGTTCCAGCGAGTGTTGCGATGCCAGGTGTTCCAGATCACCGAGGTCGTCGAGTTCCGGCAGGCTCCACAAACCGCCCCACAAGCCCGTGGAAGGGCGGCGGTAAAGCAGAATGGCGCCGTCGCTGTTGGCGAGCATCGGCATCAGCGTGCGCTTCTGTGGCACGGTTTTACGCGGTTTGGGGATCGGGTAGCGGGTTTCCAGGCCGAGCATGTGCGCCTCACAGCCCTTTTCCAGCGGACACAGCAGGCAACTTGGCTTGCTGCGGGTGCAGAGCGTAGCGCCCAGGTCCATCATCGCCTGGGTGTAGGCGTTGACCCGATCGTAAGGCGTGAAGCGCTCAGCGTTGGCCCACAGCTGCTTGGCAACCTTCGGTTCGCCGGGGTAGCCCTCTTGCGCGGTAAAGCGTGCCAGCACCCGTTTGACGTTGCCGTCGAGGATCGGCGCGCGCAAGCCCATGCTCAGGCTGGCGATGGCGCCCGCAGTGGACAGGCCGATGCCCGGCAAATCAGTGAGCTTTTCGACATCCCGGGGAAACTCGCCGCCGTACTCGGCAACGACGATCTTCGCGGTTTTTTGCAGGTTGCGGGCGCGGGTGTAGTAACCCAGTCCGGTCCACAGGTGCAGCACTTCATCTTCTGGCGCAGCGGCCAGGGCTTCGACTGTTGGCAACGACGCCATGAACCGGTCGAAGTAGTTCAGTACGGTGCTGACCTGAGTTTGCTGCAGCATGATTTCGGAGACCCACACCCGATACGGGGTGACGCCCTGTTGCCAGGGCAGGTCGTGGCGGCCGTGGCGGTCGTACCAGTCCAGCACTGCGGTTGAGAACTGCTCGGCTTTCATCGCTTGAACAACCCCTTGAGGGCGTTTTTCAGTTCCGGACTGACTTTGTCGCCGAGTTTCTCATCGATTTTTTCGCCGAGCCTGTCCCCCGCCAGTTTGCTCGCCATCTGACCAAGACGCTCGTTGTCCAGGCGGCAGGCCTTGGCGCCGAGTTCCAGCGGTCCGCGGCAGCGCAATGGCCACTCGATACTGGCATAGCGCTCGTTGACCTGGCAGGCCGGGTCCGGCATGTCGCTCTTGTCACCTTCGACGATGATGCCAATGCGGTAATCCATGCCCAGCACACGCAGGTCGACGTCACCGTTGCCGTTGACGGTCATGCCCGGGATACGGACTTTCAGGTCCGGATTGCTGGCCACACCATTGCGCAACGTCAGGTTGCCCTTGAGTTCCTGGAAGGGGGTGTCCTTGCCATGCGGTTCGCCACTGAGGGTTTTGTGGTTCAGGGTGGCGATGCCTTTGCACAGCTGTTGCTCGAGGTTGGCGTTGAGCAGCACGCCGTTATTGAGCACAAAACTGGCCGTGCCATTGAGGCTGTCGATCAGTGCTTTCTGGCTGTTGCCGCTGGCGGTCAGGTTGCTGTTGAGCGTGACCAGGCCTTTGACTGGCGGTTTTTTCCCCTGGCTTTCGAGAATGTTCTCCACCGGGACTTTGCTGATCTGCGTTTGCATGCTCAGCGATGGCACAGGTTGGCGTACATCCAGCGTGCCCTTGGCGGCGAAGTTGCCGTTGTAGAGATCGCCACGCAGGTTTTCCAGGGTCAGCAGGCCGCCTTGGCCGGTGGCTTTCAGTGCGGCATTCTGGATCGACAGCTTGTCGAGGGTCAGCTGGCCGAAGGTCAGGTCGGCGTCCAGATCCAGTTTGCTCAGGCGTTCCGCCGGAATCAGTTTGTCGTTGCTCCAGGCGCCTTTGGTGGGGGCGTTCGGCAGTGGTGTGCTGCCGGCGCCGGCCAGTGCGTTGGTCTCGGTGCTGCTGACTTCCGACTGACGAGCCACTGCAGCGCTGTTGGCTTCGGCGGATTTTGGCGGCAGGTAGCGATCAGCGTTGAAGGTGTCGCCCTTGAGCTGCACGCGCAACGATTGCTTGGCGAAATCCTCGACGGCGATACGCCCGCTGAAACTGCTGTCGTCGACTTTCAGGTTGAGATCGTCCAGCACCACGCTGCTCGGGGTACCGGCCAGGCGACTGACCAGTTCGACTTTGCTCAGGCTGCCCTCGGCCATGGCCGGGAGTTTCTGGCCGATGCTGTCGACAAACTTCGCCAGGTCAAATTGGGCAATCGACACCCCGCCGCTGATTTGCGGGGTTTTGTCCAGGTCGTTGACTTTCAGTTCACCGAGCGCGCGCAACTGGTTGGCAGAGATCTTGATGCCGGTCCATTCGGCGACATTCGCGGCTTTATCCAGCAACAGTTGGCCTTGAGCGGCATAGGTCACGATCTTGCCTTGCAGCGGTTCGCCGGAGATTTCGCCTGTCAGTTTCATGTCTTCGAACTGGTAGCGCTGGAGGGCGCGTTCAAAACGCAGCTCGCCGTTGAGTTCGGTGCGCACACGCACGTCCGGCTGGTTGCTGGCCAGGAATGCCGTCAGCTTGACCTGAATGTTGGTTGCGTCATGCACCGGGCCGGTGCTCAGCTGGATGCTTTCGGCGCTGAACTGCTTGCCGGTTCGCTCATCGTTGTATTCAACCCGGGCGTTGTTCACGGTCAGGCTGTCGATGTCGAGACGAATCGGTTGGGCCGGTTTTTCCGGGGTCGCGGGTATTTCGGCGACCGGCTCGCTGGTGCTGCCGGTCGCCGGCGCATCTGCCTTGGCGGCGACAGGCGGGACCTTGCCGATGTCTTCCCAGTTACCGTGGCCATTTTTGTCACGGTTGAGGCGCAGGTTCAGGCCCTCGACGCGGACATCGCTCATCTGCACTTCGCGGCGCAGCAACGGCAGCACCCGCACGGACAGGCCAAGCATTTGCAGGTCGGCAAACGGCTGGGTCGGATTGGCCAGGGTCGCGACGCCGGCATCGTGCAGCTCAAGGCCAAGCCAGGGGAACAGGCTCCAGCCGATATCGCCATTGAGCGTCAGCTCGATGTGGGCCTTGTCGCGGGCAATCTGGCGGATCTCGTCTTTGTAGTCGTTGGGATCGAAGAAGTGGGTCAGGGCAAAGCCCAGCGCCACAATGATCAGCAACAACCCGAGAAGCACCAATCCCAGGATTTTGCCGAACGCTTTCATGGGCGAGTCCTTGTAATGAGTCAATGTCGAAATTTAGCCACGGAGTATAGCGCCCCGAAACTGACGACTGGTCGGTGATCGCTCTAGAGCTGATCCAGCGGCAATTTGAGCTTGGCAGCCAGTGCCTGGGCTTCGAGGTGCCCGGCCGGGGCCTGCAAGTGCAATTTGGCCCCCGCGAGCTCGGCCATTTTTTGCGCTTCGCTGACCAGGCGTTCAGCCACGCCGCGGCGCCGGGTGATTTTTCGCACGCACAAATGGGATAGCTGCCAGATGTCCTGCTGCCGGTGCAGGCGTGCCGCGCCAAGCAGTCGGTCATTGAAGCGTCCGGCGATCAGCGAGCCGTCGCGCAGGCTGTGTTCAATCAGTTGCGCCTGATCGTTGAACGGAGCCAGCAGCCAATGTGGGGCGTCGTGGTAGATCTTCTGCAGATCCTGCTGATCCTGATAGCTGGGTTCGCTCAGCGATTCGACGACGATGGGCATAGGGTTTCCTGTGAAAGGGTTGTCCGGGTAATACCCGTCAATGGGTGAAACGTTTTTTAGTGCGTGATCGGAACAGATGTCACACAAAAGGTGATATCAGTTTGGTTTTTCTGTCACGGGCAAATGGTAATCTTTGCCGTTCGTCGGTCCTTCTGCGACCTGTCGTCGCGCCGAACGGAGCTCTACTCGATAAAACGGTCATGCCTGCGTGCAACAAGGCCGAGGGTAAAGAGTGTCTGGCGAACCATACTAATAATTGGGGGAAACACAAATGAGCACGAGTACCGAGGCGGGTATTATTCCCGCCCAGTCAGCGTTCCTGTCCAAGGAGCGGATCATCGCCAGGCCCGGTTTCAACCGTTGGCTGGTTCCACCGGCCGCGCTGGCCATCCACCTGTGCATCGGCATGGCCTATGGTTTTTCGGTGTTCTGGTTGCCGCTGTCCAAAGCCCTTGGCGTGACTGCGCCGCTGGCTTGCGCACCCGACATGAGCTTCATCGCGCAGATTTTCTCGTCCCAGTGTGACTGGCCGATTTCGATGCTCGGCTGGATCTACACCCTGTTCTTCATCTTCCTCGGCTGCTCGGCAGCGATCTGGGGTGGCTGGCTGGAACATGCCGGGCCACGCAAGGCCGGTGTCGTTTCGGCATTGTGCTGGTGCGGCGGTCTGCTGATTTCCGCGCTGGGGGTGTATACCCACCAGATCTGGCTGATGTGGATCGGCTCCGGCGTCATCGGGGGGATTGGCCTGGGGCTGGGTTACATCTCGCCGGTTTCGACCTTGATCAAGTGGTTCCCGGACAAGCGCGGCATGGCGACCGGCATGGCGATCATGGGCTTCGGCGGTGGTGCGATGGTCGGTGCTCCGCTGGCAGCAGCGCTGATGGGCCATTTCGCTTCGCCGGCTGGCGTCGGCGTGTGGCAGAGCTTCCTGGTGATGGCTGCGATCTACTTCGTGTTCATGATCGGCGGTGCGCTGTCGTACCGCGTTCCGCCAACCGGCTGGAAGCCCGAGGGCTGGACCGCCCCGGCGAAAAAAGCCGCGAACGCGATGATCACTCACCGTCACGTGCACGTTAACGTTGCGTGGAAAACCCCGCAGTTCCGTCTGGTGTGGCTGGTGCTGTGCCTGAACGTATCGGCGGGTATCGGCATCCTCGGCATGGCGTCGCCGCTGTTGCAGGAAGTGTTCGCCGGTAAATTGCTCGGTAACGACCTGACCTTCGGTCAGCTGGACGCCTCGCAATTGGCGTCGATCGCCGCAATCGCTGCCGGTTTCACTGGCTTGCTGAGTCTGTTCAACATCGGTGGACGGTTCTTCTGGGCGTCGTTCTCCGATTACCTGGGGCGTAAAAATACCTACTTCGTGTTCTTCGCCCTGGGTTTTGCCCTGTACGCGTTGATTCCGAACCTCGGCCATCTGGGCAACATCGCGCTGTTTGTGGCGGCGTTCTGCATCATTCTGTCGATGTACGGCGGTGGCTTTGCGACGGTTCCGGCGTACCTGGCGGACCTGTTCGGTACGCAGATGGTCGGTGCGATCCACGGTCGCCTGCTGACCGCCTGGGCCGCTGCCGGCGTGCTCGGCCCGGTGTTGGTGAACTACCTGCGTGAGTACCAGTTGAGCATCGGCGTCGAGCGAGCGGCTGCGTACGACATCACCCTGTACATCCTCGCGGGCCTGCTGGTGCTGGGTTTCCTCTGCAACCTGATGGTGCGCCCGGTGGCGGATAAATACTTCATGACCGATGCCGAACTGGCCGCCGAACAGGCGCTGGGTCATGACAAAGGTGCGAACAGCACGACCGTGCTGGAGTGGAAAGCTTCCTCGGGTAGCGTGCCATTGGCCCGCGATGAGGCCTCCACATTCAACATCTCTGTTGATTGTCAGGCCGCTATCGCGAGCAGGCTCGCTCCCACATTGGATCTGCGTATACACAGATTCTGGGTTTGCTGGCTTGTACTGACATGTATAGCCCCGGCGGCATTGGGTTCAGCCCGTCAGGGATATCACCTCGCGTGTTTCTGTTTGGCGTCCGCGCCCCTATAATGGTTGCCTTTTTCGCCCAATGATTTTGCGGAGCTGGTGATGGCCGAACGTAAGGCGTCAGTCGAGCGCGACACTCTGGAAACCCAGATCAAAGCCTCGATCAACCTGGATGGCACCGGAAAGGCCCGATTTGATATCGGTGTTCCCTTCCTTGAGCACATGCTGGACCAGATCGCCCGTCACGGGCTGATCGACCTGGATATCGAGTGCAAGGGTGACCTGCATATCGACGACCACCACACGGTGGAAGACGTCGGTATCACGCTGGGTCAGGCCTTCACCAAAGCCATCGGCGACAAAAAGGGCATCCGTCGTTACGGTCACGCCTACGTGCCGCTCGATGAAGCGCTGTCGCGCGTGGTGATCGACTTCTCCGGCCGTCCTGGCCTGCAGATGCACGTACCGTATACCCGCGCCACTGTCGGCGGCTTCGATGTCGACCTGTTCCAGGAATTTTTCCAAGGCTTCGTCAACCACGCCAACGTCAGCTTGCACATCGACAATCTGCGTGGGCACAACACCCACCACCAGATCGAAACCGTGTTCAAGGCCTTCGGTCGCGCATTGCGCATGGCCGTCGAGCTCGATGAGCGCATGGCCGGGCAAATGCCTTCGACCAAGGGCGTGCTGTAATGCAGACGGTCGCGGTTATCGATTACGGCATGGGCAACCTGCACTCGGTGGCCAAGGCACTCGAGCACGTCGGTGCCGGCAAGGTGCTGATCACCAGCGATGCCAGCGTGATTCGCGAAGCCGACCGGGTGGTTTTCCCCGGTGTGGGCGCGATTCGCGATTGCATGGCGGAGATCCGTCGCTTGGGCTTCGACTCGCTGGTGCGCGAAGTCAGCCAGGACCGTCCGTTCCTCGGCATCTGCGTGGGCATGCAAGCCTTGCTCGAACGCAGTGAAGAAAACGACGGCGTCGACTGCATCGGCCTGTTTCCCGGCCAGGTAAAGTTCTTCGGCAAAGGTCTGCATGAAGACGGCGAACACCTGAAAGTCCCGCACATGGGCTGGAACGAAGTGAAGCAGACGGTGAGTCATCCGCTGTGGCACAACATCCCGGACCTGGCGCGTTTCTACTTCGTGCACAGCTACTACATCGCCGCCGGCAATCCGCGGCAGGTCGTGGGTAGCGGTCACTACGGCGTCGACTTCGCCGCAGCACTGGCTGAAGGTTCGCGTTTCGCTGTGCAGTTCCACCCGGAGAAGAGCCATACCCATGGCCTGCAATTGCTGCAGAACTTCGCTGCGTGGGACGGTCGCTGGTAATGGCCGTCAAGAAAAAGCCACCGATTCTCACGCTCACACCCGAGCAAGAGAACGAGGCCAACAGCAAGATCAAGCGTTTCATGGAAGACCGCTTCGAACTTGACCTTGGCTCGTTCGAGGCGGCTGAAATTCTTGAGCTGTTTACCCGCGAAATTGCTCCGCACTATTACAACAGGGCGATTTTCGATGTGCAGGCGCACCTCAAGGAGAGGTTCGAAAGCATCGAAAGTGACCTGTGGGCGCTCGAGAAAAACTGATTTCCGAGCAACGCTGAAAAATCGAATTTAAAGGTTTGCCAGATGCTGATTATTCCCGCTATCGATCTTAAAGACGGTGCCTGCGTACGTCTGCGCCAGGGCCGCATGGAAGATTCCACAGTGTTCTCCGATGACCCGGTGAGCATGGCTGCCAAGTGGGTGGAGGGCGGTTGCCGTCGTCTGCATCTGGTCGACCTGAACGGCGCCTTCGAAGGCCAGCCAGTCAACGGCGAAGTGGTCACCGCGATCGCCAAGCGCTACCCGAACCTGCCGATTCAGATCGGTGGCGGTATCCGTTCTCTGGAAACCATTGAACACTACGTGAAAGCGGGCGTGAGCTACGTGATCATCGGCACCAAAGCCGTGAAAGATCCGGCCTTCGTCGCCGAAGCCTGCCGCGCTTTCCCGGGCAAAGTTATCGTGGGTCTGGATGCCAAAGACGGTTTTGTCGCCACCGACGGCTGGGCTGAAATCAGCACTGTGCAGGTCATCGACCTGGCGAAGCAGTTTGAAGCCGACGGCGTGTCTGCGATCGTTTATACCGACATCGCCAAAGACGGCATGATGCAGGGCTGCAACGTGTCGTACACCGCAGCACTGGCCGCCGCCACGCGGATTCCGGTGATTGCGTCCGGCGGTATTCACAACCTGGGTGACATCAAGTCGCTGCTCGACGCCAAGGCGCCGGGGATCATCGGCGCCATCACCGGCCGGGCGATTTACGAAGGCACCCTCGACGTTGCTGAAGCGCAAGCTTTCTGCGATTCGTACAAAGGCTGAGGACTTACCATGGCGCTGGCCAAACGCATCATTCCTTGCCTGGACGTGGATAACGGCCGGGTCGTCAAAGGTGTGAAGTTCGAGAACATCCGTGACGCCGGCGATCCGGTAGAAATCGCCCGTCGCTACGACGAGCAGGGTGCCGACGAGATTACCTTTCTCGACATCACCGCCAGCGTCGATGGCCGCGATACCACGTTGCATACCGTCGAGCGCATGGCCAGCCAGGTGTTCATCCCGCTGACCGTCGGCGGTGGCGTGCGCTCCGTGCAAGACATCCGCAACCTGCTCAATGCGGGTGCAGACAAGGTCTCGATCAACACCGCGGCGGTGTTCAACCCGGAGTTTGTCGGCGAGGCAGCACAGCATTTCGGCTCGCAATGCATCGTTGTCGCCATCGACGCCAAGAAGGTTTCACTGCCGGGCGAAACCCCGCGCTGGGAGATCTTCACCCACGGCGGTCGCAAACCTACCGGGCTGGACGCGGTGGAGTGGGCGAAGAAGATGGAAGGTCTGGGTGCCGGCGAAATCCTGCTGACCAGCATGGACCAGGACGGCATGAAAAACGGCTTCGACCTGGGCGTCACGCGTGCCATCAGCGATGCACTGGGGATTCCGGTGATCGCCTCGGGCGGCGTCGGCAATTTGCAGCATTTGGCTGACGGCATTCTCGAAGGTCATGCCAGCGCAGTGTTGGCAGCGAGTATTTTCCACTTCGGCGAATACACCGTGCCGGAAGCCAAGGCTTATATGGCGCAACGCGGTATCTGCGTCCGATAAAGGCCAGTGGACAGCATGGCGGGCTCAGGGCAAGCTTGGGCACGCCATGGATTCCGGTAAACCGTCATGCTCAAACGTCTTCTCCTGGTACTCGCCAGCGCCTCGTTACTACTGGCTGGCGCTGCACATGCTGCAGAAAAAGCCGACACCGATCTGGTGTTGCTGACGGAAAACTTCCCGCCTTACAACATGGCGAAGAACGGCAAGAACTTCGCTCAGGAAGACAACATCAATGGCATCGCCGTGGACATCGTCCGCGAGATGTTCAAGCGCGCCGATATCACCTACAGCCTGACACTGCGTTTTCCTTGGGAGCGAATCTACAAACTCGCCCTGGAGAACCCCGGGTATGGCGTGTTCGTCATGGCGCGACTGCCGGACCGCGAGAAACTCTTCAAATGGGTCGGCCCGATTGGTCCGGACGACTGGATCATGCTGGCCAAGGCTGACAGCAAGATCACCCTCGAGTCGCTGGCACAGGCGCGCAAGTACAAGATCGGCGCCTACAAGGGTGATGCGATTGCCGAGACACTGGCCAAGCAGGGTCTGAAGCCGATCGTGGTGCTGCGCGATCAGGACAACGCGAAGAAGCTGGTCAATGGCCAGATCGACCTTTGGGCGACGGGAGATCCTGCTGGCCGTTACCTCGCTCGGCAGGATGGCGTGACGGGCCTGAAGACCGTGCTGCGTTTCAACAGTGCCCAACTTTATCTGGCACTGAACAAAGACGTATCCGACGAAATCGTCGCCAGGCTTCAGGCCGCGCTGGATCAGTTGCGCCAGGAAGGCGTGGTGGACGACATCATGGCGCGGTATCTCTGATCGCGTTCAGTGCATTTCGAGCAACTGATGTGCGCTCAACAAGGTAGACCGCCCACGTGAATGCATTGCGTAACAATGCAGTGGTGATGGGTTGTTCTGCGCTATCGACTCCAATGATACACAGCACATGGACACCGGTTTGAGGCCCTATGGTCCGATTGATATAGGGCGTGACGGAGTCAAAGGCTGCACTGTAATGACTGGGTATACGGCAGTCTTTTGCATTGCGTGTTGTTTTGTATCGATAGAAGGGGGAGCTGATAGAGAACCTGTAGTTCCAGGTTGGCAAAATACTTTCCTGGCCAGTGCGCCGTTCCATGTAGACGTGGCTTCGGACGTTCCAGGGCTCTTCGATTGCGATGTCCACAGGTTGCAACTGGCAGTTTGTCGAGTTGCCGTCGAACACACCATTGATAAAACAGTAGTGCAGAAAGTTGGCGGCGTAGCTGTAGTTGTAGGTGCTCGCCTCGCAGGAGTCGCTGTAACTGCACTCTGATCGGTCTGTTCCCTCGGCAGCCAATGCGTACTTGCTGACGATGCTGGTGATATCACTGTTGCTACGATCCAGCATCGGACTTCCGGAGCTGCCGCCGCGGATTGCATCGCATCGATTTCTGAATGCCTGGGGAAATACGCCCGGATGCCCGACAAAGCTACCGGCCGATTGTTCCGAGCAAGCGCTCATGCGCAGGCCTTGTTCGGTGAACCCTGGTGGAGCTCCAATGTTCAGCACGTCGTGACTCTCGTCGCTCTGGTGGGCGGCAAGTTTGAGTGGTTTGATACCTGAATTGATGAGGCTCGCCAGTGAGCGCTCAACCTTTATTACGGCGAGATCGGTGCCGACAGTGCTGCTCCAAAGGGCGGTGCGTACCGGGTAGGTGGTCTGCCGCTCAGGTTCGTCATAAAAGTAGTTGAAGGTGATGTTCGCGACGATGGGCACGTTGGTGCGTGCGGTACCGTATTCGAAGAGCACGCAATGACCGCTGGTGATCAGATACGCAGGCCCTACGGCTTTGCCTTCGCTGTTTCGGGTGTCGAGCAGGGAGGCGGTGCATGAAGCGCCGGAGCTGAAGGTCAGGCGTCCGATACCGCTCCAGAGTGCGTAGCGCTTATCGCTGTTTTGCAGTGCCTTTGAGGCTGATTCGTTGGCGGCACCTTCTCCCAGGTCCCGCGCTTGCAGGCAGGTGCTGGTGATCAGCAGGCAGTAAAGGGTTAGATGATGGATATATTTCATGACCATTCCTTGGGGATGAAATTCGGAGCGAGCTCTATCCTGGCACGTGCCTGAGTACCTGAAGGCATAGATAGTTATTGCATCGCAGAAGGCCTGAGTCCAAGGCTCGGTGGTGCGTTTCAGCGGTTGCGGTAGTTCCCATCGGTGCCATGGGCCGCCGTCGCGCGATTGCTGCGCACGCTGATCATCAACTTGATATTGATCCAGTCGATGCCCTGGGCCTTGAGCTTGGGCAGTTCGCGCTCAAGCACTGCCAGGGTTTGTGGATAAGGGTGGCCGATCATTACCGCAGAGCCTTGCTTGTGGGCCAGGCTGATGGCGGTCTGTAGCTGAGTGAAGATTGCGCCCTCGGTGCGTTCGTCATCGAGAAACACATCGCGCGAAACACTCGCCAAACCGATCTTCTGCGCTTCGGCGGCGGCGACGGTCTGAGCACTGGTACGGCTGTCGACAAAGAACTTGTGCCGACGTTGCAGCTCGGCCATCAGCCAGGTCATGGCCGGTTGCTGGGCGGTCATGCGGCTGCCCATGTGGTTGTTGATGCCGCTGGTATAGGGCACGGCGTTGAACGCCGCATTCAGGCGTTTTTCCAGCTCTTCGATGGGGAGTTCGGGATGCCAGGCGAACGGGCCGGTGGCCGGGTCCATGGGCATGTGCAGTATGACGATCTTGCCGGCGCGGTGGGCCTCGCGGGCAAATTCGGCAGCGTGGGGCGTGTCGGGCATGATTGCCGTGGTCACCGGTCCGGGCAGCGCCAGCACACGGCGGTCGCGCGGCAGGTTTTGCCCGAGGTCATCGATGATCAGGCTCAGGTAGGCCTTGTGTGGCGCCGCCGTCTCGGCAGGCGCCGCATGAGCAGCACCCGCCAGACAACACAGCAGGCTGAGGATGACCCGCAAGCGCATCTCAGTGGCCGCGGGTGATGCTCAGGCCTTTGAGCAGGCTCAGGGCCTGGGCCAATTGGTAATCGTCGTCCTGTGGCATCGGTTTGGCTTTGCCGCTGGACTTGGTTGGCTTGTCGGCGCCGCCGTTGCCATTGCCCAGGTGACCTTGCAGATCGGCTTCCTTGAAGTATTCGCCGTCCTGCTCGTTGGTGATCTTGGCCTTGCGCACTTCGATGTCCGGAACGATGCCCTGGGCCTGGATCGAGCGCCCGTTCGGCGTGAAGTACAACGCGGTGGTGATCTTCAACGCACGGTCGTTGTTCAGTGGCAGCACAGTTTGCACCGAGCCTTTACCGAAACTGGTGGTGCCCATGACCACGGCGCGTTTTTGATCCTGCAAGGCACCGGCGACAATTTCCGAAGCCGAGGCGCTGCCGCCGTTGATCAGCACGACCATTGGCACCGCTTCGCTTTCGTCCTTGCCGGTGGCAGAGAAGCGCAGTTCGGAGTTGGCGATGCGGCCCTTGGTGTAAACGATCAGGCCTTTGGTGATGAAGTGGTCGACCACTTCGACCGCCGCTTGCAGCACGCCGCCCGGGTTGTTGCGCAGATCAAGCACGATGCCGCTGAGCTTCTTGCCGTTGTCCTTGCGCAACTTGGCCAGGGCCTTGGAGACCTCTTCGCCGGTCTTGACCTGGAACTGGGTGATGCGGATGTAGGCGTAGCCCGAATCCAGCAACTGGCTCTTCACGCTCTTGACCTGGATGGTCGCGCGGGTCAGCGTCACGTCGAACGGTGCACCACCGTCGCGCACAAGAGTCAGGGTGATCTTCTCGCCGATCTTGCCGCGCATCTTGTCCACGGCTTCGGTCATGCTCTGGCCGCGGGTTGGCTGGCCATTGATCTTGACGATGAAGTCGCCGGCCTGGATGCCGGCCTTGGAGGCTGGCGTGTCATCGATCGGCGAAACGACTTTGATGAAACCGTCTTCGGCGCCGACTTCGATGCCCAGGCCGCCGAATTCGCCGCTGGTGCTTTCCTGCAGCTCGGCAAAGTCTTCCGGGCCGAGGTAGGCAGAGTGCGGGTCGAGGTTGCTGAGCATGCCCTTGATGGCATTTTCCAGCAGGGTCTTGTCGTCAACCGGTTCGACATAGGCAGCCTTGATCCGGTCCATGACCTCGGCAAAGGTGCGCAGCTCTTCCAGCGGCAATGGCGCCTTGGTGGTCGCGGCAGTGCCCGCAGGCGCAACCGCCGGGGCAGGTTGAGCGGCAAACGCCAACGGCGCACCGATCACCAGAGCGATCGTCAGGGCCAGCGAATTGAGGCGGGACAAATGCAGCATGTCGAACGAACTCCTAATGTAGGTGACTCAACGCCTATCCTTGCGCGCGGCACCATTGTGCTGGATCACTCGGGTGACCCTGCTGACGAATAGCGAAATACAGTGCAGGTGTGTCCTGGCCACCACTGTTGCCGACAGTGGATATGGATTCACCGGCCTTGACCACGTCACCGGCCGCTTTAAGCAGCGTCTGGTTGTGGCCGTACAAACTCAAAAAACCATTGCCGTGGTCGAGGATCACCAGCAAACCGGCGCCGCGCAACCAGTCGGCGAACACCACGCGACCGCCGTGTACGGCATGCACCTGGCTGCCTGCAGAGGCGCTGATCATCACGCCGTCCCACTTGGTTCGGGCATCGTCACCACGGGTTTCACCGAAACGCGCAAGCAATCGACCATCGACAGGCCACGGAAGTTTTCCGCGGGCTGAAGCAAAGGGCCCGCCGAAGGACTCGCCTGCACTTGAAACCAGTGCGCCGGGTGTCGACTTGACGGGCTTGCGTGGGGCATCAGTAGGGGCTTCAGCCCGGGCCTGAGCCTCACGTAAACGCTTTTTTTCGGCTTCCTGCTGGGCGATCAGCGCTTTTTGTCGCGCTTCTTCTGCCTCACGGGCCTGGCGAGCCAGGGTTTCCTCGATGGTTTTGAGTACTTTAGACAGATCGGCCTGATCCTGCTCGCGGGCTTGCAGCTTCTGGTCGCGGGCTTTCACGTCATCGTTTAGCTTGGCCAGGACTTGCTGACGCTCCTTGCGGACTTTGTCGAGTTCGTCGCGCTGGCTGTCGAGGCTGCTTTTCTGCACCAGCAACTGGGCTTGTTGCAGGGCGATGTCCTTCTCGACATTGGCCAGCTGGCGCAGGGTTTCGTTGAAATTCTTCAACTGCTCCAGGCGTGCCTGGCTCAGGTAGTCGTAATAGGTGAGGGTGCGGGCGAATTTTTCCGGGTTTTGCTGGTTGAGCAGCAGCTTCAGGTACTCCTGGCGGCCGTTCTGGTAGGCCGCGCGGGCCTGAATGGCGATCAGTCGTTGCTGTTCAATGCGCGCGCTCTGGAGTTTTTTTTTCTCACCATCGAGTCGCTGTATCTCGGATTCGCTTTTCTTCAGCTCTTTTTGCAGGGCATCGACCTGCTTCTCGAGCTTGCCCATCTCGGTCTCGGTGCCTTTGAGGTCCTTTTGCACGCCGGACTTTTCTTCCTGCAACTTGCCCAGCAGCTTCTTCAGCTCGGCAATATCCTGACGCGTGGCGTCCAACTGTTGTTGGGTTTGCGCGCGTTCATCGGCAAACGCCGGATGGAGCAGGCAGGTCAGGGCAAGGGCAATCAGGGCGCGGAGCATAGAGGCGGGCGACACCAGGGGAAAAAAGACAGCCTAGTATGCCCGGCCAAGACTGTAAAAAAAACGTCCATTTCTGGCTGTGTGATAACTGGAGCAGGTTGGGGGGTGAAAACGCCGAAAAACCAATGTGGGCGCGAGCAAGCCCGCTCCCACAGTTGATTTGTGGTGTGTCAGGGGGATTTGAGCAATCCCCCTTTCGATCAGACCAGGATCGACGTACCCGTCATCTCGGCAGGCTTCGCCAGGCCCAGCAGCTTGAGCATGGTCGGTGCCACGTCTGCCAGTACGCCGCCTTCGCGAACCTTGAGGTCGCGTTTGCCGACGTAGATGAACGGTACTGGTTCAGTGGTGTGAGCGGTGTGCGCCTGACCGGTGGATTCGTCGGACATTTGCTCGACGTTGCCGTGGTCGGCGGTGATCAGTGCTTCGCCACCGACTTTTTCCAGGGCGTCGACGATGCGACCGACGCACAGGTCCAGGCACTCGACGGCTTTCACCGCGGCATCGAACACGCCGCTATGTCCGACCATGTCGCCGTTGGCGTAGTTGACCACGATCACGTCATAGCGCTGGTTTTCGATCGCGTCGACGATCCTGTCGGTGACTTCCGGTGCGCTCATTTCTGGCTGCAAGTCATAGGTTGCGACTTTCGGCGACGGGATCAGGATGCGTTCTTCGCCCGGGAACGGTTCTTCGCGACCACCGGAGAAGAAGAAGGTCACGTGAGCGTATTTTTCGGTTTCGGCGATGCGCAACTGGGTTTTGCCGTTTTTCGCCAAATAGTCGCCCAGCACGTTTTCCAGGCTGCCCGGCGCAAAGGCTGCCGGTGCAGGAATGCTGGCGGCGTATTGGGTCAGCATGACGAAACCGGCCAGTTTCGGCTGGCGCGCGCGCTCGAAATCCTTGAAATCGTCTTCGACGAATACCCGTGTCAGCTCACGGGCGCGGTCGGCGCGGAAGTTCATGAACACCACGGCGTCGCCGTCTTCGACCTTGACCGGCTCACCGATGGTGGTGGCTTTGACGAACTCGTCGCTCTCGCCACGCTCGTAGGCGGCTTGCAGGCCTTGTTGGGCGGTAGGGGCGTTGAATTCGCCGTTACCGTCAACGATCAGGTTGTAGGCCTGGGACACGCGATCCCAGCGGTTGTCGCGGTCCATGGCGAAGTAACGGCCAATGATGCTGGCGATCCGGCCTTTGCCCAGCGTCTTGAAGGCTTCATCCAGCAGTTCGATCGACGACTGTGCGCTTTTTGGCGGCGTGTCGCGGCCGTCGAGGAAGGCGTGCAGGTAGATTTTCTCGGCGCCGCGCTTGAAGGCCAGTTCGGCCATGGCGATCAGGTGATCCTGGTGGCTGTGCACGCCGCCTTCGGACAGCAGGCCCATGAAGTGCACGGCTTTGCCGGCAGCAACGGCTTTATCCACGGCGGCGCAGATGGTCGGGTTTTCGAAGAACTCGCCATCGCGGATCGCTTTGGTCACGCGGGTGAAGTCCTGATACACCACGCGGCCTGCGCCGAGGTTCATGTGGCCGACTTCCGAATTGCCCATTTGCCCGTCCGGCAGGCCGACGTCCATGCCCGAGCCCGAGATCAGGCCGTTCGGTACGGTGGCGTACAAACGGTCGAGGACCGGTTTTTTGGCCGCGAACACGGCGTTGGATTCCTGGCTTTCACTGTGACCGAAGCCGTCAAGAATAATCAGGACCAAAGGTTTAGGCGTGGTAGTCATGGATTCCACTCTGGCTTAAGTTAAAGGGGCGATGGAAAAAGGGAGTGGCAGTTTAAAGCGAAGTTCCGACCGCGTCACCGCCGGACGGGGTTTGGCCCACCATAGTGGCTGTGTATACTGGCCGACATTTTAACGCCCTGGAACCTCCTTGATGGTTGCTCACCTGATTGAATTTGCCACTAACCACTATCTGCTCGTCGGTATCTTCGTCGTACTGCTGGCGTTGTTGATCGCCCGCGAGATGAGCCGTGGCGGCCGCAGCCTCAGCACTGCCGAGCTGACCGCGCTGGTCAACAAGGACCAGGGCGTCGTTGTCGATATCCGTACCACCAAGGATTTCGCCGCCGGTCACATTGTTGGCGCGCTGAACATTCCGCAGGACAAACTGACCGCGCGCGTTGGCGAACTGGAAAAGCACAAGGCCAAGACCATCATTCTGGTCGATGCCCTGGGCCAGCACTCCGGGACTCACGCTCGCGAGTTGTTGAAGTCCGGTTTTACCGCAGCCAAGCTGTCCGGCGGGATCTCCAGCTGGAAAGCCGACAATCTGCCGCTGGTGAAGTGATATGAAAAACGTCGTCGTCTATTCCAGCGATTACTGCCCCTACTGCTCGCGAGCCAAGTACCTGCTCGAGAACAAGGGCGTAGCCTTCGAAGAGATCAAGGTCGATGGCAAGCCGCAGGTGCGTGCCGAGATGGCCCAGAAAGCCGGGCGTACGTCCGTGCCGCAGATCTGGATCGGCAGCACCCACGTTGGTGGTTGTGATGATTTGTTTGCCCTGGACCGCGCCGGCAAGCTCGACGCGCTGCTCACGGCCTGACTGACCCCTTAAGATCAGCAAACCCTACAAGACCCCAAGATCAGAAAGGATCTGAGATGACTGACCAACAGAACACTGCTGCTACTGAAGAAGAAACTGCACCGCAATTCTCCTTGCAGCGCATTTATGTGCGTGAMCTGTCCTTTGAAGCTCCGAAAAGCCCGGCGATCTTCCGCCAGCAGTGGGAGCCGAGCGTTGGTCTGGACCTGAACACCCGTCAGAAAGCGCTGGAAGCCGACTTCCACGAAGTGGTGCTGACCCTGTCGGTTACCGTGAAAAACGGTGACGAAGTGGCGTTCATCGCTGAAGTTCAACAGGCCGGTATCTTCCTGATCAAGAACCTCGACGAAGCCTCGATGAGCCACACCCTCGGTGCTTTCTGCCCGAACATCCTGTTCCCGTACGCTCGCGAAGCCCTGGACAGCCTGGTGACCCGTGGTTCGTTCCCGGCCCTGATGCTGGCTCCGGTGAACTTCGACGCCCTGTACGCGCAAGAAATGCAACGCATGCAGCAAGACGGCGCACAGACTGTTCAGTAAGCGTTCCTAAGCACCAGAGCAATTTCAATGTGGGAGCGAGCCTGCTCGCGAAGAGGGAGTGTCAGAGACATCAATGTCGCCTGACACGCCT
Organism: Pseudomonas sp. 05N36; assembly: GCF_056397385.1. Classification (NCBI taxonomy): domain Bacteria; kingdom Pseudomonadati; phylum Pseudomonadota; class Gammaproteobacteria; order Pseudomonadales; family Pseudomonadaceae; genus Pseudomonas; species Pseudomonas sp. 05N36. Next base: position 576,405 of record NZ_JBFTNH010000001.1, on the reverse strand, counting down.
CTTTCGCGAGCAGGCTCGCTCCCACATTTGTTTTGTGGTGTTACTTAAAACCGAGCTGGCGCCAGCCTTCGTACACGGCCACCGCCACGGTATTGGACAGGTTCAGGCTGCGGCAGCCCTCGCGCATCGGCAGGCGCAGACGCTGTTCGGCAGGCAGGGCGTCCAGCACCTCGGCTGGCAGGCCACGGCTTTCCGGGCCGAACAGGAAGGCATCACCCTCGGCGAAGCTGGCGTCGTGGAACAGCCGGGAGCCCTTGGTGGTGAAGGCGAACACGCGCGGATGGCCGAGTCTTTCCAGACAGCTTGGGAGATCAGAATGGCGCTGCAAGGTGGCATACTCATGGTAATCGAGGCCCGCCCGGCGCAGGCGCTTGTCGTCCATCTCGAAGCCCAGCGGTTCGATCAAGTGCAGGTGGCAGCCACTGTTGGCGCACAGCCTGATAACGTTGCCGGTATTCGGCGGAATTTCTGGTTGAAAAAGGATGACGTGAAACATGCACGGCTCCGAAGGTAAAGATGGACGGCATTCTACGCCTGAAGAGGACCCGAGACCGAAGCTATTCCCTCGGGTGATGGCCTCATTGGCGATTGTCGGTGTCATGGTCGGGATGATGATCGGTCGCCTGACCGAGCCGGACCCTACTGTATTGCAGCAGGTTGAGGTCGAGCCGGATGGCTTGGTGGTGTGGTTCAACAATGAGCCCAAGACCCACGGCGAGTTCATCGACGGCAGTGTCGCGTTGCTGTTCGAGGCTGAAGGCAAGGCGCAGAACGGCCAGTTGAAGCTCAACGACAAGGACGTGAACTGGCGGGTGCGATTGAGTGATAAGGGCTTGTTGCTGACGCTGGTGGCGGCCCGCCCCTTGAAGGGGGAGTGGGCCGGCAGTGAGGTCAATGACCGCTGGCGGTTGGAGATCCATCTCCAGGAGCAATAAAAGAGGGAATCCCCGGCCTGCCTGTACCAAGGTTCCCCAAAACGGGAGGGGGTTCGTCGCGGTCTGCGTGATGAACCCCGGATGTAAAGAGGGGAATCCCCGGCCTGCCTGTACCAAGGCCCCCGAAACTGGGTAGTGAATCGAATCACTGATTGGACTATTGCAGGGGGCGTGCCAGGTTTAGAGGTATTGCAGAAAGTAGCCTGCATGCAGCGCTGAAAGCCCCGTAATTCGGGGCTTTGGCTTTTTTGCACTATGGGTTTTTGTGTTGCCGGAGGCGGGGTTTTGCTTCCCGTGGAATGCGCGATTGCGGTTCACGGTGCATTGAGGCGGTGCACGGATTCTGAATCCATCCCCCTAACCCTCTCCCCTTTGGGGAGAGGGTTGGGGTGAGGGGGTGGTTCTTGAGGCTGACATCGCGTTCAAGCCTGTTGATGCCTAGCAGCGAACTCAGCCCTCATCCCCTTCATCATCATCGCCGCTATCAACCTTCATCCCCAGCTCCTTGATCTTGCGGGTCAAGGTGTTGCGGCCCCAGCCGAGTAATACGGCGGCGTCGCGGCGGCGGCCGGCGGTGTGTTTGAGGGCGGTTTCGATCATGATCCGCTCAAAGCTCGGTACGGCGCTGTCGAGCAGGCTCGACTGACCGCGCGCCAACGCCTGATCGGCCCACTGACGCAGCGCTTGCTCCCAGTTGGTCACCGGTGCCGAATCCTGCGGCAAGCTCAGCAGCTCTGGCGGCAGGTCACTGATGTGCACTTCGCGACCCGACGCCATCACCGTGATCCAGCGGCAGGTGTTTTCCAGCTGCCGTACGTTGCCTGGCCACGGCAGGTTCTTCAGGTATTCCTCGGTTTCGCTTTTCAGCAGCTTCGGTTCCACCGCCAGTTCTTGTGCGGCACGGGCGAGGAAGTGCTTGGCCAGGGTCGGAATGTCTTCACGACGGTCCGACAGGCGCGGAATGTGGATGCGGATCACGTTCAGGCGGTGGAACAGGTCTTCACGGAATTTCCCGGCGTGCACCAGAGTTTCCAGGTTCTGGTGAGTCGCAGCAATGATGCGCACATCGACCTTGACCGGCACATGACCGCCGACGCGATAGAACTCGCCATCGGCCAGTACCCGCAGCAAGCGCGTCTGGGTGTCGGCCGGCATGTCGCCGATTTCATCGAGGAACAGTGTGCCGCCGTCAGCCTGTTCAAAGCGTCCACGCCGCAGGTTGGCCGCGCCGGTGAACGCGCCTTTTTCGTGGCCGAACAGTTCGGACTCCATCAAATCCTTGGGGATCGCCGCCATGTTCAGTGCGATAAACGGCGAGGCCGCGCGCGGGCTGTGGCGGTGCAGGGCGTGGGCTACCAGTTCTTTACCGGTACCGGATTCGCCGTTGATCAGCACAGTAATGTTGGAGTGGCTCAAGCGCCCAATGGCGCGAAACACTTCCTGCATCGCCGGCGCTTCACCGATGATTTCCGGAGTGCGGGCCAGGATTGGCGCCACTTCCAGGCCTTGCTGTTCCTGAGCGTGCTGGTTGGCACGCTTGACCAGCGACACCGCTTCATCGACGTCGAACGGCTTGGGCAGGTACTCGAACGCACCACCCTGATAGGACGCGACAGCGCTGTCCAGGTCGGAGTGCGCGGTCATGATGATTACTGGCAGCCTCGGGTGTTGCTCGCGAATCCGTGCCAGCAGGTCCAGGCCGCTGGTGCCGGGCATACGGATGTCGGAGATGATCACGTCCGGTTGCTGGCGCGCCAAGCGGCTCATCACGCCATCGGCGCTGTCGAAGCTTTGCGTGGTCATGCCTTCCTGTTGCAGGGCTTTTTCCAGGACCCAACGGATAGAACGGTCGTCATCGACGATCCACACGGTTTCACTACGGCTCATGTCGATGTGGCTCCTTGTTCCAGTGGCAGAAAGATCGAGAACGTGGTGTGGCCTGGATGGCTGTCACATTCGATCAGGCCCTGGTGCTGGCTGATGATGTTCTGGGTAATGGCCAGGCCGAGCCCGGTACCGTCCGGGCGGCCGCTGACCATGGGGAAGAAGATGGTTTCCTGCAGGTCTGCCGGAATCCCCGGGCCGTTGTCGATGATCTCGAGCTTGGTCACCAGGCGATGGCGCACGTGGCCAATGGTGAACTGGCGCATGGCGCGCGAGCGCAGGGTGATGCGGCCCAGGCGCAACTCGTTCTGGGTGCTGATGGCCTGCATCGCATTGCGCACGATATTCAGCACGGCCTGAATCATTTGCTCGCGGTCGATCAACACGTCCGGAATGCTCGGGTCATAATCGCGCACCAAAGTGATGCAACCTTGGCTCTCGGCTTCCACCAGATGACAGACGCGCTCCAGCACTTCGTGGACGTTGCACAGGGCAAGCGACGGCAGTTTGTTCGAGCCGAGCATGCGATCGACCAGATTACGCAGGCGATCCGCTTCCTCGATGATGACGTTGGTGTAGTCCTTGAGGCTTTCTTCCGGCAGCTCGCGGGCCAGCAACTGAGCGGCGCCACGAATCCCTCCGAGCGGATTCTTGATCTCGTGAGCGAGGCCGCGCACCAGCATCTTGCTGGTTTCCTGTTTGGAGAGCTGCGCTTCTTCTTTGGTGATGCGCAACAAGCGATCCCGCGGGTGGACTTCGAGCAGCAGCAGCGTGTCGCCATTGCTCAGGATCGGCGTCACCGCATAGTCGACGGTCAGGGTCTGGCCGGTCAGGGCGGTGAGCATCGCTTCGCGCTTGGTAAACGGGTGCGCTTGTTCGACTGCCTGGCGCAGGGAGTTGAGGGCTTCGGTCGACTCGGTGAACAGCTCGCTGATGAATTGCCCATGGCTGCGCTGGCCGCTGATGGCCAGGAGCATTTCCGCCGCGGGGTTCATGTACTCAAGGCGCAGGTCGGCGTTGAGCAGAATGGTGGCGGTCGTCAGGTTGTCGAGTAGCAAGCGGTGCAGTGCGTCGCTGATGGTCATTAGGACCTCTTTTGGAGCGTGGCGGCTCAGACGGGTCTGAATCGCGCGCGTGAACTGGGCGCTGATACGAGGAAAATGCAAAAAACAAACCAAGGCTCCGAAAAGAAGCGCTCAGGCCCTGAAACAGGCGTTTGACGCTCGTTTGCGCGGCGTTCTATCAGCGTTAGCGGGTACTTTCGAACCAAAATGGGTTGAAATATGGATGTGGTGCAGCATATTGCACCAATACAGTGCGCAAACCTGAGCGGTGTTCAGAAGAAAGAAAAAATCCCGACTTTTTCTTCTTCGGGCTTATCCGCGAGCGGACATTCCGGGCGTTGGCCGTAATCGGTCAGGGTGCAGGGCTTGATCTGGCGCTTCTGCGCCAGAGAGATACGCAGCATGTGGAAGGGCTGATTAGCCGTGCGTTCGACAATCCGCCCGTGTTCGTCGAGGATTTCCACCGCCAATTGATGGGTGCCGCGATCGATATTGCTCAAGGCGAACACCGGGCTCGGGCCGGGATCGGCAGTCGGTTGGCCGTCCAGTAACAACCGATAGTGATGGCCGCGCTGCAAAGTGGGTTCGTTGGTGACACTGACGATCACTTCCCCCGCGCTGCTGCGTACCGAAGCGTCCGGTTCCGGTACGAGTACGCGAAGCATGTCGTAGTGAAACAGTGGTTTTTCCTCAGGCTTTTTGGGGGCTGCTTGCCGTGCTGCATTGCCGGGGTTGGCCGACATGCGATTACCCGGCGCCAGTGTGACTCGCTTGGCGTTTCCAGGGCGGGGTTGATCGGTGAAGACCCGATTGCCCTGGGCGTCGACGTAGGTGTAGACCTCGGCCTGCACCGGCAGGGCGGTCAGCCACAGGCTCATGGCGATTATCCAGCGCCTCACGGGAGGTGTACCCGCTGCACGGTGAAGGTGAGGGTCGGGCTTTGCTGTACCAGGCTTTCTCCGGCGAGCACCTGCACCGCGAGACTGTGTTCGCCGCGATCGATGTTCACCAGTTGCAAGCGCGGCACATTGCTCGGCTGGCCATACGGTTGACCGTCCAGCAGCAATCGAAACAGATGCGACCCTTGCAGGCGTGGCTGAATCTGCACGCCGACGGTGAAGGTGCCGTTATTGGCGCGCAAGGCTTCATCGCTGGGCAGGCCGGTCAGTTCCAGCACTGAATACACGGCGTTTTTGTCTGCGTGTGCGGCCGGTTGTTCGGGCGCTATCGGCGCTTGGCGTTCGATGCTGTTGAGTGGTGGCAACTCGACGGCCTGACTCTTCACGCCATCGGGCGGTTGATTGCTGTAGGCGGTATTGCCGCTGGCGTCGGTGTAGCGGTAGATCTGCGCGATAGCGGGCTGGGCGATCAGCAACAGGATGAACAGAAAAACACGACCCATAAAAAACGACCAATAAACAAAAGCGTTGGGTTGCAGCATAGGTCAGGGTCAGGTGTTGGCCCACGTCACTTACACCCTGACACGAAAGATCAATAAATCTCGCCAGCTCCTATGGATGGACGCCGCACAATTCGGCGGTGGCGCGTACCAGTGCAAGCTCGCGCAGCGGCACTTGGGTTGCGGCTTTATTGGCTTTGGCCAGCCATGACGGGCAGTGAGGATCATTGCGATACGGGGTGAAATCGGCCAATTGCTGCAGCAGGCGTGTTTGCAGCAGGTCGAGTTGCGGGCGGATCAGGCCAACGAGGTCGGGGCGAGGGTCGTTGGGTGCTTTGCCTTGTGCGTGCCAGTCGGACAAATGCGCGTACTGCACTAACTTGTTGGCTTCGATCTGCGCCGAGAAGAACTGCTCAACGGCTTCATTGCTCAATTTATAGTAGGGCGCCTCGGCGAGAGCGTCGGCAATGACTTCGCGTTCACGCTGACGATCCTCGACAGGCTTGCCGCTGTCCCACTTGCTCAGCGCGACCTTGTCAGCAATCACCAGTCGCTCCTGAATGGTGCTGAGCAGCGGGGCGAGGGCCGCGGGTGCCGGGGTTGGAGCTGGAGCATGAGTGGCAGTGGTGGCAGCGCAGGCAGTGTTGGCGAGCAGGGCGGTGAACAGTGCAAGGCTCAAACGTAGGTACATGGGATGTCTCTTCTTCATTCCGTGGAAAGGCATGATGCCTATAACAGTAGGCCCGATAATAAGCGTTCGCCCACAAAAAAGGCCTCCCGAAGGAGGCCTTTTCGCATTACGCCGCTTGCGCGAGCGTTACTGGATCAGCAGCTGTAGTACAGCTCGTATTCCAGTGGGTGTACGAAGGTACGTACTTTGATTTCTTCTTCGCTTTTCAGGGCGATGTAAGCGTCGATGAAGTCGTCGCTGAAAACGCCGCCTTTGGTCAGGAACGCACGACCTTTGTCCAGCTCTTCCAGGGCTTCTTTCAGGCTGCCGCAAACTTGTGGGATCTCTTTCGCCTCTTCAGGCGGCAGGTCGTACAGGTTTTTGTCAGCCGCATCGCCTGGGTGGATCTTGTTCTGGATGCCGTCCAGGCCAGCCATCAACAGTGCAGCGAAGCCCAGGTACGGGTTGGCTGCCGGATCCGGGAAGCGAGCTTCGATACGGCGAGCGCGAGGGCTCGACACGTAAGGAATACGGATCGAAGCGGAGCGGTTGCGAGCCGAGTAGGCCAGCATCACCGGAGCTTCGAAACCTGGGACCAGACGCTTGTAGGAGTTGGTCGACGGGTTGGTGAAGCCGTTCAGGGCCTTACCGTGCTTGATGATGCCGCCGATGAAGTACAGGGCGGTATCGGACAGGCCGGCATAACCTTCGCCAGCGAAGGTGTTCTTGCCATCTTTGGCGATGGACAGGTGAACGTGCATACCCGAACCGTTGTCGCCGTACAGTGGCTTAGGCATGAAGGTCGCGGTGCGGCCGTATGCATCGGCAACGTTGTGTACGCAGTACTTCAGGGTCTGAACTTCGTCAGCCTTGGCGACCAGGGTGTTGAACTTCACACCGATTTCGTTCTGGCCGGCAGTCGCCACTTCGTGGTGGTGAACTTCGATGACCAGGCCCATTTCTTCCATGGCGTTGCACATGGAGGTACGGATTTCGTGGTCGTGGTCGAACGGCGGAACCGGGAAGTAGCCGCCTTTGACGCCTGGACGGTGGCCTTTGTTGCCGCCTTCCACGTCCTGGTCGGACATCCACGAACCTTGTTCGGAGTAGATCTTGAACATCGAGCCGGAGATGTCGGACTTGAACTTCACTTCGTCGAAGATGAAGAACTCAGGCTCTGGACCGACGAAAACGGTGTCGCCGATACCGGTGGACTTCAGGTATTCCTCGGCGCGCTTGGCGATGGCACGTGGGTCACGGTCATAGCCTTGCATGGTCGAAGGCTCGATCACGTCGCAAACCAGGATCAGGGTCGGCTCTTCGGTGAACGGGTCCAGAACGGCAGTGGTGTCGTCCGGCATCAGGATCATGTCGGAAGCTTCGATGCCTTTCCAGCCAGCGATGGAGGAACCGTCGAACATTTTGCCTTCTTCGAAGAAAGCTTCATCCAGCGCATCGCGAGCCGGCATGGTCACGTGGTGCTGAGTGCCTTTTGTGTCCGTGAAGCGCAGATCAATCCACTTGACGTCATGATCTTTGATGAGTTGAACCGACTTCGACATAGTGTCCTCCGGGTGGCTTCGGGCTTGGTAATGGATGCCCTTACAATGTGGGTGATGCCGGCGCGAATACTCTGCCTTGGCAACCTGCCTCACAAGGGAGCAAATTGCATGCCAGTGCCCCGGATTGGATTTATTGCCCCAATATCACGCTTATAAGGGTGCAAGGCGCTTTAAAACAGAAAATCTCGCCCTTAAATGTAGCGCTAAAATTAATAAATGACCTGTTTTGGTGCGTTGAAAACCTTCTGCACATTAACTGGTTAAACCTTGAGCAATTTCCGCTATAATCCGCGCCCCCCTTTTTCGGCTGGCCCTGCGCGCGCTGTTTTCATGAAACTAATCGTAAAAGTCTTCCCCGAGATCACCATCAAGAGCCGCCCGGTACGGACGCGTTTCATCCGTCAATTGGCCAAGAACATCCGTGCCGTGCTCCGCGACCTGGACCCGGCTGTGGTGGTGAACGGCGTGTGGGACAACCTCGAGCTGGAAACGCACGTCAGTGACCCCAAGGCCTTGAAGGACATGACCGAGCGCCTGAGCTGCATGCCGGGCATCGCGCATTTCCTGCAGGTCGACGAGTACCCGCTGGGCGACTTCGACGACATCGTCGCCAAGTGCAAGCAGCACTATGGTGATTCGCTGGCCGGGAAGATCTTTTCGGTGCGCTGCAAGCGTGCCGGCAAGCACGAATTCAGCTCGATGGACGTCGAGAAATACGTCGGCAGCCAGCTGCGTCGTCAGTGCGGCGCCGCCGGGATTTCGCTTAAAGCGCCTGAAATCGAAGTTCGCATCGAAATTCGCGACAAACGGTTGTTTGTGATTCACAGCCAGCACAACAGCATCGGCGGCTACCCGCTCGGCGCGCTGGAACAGACCCTGGTGCTGATGTCCGGCGGTTTCGATTCCACCGTCGCGGCATACCAGATCATGCGTCGCGGGCTGATGGCCCACTTCTGCTTCTTCAATCTCGGCGGGCGTGCCCACGAATTGGGCGTAATGGAAGTCGCGCATTTCATCTGGAAGAAGTACGGCAGCTCCCAGCGCGTGTTATTTGTCAGTGTGCCGTTCGAGGAAGTGCTGGGAGAAATTCTCGGCAAAGTCGATAACAGTCATATGGGCGTAGTATTGAAGCGTATGATGTTGCGCGCTGCGTCCCGGATCGCTGATCGGCTGGACATCGAGGCGCTGGTCACTGGCGAAGCGATTTCCCAGGTTTCCAGCCAGACGCTGCCGAACCTGTCCGTGATCGACTGCGTGACCGACAAGCTGGTGTTGCGCCCGCTGATCGCCAGTCACAAGCAGGACATCATCGACCTGGCCAACGAAATCGGCACCGCCGATTTCGCCAAGCACATGCCGGAGTACTGCGGGGTCATTTCGGTGAACCCCAAGACCCACGCCAAGCGTCCGCGCGTGGAGCACGAAGAGAAAGAATTCGATATGGCAGTGCTCGAGCGTGCGCTCGAGAACGCCAAGCTGGTGCCGATCGATCGCGTAATCGATGAGTTGGGCCAGGACTTGCAGATTGAAGAAGTCAGCGAAGCGCTGGCCGGTCAGATCGTCATCGACATCCGTCACCCGGATGCCGCCGAAGACGACCCGCTGGAGCTTGCTGGCATCGAGGTACAAACGATGCCGTTTTATGCACTGAACGCTCGTTTCAAGGAACTGGACCCTACTCGCCAGTACCTGCTCTATTGCGACAAAGGCGTGATGAGTCGCCTGCATGCCCACCATTTGCTCAGTGAGGGGCATGCCAATGTGCGCGTTTATCGACCGAGCTAAGAGCCCGGGGCTGTTTGCCTGTGGCCTGCGTCACCGGCCCCCCGACTCTGCCGTCAAGCTGTAACGGCAAGGCCTGACTCTACTGTAAATCGCTGCCAAGACTTGTCAGCACACCGAATCCTCTGATCGAGATACACAAGTGATCGAAAATCTACGTAACATCGCCATCATTGCTCACGTTGACCATGGTAAAACCACCCTGGTAGACAAACTCTTGCGTCAATCCGGCACTCTGGAGCGCAACGAGCTCAACGACGAGCGCGTGATGGACTCCAACGACCAGGAGAAAGAGCGCGGTATTACCATTCTGGCGAAAAACACCGCCATCAACTGGAACGGCTACCACATCAACATCGTGGACACCCCGGGCCACGCCGACTTCGGCGGCGAAGTTGAACGCGTAATGTCGATGGTTGACTCCGTTCTGCTGCTGGTTGACGCTCAAGACGGCCCTATGCCGCAAACCCGTTTCGTGACCAAGAAGGCCTTCGAAGCCGGCCTGCGTCCGATCGTGTGCATCAACAAGGTTGACCGTCCAGGCGCGCGTCCGGACTGGGTTCTGGACCAGATCTTCGACCTGTTCGACAACCTGGGCGCCACCGAAGAACAGCTGGACTTCAAAGTCGTCTACGCCTCGGCCCTGAACGGTATTGCCGGTCTGGACCACACCGACATGGCTGAAGACATGACCCCGCTGTACCAGTCGATCGTCGACAACGTACCTGCGCCGAAAGTCGACCGTGACGGTCCGTTCCAGATGCAGATCTCCGCACTGGACTACAACAGCTTCCTGGGTGTTATCGGCGTTGGCCGTATCGCTCGTGGTCGCGTCAAGCCGAACACCCCGGTTGTCGCTATCAGTGCCGACGGCAAGAAGCGTAACGGTCGTATCCTGAAGCTGATGGGTCACCACGGTCTGCACCGTATCGACGTTGAAGAAGCCGCCGCAGGCGACATCGTGTGCATCAGCGGTATGGACGAGCTGTTCATCTCCGACACCCTGTGCCAGCTGGACACCCCGGAGGCGATGAAGCCTCTGACCGTTGACGAGCCAACCGTTTCCATGACCTTCCAGGTAAACGACTCGCCTTTCTGCGGTAAAGAAGGCAAGTTCGTGACGTCCCGTAACATCAAGGAACGTCTGGACAAAGAGCTGCTGTACAACGTTGCACTGCGCGTTGAAGAAGGCGACTCGGCTGACAAGTTCAAGGTTTCCGGCCGTGGTGAGCTGCACCTCTCGGTACTGATCGAAACCATGCGTCGCGAAGGCTTCGAAATGGGCGTTGGTCGTCCGGAAGTGATCATCCGTCAAGTTGACGGCGTGAAGCAGGAACCGTTCGAAAACGTCACCATCGACACCCCTGAAGAATCCCAGGGCAAGGTCATGGAAGAGATGGGCCTGCGTAAAGGCGACCTGACCAACATGGTGCCGGATGGCAAAGGCCGTGTTCGTCTGGAATACAACATCCCTGCTCGCGGTCTGATCGGTTTCCGTAACCAGTTCCTGACCCTGACCAACGGTGCCGGCATCCTGACCTCGATCTTCGATCGCTACGACACCATGAAGTCCGGCGACATGTCCGGTCGTCAGAACGGTGTTCTGGTATCGGTAGAAACCGGCAAGGCGCTGACCTACTCCCTGGAAACCCTGCAGGCGCGTGGCAAGCTGTTCGTTGAACACGGTCAAGAGATCTACAACGGTCAGATCGTTGGTCTGAACAGCCGTGACAACGACATGGGCGTCAACCCAACCAAAGGCAAGAAGCTCGACAACATGCGTGCTTCGGGTAAAGACGAAACCATCGCTCTGGTCCCACCTGTTCGCTTCACCCTGGAACAGGCTCTGGAATTCATCCAGGACGATGAATTGTGCGAAGTGACACCTAAGTCGATCCGCCTGCGTAAGAAGATCCTGGACGAAGGCGAGCGTACCCGCGCTGCCAAGAAAGCCAAGAACTGAGTTAACTCAGGCTGAATGAAAACGCCCCCGGTCGAAAGGCCGGGGGCGTTTTTTTTGTCTGGGGTTTGTGCGGTGTTTGTCCCGGCCTCATCGCGAGCAGGCTCGCTCCCACAGTGGGCTGTGGTGTTCACATAATATGTGTTCAGCACCGAACCTTGTGGGAGCGAGCTTGCTCGCGATGGGGCCCTGTCAGGCAGCGAAGATACGGATCAGAACTTATCGAGGGTTCGCGGATTGCTCTCGCGCACGACTTCTTTTGGCTTGTACGCGCAATACCCAGGCCGTGGGCCGATTTTCGGGTGGTTGCGGCAAGTATCCGGGCGCTTTTCATAAATAGTGCACAAACGGCTCTTACGATCCAGATACAGGCAATCGTTGTTGCTCATGCGCTGGAGCGTGAAGATCTCGGACTTCTGGTTGTAGCGCTCGACGATGCCTTCCTTCTGCAAGCGCTTGGCGATGTTCTTGGGTGGATCGCCCAGTTCGAATTCGTCGACGATGCCGATGCGGATCAGGTCTTTGATCTTGACCTCGACCGGCAGCGTGCAGCAGCTGGACACGCATGAGCCGCACATCGGGGCAGAGTACTTGGCCCAGGTATCGAGACGGTCGATCTCCGCGGCGGCGATCAGGTTCGGCTTCATCATGTGGAATTACCAGCGTGCATCAGGGCGCGCGATCATACCGGGACTGGTGATTTTTTGAACGACCATTTGCCGGTTTTTTTATGGCTACACTGAATTTTTCGAGCGGTCGGCATGGCATCTGCATCTTTTCAACGTGTATCGGCAAGGGGATAGGCTCGATTCAGGCGATTGAAAAAACGCCGAACGAGTGCATTCATCTCATGTCAGACCGACTAGGCTCAGTCAATTTCATGCTCGTCCGAGGTCCTATCGATGACTCAAGAACCACTAGTTCGCGAAGCTGAAGTGGCCGCATTTCGCGACGCCGTATTGACCAAACTTACTTATGCAGTGGGCAAGGACCCGGATCACGCCTTTGACCATGACTGGTTTGAAGCGATTGCCCTGGCGGCGCGTGATCACATGGTCGAACACTGGATGGACCACACGCGGCAGATCTACCGCAAAGGCCAGAAGCGCGTTTACTACCTCTCGCTGGAATTCCTCATCGGCCGCTTGCTCTACGACAGCCTGAGCAACCTTGGCCTGCTCGATGTGGCTCGTGAAGCGCTGACCGAGCTGGGCGTCGACCTCGAACGCATTCGCCTGCTGGAGCCGGATGCTGCGCTCGGCAACGGTGGCCTCGGCCGTCTGGCGGCGTGCTTCATGGAAAGCATGTCGACGCTCGGCATCGCCGGCCATGGCTACGGTATTCGTTATGAACACGGCTTGTTCCGCCAGGCGGTTGTCGATGGCTGGCAGCAGGAGCAGACCGAAAACTGGCTGGATTTCGGCAACCCCTGGGAGTTCGAGCGGCCGGAAGTGGCTTACCCGATCGGCTTTGGTGGCAGCGTTGAAACCGTGACCGATGAGACCGGCAACTCCAAACAGGTCTGGTCGCCGGCGGAAACCGTTCGCGCAATTGCTTACGACACGCCAGTCGTCGGCTGGCGTGGCGCTAGCGTCAACACCTTGCGCCTCTGGCGTGCTCGAGCCATGGAGGACTTGCACCTGGAGCGCTTCAACGCCGGCGACCACTTGGGTGCGGTGGCCGAAGTGGCCCGTGCGGAAAGCATCTCCCGCGTGCTCTATCCTGCCGACAGCACCGAGGCCGGTCAGGAGCTGCGGCTGCGTCAGGAGTACTTCTTCGTCGCCGCGTCCTTGCAGGACCTGCTGCGCCGTCACCGCAATATGCACACCTCGGTACTGACCCTGGGCGATCACGCAGCGATCCAGCTCAACGACACGCACCCCTCGATCGCCGTGGCCGAGTTGATGCGCCAACTGGTCGATGTGTACGGCGTGGCGTGGGACGCGGCCTGGCAGATCACCGTCGATACGCTTTCCTACACCAACCACACGCTCTTGCCCGAAGCGCTGGAAACCTGGCCAGTCGGTTTGATGGAGCGGATGCTGCCACGGCACATGCAGATCATCTATTTGATCAACGCCCATCACATCGATTCGCTGCGCGCCAAAGGCATGCATGACTTTGACGTATTGCGCGCGGTGTCGCTGATCGAGGAAGACAACGGTCGCCGGGTGCGCATGGGCAACCTGGCGTTTCTGGGTTCCCACAGTGTCAACGGCGTGTCCGCCCTGCACACCCAGCTGATGCGCAGCACGGTGTTTTCCGAGTTGCACAAGCTGTATCCAGAGCGAATCAACAACAAGACCAACGGCATTACGTTCCGCCGCTGGCTCTATCAGGCCAACCCGGAACTGACCTCGATGATGGTCGATGCACTGGGCCCGGATCTGCTGGATAACCCGGAGCGGAAACTGATCGGCCTGGAGCCGTTTGCCGAGAAAGCAGCGTTCCGCAACAAGTTCGCCGAGCAGCGCCTGCACAGTAAAAAGGCCTTGGCCTATCTGATTCATGAACGGCTGGGGATTGCGGTCAATCCGGCGGCAATGTTCGACGTGCAGGTCAAACGGATTCACGAGTACAAGCGCCAGCTGCTCAACCTGATGCACACCGTGGCGCTGTATCAGGCGATCCGCGCCGAGCCGGAAGTCGATTGGGTGCCGCGGGTGAAGATCTTTGCCGGCAAAGCTGCCGCGAGTTATCACCAGGCCAAGCTGATCATCAAACTGACCAACGACATCGCCCGGGTGGTCAACAACGACCCGACGGTGCGCGGTTTGCTGAAAGTGGTGTTCTTGCCCAACTACAACGTCAGCCTGGCGGAAAGCATCATTCCGGCGGCCGACCTGTCGGAGCAGATATCCACGGCCGGTTTTGAGGCTTCCGGCACCAGTAACATGAAGTTCGGCCTCAACGGCGCGCTGACCATCGGCACGCTGGACGGTGCCAACGTGGAAATGAGCGAGCGCATTGGCGTCGAGCACATGTTCATCTTCGGCCTGACGGCGCAGCAGGTTGAGGCGCGCAAGCAGAATCACGAGTTCTATGCCGCACCGGACATCGCCGCCTCCCGTCGATTGGGGGATGTACTGCAAGCGATTCGTGGCGGTGTGTTCTCGCCCGATGAGCCATCGCGTTACACCGGACTGATCGATTCGTTGATCGAATATGACCGCTTCCTGGTCTGCGCCGACTTCGATTCCTACTGGAATGCCCAGCTGCGGGTTGAAGAGCACTGGCACGACTCGAAGGAGTGGTGGCGCTCGGCAGTGCTCAACAGTGCACGCATGGGCTGGTTCTCGTCTGACCGGACCATTCGCGAGTACGCCACGGATATCTGGAAAGCGCTGGAGTAACTTTTAGCAATAATTGCGAGCAAGGCCCAGCGGTTGTGGGGCCGGATCGATATACTAGGCGGCAGTTTTACCGGGCCGCAGTGTCAAAGGGCTCAGTCAAATTTGGACGCACAGGCAACCCAATGTGGGAGCTGTTTCACACTAGACTGAACCAGACGCTGTTGGGCCCGGACTCGCCCGGCAATGGGCCGCTTAGGGATATCGACCATGCAATGGATGTTCATGCTGATAGGGATGGTGCTGGGCTGGGTGCTCGATGAGTCATTCAGCGATGCGCTGATTGGCGCGTTGATCGGCCTGGGGATGGGGCAGGCGATTGTGCTCAGGCGCCTGAATTCACAAACGGACGAACAGCGTCGCCAACTGGAGCAGGCGCAGGTCGCCCTCGGCGCGGTCGAGCAACGGCTGGCGCTACTCGAAACCCATGGCGTCCAGTCAACTTCGGTCCCTGAGTCGACAACGGCCAGCGAGCCGACTATTTCTCCTGATATCGTCTTCGATCAAGCGCCTGAGCCTGGCCCGGCGCCGTTGTCTGCCGCGCAGGAACTGGTTTGGGAATTGCCGCCCGAATTCGAACCGGTACACGCGAGCATCACCCCTGAGCCTGCCGATCTCTGGGCCCCGCAACCCAGCGAACCACCACAACCGGCCGAACCCCGTGGTCCGAATCTGATCGAGCGCGGTATTACCGCCGCACGCAATTGGCTGTTCGGTGGCAACACCGTACTGCGGGTCGGCGTGGTGCTGTTGTTCTTCGGTTTGGCGTTTTTGCTGCGCTATGCCACCGAAGGCATGGTGGTGCCGATTGAGTTGCGTTACGCCGGGGTCGCTGCGGCCGCGTTGGCTTTGCTGGGTCTGGGTTGGTGGTTGCGACTGCGCAACACCAACTACGCGTTGATCCTGCAGGGCACCGGCATTGCCGTGCTGTACCTGACGGTGTTCGCCGCCATGCGCTTGCACCCGTTGCTCGACCCGTCGGCGGCGTTGGGCTTGCTGGTGGCGGTGACGATCTTCTCGGCGATTCTGGCGATCACCCAGGACTCCCTCGCGCTGGCCTGCGCCGCGGCGTTGGGCGGGTTTGCCGCGCCGATCCTGACCTCCACCGGCGCCGGCAACCATGTCGCGCTGTTCAGCTACTTCGCCTTGCTCAACACCGGCATCCTCGCCATTGCCTGGTTCAAGGCCTGGCGCCCGCTGAACCTGATCGGCTTCGCGGGCACCTTCGGCATCGGTTTCGCCTGGGGCGTGCGTTCCTATACGCCGGAACTGCTGTGGAGCACCGAGCCGTTTCTGATTCTGTTCTTCCTCATGTACCTGGCGATCGGCTTGTTGTTCACCCGCCGCAAACTGCTCGAGATGACTGACGCGCCGGAGGATGACAGCCGTGACGCGCTGCTGCGCTGGTCGGCGCGCAAGGGCGACTACGTCGATGGCACGATGCTGTTCGGTCCGCCACTGGTGGGCTTTGGCATGCAGTTCGCGCTGATCCATCATTTTGAGTTCGCTGCCGCGTTCAGTGCGCTGGCGCTGGGCATCGTGTACATGGGCCTGGCGCGTTTTCTCAGCGGCGGTCGAGCCCTGCTGCTGGCGGAAACCTGCCTGGCGCTGGGGGTGATTTTCGCCAGCCTGGCGATTCCGCTGGGTCTGGATGCGCGTTGGACAGCGGCCGCCTGGGCAGTGGAGGGCGCGGGAATTTTCTGGCTTGGCTTGCGTCAGCATCGGCCGTTGGCGCGGGCTTTTGCCTTGCTGTTGCAGCTGGGTTCGGCGCTGGCGTTCCTCAGCAAACTGAGCCAGGGCGACAGCAGCCTGCTGGCTGGCTCACCGCTCGGTGCGCTGATGCTCGGCGTGGCGTTGCTGTTCAGTTTCTATCACTTGCGCAACGCTTCGCCTGAGCAAACCGCGGCCTGGGAACGCAAGGGCCTGCCGGTGTTGGCCTGTGCGGGGCTGACGTTCCTTTATCTGCTGGCGCCGTTGTTTTTCTTCACCCACGGCACCGCGATCAGCTGGGCGCTGGCCGGTTTGGTGACGTTGTTTGTCGGCTTGCGCCTGCAATCGCGGACCTTCCTGTTTACGGCGTTCGCGGTGCAACTGCTGGGCGGTGTGTTGTTCCTGCTGCGGCTGCAAGGCGCCAGCGGTGAGGAGGCGGCGGTGTTCAGTGCTGGCTGGAGCGGTTTGCTCACTGCCTCGTTGATTGGCCTGGCGTTGATCGGCGGGATGCTGTTCGCCGCCCGCGACGACATGGTGCGCAGTGACGCGCGGTTGCTGCGTGGGCTGTCGGTGGTGTTGCTGGCCGGGTTGGTGCTGATCAATCTGGCGGTGCTGTTTGTGTTGCCGTGGCAAACGGCAAGCGCGGTTTGGGCCGCCAGTGGCCTGTTGATCATCTGGCTGAGCCTGTACTTGCAGCAGCGGGTGAGTTTTGTCTTCGGCTTGTTGTTGCAGGTGATCGGCGGCGCGGCATTCCTCATCGCCGGTCCCGAACTGCTCGGGCCGCTCGCCAGCGAAGGTCTGCGGCCACTGGGCCACAGCGGTTTCTGGACGCCGATGGTGCTCGGGTTGGCGGCGATGGTCGGTGCCTGGCGCTTGCAGCTTGGCAATCATGCCAGTGCGTTCGATGCCTTGAGTTTGCAGCGCTTGTCCGAGTTGTTGCTGGTGTGGGGCGCCGCCTGGTGGGCGCTGGCGCTGATCAGCGAAGTGCTGCGGTTTGCACCGCTGAACCTGCAAGCCACGCTGTTGCTGGGCCTCGCAGCGCTGAGCGTTGCAGTGTGGACGTTGTTGTCCCGGCGACTGCAATGGCCGGCACTGGGCGTGCTCTGCACGTTGCTGATTCCAGCGGCGGCGCTGGTATTGGTCGCAGCCTGGCATTCGCGTTATCACCCGGCGGCGAATTTCGGCTGGCTGGCGTGGGCGATGGTGTTCGGGATGCATTTCATCTCGTTGCGCCGCTTGGCGCCGATGCTTCCCGCGCGAGTATCGAGCGCGGCTCACGTGGTAGGTTGCTGGCTGTTGATCGGCGTGTTGGAGCTGGAGCTGCGTTATGGCTTGCTGGTGTTGTCCGAGCAATACAACGCCTGGCGCTGGCTGGGTTGGGCGATCTTGCCGAGCCTGTATCTGGTGCTGATGGCCGCACCGCGCGCCTGGCCGTGGCCGGTATCGACGTATGCCCGCGAGTACCGCGTGTACGCCGCACTGCCGCTGGCGCTGTTGATGCTCGGCTGGTTCTGGCTGGCGAACATTGCCAGCGACGGCACCGCCGAACCGTTGCCTTATCTGCCGTTGCTCAACCCATTGGAAATCGGCTTGCTGTTTGCCTTGTTCGGCGTTTATGCCTGGTCGCGCAGTGCGGTCAGTTCATTGGCGATTCGTACCGATTACGCCGAGCACGCCACGCAAGTCGTGGCCGGGGTTTCGCTGTTCGCCTTCTTCACCGCGCTGGTGATGCGCAGCGCTCACCATTGGGGCGGCGTGCCGTTTGAGCTGGATGCCTTGCTGGAGTCGATGTTGGTGCAGGCGGGCTTGTCGATCGTCTGGACCCTGATTGCCCTGAGCCTGATGATCGGCGGGCATCTGCGCCATCGTCGGGAGGTCTGGCTGGTCGGCGCAGGGTTGATTGCGCTGGTGGTCGCCAAACTGGTCTTTGTCGAACTGAGTAACCGCGGCGGTCTGGCGCGGATCGTGTCGTTTATCGGTGTGGGCGTGTTGCTGCTGGTGGTGGGCTATTTCGCGCCGCTGCCGCCCAAACGCGCCGAACCAACGCCCGGGCCTGAGAAACCGGCCAATGAATCTGAAGGAGTGTCGTCTTGAATCGGAAGTGGTCGCTGGGCGTTGTTGGACTCTGTGTGGCGTTGTCGGCCACGGCTCAGGAAGCACCGGCAGACTTCACCACGCAGGTGCCGTTGAGCCTGAGCGGCGAGGGGCCGTGGTATCGCCTCGAATTGCCGCTGGCGGTGCAATTGAATGCGCGCCAGACCGACCTCAGCGACGTGCGGGTATTCAACGCAGCCGGTGAAGTGCAGGCCTATTCGCTGGCGCGGGAACAGGCGCAGAGCCGCGAAAGCCTGGTGGTGAATGACGTTAAGTGGTTCCCGATTTACGACTCGGCCTCTGCCGGCGAGGCGTTGCCAAGTGTGCGCGTGCAGTCGAATGCCAGCGGCACGCTGGTGGATGTCCAGCCATCGAATCCGCTCAAGGCTGGCAAAGAAGTACTGCGCGGCTGGTTGCTGGACGCCAGTGCGATCAAGGCGCCGTTGCAGCAGTTGATCCTCGACTGGAGCAGTGAACGCGACGGCTTCCAGCGTTTCAGCATCGAAGCCAGTGACGATTTGCAGCATTGGCAACCGTGGGGCGAAGGCCAGGTGGCGCGCCTGTCGTTTGCCGACGAACGGGTCGAGCAGCATGAAGTCGATTTGCCGGGGCAGAGCGCGCGTTATCTGCGCTTGCTGTGGAAAACCCCGCAGGTGGCGCCCGCGCTGACCTCGGCGCAACTGCAAAGCGCCAGTTCCAGCTACCTGCCGCAGCCGTTGGTCTGGTCCGAGCCGTTGGCCGGCAGCAGCACCAAGGCCGGTGAGTACACCTGGCAATTGCCGATGGGCTTGAGCGTGGAGCGCTTGCAGGTTGAGTTGAGCCAGGCCAACAGCCTGGCGCCGGTGACCCTGTCGGGGCGTCGCGAAAGCAGCTTGCCGTGGCAGCCCTTGAGCAGTGGTTTGCTCTATCGGCTGACGCAAAATGGTCAGGACGTGGTGCAGAACCAATTGCAGCTGCCTGGCCATGTGGTGCAGCAGTTGAAACTGACTGTCGATGAGCGCGGCGGCGGCTTGGGCGCACAGGCTCCGACAGTGCGCTATGCCGTGCGCTCGACCCGGGTGGTGTTCCTCGCTCGCGGGGCGGGGCCGTACACACTGGCGCTGGGCAGCGCGACGGTTAAAACGGCGAGCTTGCCGCTGTCGACGCTGATTCCCGATTACAGTCCCAAGCGTCTGGCGACGTTGGGCCAGGCCAAGGTCGATGGTGCGGCGGTGGTGACTTCGCCGGCGACAGCAGTGGTGCCGATTGTCCCGGGCATGAACTGGAAGAGGATCGGCTTGTGGGCGGTGCTCTTGCTAGGGGTAGCGGGGTTGGCGGGGATGGCGTTCAGTTTGCTGCGCAAGCCACCCGTCAAATCCTGAAAGTGGGTGCTTCGCACCCAATCGCGATCAGGCTCGCTCCCACAGGGTTTTCGCCGTCCTTGTGGGAGCGAGCCTGCTCGCGATAGCGGCCTGTGTGCCGGCAAAAAACCGCAATTTGCCGCTACTCCTCACGCCACAACCCTCCCGATTCCGACTACGCTCAACCTCGCGCATGAACTCTATTCAGTGAATCTCGTCTGATAGGAGGAATTGCGCACCGACTCGCGTTAAACTGCGCGGGTTTTTAGCCCCCATTCCTTCGGAGCCTTCCATGTCCCGCGTTACCTTGAGTCGCTATCTGATTGAGCAGACCCGTAGCAACAACACGCCTGCCGATCTGCGCTTTCTGATCGAAGTAGTGGCGCGTGCTTGCAAGGAAATCAGCCACGCCGTTTCCAAAGGCGCCCTGGGCGGCGTTCTGGGCAGCATGGGCACTGAAAACGTGCAAGGCGAAGTCCAGAAGAAACTCGACGTAATCTCCAACGAGATCCTGCTC
Organism: Pseudomonas sp. 05N36; assembly: GCF_056397385.1. NCBI lineage: Bacteria > Pseudomonadati > Pseudomonadota > Gammaproteobacteria > Pseudomonadales > Pseudomonadaceae > Pseudomonas > Pseudomonas sp. 05N36. The sequence continues at coordinate 556,138 of NZ_JBFTNH010000001.1, read as the reverse complement.
GAAGCCAACGAATGGGGCGGTCACCTGGCCGGCATGGCGTCCGAAGAAATGGACAACGCCTACCAGATCCCGGGCAAATACCCGAAAGGCGCGTACCTGCTGGTATTCGACCCGCTGGACGGTTCGTCGAACATCGATATCAACGCGCCGGTCGGTACGATCTTCTCGGTGCTGCGTTGCCCGAACGAATACCTGAGCCAGAACGAACCCTTGAATGAAAAGGCGTTCCTGCAGCCAGGCACCCAACAGGTCGCCGCCGGTTATGCCATCTACGGTCCGCAAACCATGCTGGTGCTGACCCTGGGTGATGGCGTGAAAGGCTTTACCCTGGACCGTGAAATGGGCAGCTTCGTGCTGACCCATGAAGACATCAAGATCCCGACCTCCACTCAGGAATTCGCGATCAACATGTCCAACGAGCGTCACTGGGAAGCGCCGGTACAGCGCTACGTGAGCGAGTTGCTGGCAGGTGAAACCGGTCCGCTGAAAAAGAACTACAACATGCGCTGGGTCGCCGCGATGGTGGCCGACGTACACCGCATCCTGACCCGTGGTGGCCTGTTCATGTACCCACGTGACAGCCGCGAGCCGTCCAAGCCGGGCAAACTGCGCTTGATGTACGAAGCCAACCCGATGTCGTTCCTGGTTGAACAGGCCGGCGGCGCGTCCACTGACGGTCACCAGCGCATTCTCGACATCAAGCCTGAAGGCCTGCACCAGCGTGTAGCGGTGTTCCTGGGCTCGAAAGAAGAAGTCGAACGCGCCACGGCTTACCACAAGGAATAAACCATGACTGCGCCCTGGCAGCCGTTGCTCGAATGGTGGTTCGGTTCAGCCGAAGCACCTGATGACGTAGCGGCTGACAAGGGCAAGTTATGGTTCGGTAAGCGTGACAGCCAGGACCTCGAAGCGCGCACGCGTTTCGGGGATCTGGTGGAACAGGCACTGGCCGGCGGATTGACCGAGTGGACGCAATGTCCCGAAGGTTGGCTGGCCCTGGTGTTGTTACTCGATCAGTTACCGCGAATGATCTTTCGCGAAACCCCCAAATCCTTTGCCGGCGACCTGAGAGCCCAGACGCTGGTGGCGCAAGGCATTGCCGCGGATTTCGATCGGCAACTGCGGCCTATCCAGCGGGTGTTCATCTACCTGGTGTTCGAGCATTGCGAGCACCTGGCAGTGCAGAACGAAGCCGTCTCACGCTTTGTCGACTTGCTGGCTGAGCAACCCGAGGCGGATCGTGCGGTGTTTGCCGATAACCTCGATTATGCCGAACGGCATCAGAAGATCATCGCAAGGTTTGGACGCTTTCCCCATCGCAATGCGGTGTTGGGAAGGGAGTCTACGGCTGAGGAGCTGGAGTTTCTTGCAGGGCCTGGGTCTCGGTTCTAGCTATTCGTTGTTGCTGATACCGCCATCGCGAGCAGGCTCGCTCCCACAGGGATTTCGCCGTCCTTGTGGGAGCGAGCCTGCTCGCGATGGGGCCTTCAAGGGCGTGTCAGATCCTGAAACTCCCCACCAACTGCTTCAGCCGCGCCGCTTGTTGCTCAAGATCGGCACACGCGCGCAAGGTCGATTGCAGGTTTTCCACGCCTTCCTGGTTCAGGGTGTTGATCTCGGTGATATCGACGTTGATCGACTCAACCACGGCGGTTTGCTCTTCGGTGGCGGTGGCCACCGACTGGTTCATGCCGTCGATTTCGCCGATGCGCTGGGTCACGCTGCCCAGGCGCTCGCCGGCCTGATTGGCGATGCCGACGCTGCTTTCGCTCTGGCGCTGACTGTCGGTCATGATGGCGACTGCCTCACGGGCGCCGACTTGCAGCTCTTCAATCATCGTCTGCACTTGTTGCGCCGAGTCCTGGGTGCGATGCGCCAGGTTGCGCACTTCGTCGGCAACCACCGCGAAACCACGTCCGGCTTCGCCAGCCCGCGCCGCTTCAATCGCGGCGTTGAGGGCCAGCAGGTTGGTCTGCTGCGAGATGCTGGTGATGACTTCGAGAATCTGCCCGATGTTCACTGTGTTGCTGTTCAGCGTTTCGATATTGCCGCACGAGTCGCTGATTTTCGCCGACAACTGCTGCATCGCCGCGATGGTTTTATCCACCACTTGCTGGCCTTCTTCAGCCAGGCTGCGGGCATCGCTGGAGTGTTGCGAGGCGAGGGCGGCGTTCTGGGCGATTTCCTGGGCGGCGGCGCCAAGCTGGTTGATCGCCGCAGCCACGCTGCTGGTGCGCGAGGCTTGCTGGTCGGAATTGAACATCGACGAGTTGGAAGCGCTGACGACACGCAGGGCGACTTCGTTGACTTGGCCGGTGGCCGACGACACTTCGCGGATCGAGGTGTGAATACGTTCGACGAAGCGGTTGAACGAAGTGCCTAGCGCACCGAATTCGTCCTGGCCATGAATCGTCAGGCGTTTGGTCAGGTCGCCTTCACCTTCGGCGATGTCATGCATGGCACGGCCCATGGTCAGCAACGGCTGCATCAGGACGCGGATCAGCATGCCGAGCAGCGCGATGATGATCACCACGGCAATCACCATGGCGATGATCGCCGAGGTGCGGAATTCGCTGAGCATCGAGAATGCGGTGTCCTGGTCGAGCACCAGCGCCACGTACCAATCGGCCGACGGCACGCCATTGACGTGGGTGAACGAGATGAACTGGGTCTTGCCGTCCACCTCGACTTCCTTCATGCCGGGGCTGACCTTCGGCGCGCCGGTGGGATAGGCCTCGGTGAGGCTTTTGAGCACCAGTTTGCTGTCCGGGTGAATCAGGATCTTGCCATCGGCGCTGACAATGAATGCGTGACCGTGGCCACCGAAGTTCAGCGAGTTGATGATCGCGCTGATGCTGCTCAGGTCGATGTCTGCACCGGCGACGCCGATCATCTGGTTCTGATGCTGCACCGGGGTAGCGACGGTGATCACCAGCTTGCCCGAAGAGGCGGCGATGTACGGTTCGGTAACGATGGTCTGCTGTGCACTGTTGGCGGCTTTGTACCAGCCGCGGGCGCGTGGGTCGTAGTCCGCCGCGCGATTGCCGGCCGGCACCGAGAACATCACGCCATCGGCACCGCCGAAGTAGCTCAACTGAAAGTTGCTGGTGTAGGCCGGCAGACCGACTGCACGTTTCAGGCTGTCCGGCGCCGGGCCGTCGACGGCCACTTGCTGGGCCAGCGATTGCAACAACTGGATGCGGCTTTCCAGCCAGGTCTGAATGTTGCTGGTGGTCAGGCTGCCGAGTTCCTGCATCGAGGACTCGGTGCTGCTGCGCAGGGTTTGGCGCTGACGGTAGTCGTTGAACAGAATGAAACAGGCGAACGCTACCGCGACCACAAGGGCAGCAGCGAGCAGGATCTTGTGGCTGAACTTCATGTTTCTGGTCATTTAAGGCGCTACCGCGGGAGGACTGATCAACGAGGAGCGTCAAATTGCCACAGGGCAGGCTTGGCGCTGCTTCTATGTCGACAGGGAAGCGCCAAAGATTAGGCGCGTTTTACGAAAACCGACGAAATACCGATCAGCGCAAAAAAATGCCTGATTTTGGTGCGAAATGTCGATTTTACCCTTCAAGAAATACCCGGTACCGGTGGGAACCAGAAGGGGGTTTTCTCTTCTAAGCTTCTGGTTGGCAGCCATGCCTTCCCCTTTTTACCAGGAGTTACACCATGTCGCTGCGATCTATCGCCTTGTTGTCTTTTTGCGTGCTGTTGGCTGCGTGCAGCAAGATCAACCAGGAAAACTATTCGAAACTGTCGACGGGCATGCCCAAGGCCGAGGTCGAAGCGTTGTTGGGTAAACCTGCCGATTGTTCAGGCGCGTTGGGCATGTCCAGCTGTACCTGGGGCGACAAGAACAGCTTTATCAGCGTGCAGTACGCCGGTGACAAAGTGCTGATGTTTTCCGGGCAAGGCCTGAAGTAAACCGGGGCCAAACGCCCACGGGAGAAAAATAATGATGCGGTTAGTAATAGCTCTTTTGGCCGGTCTGTTGTTGGTCGGCTGCGCCACTTCTGGCGATGATTCGCTGGCCCCGAAAACGGCCAATAGCGTCAACCTCAAGCGTTACCAGGGTAAATGGTACGAGTTGGCTCGCATGCCGATGTACTTCCAGCGTAACTGCGCGCAATCCGAAGCCCATTACACCCTCAAGAACGACGGCGAAATGGAAGTGCTGAACCGTTGCCTGACCCCCGAGTGGAAATGGGAAGAGGCCAAGGGCACGGCAACGCCACAGATTCCCGGCAAGAACGACAAGCTGTGGGTGAACTTCGATAACTGGTTTACCCGGTTGTTGCCAGGCATGAGCAAGGGCAATTACTGGGTGTTGTATGTCAGCGATGACTACCAGACCGCAATTGTCGGTAGCCCCAATCGGCGCAACCTGTGGTTGCTGTCGCGCAAGCAGGAAGTCAACGCCGATACCCGCGAGGAACTGCTGAGCAGGGCGCGTCAGCAGGGGTACGACACCACACGCCTGATCTGGCGGGTGTCGGACACCAAAATGGCCCAGACCTCGAAGTAACAGCCACCGCATACCCCATGTGGGAGCGGGCTTGCTCGCGATAACGATCGATCAGTAAACACAATTGCTGAATGTGTTGCCGTCATCGCGAGCAGGCTCGCTCCCACAGGTTTGTTGCATCAGCCCAAGAGGTCGCGCAGCACTTGGGTGAACGCGCGGTTACTGTCTTCTTCGCCAGCGTGATGCCCGTCGCGTACCACCCACTTGCCGTTCACCAGCACGTCACGCACCTGACGATCGCCACCGGCAAACAGCCAGCGGTTCAGAATCCCGTCGCCACTGGCGGTTGCCAGGTAAGGGTCGTTGCCGTCGAGCACCAGCCAGTCGGCGCGTTTGCCGACTTCCAATGCGCCAATCGGCTGGCCCAGCGCCTGTGCGCCTCCGTCGAGTGCGGCGTCGTACAGGGTGCGCCCGACCATTGGCTGATCGGCGCCATACAAGCGGTTACGTCGCTGATCGCGCAGGCGCTGGCCGTATTCCAGCCAGCGCAGTTCTTCCACCACGCTCAGCGACACATGGCTGTCAGAGCCAATGCCCATGCGCCCGCCTTGGGCGAGGAAGTCCACGGCCGGGAAAATCCCGTCGCCCAGGTTGGCCTCGGTGGTCAGGCACAGGCCGGCGATGGCGCGACTCTTGGCCATCAGACTGACTTCTTCCGGGTTGGCGTGGGTTGCGTGGACCAGGCACCAGCGCTGATCGACATCGGTATTTTCATACAGCCATTGCAGCGGACGGCGACCGCTCCAGGTCAGGCAGTCGTCGACTTCCTTTTGCTGCTCGGCGATGTGGATGTGCACCGGGCAGTGTTTATCGCTGGCTGCCAGCACTTCGCTGATCTGCTGCGGGGTGACCGCACGCAACGAGTGGAAGCACAGGCCCAGTTGTTGCGCCGGTTGCTGCGCCAGCAGCGGCTGCAGGCGGGCTTGTAGCTTCAGGTAGTTTTCGGTGCTGTTGATGAAGCGTCGCTGGCCTTCATTGGGCGCCAGACCACCGAAACCGGAGTGGCTGTAGAGCACGGGCAGCAAGGTCAGGCCGATGCCGGACGCGCTGGCGGCCTGACTGATTTGCAATGACAGCTCGGCCGGATCCGCATACGGATGACCAGTGTGGTCGTGGTGCACGTAATGAAATTCGGCGACCGAGGTGTAACCGGCCTTGAGCATTTCGATGTAGAGCTGGCGGGCGATGATCCCGAGTTGTTCCGGACTGATTTTTCCGACGAGGCGATACATCAGATCGCGCCAGGTCCAGAAACTGTCGTTCGGATTACCCGCCACTTCGGCCAGTCCGGCCATCGCCCGCTGGAAGGCGTGGGAGTGCAGATTCGGCATGCCCGGCAGCAGCGGACCGCTCAGCCGTTCGGCGCCTTCAGCGCTGGCATCGGCCTGGATGTGGGTCAGCAGGCCATCGGCGCTGACCTCAAGACGTACATTGTTGGCCCATCCACTAGGCAAAAGCGCGCGTTCGGCAAAGAAGGCGGACATGGTTCAGTACCCCATCGTGTGTTATTTGTATATACATATACAGACGTTTGCCTGCTCGGTAAACTCCGGCAAGCTAGTGACTTTTATCAACGAACAAGGATTTCCTGTGCCGACTCCGCCTGTAGTTTCACCGCTGAGTGCCAATCTGGGCGACAGTCCGGCGCCCTTGTACGCTCGCGTCAAACAGATGATCACCCAGCAAATCGACAGTGGAAACTGGCCGCCGCATTACCGCGTGCCGTCGGAAAGCGAGCTGGTCAGTCAGTTGGGTTTCAGCCGCATGACCATCAATCGCGCCCTGCGCGAGATGACGGCTGACGGCCTGTTGGTGCGCATGCAGGGCGTCGGTACCTTTGTCGCCGAACCCAAGAGCCAGTCCGCGTTGTTCGAAGTGCATAACATTGCCGACGAAATCGCCTCCCGTGGCCATCGCCACACGTGCAAGGTCATCACGCTGGAAGAAGAGGCCGCCGGTTCCGAGCGCGCACTGGCGCTGGACATGCGCGAAGGGCAGAAGGTCTTCCACTCGCTGATCGTGCATTTCGAGAACGATATTCCCGTGCAAATCGAGGACCGTTTCGTCAACGCCCTGGTCGCGCCGGAATACCTCAAGCAAGACTTCACCCTGCAAACGCCATACGCCTATCTGAATCAGGTCGCACCTTTGACCGAAGGCGAGCACGTGGTCGAAGCGATTCTTGCCGAGCCCTCCGAATGCAAATTGCTGCAGATCGAAAAAGGCGAGCCGTGCCTGCTGATCCGCCGTCGGACCTGGTCCGGGCGTCAGCCCGTGACAGCCGCTCGTCTGATCCACCCCGGTTCCCGCCATCGTCTGGAAGGGCGGTTCCACAAATAAAGAGCCACAAATAAAGAGCCATAAATAATAAGAGGCCCAAATGAGTCAGTTGAACGTTTTGCGCGCGGCGAATTATCCGCGCATGCCGTGGAAAAACGGCGGCGGCAGCACCGAAGAAATCACCCGTGATGCAGGCACCGGCCTGGATGGCTTTGGCTGGCGCCTGTCGATTGCCGATATCGGTGAGTCGGGCGGGTTCTCGACCTTTGCAGGCTACGAGCGGGTCATCACCGTGCTGCAGGGCGAAGGCATGACCTTGACGGTCGACGGCCAGAACACGCGGCCCCTGTTACCGCTGGACCCGTTTGCGTTCAGTGGCGAAAGCCATGTTTCCTGCACCCTGCTTGGCGGTGCGATCCGCGACTTCAACCTGATTTATGCGCCGAATCGCTACCAGGCGCGGTTGCAGTGGTTGGCGGGCGAGCAACGGTTTTTCAGTTCTGCCGGAACGTTGCTGGTATTCAGCGTGGCTGATGCGCTTGAAGTGCGAATCGATGGCAATGCGGCCCAAGTGCTGGGTCGTCATGATTGCCTGCAACTGAACGGTAACACCGGGCTGCTGGATGTTTCCGTCAACGGCCAGTGCTGCGTGATTGAACTGACAGCACTCTGATTCAACCTCCTTAAAAAGATCGCAGCCTGCGGCAGCTTCTACGGAACAGGTTATTCCTGCGTAGGAGCTGCCGCAGGCTGCGATCTTTTGCTTTTCGGCTCCCTGAAATCCGTTTCCCTGTGCGCACCCATTTGTTACCGAACGCCCCAGCGTGGCGCAAAGCCTTGCTCAGGTAACAACTGTCACTCTTCGAAAAAATCCTTCCCCAAAAATTTAGACCCCCGTCAAACCCTTGTCCCAAGGGCTTTTCAGCCAGATTTAAAACTTTATTGAGCACTCACCTGGCAAGTTGGCCGCTTGATTGCATATGCTTGTATGTACAAGTAAAGACGTATGTGTATGAGTCACGAAGACTCGACCATCGTCCACTGATTCGCCGGTGTGCACCGTTTGCACATTGGCTTGCTCGCCCACTGCCTGGGCTGGTTTGGATTGATTGCTGAGGAGTTTTTTTCGTGACTGACAATACCCAGAAACCAACGAAATACCGTGACGTTGAAATCCGTGCTGCCCGCGGCAACAAGCTGACCGCCAAAAGCTGGCTGACCGAAGCGCCGCTGCGCATGTTGATGAACAACCTCGACCCGGAAGTTGCCGAGAACCCTAAAGAACTGGTGGTTTACGGCGGTATCGGTCGCGCGGCGCGTAACTGGGAATGCTACGACAAGATCGTCGAGAGCCTGACCAACCTGAATGACGACGAGACCCTGCTGGTGCAATCCGGCAAGCCGGTCGGCGTCTTCAAGACTCACAGCAACGCCCCGCGCGTGCTGATCGCCAACTCCAACCTGGTGCCACACTGGGCGAGCTGGGAGCACTTCAACGAACTGGACGCCAAAGGCCTGGCCATGTACGGCCAGATGACTGCCGGCAGCTGGATCTACATCGGCAGCCAGGGCATCGTTCAGGGCACCTACGAAACGTTCGTTGAAGCCGGTCGCCAGCACTACAACGACAACCTCACCGGTCGCTGGGTCCTGACCGCCGGTCTGGGCGGCATGGGTGGCGCTCAACCACTGGCCGCTACCCTGGCCGGCGCGTGCTCGCTGAACATCGAATGCCAACAAGTGAGCATCGATTTCCGCCTGAAAAGCCGTTACGTCGACGAGCAGGCCAAAGACCTCGACGACGCACTGGCGCGCATCGCCAAATACACCAAAGAAGGCAAAGCGATTTCCATCGCCCTGCTGGGTAACGCGGCAGAAATCCTGCCGGAATTGGTCCGTCGCGGTGTGCGTCCGGACATGGTCACCGACCAGACCAGCGCCCACGATCCGCTCAACGGTTACCTGCCAGCCGGTTGGACCTGGGAAGAGTACCGCGCTCGCGCCAAGACCGAGCCGGCTGCCGTGATCAAAGCCGCCAAGCAATCGATGGCCGTGCACGTCAAAGCGATGCTCGACTTCCAGAAGCAAGGCATCCCGACGTTCGACTACGGCAACAACATCCGTCAGATGGCGCAAGAAGAAGGCGTCGAGAACGCGTTCGACTTCCCGGGCTTCGTACCGGCCTACATCCGTCCGCTGTTCTGCCGCGGTATCGGTCCGTTCCGTTGGGCTGCGCTGTCGGGCAACGCTGAAGACATCTACAAAACCGACGCCAAGGTCAAAGAGCTGATCCCGGACGACGCCCACCTGCACAACTGGCTGGACATGGCGCGCGAGCGCATCAGCTTCCAGGGTCTGCCGGCGCGTATCTGCTGGGTTGGCCTGGGTCTGCGCGCCAAGCTGGGCCTGGCGTTCAACGAAATGGTCCGCAGCGGCGAGCTGTCGGCACCAATCGTGATCGGCCGCGACCACCTGGACTCCGGTTCGGTGTCGAGCCCTAACCGCGAAACCGAATCCATGCAGGACGGTTCCGATGCCGTGTCCGACTGGCCACTGCTCAACGCTCTGCTGAACACCGCGAGCGGCGCGACCTGGGTTTCCCTGCACCACGGCGGCGGCGTCGGCATGGGCTTCTCCCAGCACTCGGGCATGGTGATTGTCTGCGACGGTACTGACGAAGCGGCCGAGCGTATCGCTCGCGTGCTGCACAACGACCCGGCCACCGGTGTCATGCGTCACGCCGATGCCGGTTACCAGATCGCTATCGACTGTGCCAAGGAGCAGGGCCTGAACCTGCCGATGATCACCGGTAAATAACGCAACACCTGTAGGCGCAGGAGCTTTTGGTGGGAGCGAGCCTGCTCGCGATGAGGCCAGCACATTCAACATCGTTGTTGACTGACAAACCGCTATCGCGAGCAGGCTCGCTTCCACAAAAGCCAACACACCAACACCTGGTATACCCATAACAATCCACAGAGGTTGACCCATGGCTAATGATGATCGTGCACGCAGTAAACCGTTGATCGAGAAACGTTCGATCGACTACATCCCGGAAGCGGAAAGACACGGTCGTCTATTGAGTCAGTTCACCCTGTGGTTGGGTGCCAACCTGCAAATCACCGCGATTGTGACGGGTGCTTTGGCGGTGGTACTGGGCGGGGATGTGTTCTGGTCGTTGATCGGTTTGCTGATCGGCCAATTGCTCGGCGGTGGCGTCATGGCGCTGCACGCAGCCCAGGGCCCGCAACTCGGCTTGCCGCAAATGATCTCCAGCCGCGTGCAGTTTGGCGTGTATGGGGCGGTGATTCCGCTGGTGCTGGTGTGCCTGATGTACATCGGCTTCTCGGCCAGCGGCTCCTTGCTGGCGGGGCAGGCGGTCGCGCAGTTGCTGCACGTCGAAGACTGGGTCGGTATCACGCTGTTCGCAGGCTCGATCATGGTCTTCACCATCTTCGGCTATCGGGTGATTCACGGCATCGGCCGGGTCGCCAGTGTGCTGGGCGTGGTGGCGTTCATCTACCTGTTCTACAAACTGCTGGCCGGTAACGACATCGGCGCATTGCTGGGCAACAAGCACTTCTCGGTGGCGAGTTTCCTGCTGGCGGTGTCGCTGTCGGCGTCCTGGCAGATCGCGTTCGGCCCTTATGTGGCGGACTATTCGCGTTACCTGCCGCGCAGCACCTCTGCGTCGAAAACCTTCTGGGCCGTTGGCCTGGGTTCGGTGATCGGTGCACAGGCGTCGATGGTCTTCGGTGTGTTCGCCGCAGCCCTGGCCGGTTCGCAGTTCGCTCACCACGAAGTGTCGTTCATCGTCAGCCTGGGCGGTACCGGGATTGTCGCGGCGCTGCTGTACTTCGCCGTGGCTTTCGGCAAAGTCACCGTGACCACGTTGAACGCCTACGGCAGCTTCATGTCGATCGCGACGATCATCAGCGGCTTCCGTGGCAGCCGCCACATTGGAAGCGGCGTACGCCTGCTGTACATCTTCATCATGGTGTCGCTTGCCGCGGCTCTGGCATTGCTCGGCAAGGACTCGTTCCTCAAGGAATTCTCCGCGTTCATCCTGTTCCTGCTGGCGTTCTTCACGCCGTGGAGCGCGATCAACCTGGTGGACTTCTACTGCATCACCAAAGAACGCTATGACATCCCGGCACTGTCCAACCCCGAGGGTCGCTACGGTCGCTGGAACATCATGGGCATCAGCATTTACGTGTTCGGCGTGTTGATTCAAATGCCGTTCATTTCCACCCACTTCTACACCGGCCCTCTGGTCGCGAGCCTCGGTGATACCGACATCTCGTGGATCATCGGTCTGGTGGTCCCGGCAGCGATGTACTACGTCGCCGCCAAGAAGTGGCATAGCGCGGTACCTGATCGGCTGATACTGCCGGCAGAGCAGGACGAGGCTGTAAAAGTGAAAACAAGCGGGGCGGATCGCGTTGCAGCAATCTGACTGGACGAAACTGGCGAAGATCTTCGTGAAGGCACATCCTGAGATCTGGCAGTTGCGGGTTACCACCGACGCTGCCAGGAAAATCAACGCGGAACTGTAGGCAGATACCTCCCGGCTAACCGAGAGGCTGGCCGGGACGTTCGCTACATCCACTTGATTGAGAGTCTCTTATGTTTCCCGAAAGCTTCACCTTTTCCATCGCCGATCGGGTCAACGTTTGGGTTGATTCGCTGGTCGTCAACTACGGGGATGTGTTCCGCCACATCTCCGACACCTTGCTCTGGGCCATCGTCAACCTCGAAGGCCTGCTGCGCGCGGCGCCGTGGTGGTTGATGCTGGTGATCGTTGCCGGCATCGCCTGGCACGCTACCCGCAAGCTGGTGACGACGACGGTGATCGTTGGTTTGCTGTTCCTGGTGGGCGCTGTCGGCCTCTGGGACAAGCTCATGCAAACGCTGGCATTGATGCTGGTGGCGACGGTTATTTCGGTGCTGATCGGCATTCCGTTGGGCATTTTGTCGGCGCGCAGCAATCGCCTGCGTTCAGTGTTGATGCCGCTGCTCGACATCATGCAGACCATGCCCAGCTTCGTGTACCTGATCCCGGTGCTGATGCTGTTCGGACTGGGCAAGGTCCCGGCGATTTTCGCCACCGTGATCTACGCCGTACCGCCGCTGATTCGCCTGACCGATCTGGGCATTCGCCAGGTCGATCGCGAAGTCATGGAGGCGATCAATGCCTTCGGCGCCAACCGTTGGCAGCAACTGTTCGGCGTGCAACTGCCGCTGGCGCTGCCGAGCATCATGGCCGGGATCAACCAGACCACCATGATGGCTCTGTCGATGGTGGTGATCGCCTCGATGATCGGTGCTCGTGGCCTGGGTGAAGACGTGCTGGTGGGGATCCAGACCCTTAATGTCGGACGCGGTCTTGAAGCCGGTCTGGCGATCGTGATTCTGGCGGTGGTCATTGACCGCATTACCCAGGCCTACGGTCGTCCGCGGCATGAGGTGAGCCAATGAACAGTGCCGCCAAGATCGAAGTCAAAAACGTTTTCAAGATTTTCGGTAACCGTTCGGCCGACGCGCTGGACATGATCCGACAGAACAAGAGCAAGGATCAGGTACTGGCCGAGACCGGCTGCGTGATCGGCGTGAATGATCTGTCACTGAGCATCGCTACCGGCGAGATATTCGTGATCATGGGCCTGTCGGGTTCCGGCAAGTCGACACTGGTGCGGCACATCAACCGCCTGATCGACCCGACCAGCGGCGTGATCCTGGTAGACGGCGTGGACATCCTGCAATACGACATGGAAGCCCTGCGCGAATTTCGTCGGCACAAGATCAGCATGGTGTTCCAGAGCTTCGGCCTGTTGCCCCACAAGAACGTGCTGGACAACGTCGCCTATGGTTTGAAAGTGCGAGGTGAAAGCAAGCAGCTGTGCGCCGAGCGCGCGCAGCACTGGATCAACACCGTGGGCCTTCAGGGCTACGAAAACAAATACCCGCATCAGCTGTCTGGCGGTATGCGTCAGCGTGTGGGTCTGGCTCGCGCCTTGGCGGCGGACACCGACATCATCCTGATGGATGAAGCCTTCAGTGCCCTTGACCCGCTGATCCGCGCCGAGATGCAGGACCAGTTGCTCGAACTGCAACAGACGCTGCACAAGACCATCGTGTTCATCACCCATGACCTCGATGAAGCCGTGCGTATTGGCAACCGGATTGCGATTCTCAAGGATGGGCAGTTGATCCAGGTCGGCACGCCGAAAGAGATCCTTCACTCGCCGGCCGATGAATACGTCGACCGGTTTGTCCAGCGCCGAGCGGCGGTGGTTTAGGAGAGTTGCCATGTTCCAGGCTGAATTGATTTTGAAAGACCCGATACTGCTGTAAACCGCGTTACCCAAGCTGTACTGATTTCTACAAAAGCCAGCGTGCCAAGGCGCCACCCCCTCAAGAAGCGGGCGGCGACGGACAACGGAATCATCCGGAGCGTCTGGTTAGTTAACTGCTCTTATATAAAGAGCATAAAAAACTCTCAAAAGGAGAATAAATGTGACTGCTCTGAACCTTATCCCTGGCCAACTGAGTCTTGCCCAACTGCGTGCTGTTTATCAGCAACCGGTCAACGTCCGCCTCGACGACAGTGCATCGGCCCAGATCGAAGCCAGTGTTGCCTGCGTGGAACAGATCCTCGTGGAAAACCGCACGGCCTACGGCATCAACACCGGTTTCGGCCTGCTGGCGTCGACCCGCATTGCCAGCGAAGACCTGGAAAACCTCCAGCGTTCGCTGGTGTTGTCCCACGCTGCCGGTGTGGGCGAGCCAATCAGCGACGCCCTGGTGCGTCTGATCATGGTGCTCAAGGTCAACAGCCTGAGCCGTGGTTTCTCCGGCATTCGCCGGGTGGTGATCGACGCGCTGATCGCCCTGATCAACGCTGAGGTTTACCCGCACATTCCATTGAAAGGTTCGGTCGGTGCTTCCGGTGACCTGGCGCCTCTGGCCCACATGTCGCTGGTGTTGCTGGGCGAAGGCAAGGCCCGTTACAAAGGTGAATGGCTGCCAGCAACTGAAGCGCTGAAAGTCGCAGGCCTGCAACCGCTGACCCTGGCGGCCAAAGAAGGTCTGGCGCTGCTTAACGGCACTCAGGTGTCCACCGCTTACGCACTGCGTGGCCTGTTCGAAGGCGAAGACCTTTTCGCTGGCGCCCTGGCCCTTGGCGGTCTGACCGTTGAAGCCGTACTGGGCTCGCGCTCGCCGTTCGATGCGCGTATTCACGCTGCCCGTGGTCAAAAAGGCCAGATCGACGCCGCCGCCGCTTACCGCGACCTGCTGGGTGAGCGCAGCCAGGTTTCCGACTCGCACGAGAACTGCGAAAAGGTTCAGGACCCGTACTCGCTGCGCTGCCAGCCGCAAGTCATGGGCGCCTGCCTGACTCAGTTCCGTCAGGCCGCTGAAGTGTTGGCGATCGAAGCCAACGCCGTGTCGGATAACCCGTTGGTCTTCGCAGCTGAAGGTGACGTGATCTCCGGCGGTAACTTCCACGCCGAACCGGTTGCCATGGCGGCCGACAACATGGCCCTGGCCATCGCTGAAATCGGTTCCCTGAGCGAGCGTCGCATCTCGCTGATGATGGACAAGCACATGTCGCAACTGCCGCCGTTCCTGGTGGCCAACGGTGGCGTGAACTCCGGCTTCATGATCGCCCAGGTGACTGCGGCGGCTCTGGCCAGCGAAAACAAGGCACTGGCGCATCCGCATTCGGTCGACAGCCTGCCGACGTCCGCCAACCAGGAAGACCACGTTTCCATGGCTCCGGCCGCTGGCAAGCGTCTGTGGGAAATGGCTGAAAACACTCGCGGCGTTCTGGCTGTCGAGTGGCTGGCAGCCTGCCAGGGCCTGGACCTGCGCGACGGTCTGAAGACTTCGACGAAACTGGAAAAAGCTCGCAGCACCCTGCGCGCCAAAGTACCGTTCTACGAGAAGGACCGTTTCTTTGCACCGGACATCAACGCCGCGAGCGAGCTGCTGGCTTCGCGCTGCCTGAATGAGCTGGTGATGGCGAAGTTGTTGCCTAGCCTGTAATGCCCCATCGCGAGCAGGCTCGCTCCCACAAGGATTACGCTGAACCTGTGGGAGCGAGCCTGCTCGCGATTCGATTTTTGCGTCGATAAGAACAACTAAGGACGAGAAATGCAAAAGCCAGCAAACGGCTTGAAACGCGGGCTATCGGCCCGACATATTCGCTTCATGGCACTGGGGTCGGCGATCGGCACCGGGCTGTTTTACGGTTCTGCCTCCGCCATCCAGATGGCCGGTCCTGCGGTGCTGCTTGCGTACCTGATCGGTGGTGCAGCGGTGTTCATGGTCATGCGCGCCCTCGGCGAGATGGCCGTGCACAACCCGGTCGCAGGTTCTTTCGGTCAATACGCCAGCACTTACCTGGGACCGATGGCAGGCTTCATCCTCGGTTGGACCTACGCATTCGAAATGGTCATCGTCGGCATGGCCGACGTCACTGCGTTCGGTATTTACATGGGCTTCTGGTTCCCGGAAGTCTCTCGCTGGATCTGGGTATTGGGCGTCGTTTCCATCGTCGGCGGCTTGAACCTGTGCAACGTCAAGGTCTTCGGTGAAATGGAGTTCTGGCTGTCGCTGCTCAAGGTCGCCGCCATCGTTGCGATGATCCTCGGGGGCTTCGGCATCATGCTGTTCGGTATCAGCACGGCCCCAGGCCAGGTGACCGACATCAGCAACCTCTGGACCCAAGGCGGCTTCATGCCCAATGGCATGGGCGGTCTGATCGCTTCGTTCGCGGTGGTGATGTTTGCGTTTGGCGGTATTGAAATCATCGGCGTCACCGCCGGTGAGGCCAAAGACCCGCAGCACGTGCTGCCTCGTGCAATCAACGCCGTACCGTTGCGGATTCTGCTGTTCTACGTGCTGACGATGCTGGTGCTGATGTCGATCTTTCCTTGGCAGCAGATCGGTAGCCAGGGCAGCCCGTTCGTGCAGATCTTCGATAAGCTGGGGATCAGCTCGGCAGCCACCATCCTCAATATTGTGGTGATTACGGCGGCGATTTCGGCGATCAACAGTGACATCTTCGGCGCTGGCCGCATGATGTTCGGTCTGGCCCAGCAAGGGCACGCACCGAAGGGCTTCGCCCACCTGTCGCGCAATGGCGTGCCATGGATGACCGTGGTGGTGATGAGTGTCGCGCTGCTGCTGGGCGTGTTGCTGAACTACCTGATCCCGGAAAACGTGTTTCTGCTGATCGCGTCCATTGCGACCTTTGCGACCGTCTGGGTCTGGCTGATGATTCTGTTCACTCAGGTAGCGATGCGTCGCTCCATGACGCCTGAGCAAGTGGCGCAGCTGAAATTCCCGGTACCGTTCTGGCCGTATGCGCCGATGGCGGCGATTGCCTTCATGCTGTTTGTCTTCGGCGTGCTGGGTTATTTCCCGGATACCCAAGCGGCGCTGATCGTCGGCGTGGTCTGGATCGTGTTGCTGGTGCTGGCCTACCTGACGTGGGTCAAGCCGGCGGCAGGGCAGGCGGCGCTGGTCGCGCGTGATCCTTCTTTTTCCAATCGATAACTAACGGAGGCCTCGGATGAAAACTCTCTGGCAACACTGCCACGTTGCAAGCATGGCGCAGGGCACTTACTCGATCATCGAGGATGCCGCCATCGTGACGTCAGGAGCGCACATTGAGTGGATCGGCCCACGTAGCGAGCTGCCGTCCGGTGAATACCCCGAGGTCCATGACCTCGCGGGGGCCTGGGTCACCCCGGGCCTGATCGACTGCCATACCCACACGGTGTTCGGCGGCAATCGCAGCGGCGAGTTCGAGCAGCGTCTGCAAGGCGTGAGCTACGCAGAAATCGCCGCGGCCGGTGGCGGCATTGCCAGCACCGTGCGCGCCACGCGTGCGGCGACCGAGGACGAGCTGTTCGCCAGTGCGAAGAAGCGTCTGAAAAGCCTGATGCGTGACGGTGTGACCAGCATCGAGATGAAATCCGGTTATGGCCTCGACCTCGCCAGTGAGCGGAAGATCCTGCGGGTGATCCGTCGTCTCGGCGCCGAACTGCCGATCAGTGTGCGCAGCACCTGCCTGGCCGCTCACGCCTTGCCGCCAGAGTACGTCGACCGCGCCGACGACTACATCGAGCATATCTGCGCCGAAATGCTGCCGGCGCTGGCCGCCGAAGGCCTGGTGGATGCGGTGGATGCGTTCTGCGAATACCTGGCGTTCTCGCCAGCGCAGGTCGAGCGGGTGTTCGTCGCGGCGCAGCAACTCGGTTTGCCGGTGAAGCTGCATGCCGAGCAGTTGTCGTCCTTGCACGGCTCCAGCCTGGCGGCGCGTTATCACGCGTTGTCGGCCGACCATCTGGAGTTCATGACCGAAGAGGACGCCATCGCCATGGCGGCCTCCGGGACCGTTGCCGTGTTGCTGCCGGGGGCCTTCTACTTCCTGCGGGAAACCCAGTTGCCGCCGATGGATGCCTTGCGCAAGCACGGGGTGAAAATCGCCATCGCCAGCGACCTCAACCCGGGCACCTCGCCGGCGTTGTCGGTTCGGTTGATGTTGAACATGGCCTGCACCTGCTTCCGCATGACCCCGGAAGAGGCGCTGGCCGGCGCAACCATTCACGCCGCCAAGGCATTGGGCATGGAGCAAACCCATGGTTCGCTCGAAGTCGGCAAAGTCGCTGACTTCGTGGCCTGGCAGATCGATCGTCCAGCCGACCTGTCGTACTGGTTGGGCGGTGACCTGGAAAAACGCGTCGTGCGTCACGGCGTCGAAGTCGAGTTATAGGAGAACAGTTGTGGATAAGGTTCTGAACTTCAAACAAGGCCGGGTGCCACTGCTGATCAGCATGCCTCACGCTGGCGTGCGTCTGACGCCTGCGGTTGAAGCCGGCTTGATCCCTGAGGCACAAAGCCTGCCGGACACTGACTGGCATATTCCCACGCTCTACGAATTTGCAGCCGAGCTGGGCGCCAGCACCCTGGCCGCCGAGTATTCGCGGTTCGTCATCGACCTCAACCGGCCGTCTGACGACAAGCCGTTGTACGTCGGTGCGACGACGGGCCTGTACCCGGCGACCTTGTTCGACGGCGTGCCGTTGTTCCGCGAAGGGCTGGAGCCGTCTGCCCAAGAGCGCGCGACGTACCTGGAGAAAGTCTGGACGCCGTACCACAGCACCCTGCAGCAAGAACTGGCGCGGCTGAAGGCCGAGTTCGGTTATGCGCTGTTGTTCGATGCGCACTCGATTCGCTCGGTGATCCCGCACCTGTTCGACGGCAAGCTGCCGGACTTCAACCTCGGCACGTTCAACGGCGCCAGTTGCGATCCACAGCTGGCCAGCCAGCTTGAAGCGATCTGCGCCCGGCATCCGGCTTACAGCCATGTGCTCAACGGTCGCTTCAAGGGCGGCCACATCACCCGTCATTACGGTAATCCGGCCGAAAACATCCACGCGGTGCAGCTGGAGTTGGGGCAGTGCACTTACATGGAAGAGGTCGAACCGTTCCGCTATCGGCCTGACCTGGCGGCACCGACGCAGGTGGTGCTCAAGGAGTTGCTGCAAGGATTGTTGGCCTGGGGGCAGAAACACTACGGCTGACACTATCTTGTGGCGAGGGAGCTTGCTCCCGCTCAACTGCGCAGCAGTTGCAAAGCCTGCCAGTCGGATCTTGCAGATACTGAGAGGTGGCTGTTTTCAGGGCTGCTTCGCGGCCCAGCGGGAGCAAGCTCCCTCGCCACAACGATCGGTTGCTGTCGCCACCGTGCAAGACACGGTCGCCTCAGGGCGTTTTTGTCGCTCAGACGCTGCGTAACGTTGTGACCACGGTGCACGAAGACACCGGGCCCACAATAACCAGCTGCCGAGCGAGCCTTCCCGATGAAACGACTGTTCAACCGCTGTCTGTTAATCCTTACCGGCACCGCACTTCTAAGCGCCAACACCTTTGCCAGCGAACCGGCGTCCTGCCAATCCGTGCGCATGGGCGTGGTCAACTGGACCGACGTGATCGCCACCAGTGGCATGGCCGAAGTCTTGCTCAACGGGCTTGGCTACGAAAGCAAGCAAACCAGCGCCGTGCAGCAAATCATCTTCGCCGGCATCCGCGACAAACGCCTGGATATCTTCCTCGGCTACTGGAAGCCCGCGATGGACAAGAACATCGCGCCGTTCATCGCCGCCAATCAACTCAAAGTCATGGACAAGCCCAGCCTGTCTGACGCCCAGGCCACCCTCGCAGTGCCTGACTATGTCGCGGCAGCGGGCCTGAAAACCTTCGGCGATATCGCCAGATTCAAAGACCAGCTGGGTGGCAAGATCTACGGCATCGAGCCGGGCAGCGGCGCCAACACCACCATCAAAACCATGATCGAGACCAATCACTTTGGCCTCAAGGACTTCAAGCTGATCGAATCCGGCGAGGCCGGCATGCTGGCCGCCGTGCAGCGGGCGGTCAATCGCAAGGAGTTCGTGGTGTTCGTCGGCTGGACCCCGCATCCAATGAACATCAACATGAAGATCAACTACCTGACCGGCAGCGAGGACGTGTACGGCCCTAACGAAGGTGCGGCGACGGTCTCGACCGTAACTGCGCCGGATTATGCCCAGCGTTGCCCGAACGTGAACCGTCTGTTGGAAAACCTGACGTTCACCGCCGCTCAGGAAAGCCAGTTGATGGTACCGATCATGGAGCGCAAGACCGCGCAGGAAGTCGCCCGGCAATGGCTGCGTGACCATCCCGAGGATCTTCAGCGCTGGTTGGCGGGTGTCAGCAGTTTCGATGGCAAGGACGGTGTGAAGGCGGTACAGGCCAGCCTGAAACTCTGAGCCGTCGAGAACCTTATGGCTGATTATCCGATCTCTGCGCAGCTCTCGGCCTTTGTCGAGAGAACCCTCAGCTTCAACAGCCCCGACAGCAGCCTGGACGGGCTGCGTCAGGCTTACAGTCAAATGTGCCGGGCATTTTCCCCGGCTCGCCCGGACGGGCTGGAGGTCGCCGACTTCACGCTGGAAGGCGTTCGTGTCCGGTCTTACCAGCCAGCGGTGGCACCGCCGGATTCGGGTTGGCCGTGCATCCTTTATCTGCACGGCGGTGGCTGGGTGGTGGGGGATCTGGACTCGCACGACTTCATCTGCACCGAGTTGTCGGCGGTTTTGGGCGTGCTGGTGATTGCTGTCGATTACCGACTGGCTCCCGAGCATCCCTTTCCGGCGGCGTTTGATGACTGCCTGAGCGTCTGGCGAGCGCTGTGCGCGGGGGCGAGCCCGTTTGCGCTGGACGCGACGCGGATGCTGGTGGCCGGTGACAGCGCCGGCGGCAATCTTGCTGCTGCGTTGTGCCTGGCATTACGTGACCGGGGCGAGCGCCTGCCCTGCGCACAAGTCTTGATCTACCCGGGACTGGGCGGTGACGCCAGGCTTCCATCGCGCAGCGAATGTGCGGATGCGCCGCTACTCAGCAGCAGCGACCTGGACTGCTATCACGCGTTGTACTTGCGCGGTACGCGGCAACCGTCGGCCTACGCCATGCCATTGCTCGCCGATGATTTCAGCGGTTTGCCAGCGACAATGATCGCCGTCGCGCAGTTCGACCCGCTACGCGACGACGGCGTCAGTTATGCCCGGCGACTTGAAGCCGCCGGGGGCGAGGTCAACCTGTATTCGGGCAAAGGGCTGATTCACGGGTGTTTGCGGGGCCGGGGCGAGGTCGCGGAAGTGGATCTGCTCTATGAAAACCTGTTGGCGTATTTGCATCGGTTTCTTGTAAGCGAAGTCTGATTTTTTACGGGCATGCTCATTCACGTAATTCGGGTTTATGATGCCGGACGGCAGAATAATTGAAGTCCCCCCAGGGATGACCTCGACCCCTTACGGAGCGCGCAATGCAGACTTTGTACCCGCAGATCAAACCCTACGCCCGGCACGATCTGGCCGTCGATGCAATACACACGCTGTACGTCGACGAAAGCGGTTCACCGGAAGGTTTGCCGGTGGTGTTCATTCACGGTGGCCCGGGGGCCGGTTGTGACGCGCAGAGTCGGCGCTACTTCGATCCGAACCTGTACCGCATCGTTACCTTCGATCAGCGCGGCTGCGGTCGTTCCACGCCCCACGCCAACCTCGAAAACAACACCACCTGGGATCTGGTCGCCGACCTTGAGCGGATTCGCCAGCACCTGGGGATCGACAAATGGGTGCTGTTCGGCGGCTCCTGGGGTTCGACCCTGGCCCTGGCCTACGCACAAACCCACCCGGAGCGTGTGCACGGTCTGATCCTGCGCGGGATCTTTCTCTGCCGCCCGCAGGAAATCGAATGGTTCTACCAGGCCGGCGCCAGCCGTCTGTTCCCGGATTACTGGCAGGACTACATCGCGCCGATCCCGCTGGACGAGCGCGACGACCTGCTCAGCGCATTCCACAAGCGCCTGATCGGCAACGACCAGATTGCCCAGATGCACGCGGCCAAGGCCTGGTCGACCTGGGAAGGCCGCACGGCTACCTTGCGTCCGAACCCGATGGTGGTCGACCGCTTCTCCGAGCCGCAGCGCGCGCTGTCGATTGCCCGGATCGAATGCCACTACTTCACCAACAATGCGTTCCTGGAGCCCAACCAGCTGATTCGCGACATGGGCAAGATCGCCCATTTGCCCGGCGTCATTGTCCATGGCCGTTACGATGTGATCTGCCCGCTGGATAATGCCTGGGAACTGCATCAGGCCTGGCCGAACAGTGAACTGCAGGTGATCCGCGATGCCGGCCACGCAGCGTCCGAACCGGGTATCACCGATGCATTGGTGCGTGCGGCCAGCCAGATGGCCCGGCGTTTGCTTGATCTACCGCCTGAAGAAGCATGAAGGGCCTGTTACAACGCGTGCGAAGTGCACGCGTCGAAGTGGCGGGGGAGGTTGTTGGCGCTGTAGACCAGGGTTTGCTGGTGCTGGTGGCGGTCGAGCCGCAAGACACACGGGCCAGTGCCGACAAACTTCTGCATAAGCTGCTTAACTATCGGGTATTCAGTGACGCCGAGGGCAAGATGAATCTGTCCCTGGCCGATGTCGGCGGTGGCTTGTTGTTGGTCTCGCAGTTCACCCTGGCCGCCGATACCAAAAATGGTTTGCGTCCGAGCTTTTCTACCGCGGCCCCACCGGCACTCGGAGAAGAGCTTTTTGGCTATATATTGACCAAAGCGCAGCAGTTACATGGCAAAGTGGCATCAGGTAGATTTGGCGCTGACATGCAGGTGCATCTGGTCAATGATGGCCCGGTAACCTTCCTGTTACAGACCTGAAGACGCTTGAAACATCTTTTCAGGCGTGTTTCGGTCGAAAACAGGGGTTTTTCGCGATAAATACTTTGTTACCCCTGATGCGTTGTAACGCGGCCTACTAGATAATCCCGCGCTACGGGGATCAGCGTTCGTTGGCCCATTTTTGACTTAGGTAGAGACTTGTCCGCAACCGTTTGGGGAATCATTTAGCCCCATCGGAGTCGGAACAATGCTCGCCAACCTGGCATATAGATAGCTGGCCGTTGGTTTTTTGATCTGTTTTCGGCGAGGGTTGCTCGTGATTGTTAGTCCCTGTAATGCACCAAAATTGTCTGCCAAACGGTTACGAAACGCACTGGTGACGGGCTCTGCTTTGCTTTGCCTGCTCAGCGCTGGCCAGCTTTGGGCATTCAATCTGGATGATGTGTCGGCCAAGGCAAAAGAGCTGGCCGGGCAAAAATACGAAGCCCCGCGCAGCAATCTGCCGAACGAATTCCGTGAGATGAAATTCGCGGATTATCAGAAAATTCGTTTCCTGACCGAAAAAGCCGAATGGGCCGACCAGAAAACCCCGTTCAAGCTGTCGTTCTATCACCAGGGCATGCACTTCGACACGCCGGTGAAGATCAACGAAATCACCGCCAACAACGTTGAAGAGATCAAGTACGACCCAAGTCGTTTCGATTTCGGCGATGTGAAGTTCGATCCTAAATCCACCGAAAAGCTGGGTTATGCCGGCTTCCGTGTGCTGTACCCGATCAACAAGGCCGACAAGCAAGACGAAATCATGACCATGCTCGGCGCGAGTTACTTCCGCGTCGTCGGCAAAGGCCACACCTATGGCCTGTCCGCCCGTGGCCTGGCAATCGACACTGCGTTGCCGTCCGGTGAAGAGTTCCCGCGCTTTACCGAGTTCTGGATCGAACAACCCAAGCCGACCGACAAGCACCTGGTGATCTACGCCCTGCTGGACTCGCCGCGTGCCACCGGCGCCTACCGCCTGACCCTGCGTCCAGGCAGTGACACCATTGTCGACGTCAAGGCGCAGATGTTCCTGCGTGACAAGGTCAGCAAACTGGGGATCGCGCCACTGACCAGCATGTTCCTGTTCGGCGCCAACCAGCCGTCGAAAGTGCTCAACTACCGTCGCGAACTGCACGATTCCAGCGGCCTGTCGATCCATGCCGGCAATGGCGAGTGGATCTGGCGCCCGTTGAACAACCCGAAACACCTGGCCGTCAGCAATTTTTCGGTTGAGAACCCGCGTGGTTTCGGCCTGCTGCAACGTGGCCGTGACTTCAGCCACTACGAAGACCTCGATGACCGCTACGACAAGCGCCCAAGCGCCTGGATCGAGCCACAGGGCGACTGGGGCAAAGGCACTGTCGACCTCGTAGAGATCCCGACCGCCGACGAAACCAACGACAACATCGTTGCCTTCTGGAGCCCGGAAAAACTGCCTGAGCCTGGTCAGCCGCTGGACTTCGCCTACCGTCTGCACTGGACCATCGACGAAGCAGCCCTGCATTCGGCAGACAGCGCCTGGGTTCAACAGACCCTGCGTTCCACCGGTGACGTGAAACAGTCCAACCTGATTCGTCAGCCAGATGGCAGCGTTGCCTACCTGGTGGACTTCACTGGCCCGTCCCTCAAGGCACTGCCGGAAGATGCGCCGGTTCGCAGCCAGGTCAGCGTTGGCGACAACGCCGAAGTGGTCGAGAACAGCGTGCGCTACAACCCTGAAACCCAGGGCTGGCGCCTGACCCTGCGCATGAAGATCAAGGACCCGGGCAAATCCACCGAGATGCGTGCTGCGCTGGTCAAGGAAATCGTCGCCCCTGAGCCGGTGAAGGCTTCGCTGCCGAACGCCAATTCTTCCATTGCCAAGGCCGACAAGATCGCCGCCAAGCAACTCGAGAAGAAAGAAAAGGAATCCAAGGAAGCGAAAGACAAAGATGCCAAGCAGCCTGCCGCTGCCGAAGCAGCCCCTGCCACACCTCCTGCCCCGGATGCAGCCAAGACTGAACAAGTGCTGACCGAGACCTGGAGCTACCAGTTGCCAGCCGATGAGTAATTCCCAAGTACAGCCAGAAACTCTCAACGAGTATCTGGCGCACCTGCCAATGACCGATGAGCAGCGCGCAGAACTTGCGGGCTGCACATCTTTCAGCGAACTGCATGAGCGCCTGTCGTCGAAGACCTTCGACGCACCGGGCGAAGCGAACCAGGCTTCGGTCGGTCGCCGGCTGACCCTCAACTCCGCCGAGGAGCTGGAAGAAGCCGAGATGTTGGCGCTCGACGCCGCCGGTCGTGTGTGCCTGAAGGCAACCCCGCCGATTCGTCGGACCAAGGTCGTGCCCGAGCCATGGCGTACCAATATCCTGGTGCGTGGCTGGCGTCGCCTGACCGGTCGCACCAACCCTCCGGCACCGCCGAAGGATGAGCGCGTGCTGCCGGCGGCTCGCTGGCGCACCGTCGGTTCGATCCGCCGCTACATCCTGTTGGTGTTGATGCTGGGCCAGACCATCGTCGCAGGCTGGTACATGAAAGGCATCATGCCGTACCAGGGCTGGTCGTTCGTCGACCTCAACGAAGTCCTGCACCAACCGCTGCTCCAGACGGCCACGCAAGTGCTGCCCTATGCCTTGCAAACCAGCATCCTGATTCTGTTCGGGATTCTGTTCTGCTGGGTATCGGCCGGTTTCTGGACCGCACTGATGGGCTTCCTCGAGTTGCTCACCGGGCACGACAAGTACCGCATTTCCGGCGCCAGCGCCGGCAACGAGCCGATTCCCAAGGACGCTCGCACCGCGTTGGTGATGCCGATCTGCAACGAAGACGTACCGCGGGTGTTCGCCGGTTTGCGCGCGACCTTCGAGTCGGTCGCCGCCACCGGTGACCTGGATCGCTTCGATTTCTTTGTCCTCAGTGACAGTAACGACACCGATATCTGCGTTGCCGAGCAGCAAGCCTGGCTGGACGTCTGCCGCGAAGCCAAGGGCTTTGGCAAGATCTTCTATCGCCGTCGTCGCCGTCGCGTGAAACGCAAGAGCGGCAACCTCGACGACTTCTGCCGTCGTTGGGGCGGTGATTACAAATACATGGTCGTACTCGACGCCGACAGCGTGATGAGCGGCGAATGCCTGACCAGTCTGGTGCGCTTGATGGAAGCCACGCCGGACGCCGGGATCATTCAGACCGCGCCACGTGCCTCGGGCATGGACACGCTGTATGCGCGCATGCAGCAGTTCGCCACGCGGGTATACGGTCCGCTGTTTACCGCCGGCCTGCACTTCTGGCAGTTGGGCGAATCCCACTACTGGGGCCACAACGCGATCATCCGCATGAAGCCGTTCATCGAGCACTGCGCCCTGGCGCCGTTGCCCGGTAAAGGCGCATTCGCGGGGGCGATCCTTTCCCACGACTTCGTTGAAGCGGCGCTGATGCGCCGTGCCGGCTGGGGCGTGTGGATCGCTTACGATCTGCCCGGCAGCTACGAAGAACTGCCGCCGAACCTGCTCGACGAGCTCAAGCGTGACCGTCGCTGGTGCCACGGCAACCTGATGAACTTCCGGCTGTTCCTGGTCAAGGGCATGCACCCGGTGCACCGTGCGGTGTTCCTGACCGGCGTGATGTCTTATCTGTCGGCACCGCTGTGGTTCTTCTTCCTGGTGCTGTCGACGGCGCTGCTGGCGGTCAACACGCTGATGGAGCCGCAGTACTTCATGGAGCCGCGACAGCTGTATCCGCTGTGGCCACAATGGCACCCGGACAAGGCCGTTGCGCTGTTCTCGACGACCATCGTGCTGCTGTTCCTGCCGAAGTTGCTGAGCATCATCCTGATCTGGGCCAAGGGCGCGAAAGAGTTCGGCGGCAAGTTCAAGGTGACCTTGTCGATGCTGCTGGAGATGCTGTTCTCCATGCTGCTGGCGCCGGTGCGGATGATCTTCCACACCCGTTTCGTACTCGCCGCGTTTCTCGGCTGGGCGGCGACCTGGAACTCGCCACAACGTGATGACGACTCGACACCGTGGAGCGAAGCGGTGCGCCGCCATGGTCCGCAAACCTTGCTGGGCTTTTTCTGGGCCTTGCTGGTGGTCTGGCTGAACCCGAGTTTCCTCTGGTGGCTGGTACCGATCGTCGGTTCGTTGATGCTGTCGATCCCGGTGTCGGTGATCTCCAGCCGCGTGAAGCTGGGCCTCAAGTCCCGTGACGAAAGCCTGTTCCTGATCCCTGAGGAATACGCACCGCCGCAGGCCTTGCTGGCAACGGATCAGTACACCCACGAAAACCGTTGGCACGCACTGAACGACGGCTTCATCCGCGCCGTGGTCGATCCGCAGCAGAATGCCCTGGCATGCGCGCTGGCGACGTCGCGTCACGGTCAGGCCGAACCGATCGAGTGGCTGCGTATCGAACGGGTTCGCCATGCACTGAAAGCCGGYCCTGCCGGGTTGAACAACCATGAGCGTCTGCAACTGCTGAGCGACCCTGTAGCACTGGGGCGCCTGCATGAGCAGGTCTGGAGCGACAGTCACGCCGAGTGGCTGGATGCCTGGCGAGCGTCGGTGAAAGCCGATCCTCACGCACCGTTGTTGCCGCTCAAACCGCTGAGCGCACAGGCACAACCGGCTTGATGAAAAAGCCCCGCTACCAAGCGGGGTTTTTTTTGCGTGAGTGATCAGCAAACAACAAATCCCCTTCTGCCCCCTTGTGCAAACGGACGAGTGCGTTAGCATCGCCACCCTCTTTGTGCGCCCGGACAACTTTCTGTCCGTAACTGTCGGTTTTAAAAAGAAAATCGGCTTTTTGTGCGCCTGACAACACAATGGGTTAGGGGAGTTGATGATGAAGAAGTATCTCTCGATGCTGCTGCTCGGCGTCACGGCACTGGTTGCCGTCAACGCGGCGCACGCCGGCGCCATCGACGACGCAGTCAAGCGTGGCACGCTGAAAGTCGGCATGGACCCGACCTACATGCCGTTTGAAATGACCAACAAGCGCGGCGAGATCATCGGCTTCGAAGTCGACATCCTCAAAGCCATGAGCAAGGCCATGGGCGTCAAGCTGGAGATGGTCTCCACCGGCTACGACGGGATCATCCCGGCCCTGATGACCGACAAGTTCGACATGATCGGCAGTGGCATGACCCTGACCCAGGAACGCAACCTGCGCCTGAACTTCAGCGAACCGTTCATTGTGGTCGGCCAGACATTGCTGATCCGCAAGGAGCTGGAAGGCACCATCACCTCCTACAAAGACCTGAACACCGCGGACTACCGCATCACCTCCAAGCTCGGCACCACCGGCGAAATGGTCGCGAAGAAGCTGATCTCGAAAGCCAAGTACCACGGCTACGACAACGAGCAGGAAGCCGTGCTCGATGTGGTTAACGGAAAGGCTGACGCCTTCATCTACGACGCGCCTTACAACGTCGTGGCAGTGAACAAGGTCGGCAACGGCAAACTGGTGTTCCTCGACAAGCCGTTCACCTACGAGCCGCTAGCCTTCGGTCTGAAGAAGGGTGACTACGACAGCCTCAACTTCATCAACAACTTCCTGCACCAGATCCACGAAGACGGCACCTACGATCGCATCCATGACAAGTGGTTCAAAGACTCCGCCTGGCTCAAGGACATGGAATAAGGCTGATTGCGGCGGGGTGTCAATGACACCGCGCCGCTCCAATCGCGAGCAGGCTCGCTCCCACAATTGACCGCGTATTTATTGACGACTCGGTCCAATGTGGGAGCGAGCCTGCTCGCGATGGCAGTTTTCCTGGCGACACAGAATTCGGAACTCTCAAAGCAAATGAAACAGAAAAAAGCCCAATGGCCTTGGCACGTGTTGACCGTGCTGGTGCTGATCGGCATGGCTGGCGCGTTGTACTACGCCACCTCGCTGATGTCTTACGAATGGCGCTGGAACCGCGTGCCGCAGTATTTCGCCTATCAGGCCGAAGAAACCCAGCGTGCCGCTGACATTTCCACCGTCAGCGAGCTGGTGCGTACTGGCAATAAGGCCGAAGTGACCCTGCGCAATGACGCCGGGGTCGAACAGCGGCTGAGCGTTGATGACAACAGCCTGCAAGTGGCCCGTGGCGACGACGTGGCGGAAGGCGATGTGGTTGGCGTGACCCGGCATTGGGCGGCAGGACCGCTGTTGTGGGGCCTGTGGACAACGTTGTGGCTGTCGCTGGTATCGGGCGTGCTCGGGCTGCTGATCGGCCTGGCGACCGGCCTCTGCCGGCTGTCGAACAACCCGACCCTGCGCGACCTGTCGACCGTCTACATCGAACTGGTGCGCGGCACGCCGCTGCTGGTGCAGATCTTCATCTTCTACTTCTTCATCGGCACGGTGCTCAACCTGTCCCGCGAGTTTGCTGGGATCGCGGCTCTGTCGCTGTTCACCGGTGCCTATGTGGCCGAAATCATTCGTTCTGGCGTGCAGTCGATTGCCCGTGGGCAGAACGAAGCCGCCCGTTCGCTGGGCTTGAGCGCTGGCCAGTCGATGCGCCACGTGGTGCTGCCGCAAGCGTTCAAGCGCGTGCTGCCACCGTTGGCCGGGCAATTCATCAGTCTGGTCAAGGATACTTCGCTGGTATCGGTCATCGCCATCACCGAGCTGCTCAAGAGTGGCCGTGAAGTCATCACCACCTCGTTCTCGCCGTTCGAAATCCTGTTCTGCGTGGCGGGCCTGTACCTGTTGATCAACCTGCCGCTGTCGAAAATCGCCAGCCGGCTTGAGTGGAGGCTCGCGCAAAGTGATTGAAGTCCGCGATCTGGTAAAAGTCTTCGACGCGCGCGGCCAAGTGGTCCGCGCGGTGGATAACGTCACCACCCAAGTGGCCAAGGGCGAAGTGCTGGTGGTGATCGGCCCGTCGGGCTCCGGCAAGTCGACCTTTCTGCGTTGCCTGAATGGCCTGGAAGCATTCGACTCAGGCTCGGTGAGCATCGACGGTCTGCAATTGGCGGACCCGAAAACCGACGTCAACGCTTACCGTCGTGAAGTCGGGATGGTGTTCCAGCACTTCAACCTGTTCCCGCACATGACCGTGCTGGAAAACCTCTGCCTGGCGCAGAAAGTCGTGCGCAAGCGCGGCAAGCAGGAGCGCGAGGCCAAGGCGCTGGCCTTGCTGGAAAAGGTCGGCATCGCGCAGAAGGCCCACGAGTTTCCGTCGCGCCTCTCTGGCGGTCAGCAACAACGCGTAGCGATTGCCCGGGCGCTGGCCATGGAGCCGAAGGTGATGTTGTTCGATGAGCCAACGTCGGCGCTGGACCCGGAAATGGTCGGCGAAGTGCTGGACGTGATGAAGACCCTGGCCGTGGAAGGCATGACCATGGTCTGCGTGACCCATGAAATGGGGTTTGCGCGGGAAGTCGCGGATCGGGTGCTGTTCTTCGATCACGGCAAACTGCTGGAAGACGCCTCGCCGGCCGAGTTCTTCGATGCGCCGAAGGACCCGCGAGCTCAGGCGTTTTTGCGGCAGGTTCTATAACCTCGTCTCCTGTCAGACCGCTATCGCGAGCAGGCTCGCTCCCACAGTTGATTTTCGGTGTGCACACTATTTGTGCTTGCAGGACACCTGTGGGAGCGAGCCTGCTCGCGATGGCATCACCTCGGTCTCAGATGGACCGAGGCCTGCATATCACCTCAAACCCTGAACTTGCCCACCAGCATCTGCAAATGGGTGCCCAGCCGTGCCAGTTCGACGCTGGAGGCCGCGGTTTCTTCGCTGGCGGCCGAGGTCTGGTCGGAAACGTCGCGTACGTTCAGCACGCTGCGGTTGATCTCCTCGGCCACCGCGCTCTGTTGTTCGGCGGCTGCGGCGATCTGCTGGTTCATCGCCTGAATTGCCGAGACAGTGCGAGTGATAGTGGACAGCGAACCGCCGGCGCGGCGAGTCAGTTCGACGCTGCTGTCAGTGAGGCTGCGGCTGTTGTCCATGATGGTGGCGACCTGTTGAGTACCGCTTTGCAGGCCGACAATCAGCTCTTCGATCTCTTCGGTGGACTTCTGGGTGCGTTGCGCCAGGCTGCGCACTTCGTCGGCAACCACGGCAAAACCGCGTCCGGCCTCACCAGCCCGTGCAGCCTCGATCGCGGCATTGAGGGCCAGCAGGTTGGTTTGTTGGGCCACGGATTTGATCACGTCCAGCACGCTGCCGATCTTGTCGCTCTCACGCTTGAGATGCCCCATGGCTTCAGTGGAGTTGCCGACTTCGGTGGCCAGGCGTTCGATCTGGGCGATGGCTTCGCCGACCACCTTGTCGCCTTCGCGGGCCTGTTGGTCGGCGGCGACGGCGGCTTCCGATGCTTCTTCGGCGTTGCGCGCGACTTCCTGCACGGTGGCGGCCATTTCGTTCATGGCGGTGGCCACCTGGTCGGTTTCAATCTTCTGGCTGTTGACCCCGGCGCTGGTCTGCTCGGTCACGGCAGAGAGTTCTTCGGCAGCGCCGGCGATCTGTGTCACGCCTTCGCTGATGCCGCCGATCAATTCACGCAGGCCGACGGTCATGCTCTGCATCGCGCGTTGTAGTTGGCCGAGTTCATCGCGACGCTGGGAAATGAGATTGTGAGTCAAGTCGCCGGCAGCCACCCGTTCAGCAACTTTCAGCGTCTGGTTCAGCGGGATGATGATCTGCCGGGTGATGGCCCAGGCAGCGAGCAGACCGAATGCCAGTGCCAGCGCGGTCACCAGCAGCAGGGTGTTTTTGGCTGCGGCGGCATCGCTATCACGCACGACGGTTTGGGCTGCGGTGAGTTTCTTGCTCAGCTCGAGCAGCAAGTCGCCTTGCTCGGCCATGCCCTTGAGGGCGGTGGCGCTGGTCACCTGGGAATCGCGGTATTGGCTGACGGCTGCGCGGTAGGCGATCAACAAGTCGGTGGCTTGTTGCAGGTTGGCGGTGTGTTGCTCCGGGAGTTTTTCCGGCAGGGCCTTGAGGGACTTCAACGCGTTATCGATGGCGTCCAGTGCCGGCTGTTCAGCCTCGACCTTGCCGCTGTAGGTATAGCCGCGCACCTGGAAGCGTGCCTGTTGGATCAACTTGCTCAGCTCGATGACGCTGTTGAACTGGGCGACGCTGTCACCTTGCAGCAGGGCTTTTTCGACTTCCGCCACGTGGGCTACGGCATTGTCGGCGCTGGCACCGAGTTTGGCGCGGGCGGCCTCGCGGTTGGCGGTGGCCTGGGTCATGTCGGTAAAGGCGTGCTTGTACTTGCTGACGGCTTCAATCTGCTGATTGAGCATCGCCACGTCGGCTGGCTGCTCGATCATCTTGAGGGCGCCTTGCAGGCCTGAATCGAGCTTGTCCAGCAACTCGCTGACAGCAGCGGGGCCTTGTTCACCGCGACGCATTTCATAGTCCAGGCGAGCAATGCGCAGGTCTTTGGTCAGCTCATTGAGGCTGGAAATATACCCGAGCTTGTCACCGCGACTGATGATGCTGCTCATGCCCGTCCAGCCATCCACGGTGATCAGCAGGGTCAGGAGCAACACCAGGCCAAAGCCGATGCCAAGCTTGCGATTGACGCTCACATTCCCAAGGTGTTCGGCTAACCATCGGTACATGCTGCGGACTCCCTACGACCACGTTAATTGGATTTATAGAGAGACTATCGGCCGACAGATGGAGATCTGAAGGCCGCCGCAATGTCTGGGCCGGTAGTCACTTATGGGGAGGGAGCTGTGTTAGAACAGCCGTGACAGCAGGGCCGTGACAGCGGTTTCGACCCGCAGGATTCGGTCGCCGAGCTGTACCGGTTGCAGGCCGGCCTTGGTCAGCAGGTCGACTTCGTAGGGGATCCAGCCGCCTTCGGGGCCGATGGCCAGGGTCACCGGTTCGTCCAGCCCGCGGGGGCAGGGCGGGTACTGGCCGGGATGGCCGATCAGCCCGAGGGTGCCGTCGGCGATGGCCGGCAGGCGGTCTTCGACGAAGGGCTTGAAGCGCTTTTCGATGACGATCTCGGGCAGCACGCTGTCGCGAGCCTGTTCGAGACCAAGGATCAGTTGCTCGCGGATCGCCTCGGGTTCAAGGAACGGCGTCTGCCAGAAGCTCTTCTCGACCCGATAGCTGTTCACCAGCACGATTCGCGGCACACCCATGGCGGCCACCGTCTGGAATACCCGGCGCAGCATCTTCGGCCGTGGCAGGGCCAGCAGCAGGGTCAGCGGCAGCTTGGCCGGCGGTGGCTGGTCGAGGGTGACGCGCAGTTCGGCTTCGGTGGCTTCCAGGCGCAGCACTTCGGCTGAGCCCATCAAACCGCCAAGCCGTCCGACCCGCATGCTGTCGCCGACTTCACAGCGGTGGACTTCCTGCATGTGGGTCAGTCGGCGATCGCGCAGGATTACCCGGTCGGCCGCAATGAAATCGGCATCGATGAGGAGCAGCAGGTTCACGGTTGAGTCGCTGGCGGCTGGTCGTTGTGATCGTCCGCCGGCTGGTCATCCGCCGGTTTTTCGCGTTTGCTGACCAGGCTGCCAAACAGGATACCGATCTCGAACAGCAGCCACATCGGCACGGCCAGCAGGGTCTGCGAGAAGATGTCCGGCGGGGTCAGGATCATGCCGACCACGAAGCAGCCGATGACCACGTACGGGCGGATCTTCTTCAGGTATTTGACGTCGACCACGCCGATCCACACCAGCAGGACTACGGCCACCGGGATCTCGAACGCCACGCCGAAGGCGAAGAACAGCGTCATGACGAAATCCAGGTAACTGGTGATGTCGGTCATCATTTCCACGCCCGCCGGAGTGGCCGAGGCGAAGAACTTGAAGATCAGCGGGAACACCAGGAAGTAGGCGAACGCCATGCCGGTGTAGAACAACAGGATGCTGGAGACCAGCAGCGGCACCGCGATGCGCTTTTCATGCTTGTACAGGCCCGGCGCGATGAAGCCCCAGATCTGATGCAGGATCACCGGGATCGCCAGGAACAGCGAGACCATCATGGTCAGCTTCAACGGCGTCAGGAACGGCGAGGACACGTCGGTGGCAATCATCGTCGCGCCGGCCGGCAAATACTGGCGTAGCGGAATCGAGACGAAGGTGTAGATCTGCTGGGTGAAGGCAAACAACCCGGCGAAGATCAGGAAAATCGCCGCGACGCAGCGCAGCAGGCGAGTGCGCAACTCGGTGAGGTGCGAAACCAGCGGCATGTGCTGGTCGGATTCCGGAATATCGCTCATGGGGCTCGCGGCGGCAGTGTTGGGTCGTGGGGAGCCGGCGCAGTGGTTGCCGCCGCAGGAGTAACAGGGGCTGTCGGTGGTGCGGCAACGACCGCTGGAGGCGGCTCGACCGGTGTTGCGACAGCCGCAGTTTCGGCAGCAGGCGCAGGCGCCTGGACCGTCTGCTCGGCTACCGTCTCGACTGGCGTCGGCTGCTGGGCTGGATTGAGGATTTTGCGGGCCTCTTGTTCCAGCGACAGAATGTGCTCGTTGTGCAGTTGCCGGCKAATCTCGTCGGCACCGATTTCACGTTCAACTTCCTGTTTGATCGCGTTAAAGCTGCGCTTCAGGCGTCCGATCCACAGGCCGGCGGTGCGCGCAGCGCCCGGCAGACGCTCGGGGCCCAGCACCAGCAGGGCAACGAGGCCGACAAGCAGCAGTTCAGAGAAGCTGATACCGAACATTAGTCTGTGCTCACGAGTCTTTGCGGGTCGGCTCTTCGACTTTATGGGCCTGCACGTCGATGGTGTGCGGCTCCTTCAGGGTCGAGGCCTGTGGCTGCACCGGCGCTGTTGGCTGTGCAGTGGTCGGCGGCACGACGGGTTCGGCAGGCTTCTCTTCGTCGTTCATGGCTTTGCGAAAGCCCTTGATCGTTTCGCCGACGTCGGTGCCAAGGTTTTTCAGTTTTTTGGTGCCGAATACCAGTACGACGACAATCAGGATGACGATCCAGTGTTTCCAGTCAAAAATGCCCATGTTGCTGCTCCTCTCTAATAGTTATTCAGGCGGACGGGCGCGAGGCTTTCTCGACGTGACCGGACAGGCCGAAGCGGCGGTCCAGTTCATCGAGCACGGCCTGCGGATGCTGCCCCAGTTGGGCGAGCATGACCATACTATGGAACCACAGGTCAGCGGTTTCGTAGATTACATCACTGCAATCTCCGCTGATGGCGGCGTCTTTGGCGGCAATGATCGTCTCGACCGATTCTTCGCCGACTTTTTCCAGAATCTTGTTCAAGCCCTTGTGGTAAAGGCTGGCGACATAGGAGCTGTCGGCGGCGGCGCCTTTACGCTCTTCCAGCACTTGGGCCAGACGGGTCAGGGTGTCAGTCATGTTTGTGGTCCGAATAGATGGCGTGCGGGTCCTTGAGCACCGGATCGACGGTTTTCCAGTCGCCGTTCTCATAGACGCGGTAGAAGCAGCTTTGGCGGCCGGTATGACAGGCGATGTCGCCGATCTGCTCGACCATCAGAATGATCACGTCGGCGTCACAGTCCAGGCGCATCTCATGCAGGGTTTGCACATGACCGGACTCTTCGCCCTTGCGCCACAGCTTGCCACGCGAACGTGACCAGTAGATGGCGCGGTTCTCGGCGGCGGTCAGTTCCAGCGCTTCGCGGTTCATCCAGGCCATCATCAGCACGCGCCCGGTTTTATGATCCTGGGCGATCGCCGGCACCAGGCCGTCGCTGTCCCATTTGATCTCGTCCAGCCAATCTTTCATCTTCGACTCCGACAGCGGGTTCGACACTTCAGTAGTGCAACCCTGGCGTTGAAACAGTGTGCCAGTGCGCGGCCCAACTGGCTATCGTCGAACGATCAGATACAAGCCCACGGCCACCATGATTGCGCCGGGCCAATGGCCGAGTCCGTCCAGAGGGCCGCCGGCCAGCAGGATCGCACCGCCCGCCAGATGCGCGGTGCCGAGCAGGCGCAGGAACCAGTCGTCCGAGCGGCGATGCCAGGCCGGTGGCGGGTTTACGGCGTGCGGCTGCGACAGGCGATCGAGCAGGTCACGGGTCATGTTGGCCAGGTGCGGCAACTGCTCGACCTGGTTGTGCAGGTTGCCGAGCAAGGTTTTCGGGCTGACGCGCTCGCGCATCCAGCGTTCGAGGAACGGCTGGGCGGTGTTCCACAGGTCCAGCTCCGGGTACAGCTGACGGCCGAGGCCTTCGATGTTGAGCAGGGTTTTCTGCAAAAGAACCAATTGCGGCTGCACTTCCATGTTGAAGCGCCGCGCCGTCTGGAACAGGCGCATCAACACCT
This sequence comes from Pseudomonas sp. 05N36, assembly GCF_056397385.1. Classification (NCBI taxonomy): domain Bacteria; kingdom Pseudomonadati; phylum Pseudomonadota; class Gammaproteobacteria; order Pseudomonadales; family Pseudomonadaceae; genus Pseudomonas; species Pseudomonas sp. 05N36. The sequence goes on along the minus strand of NZ_JBFTNH010000001.1, from coordinate 520,851 downwards.
GGCCGAAGGAAATATCCTTTAGCGGTTTTTCGAAGATCGGTTCGCAGACCGTACGGATTGCCGCTTCGAATTCGTTGAGTTTGGTTTCCGCCGGCACCCAGCCCGAATCGATGTGCAGTTGGGCGACACGGCGATAGTCACGCTTGAAGAACGCGAACAGGTTGCGTGCCAGATAGTCCTGGTCTTCAGGCGTCAGGCTGCCGACGATCCCGCAGTCGATTGCAATGTACTGCGGGCTCCACGGCTGCACGGTGCTGACGAAGATGTTGCCGGGGTGCATGTCGGCGTGGAAGAAGCTGTCGCGGAACACCTGGGTGAAGAAGATTTCCACGCCACGTTCGGCGAGCATTTTCATGTCGGTGCGCTGGTCGGCGAGGGTCGCCAGGTCCGTGACCTGAATCCCGTAGATACGCTCCATCACCAACACTTTTGGCCGGCACCAGTCCCAGTACACCTGCGGCACGTACAGCAGCGGCGAGCCATCGAAATTGCGCCTCAGCTGGCTGGCATTAGCCGCTTCGCGCAGCAGGTCGAGTTCGTCGAAGATGGTCTTTTCGTAGTCGCTGACCACTTCCACCGGGTGCAGCAGGCGGGCGTCGGCGGAGAGTTTTTCCGCTGCGCGGGCGAGGATGAACAGCCAGGCCAGGTCCTGCGCGATGACCGGCTTGAGGCCCGGGCGTATGACCTTGACCACCACTTCTTCGCCGCTTTTCAACTGCGCCGCGTGGACTTGCGCCACTGAGGCCGAAGCCAGTGGCTCGATGTCGAATCGGCTGAACACATCGCTGATTTTCTTGCCCAGCTGTTCTTCGATCAGCTTGACCGCTACCTGCGAGTCAAACGGCGGCACGCGGTCCTGCAACAGCATCAGCTCATCGGCGATGTCTTCGGGCAGCAGGTCGCGGCGGGTCGAAAGAATCTGTCCGAACTTGATGAAAATCGGCCCCAGGTCCTGCAAGGCCAGCCGCAAGCGCGCGCCCCGGCTCAGGTCCAGGGTTTTACGCGGAAACCAGCGCCACGGCAGCGCATAACGCAGCCCCAGCAGGAACCACGGCAGTGGCAGGGCGAACAGCAGGTCATCGAGGCGGTAGCGGATCACGACGCGCTGGATGCGCAACAAACGGCGGACGGCAAGCAGCTTCATGCGTTATCGCTTGAATCAAGGGATCGGGAAAGACGCTCGAAGCGCGCCTCAAGACGTTCCAGATCAAGTTTGATCTGGTCCAGTTCACTAAACCGCGCTTCGGCTTCGCGCTGGCCGACGAGGGCCCGCGATTCTTCGGCGAGGTAGTCGGCAAGATTCTGGTTCAGGCTGGCGAAACCCTGCTGATACCAGCGTGCGCGGCTGCGCAAATGACCGCCCAGCAGTTGCGTGGCGACCGGGCCGAGCCAGCGCGAGAGTTCGTATTCCCAGTCCAGCTCCAGGTCCTGAAGGACTGCCGCAAGTTCCAGCAGCACGCCGCTGTCGCCGTCGAGTTCAACTTCAGGAGCATGCAGGACCGCCGTCTTGTCTTTGCTCAGGGCCAGCTTGAGCAGGCTTGCCGCCGGTGCACGCAAGGTGCAGTCGGCGTCCGCGGCCCAGTGTGCTGCCAGCATCAGGCCTTCGTCGCTGGGCACAATGAACATCTGCAACGCCGGGCTGCGGCAATCGACGGCAATCACCTTGCCGCTCAAATGCGCCAGGCGCGGCAGCGCCGTGCTGTCGAGCCGCAACACCCGGTTGAGGCCGAGTTCGACGCTGGCGAGCAGGCCGGCGAGCAACATCAGGGCTTGATGCCGCGGTGCAGGGCGACGATGCCTGCGGTCATGTTGTGGTAGGTCACGCGGTCGAAACCGGCTTCAACCATCATCGACTTCAGGGTTTCCTGATTCGGGTGCATGCGGATCGATTCGGCCAGGTAGCGATAGCTTTCCGAGTCATTGGTGATCAGCTTGCCCATCAACGGCATGAAGGCGAACGAGTAGGCGTCGTAGGCTTTGGACATCAGTGCGTTGGTCGGTTTGGAGAACTCCAGCACCAGCAAGCGCCCGCCCGGTTTGAGCACCCGCAGCATGGAGCGCAGGGCGTCTTCCTTGTGGGTGACGTTGCGCAGGCCGAACGCGATGGTCACGCAGTCGAAGTGGTTGTCCGGGAATGGCAGCTTTTCAGCGTCGGCCTGAACGAATTCGACGTTGCCGGCCACACCCAGATCCAGCAGGCGGTCACGACCAACCTTGAGCATGGATTCGTTGATGTCGGCGAGCACGACCTGGCCGGTCGGACCGACAAGGTGCGAGAACTTTCTGGTCAAGTCGCCGGTGCCGCCAGCGATGTCCAGCACGCGGTTGCCGGTGCGAACGCCCGACAGTTCGATCGCGAAACGCTTCCACAGACGGTGCATGCCGCCCGACAGGAGGTCGTTCATCAAGTCGTATTTGGCGGCTACCGAGTGGAAAACCTCAGCGACTTTTTCCGCTTTCTGGCTTTCCGGAACGTTTTTGAAGCCGAAGTGAGTGGTGGGTTCGGCATCGCTGCCTTTGCGCTGATCAGTCATATCGCTGTCACCAAAAGAGAATGCGCGACATTCTAATCCCGCAGGGATGCTTTGTCTTGGCAAGGCTGAAGGTAAGATAGGCAACCGCCCGGACGTTTTGACGCAGCAGGGGTCAGAATGCGTGAGGCAAGTCCCGATAAAGCAGGAGTCATTCAGTGGCCCATATCAGTGTTGAGCGTACCCACGGCCTGGGTAAGGAAGCAGCCCGCGAGAAGGCGGACAAACTGGCGGAAAAACTGGCGGCGCAATATGGCCTGGAACCTCAGTGGTCGGGCGACACCCTGAACCTCAAGCGTTCCGGGGTCAAAGGCGCGGTCTATGTGGGCGACACCTCGATCAGGGTCGATGTCGAACTCGGTCTGTTGATGTCAGCCATGAGCGGCACCATCAAGTCGGAAATCGAAAGAGCCCTGGATAAAGCGCTGGTCTGACTCTCATTCTTTCTGTGGAATGAGAACCCTGTGGGAGCGAGCCTGCTCGCGATGGCGGAGTATCAGGCCGCATCAATGGTGAATGATGAGCCGCTATCGCGAGCAGGCTCGCTCCCACAATAGAACGCTGTCATTCGCATTGTTTATGTCAGTTGTTAGGGTGCCGTTTCTAATTTTTCTCACTACGTTGTGCCTGAGCCCGACGCTTGACGGGCAGTTCCTCAAACCTTCTGCGCGTGAGGTGCACCATGGCCAAAGTTACTTTGAAGAAAAAAACTGACGTTCAGCCGACTGCGTTGAACGAGGTGAAATCCTATGCCCGCAAGATCTGGCTGGCAGGCCTGGGTGCCTACACCAAGGTCGGCCAGGAAGGCAGCGAGTACTTTCAGGAGTTGATCAAGGCTGGTCAAACTGTTGAAAAGAAAGGCAAAAAAGTCGTCGCCGAGAAGCTTGAAGCGGCCAATGCCGAGATTGATGAAGCCAAGAGTGAAGTCAGTACCTTCAAAGGCAAAGTCGAAGTTCAGCTCGACAAAGTCGAGAAGGCTTTCGACACGCGTGTTGCAAGTGCCTTGAATCGTATCGGCATTGCGTCTAAACATGACGTTGAGACACTCTCTGCCAAGCTCGATGAGCTGACGGCATTGCTCGAACGCGTCGCGCGTAAACATTAAGGAGAACGGGATGGCTGGCAAAAAGAACACTGAGAAAGAAGGCAGCTCGTGGATTGGGAAAGTCGAAGACTACTCCCGCAAAATCTGGCTTGCTGGTTTAGGCGTGTACTCGAAGATCGACACTGACGGCAGCAAACTCTTCGAGTCATTGGTTAAAGATGGCGAGAAAGCCGAGAAGCTCACCAAGAGCGCTGTCGGCAAAACTGTCGACGCTGCCAAAGACTCCGCTCAATCGGCCAAGTCGCGTATCAGTGGTGTCAAGGATCGTGCACTGGGCAAGTGGGATGAACTGGAAGGGGCTTTCGACAAGCGTCTGAACAGCGCGATTTCGCGTCTTGGCGTGCCAAGCCGCAATGAAGTCAAAGCGCTGCACAGCAAGGTCGATACCCTGACCAAGCAAATCGAAAAACTCACCGGTGCCAAGGTTGCGCCTGTTGCCGCTAAAACGGCAGCAGCCAAACCGGCCGCTAAAACTGCCGCCAAACCCCTGGTCAAAGCTGCCGCGAAACCGGCTGCCAAACCAGCGGCTAAAGCGCCAGCCAAGCCAGCAGCCAAAACCGCGGCAGCCAAACCTGCAGCGGCCAAGCCTGCTGCTGCGAAGAAGCCGGCAGCCAAAAAGCCTGCTGCTCCGAAAGCGGCCGCACCGAAACCGGCAGTGGCTGCCGCCAAACCGGCAGCACCGGTCAGCCCGGCGAACTCCGCTGCGGCGCCAACCCCTGCTGTGACCCCGACTGTAGCGCCAACCCCATCGGCGCCAACCAGTCAGTCCTGATTAACCCAGGGCACGCAAAAACGCCCGGCCTGCGAAGGTCGGGCGTTTTTGTTGGTGCCGCAAAAGCTGAGTGGCTCGCCAACCGGTGTAGCAGCTGCCGAAGGCTGCGTTCGGCGACGAAGTCGTCGTAAATCGGTCACCCGGTTTTATCAGGAAGGTTGTGCTATCCGGATTGCGACTGCTGCGCACTCGAACGCAGGCTTCGCCAGCTGCTACAGGGGCGGTGTTGCTCCTTCAGTCGTGTTCTTCCAGATACTGCAACGCCAACTGCTCGGTTGCGAGTTTCGCCGACGGCGGCAGGTGCGGCGCCACCAGCATCATGATCTGGTAGACCACCACCCGTACTTCGCCTTCGCGATCGAGAATCCGTTGATAGTCCAGGGAAAACAGCAAGGTCATGGTGATCTGTTCCACCAGTTGCCCGAGTGCCTGGGTATCGCTGACCAGTTGCCCCTGAGCCTTCAACTGCGCCAGTAACGAGGCCAGTGTGCGCTTGAGGGCATTGAGCAGATTGCGGATGCCCTTGGCCAGTTTCGGCAAGCGTCCGGCCAGGTTCGACAGGTCCTGGAACAGGAAGCGGTAGTGCGCCAGGCGTTCGACGATCAGGTGCAGGAACAGCCAGTAATCCTCCGGTGCCAGTTGCACGTCCGACGGCGGATCGAGCAATGGCGTCAACTCACCCTGAAAGCGCTCGAACAACCCGAGAATCAGCGGCTCCTTGCCGTGAAAGTGGTAGTAGAGGTTGCCAGGGCTGATCCCCAGCTCATTGGCCACTTCCATGGTAGAGACATTCGGCTCGCCCTTTTGGTTGAACAGCAGCAGGGCACATTCAAGAATCCGGTCGCGGGTTTTCATCCAGTCTTCTTAGTGATTCGTCAGGCCACGGCCGACACTTCAGGCCGTGGCACGGGGAGAGTTCAGCGTACGCGCACGTAGGTGCCTGGCGCCGCCTCCATCGGTGGATAGTTCTGGTTACCAAGGGCCATCAGCGTTTCGCGCTGAGCACCGGAACGTTCCTGGATCCAGACCAGCCACTGGTTCCACCAACTGCCGTCGACGTGTTTGGCGTCGTAGTACCAGGCGCGTGGATCGCTGCTCAGTTTCGGGCTCTCGACGTAGTTGGCCTTGGGGTTGCTCGGTGGATTGAGAATGCTCTGCACATGGCCGCTGTTGGACAGCACGAAGCGCCGCTCACCGCCCAGCAGGAGTGTCGAGCGGTACACCGCATCCCACGGCGTGATGTGGTCGTTGATCCCGGCGACGCTGAAGCTGTCGACGTTGACTTTCTGCAAGTCGATCGGCGTGCCGCAGACCTCCAGTCCGCCAGGATGGGTCAACGGGTTGTGCTTGAAGAAGTCCAGCAGGTCGCCATGAAAGGCCGCCGGCAGGCGAGTGTTGTCGTTGTTCCAATAGAGAATGTCGAAGGCTGGCGGCTCTTTGCCCAGCAGGTAGTTGTTGACCCAGTAGTTCCAGATCAGGTCGTTGGGGCGCATCCAGGCAAAGACCCTGGCCATGTCACGACCTTCGAGTACGCCTTTCTGGTAGGAGCGACGCTTGGCCGCTTCGAGGGTTTGCTCGTCGGCAAACAGGGTCGCCGGGCTTTCCAGTTCACTGTCGAGCAGGCTCACCAGATAGGTCGCGCTCGAGACCCGACGCAACTGCCGCTTGGCTTGCAGATGTCCTTGCAGGGCGGCGATAGTCAGGCCGCCGGCGCAGGCGCCCATCAGGTTGACCTCGCGGCTGCCGCTGATCGCCCGGCAGACACTCAGCGCTTCTTCCACGGCCTCGACGTAACTCGACAGGCCCCATTCGCGATGACGGACATCCGGGTTGCGCCAGCTGATCATGAACACCTGCAGGCCGTTTTTCAGCGCGAACTGGACAAAGCTGTTGTGCGGGCTCAAGTCGAAAATGTAGTACTTGTTGATCTGCGGCGGCACCACGAGCAGCGGCCTTGCGTACTGCTTTTCGCTCATCGGCTTGTACTGCATCAGCTCCAGCAGTTCGTTGCGAAACACCACGGCACCGGTGGTGGTGGCTACCGTTTTGCCGACTTCGAAGGCGTGCTTGGTCACCTGGCTGGGCAGGCCATTGTTGTGCATCAGGTCGTCGAGCAGATGGCTGAGACCGCGCACCAGACTGTGGCCGCCTGAGTTGAACAGCTCCTTGACCGCCAGCGGGTTAAGCAAGGTGTTGGACGGCGAGACGGCGTCGTTGAGCAGGGTAAAGGCAAAGTGCGCGCGTGCTCGGTCATCGGCGGGCATGCCGCTTTCATCGATCCATTTTTTGATCTGCTTCTGCCAGCTCAGGTAAGCCTGAAGGCCGCGTCGATAAAACGGATTGAGGGCCCAGCTTGGGTCGGCGAAGCGGCTGTCCGAAGGATTGGGCTGATGCAGGGTCTCGCCCAGTAGTACCCGGCCCAGCTGGCCACCCAATGCCAGTGCGTGTTTGGCACTCTGTACCGGGTGGCGCAAGCCATGAGCAGCGACACTGCGCAGCGTCGAGAACACATCCCGGCCGCGCAGACCGGTAATCGCACTCTGGGCATTGATGAATGCGGCGGGTGGAGGGAAGGCGCCCGGCGCTTTTTTGTCTCGCATGAGTCAACACTCCTTCGTCAAGCCATCAACAAGTACATCAATTCCGAATAGACACCATAGTCGCTTCGGACCTCCCTTGCGGCTTTCGACACGCCTGTCGACATACGCAGTACGTTATGTGCCGCCGAACGACCCCGGGTGCGGATGCATCACCGCACGTTGGCGTTCTTCCTGGAGAAATTTCATGATGATCGGAGCGACGGCTTCAGCACGAGTGATCAGGAATAAATGGCCGTCGTCGATTATGTGTAGCTGGGCATTGGGAATACGCCAGGCGAGTACCCGCATATTGATCAGCGGAATGAGCGGGTCATCGTCACCGGCCAGCACCAGGGTCGGCTGATTGATTTTGTGCAGCCAGTGAATACTGGTCCAGCCCAGGCCCGCGAATAGCTGCCAGTAGTAACCGAGTTTGCCCGCCGAACGCACTTTGCTCGCGTGCTCCGCCGCAAGGTTCGGATCACGCCGGAACGAACCACCGTAAATCAGCGGCGCAATGCGAATCACGTGGGATGGCTGGATGTAGCGTCTGGGGCTGGCCATCATCCACAGCACTTTCGGTTTGCCCGGCACCATCACCATGCCCGCCGCCGTCGCCGCCAACACCAGCTTCTTGCAGCGTTCGGGGTAGTCGAAGGCGAACTGTTGGGCGAGTGCCCCGCCCCAGGAAACACCGACCACGTTGACTTGCCCGTAATCGAGGTAGTCGAGCATTCGTGCAGTCAGCTTGGCCAGGCCGGGAAAGCGGTAAGGGTGGGTAGGCGTCGATGAACCGCCGACACCGGGGACATCGAAGGCGATCACTTCCAGGTCCGGGTCGAGCGCCTGGACGAACGGAAACACCAGCTCCAGGTTGGCGCCGATGCCGTTGAAAATCAGCAAGGGCGTCAAGTGAGGCTTGCCGGGGCGTACCGCGGTGCGGATGGTTTGACCATCCAGGTCGACAGTACGAAATATGAACGGTTGCGGCATGCTTCAAGCCCTGTGGGTCGATGTCTCATTTTCATTGTGGGAGCGAGCCTGCTCGCGATGACGGCGGCACATTCAACCCTTTTGTTGGTTGTGACACCGCTATCGCGAGCAGGCTCGCTCCCACATGTGTCAGTTAACGTTCATGCACATAAGTCCCTGGTGATGCCTCACCTGCCGGATAGGCCTTGTTGCCGAGTACGGTCGGGGCTTTCTTCAGCTTGCCCGAACGCTCGGCGTGCCAGGCCTGCCAGTGCAGCCACCAGGAGTCAGTGTGCTTGGTTGAGTTTTCCATCCAGTCGTTGGCATGGACCGGCATCTCGGTGCTGGTCATGTAACGGGATTTCGGGTTGCCCGGCGGGTTCAGGATGCTCTGGATATGCCCGCTGCTGGACAGCACGAATTCGACTTTGCCACCGAACAGCTGCGCCGACTTGTAGCACGACTTCCACGGTGTGATGTGGTCGTTGGTGCCTGCCAGGGAATAGACGTCTGCCGTGACCTGCTTGAGGTCGATGGGCGTACCGCACACTTCCAGTGCATCAGGACGGATCAGTGGGTTGTTTTTGAACAGTTCGATCAGGTCGCCGTGGAACGCCGCAGGCAGGCGGGTGGTGTCGTTGTTCCAGAACAGAATGTCGAAGACTGGCGGTTCGTTGCCCAACAGGTAGTTGTTGACCCAGTAGTTCCAGATCAGGTCGTTGGGGCGCATCCAGGCGAAGACCTTGGCCATGTCGCGACCTTCGAGCACACCGGCCTGATATGAATGACGCTTGGCGGCTTCCAGGGTTTGTTCGTCGACGAACAGCGCGACCTGGGAATCAAGGGTGGTGTCGAGCACGCTGACCAGCAGCGTCAGGGCGTTGACCTTCTTCTCGCCAATCGCCGCGTAGTGGCCCAGCAGCGCGGTGCAGGTGATGCCGCCGGAGCAGGCGCCAAGCATGTTCACGTCTTTGCTGCCGGTGATCGCGGTGACTACGTCGACCGCTTCCTTGAGCGCTTCGATGTAGGTCGACAGGCCCCATTCGCGCTGGGCCTTGGTTGGGTTGCGCCAGCTGACGATAAAGGTCTGCACATTGTTGCGCAGGCAGAAGCGCGCGAGGCTTTTGTCCGGGCTCAGGTCGAAAACGTAGAACTTGTTGATCTGTGGTGGCACCACCAGCAGTGGGCGTTCGTGCACTTGTTCAGTGATTGGCCGGTACTGGATCAGCTCCAGCACGTCGTTGCGGAAAACCACCGCGCCTTCGGTGGTGCCCAGGCTCTTGCCGACTTCGAAGGCGCCCATGTTGACCTGGCTCGGCATGCCGCCGTTGTGCACCAGATCCTTGGCCAGGTGCGAGAGGCCATCGAGCAGGCTTTTGCCGCCGGTTTCGAAGAAGCGTTTGACGGCAGCAGGGTTGGCCGCGCTGTTGGTCGGGGCCATGGCCTCGGTCATCAGGTTGATCACGAAGTGTGCGCGGCTGATGTCCTGGGCGGACAGATTGCTTTCGCCAATCCAGTCGTGGAGTTCCTTGCGCCACGCCAGGTAGGTTTGCAGATAACGTCTGTAGAGCGGGTTCTGACTCCACGCCGGATCGTTGAAACGACGGTCATCACTTTCCGGTTGCAGCTCGGATCTACCGAGCATCACGTTCTTGAGCTCAATGCCAAAATGCGCGACATGCTTGACGCTGTGAATGGGTTGTTTAATGGCCTGGGTCAGCACCATGCGGGCAGAGGTAAGCAGATCCTTTCGACGCAAGCCGATGACCGGATTCAGCCCCAGGGTATTTTCCGAGGCTTGAAGTTTCAGGTCATCGTTATTCTTGTTACTCATCTACGACGCTCCATTGTCCTGAGGCGAGTACCTGAGTCCTGCTGTGTAGTCACACAGCAAATGCCGGGTACACGCTCGGGTGACCGTTAGTTGTACATCGCTGACTTTTTCATTCAGGAGGCGCGCTGCACAGAACTTGCCAGATCCATTGGTTACCCGAGTTTAATTTTTTTCGCAAGCAGGCCGATCCTCGGCACCGCAGCCCAGCATTCAAACAGATGAAATTAGAAAATGCCCTCTAAAGAGCGCGGGCCTTGAGCTAGAGCATCAGCTTGACGACAGACTCGTTTGGATCGCGGGTCTTTCCGGCGGCTTTGAGCTCGGCAAGATAGTCGTCCCAGAGTGCGTCATATCGTCGCGCCAGTTCGTACAGGTATTCCCAGGTGAACAGGCCGCTGTCGTGGCCGTCATCGAAGGTCAATTTCAGTGCGTACTGACCGGCCGGTTCTACCTTGTTCAGGCCTACGCCGATCTTGCCAAATTGAAGGATGGGTTTGCCGTGGCCCTGGACCTCGGCGGAAGGAGAGTGCACGCGCAAGAATTCTGCGCTCAGGTGATAGACCTCATCGGGAGCGTATTGCAGCTCCAGAGTTTTCGAGGCTTTGTGCAGTTTGATGGCGGTGGGGAGTGGAGTCGTCATGGGGCCGGTCGTCCGTCATTGTGAGGGCCCTTGTGGGAGCGAGCCTGCTCGCGATTGCGGCGTGACATTCAGCATCAATGTTGAACGTTATGGCCTCATCGCGAGCAGGCTCGCTCCCACAGGTCCCGTACCACAGTAGAATTGACCTACAGGATATAACGGGACAGGTCTTCGTTCTGCGCCAATTCGCCGAGGTGGCTGTTGACGTAGTCAGCGTCGATGCGGATCGGTTCTTCGCTGTGGGCGCTGGCCAGATCGCTGGCGCTGAACGACACCTCTTCGAGCAGGCGCTCGAGCAGGGTGTGCAGGCGACGGGCACCGATGTTCTCGGTCTTCTCGTTGACCTGCCAGGCGATCTCCGCCACACGCTTGATGCCGTCCGGCTGGAACTCGATGTTCACGCCTTCGGTTTTCAGCAGGGCGCAATACTGCTCGGTGAGCGAGGCATGCGGCTCGCTGAGGATGCGCTCGAAGTCTTCCGGCGTGAGGGCCTTGAGTTCGACGCGGATCGGCAGGCGGCCTTGCAGCTCGGGCACCAGATCGCTTGGCTTGCTCAGGTGGAACGCACCGGAAGCGATGAACAGGATGTGGTCGGTCTTGACCATGCCCAGTTTGGTGTTGACCGTGCAGCCTTCGATCAGCGGCAGCAAGTCGCGCTGTACGCCTTCGCGGGACACGTCGACGCCACCGGAATTGCCACGCTTGGCGACCTTGTCGATTTCGTCGATGAACACGATGCCGTGCTGTTCGACCGCTTCCAGCGCCTTGGCCTTGAGTTCTTCATCATTGACCAGGCGGCCGGCTTCTTCGTCGCGCACCAGTCTCAGCGCTTCCTTGACCTTGAGCTTGCGGCTCTTGCGCGTGCCTTTGCCCATGTTGGCGAACAGGCTTTGCAACTGGTTGGTCATTTCTTCCATGCCTGGCGGCGCGGAGATATCGACGCCGGACACTTCGGCGACTTCGATTTCGATCTCCTTGTCATCCAGCTGACCTTCGCGCAGGCGCTTGCGGAACAGTTGGCGGGTGTTGGAGTCCTGGGCCGGCGCGGAGTCTTCGTTGCTGAAACCCATGCGTGCCGGTGGCAGCAGTGCATCGAGGATGCGCTCTTCGGCGGCATCTTCGGCGCGATGGCGAACCTTGATCATTTCCTGTTCGCGCAGCAGCTTGATCGCGGCATCGGCGAGGTCGCGAATGATCGACTCGACGTCACGGCCGACATAACCGACTTCGGTGAACTTGGTCGCTTCGACCTTGATGAACGGCGCGTTGGCGAGTTTGGCCAGGCGACGGGCGATTTCGGTTTTACCGACACCGGTCGGGCCGATCATCAGAATGTTCTTGGGCGTTACTTCAACGCGCAGCTCTTCGGGCAGTTGCATCCGGCGCCAGCGGTTACGCAGGGCGATGGCGACGGCGCGCTTGGCATCGTCCTGGCCGATGATATGGCGACTGAGTTCATGGACGATTTCGCGGGGAGTCATTGGCATGGTAATGGGTGGTCCTCAAGCAAAAATGAATGCCGTGGCGTGATGGCCGAAACAGGCTTATTCGCTGAGGTCCTGCTCCTCAATGGTGATGTTGTGGTTGGTGAAGACACAGATGTCGCCGGCGATGCCCAGGGCGGTTTCGACGATTTCACGGGCCGACAGATCGGTTTTCTTCAGCAGGGCGCTGGCTGCGGCCTGAGCGTAAGCGCCGCCGGAACCCATGGCGATCAGGCCTTCTTCGGGTTCGACCACATCGCCGTTACCGGTGATGATCAGGGAAGCGTCTTTATTGGCGACTGCAAGCATCGCTTCGAGGCGGCTGAGGGAGCGGTCGGTACGCCATTCTTTGGCGAGTTCGACGGCGGCGCGAACCAGGTGGCCCTGGTGCTTCTCAAGCTGGCCTTCGAAACGTTCGAAGAGGGTAAAGGCGTCAGCAGTGGCGCCGGCAAACCCGGCGATGACCTGGCCGTGGTACAGGCGGCGAACTTTCTTCGCGTTGCCTTTCATCACGGTATTGCCGAGAGAAACCTGGCCGTCGCCGCCCATGACGACTTTGCCGTGGCGGCGAACTGAAACGATGGTGGTCAAGGGAAGAGTCTCCACGCAGCGGGGCGAAAATGCCTTATCCCAACTCATATGGGGGTGGTGAGGCGTTTTTCAACTGTGGGGCGGGAGAGGGGACGAGCGGCGCGAGGGAATTAGAGATGTGGCGTTTATAAGGACTGCATCGCGAGCAGGCTCGCTCCCACAGGGGTGGTGCATATTCTGTGGGAGCGAGCCTGCTCGCGATGAACGATGACGCGGTGTGACTGAAAGGATCAGCGGCTTTGGCGTTGTTGTAACAACAGGTTGCTGAAGCCGCTGCCAGCCAGTTGTTTCTGGGCGGTGGTCAGCTGTTCGCGGTTGCTGAACGGGCCGACCAGCACGCGGTACCAGGTCTCATCCTTCACCGTGCCGGACTCCACCGAAACCGCCTGGCCGAGCAGAATGATCTGCGCACGAACCTTGTCGGCATCGGCTTCCTTGCGGAAGGAGCCTGCCTGCAGGAAGAACTTGGTCACCGGCGCCGCTTTCGCCACCGGTGGCGCTGGCGGCGGGGTAACGCCGCTCAGGGCTGCCTGTGCTCGCGCGGTGTCGATCTTCGCTGCTTCTGCCGGGGTTACCGGTGCAACAGGTGCAGTCTGCGGCGTCGGCAGGGTTTTCTCCGGCACGGCATCCGGCGGCACGATGACCTCCGATTCCGGCAGCAAGGTGTAGAAGTCGTACTTCGGCTTCACCGGTTGCGTCGGGCTCGGCGGGGTCTTGTTGGCCTCGGCGATCTTGCTGGCTTTCTGTTGCTCGACCTTCTCGCGCTTGACGCTTTCGCTGCCTTTACCCGGCTCCAGCTTCATCAGGAACACGATGAAGGCGCCTACGGTCAGGCCGATGGCCATCCACAGCCATCCCGGAATCGGCTTTTTTGCAGGAGCTTGGTAACGGCTGGCGCCACGCTTTGGTGCTGGTTTTTTCTTGGCAGCCAACTTACATACGCTCCAGAGTTTCCAGACCCAAGAGTTCCAGGCCTTGCTTGAGGGTGCGACCGGTCAATGCGGCGAGGCGCAAGCGGCTTTGCATTTGTGCCGGAGTTTCGGCGCTGAGGATCGGGCAGTTCTCGTAGAAGCTGGAAAACAGGCCGGCAACATCGTACAGGTAGGTGCAGAGGATGTGCGGCGTGCCTTTTTCGGCGACGTTGTTCAGCACTTCACCGAACTGCGCCAGCTTGGCGGCCAGTTCGTGTTCGTGAGTGGCCTCGAGGACGATCTGCCCTTCGACTTCGCTGAAGTCTTTGCCGAGTTTGCGGAATACGCCGGCCACGCGGGTGTAGGCGTACAGCAGGTACGGTGCGGTGTTGCCTTCGAAGTTCAGCATCAGGTCGAAGTTGAAGCTGTAGTCGCTGGTGCGGTGCTTGGACAGGTCGGCGTATTTCACTGCGCCAATGCCCACGACTTTGGCGATGTTGCGCAGGTCGGCTTCGGCAAGCTCAGGGTTCTTTTCCTTCACCAGCGTGTAGGCGCGTTCCTGGGCTTCGTTCAGCAGGTCGATCAGCTTCACGGTGCCGCCATCACGGGTCTTGAACGGACGGCCATCGGCGCCGTTCATGGTGCCGAAGCCCATGTGTTCCATTTCCATCGGGTGGGTCACGAAGCCGGCCAGGCGAGCCACTTCGAACACCTGCTGGAAGTGCAGCGCCTGGCGCTGGTCAACGAAGTACAGCACTCGATCGGCTTTCAGCACGCCGTTACGGTAGCGCACGGCCGCCAGGTCAGTGGTGGCATAGAGGTAGCCGCCATCAGCCTTGACGATGATTACCGGCAGAGGGTCGCCGTCGGCATTCTTGAACTCGTCGAGGAACACGCACTGGGCGCCGTTGCTCTCGACCAGCATGCCTTTGGCCTTGAGGTCGTTGACCACGTTGATCAGGTCGTCGTTGTAGGCACTTTCGCCCATCACGTCGGCCATGGTCAGTTTGACGTTCAGCTGTTCGTAGATTTTCTGGCAGTGGGACAGGGAAATGTCTTTGAACTTGGTCCACAGCGCCAGGCAGTCCGGGTCACCGGCTTGCAGCTTGACCACCAGGCCACGGGCGCGGTCGGCGAATGCTTCGGATTCGTCGAAGCGCTGCTTGGCGGCGCGGTAGAAGTTTTCCAGGTCCGACAGCTCGTCGCTGGTAATCGGGTTTTCTTGCAGGTACGCCATCAGCATGCCGAACTGGGTGCCCCAGTCGCCGACGTGGTTCTGACGGATCACCGTGTCGCCGAGGAACTCCAGCACGCGCGCCACACCGTCGCCGATGATGGTCGAGCGCAAGTGACCGACGTGCATCTCTTTGGCCAGGTTCGGCGCCGACAGGTCGACCACGGTGCGCTGCACGGGACCTGCCTTGCGCACGCCGATCTTGGCGTCAGCCAGGGCAGCGTCCAGGCGCGAGGCCAGGGCCTGGGTGTTCTGGAAGAAGTTGAGGAAGCCGGGGCCGGCGATTTCGGTTTTGCTGACGTTTTCGTCAACCGGCAGCGCAGCGATGATTTTTTCCGCCAGATCGCGCGGTTTCATGCCGGCCGGTTTCGCCAGCATCATGGCGATGTTGCTGGCGAAGTCGCCGTGAGTCTTGTCACGGGAGTTCTCCACCTGAATCGCCGGCGTCAGGCCTTCAGGCAACACACCGTCGGTAACGAGTTGGGTGAGGGCTTGCTGGATCAACTGGCGAATGGTGTCTTTCATGGTCTTCTCTTTCAACCGCAGAGCGGCGGCGCATCAATGCGCAGGTGGAAAAACTGGGCATTATCCGTTGCGAAGTCGGGCTTGCCAACCATAGCAGGCAGGTTATGGATATGTGGTGACAAATCGGGCGCCATCGCGAGCAGGCTCGCTCCCACAGTGGATCTGCAGTGCTCACCTATTATTTGCCTGGTACAAAATCCCTGTGGGAGCGAGCCTGCTCGCGATGGCAATCGCCGAATCAATACAAATCGACCGGGTCGACATCCAAAGACCAGCGCACCGCCCGCCCACTCGGCATCTGTTCCAGCGCCAGCAACCAGGCGCTTAGCAGTCGATGCAGCGGCGCCCGTGCCGTGGCTTGCAACAACAATTGCGCCCGATAACGCCCGGCCCGACGTTCCATCGGCGCCGGCACCGGCCCCAGCAATTCGATGCCGGTCAGGTTGTGCTCGTCCAACAATCGCTCCGCCTCGCTGCAGGCTTCATCGAGGAAGCTTTCGGCCTGCCCCGGTTTGTGCGCCTCGGCCCGCAACAGCGCCAGATGCGCGAAGGGCGGCAGCCCGGCGGAACGACGTTCGCTCAAGGCCTGCTCGGCAAAAGCGAAATAACCTTGCTCGGTCAGTTGTACCAACAGCGGATGGTCAGCCAGGTGAGTCTGGATGATCACTTTGCCCGGCTCTTCGGCGCGCCCGGCACGCCCTGCCACCTGTACGATCAATTGGGCCATGCGCTCGCTGGCGCGGAAGTCGCCGGAGAACAGTCCACCGTCGGCATCGAGAATCGACACCAGCGTCACCCGTGGAAAGTGATGCCCTTTGGCGAGCATCTGCGTGCCCACCAGAATGCACGGCTGACCTTTCTGAATGGTTGCGAACAGCTGATTCATCGCGTCCTTGCGCGAAGTGCTGTCGCGGTCGACCCGCAACACCGGGTAGTCCGGGAACAGAATGCCCAGGCGCTCTTCGGCGCGTTCGGTACCGGCACCCACGGGGCGCAAATCGACCTTGCCGCATTTCGGGCAGTGCCGAGGGACACGTTCAACGTAGCCGCAATGGTGGCAACGCAGCTCGCCGGAGCGCTGGTGCACGGTCATCCGCGCATCGCAGCGCTGACACTCCGACATCCAGCCGCAATCGTGACAGAGCAGGGTGGGCGCAAAGCCGCGACGGTTGAGGAACACCAGGACTTGCTGGCCGGCAGCGAGGGTCTGGCCGATCGCCTGTTGCATCGGCCCGGAAATACCGCTGTCCAGCGGGCGACTTTTGACGTCCAGCCGCAGGAAACGGGGTTGTTTCGCCCCGCCGGCGCGCTCGTTCAGGCGCAGGAGTCCGTAACGACCGGTGTAGGCGTTGTGCAGGCTTTCCAGTGACGGCGTCGCCGAGCCGAGGACAATCGGAATGTTTTCCTGCCGCGCTCGTACCAACGCCAGGTCGCGGGCGTGATAGCGCAAACCTTCCTGCTGTTTATAAGAGCCGTCGTGCTCTTCATCGATGATGATCAGCCCGGGGTTTTTCATCGGCGTGAATAGCGCCGAGCGGGTGCCGATAATGATGTCGGCCTCGCCATCCCGGGCTGCGAGCCAGGATTCCAGCCGTTCACGGTCATTGACCGCCGAATGCACCAGGGCGATACGCGCATTGAAACGCTGTTCGAAACGCGCCAGGGTCTGCGGCCCGAGGTTGATTTCGGGGATCAGCACCAGCGCCTGCTTGCCGGCTTCAAGGGTTTCGCGGATCAGCTGCAAATAGACTTCGGTCTTGCCGCTGCCAGTGACACCGGCCAGCAGGAACGCATGGAAACTGTCGAAACCTGCACGAATCGCTTCGTACGCGGCGCGCTGCTCCGGGTTCAGCGGCAGCTCCGGTTGCGCCAGCCAGTGTTCGTGACGTTCGCCGGGTGCGTGTTTGCGGATATCCACTTGCACCAGTTCTTTGGCCAGCAACAGGTCAAGGCTGTCCTTGCTCAGCATCAGTTTGCTCAGCAGTTGGTGGGCAACGCCATGCGGGTGCTGGGCCAGCGTCGCCAAGGCCTCGCGCTGACGCGGAGCGCGGGCGATGCGCGGATCATCCAGTTTCGCGCCCGGGGTGACCGACCAGAAGCGCTCCTGGCGTGCTTCCGCCAGTTCACCCTGGCGCAACAACACCGGCAGCGCCCAACTCAAGGTGTCACCGAGACTGTGCTGGTAATACTGGGAAGTCCACAGGCACAACTTGAACAGTGCTGCCGGTAGCGGTGGCGTGGCGTCGAGCAGGGCCAGTGCCGGTTTGAGCTTGTCGGCCGGGACTTCGCTGTGGCTGGTGACTTCCACCAGGATCCCGATCATCTCGCGGCGACCGAACGGCACCCGCAGCCGCATGCCCGGATGCAAATGCGCACGCAGGACTCCCGCCGGGGCACGGTAGTCGAACAGGCGGCGCAGGGGCGAAGGCAGGGCGAGGCGCAAAATGGCGTCGGGCACGCGGGGGGATCTCATTGAGCAGGCGGTAAAGAAGGGCCGGAGCCTAGCAGACGGTCGGTGTAAGGGACAGCTTGCGTGATTGGCGAGGTCTGGTAGAATCCGCGGCCTAATTACGTGCGGTATTCAACAATAGTGTTGGGTGGCGGCACGCTAGCCTGAGGAAGACACCATGAAAGCCGATATCCATCCAGAATACCCAGCAGTTGCCGTAACTTGCAGCTGCGGCAACAAGTTCGAAACCCGTTCGACCTTTGCCAAGCCACTGGCGATCGACGTTTGCAACGAGTGCCACCCGTTCTACACCGGTAAGCAGAAGACTCTGGATACCGGCGGCCGCGTTCAGAAGTTCGCCGATCGTTTCGGTGCTTTCGGCGCGACGAAAAAAGCCTAAGGCTGATCGTCCTGGAAAGCCTCAATGGCTTCTCCTCGCTGTTGAAAAAAGCGTCCCTTGTGGGCGCTTTTTTTATGCCCGCGATTTGGCTCTCCAGCGCCCAGGCCCTCTGTCCTGCGCCAGCCGGTCAGTTGCAGGCTGTCAGCGTGCAGCACGTGGTGGATGGCGACACGGTGCGCCTGCGCGACGGCCGCAGTGTGCGCATGATCGGTTTGAATACCCCGGAACTGGGCAAGAAAGGTCGCTCCGACGAGCCTTTCGCCGTGGCTGCGCGCAAGCGTCTGGAAACGTTGGTGGCCGCAAGCGACGGACGGTTGGGTTTGCTGGCGGGACAAGAGGGCAAGGATCGCTACGGGCGCACCCTGGCCCATCTTTACAGCGCCAACGGTGACAATCTTGAAGCGCAGATGCTTGCCGAAGGTCTTGGTTACCTGGTGGCAGTGTCACCGAACGTCGATTTTGTCAGTTGCCAACAGGCCGCCGAACGCACTGCGCGACAGGCCAGGCTGGGGTTATGGCGGCAGTCGCCTGTACTGAAAGCGGCGCAGATCAACACTTCTGGTTTTGCCGTGCTCAGTGGGCGTGTGAGCAAAGTTCAGCGCAATCGCGGCGGAATTTGGATCGAGTTGCAGGATTCGGTTGTATTGCGCGTTGCACCCAATCGACTCGGTCAATTCGATCTGGCGGCTCTGGAGCGGCTCGACGGCAAGCAGATCGAGGCGCGTGGCTGGGTGATCGATCGCTCACGGCGCGGTGGTCTGGATTCCGGTCAGGCGCGCTGGTTGTTGCCATTGACCCATCCGGCCATGCTGCAAGCAGTGCCGTAAAAAGAAATTGTCGACATTTTTTAAGTTGATTGTGAACAGTTTAGCCCTTGTGTTCCGTGGCTCTTGGCCCAAAGTCGTAGGGTAGGGCTCTTGACAGGGGTGACCGGTCAGTCTTGTGGGGACTTTGCGACGCGAGTATCCTCGGCGGTCCGTCGTTCAACAGTAAAAGCGGAATGCCCACATGTCTGATTTGAAAACTGCCGCTCTCGAATATCACGCCCATCCTCGTCCAGGTAAGCTGAGTGTCGAGCTCACCAAGGCCACCGCTACCGCCCGCGATCTGTCGCTGGCCTACAGCCCCGGCGTAGCCGAACCAGTACGCGAAATCGCCCGCGACCCTGAACTGGCCTACAAATACACCGGCAAGGGCAACCTGGTTGCAGTCATTTCCGATGGCACCGCGATTCTCGGCCTGGGTAACCTTGGCCCATTGGCTTCCAAGCCAGTGATGGAAGGTAAAGGCGTGCTGTTCAAGCGCTTCGCCGGTATCGACGTGTTCGACATCGAAGTCGACTCCGAAAGCCCGCAAGCCTTCATCGACACCGTCAAGCGTATCTCCATCACCTTCGGTGGCATCAACCTGGAAGACATCAAGGCACCTGAGTGCTTTGAGATCGAGCGCGCGCTGATCGAACAGTGCGACATTCCGGTGTTCCACGATGACCAGCACGGCACCGCGATCGTGACCGCTGCCGGCATGATCAACGCCCTGGAAATCGCTGGTAAAACCCTGCCGGAAGCCAAGATCGTCTGCCTGGGCGCTGGCGCTGCCGCTATCTCCTGCATGAAGTTGCTGGTGAGCATGGGTGCCAAGATCGAAAACATCTTCATGGTTGACCGTACCGGCGTGATCCACTCCGAGCGTGACGACCTGAACCAGTACAAGGCTGTCTTCGCTCACGCGACCGACAAGCGCACGCTGACTGACGCCCTGAAAGGTGCAGACGTGTTCGTTGGCCTGTCCGGCCCGAACCTGCTGAGCGCTGAAAACCTGATGCTGATGGCAGCCAACCCGATCGTGTTCGCGTGCTCGAACCCTGATCCGGAAATCGCCCCGGAACTGGCTCACGCCACCCGTAGCGACGTGATCATGGCGACCGGCCGTTCGGACTACCCGAACCAGGTGAACAACGTATTGGGCTTCCCGTTCATTTTCCGTGGTGCTCTGGACGTTCGCGCCAAGCGCATCAACGAAGAAATGAAAGTGGCTGCGGCCAACGCTCTGCGTGAATTGGCCAAGCTGCCAGTGCCTCAGGAAGTGTGTGACGCTTACGGTGGCATCAAGCTGGAATTCGGTCGTGAGTACATCATTCCGAAGCCAATGGATGCGCGTTTGATCACTGTGATCTCGGATGCTGTGGCCAAGGCTGCGATCGAGACGGGTGTGGCGACTCTGCCGTATCCGAAGAACTACCCGCTGAAAAGCGTGGATGACGTGTTCAACGGCTAAGTCGTTGTAGCGCTTCAACAGAAAGCCCCGGCTCTTGTGAGTCGGGGCTTTTTTGTATCTGTCTTTCGCAGATGTACCCCAACCAAATCTGTGGAGCTGAGCTTGCTCGCGATGGCGGCCTGACAGCCGACCAGTCTCTCGCAAGTGTACATATCCATTCCTGCGGTAACGGCCACTTAGGGTTCCGCTCTTACAGCGGGTCACTTTGGCAAACGCCCCAAAGKAASCAAARGTCTTCGCCCCAAGCGTMCGGCACCTCGCCTAGGCTCGGYGTYCCCTTGCTCCGGTGTCCATCAGGGGGCATCGCCTACGGTCTGCTTCGCGACGACCTCCTCTCGATGTGTCCGGCTGCGCCGTACGGCGCTGCGCGCCCACCCCCTGATGAACACCTCCACTCGGCCTCCCGAAGGGGCGGGTGGATCAAGATCAACAGCAACAGCACGGCGGCCTGACAGCCGGCCTGAGTGGTTGGGGCGTGTGCGGCTTCAGATACTGATCGTTCCCACGCGCAGCTAAGGAATGCCGCCAGGGACGCTCCGCGTTCCGCTTCACGAGCTGACGCGGAGCGTGGGAACGATCATTTGTGTAATGCCCGTAGGATGAGGTCGGAACTTGATGACAGCATCACGGGCAACGTTGAAATCTCCGACATGTCTTTAAGGTTGCCCCTCGGAAGCGTGGCCTCTAGCCTTTGAACGTCGCTGCCCATTCAGCGACCGGATTTGACCGTCCGTGTAAATCAAGGCGCGCCAGCGCCCAGACCTATTCCAGGCGCTTTTTTTGCGTCTGAGGTATCGTGTCATGGCGGCTGTGCGTGGGACACCTTCGGGTGTGCCGGGTTCCTTGATTCCTGGTCGGTCAACCCGCGTACAGCTGCCACCTTTTCGTTTGACCGCGGACGGTGGTAGCTCCAACAATCAAGGAGCACCATCATGATCAAAGAAACCCCCAACCCCCCAGAACACGACGACGTCTCCCCCTACGAATCCCTCGATTCAAAAAAACTCCACGACGCCGCCCACCGCGCCCTCGATCACTACCTGAAACCCACCCTCGCCAAACTGCGCTTCAGCGACTTGCGCTCCGATCGCCTGTTCAGCGTTTCACCCGACGTGGGCCTCGAAAGCCTGTTGGCCAATGCCTCGGAAGACCTGGTCTCAGTCAAGGTCATGGCCGCCGACCTGGCATTCGAGATCGAGGGTTCGCGACGCAGCGTGGCGCTGGCGATTTGCCGGATGGTCGATGGCGCTCTGTTGTTGGTGGACAAGGCACTGGATGACTACAACCCGTCGGAGTCGGACCAGTTTTACGTCAAAGAATAGAAGCGCGAAGTCCAGAAACTAAAAAGCCCCGCCTTCAAACGAAGAGCGGGGCTTTCTGCTGGTGCTGCGCGATCAGAACAGGTCGATCGGCGCCGCTTCGTCCGCTGGCAGTGGGCTGCCCGGTGCATTGCCGTTGCCCAGTTCGTTGATCGATGGCGGGGAGTCTTCGGACTTGAACAGCTCGAAGTAGGCGCCTGGCGTGCTTGGGGTGGCCGCACGGCCGCTGACCGGGTCAACCCGCAGGCTGAGGATGCCTTCCGGCTCGGCCTGGGTATGCGGTGGCTTGCCTTTGAGCGCTGCGCTCATGTAGTTCATCCAGATCGGCAGCGCCACGGTGCCGCCGAACTCGCGCTTGCCGAGGCTTTCCGGTTGGTCGAAACCGGTCCAGACCGTGGTCACGTAATCGGCGTTGTAGCCCGAGAACCAGGCATCCTTGGATTCGTTGGTGGTCCCGGTCTTGCCCGCGATGTCGCTGCGGCCCATGGACAGGGCGCGACGTCCGGTACCGAGCTTGATCACGTCTTCAAGCATGCTGTTGAGGATGAACGTGGTGCGCCCGTCGATGATCCGTTCTGCGACGGCCGGTGCTTGTACGGTGGTTTGCGCTGCCGGGGCTTCGCCTGGCGTCGGGTTGACCGTAAAGGTGTTGCTCACCGGCGCTGCGATCCCGTTGCTGGCGATATCGCCTTTCGGCACGCTTGGCGGGTTGGCGACGAACAGCGTGTCACCGTTGCGGCTTTCGATCTTGTCGATGATGTACGGGGTGATCTTGTAGCCGCCGTTGGCAAAGGTGCTCCAGCCGGTGGCGATTTCCATTGGCGTCAGCGTTGCGGTGCCCAGGGCCAGCGACAGGTTGCGCGGCAAGTCCTGCTTGTTGAAGCCGAACTTGCTGATGTAATCGATGGTGCGATCGACACCCAGCGCCTGGAGCAGGCGGATCGACACCAGGTTGCGCGACTTGTAGAGCGCTTCACGCATGCGGATCGGGCCGAGGAAGGTGTTGGTGTCGTTCTTCGGACGCCAGACCTTGTCCAGGTACTCGTCGACGAACACGATTGGAGCGTCGTTCACCAGGGTTGCCGGAGTGTAGCCGTTATCCAGCGCAGCGCTGTAGACGAATGGCTTGAAGCTCGAGCCCGGCTGGCGCTTGGCCTGCATGGCGCGGTTGTAGTTGCTCTGCTCGAACGCGAAGCCGCCGACCAACGCGCGGATCGCACCGTTTTGCGGGTCCAGCGAAACCAGTGCGCTTTGGGCGACCGGAATCTGGCTGAACTTCAGGGCGTTGTCCGCTTGGCGCTGTACGCGAATCAGGTCGCCGACCTGGGCGACGTCCGATGGCTGCTTCGGTGCCGGGCCCATGCTGTTGGTGTTCAGGAATGGGCGCGCCCATTTCATGCTGTCCCAGCTGACATGTTCTTCGCCGTTGCGGGTCAGGACCTGCACGCCGTTTTTCTCGATCAGGGTGACGATGGCCGGTTCCAGGCCGCTGATGGTGCGCTGCTTGGTCAGTTCCGTGGCCCATGCCGCGGGCGTCTTGCCCGGCAAACGGGACTCGGGGCCGCGATAGCCATGACGCTGGTCGTAGGTGATCAAGCCTTCATGGACGGCGGTGTTGGCCATTTCCTGAAGGTTGCTCGGCACGGTGGTGGTGACGCGGAAACCTTCGGTGTAGGCATCGCTGCCATAACGACCGACCATTTCGGCACGGGCCATTTCGGCGATGTACGGCGCGTTCACTTCCGGCGTCGGCACGTGATAGCTGGCGTTCAGCGGCTCGTTGATCGCGGCCTGATACGCCGCTTCGTCAATTTTCCCGAGCTTGTACATGCGCCCCAGGATCCAGTCGCGACGTTCTTTGCTGCGCGCCGGGTTGGCCAGCGGGTTGAAGCGCGAAGGGGCTTTCGGCAGGCCGGCGATCATCGCCATCTGCGCCAGGCTGACGTCGCGGATCGACTTGCCGTAATACACCTGTGCCGCCGCCTCGATGCCGTAGGCGCGGTTGCCCAGGTAGATCTTGTTCACGTAGAGCTCAAGGATCTCGTCCTTGGTCAGCTGACGCTCGATTTGCAGGGCCAGGAGGATTTCCGTGGTCTTGCGCGAGAAGCTGCGCTCGCTGGTGAGGAAGAAGTTCTTCGCCACCTGCATGGTGATGGTGCTGCCGCCGGATTGAATGTGTCCGCTTTTGACCAGTTGGCTCGCGGCACGCATCAGGCTGCTGGGGTCGACGCCATAGTGATTGGCGAAGTTGTCGTCTTCGGCGCTGAGTAACGCATTGATGAAATTGGGTGGGATGTCGGCGAAGCGGATCGGCGTGCGGCGCATTTCGCCAAACTCGGCGATCAATTTGCCGTCGCTGCTGTAGACCCGCAAAGGAATCTGCAACTGAATGCTTCTCAGCGCCTCCACGGATGGCAATCCCGGACTAAGGTAAAGAAAAGCGCCGCTCAGACCGAGGAGCAGTCCGCAGAAAACGGCGACGATGGACCACCCGAAAAATTTCAGCAGACGAATCAAGGCTTTTGGACATCCAGGGTAAAGAATGAATTAGGCGTCAGGGCATTCAAGGTAAGCAAGGGTCGACCCGCGCTTGAGAAAGCGGAAAAAACGCTGGCCATTATAAGCATTTTTCCGCCAAAAGCGCATTTGGCGCCTCTGTCAAGACGCAGCCATTGAACGCAATGAATCATAAAGAGTCCGTAACTCACGGATAGTCATAGGGAATTGCAAGTGCTGGGACTCTTCAATAAAAAAAGCCGCACGCTTTTGGGGATCGATATCAGCTCCACTTCGGTGAAGCTTCTCGAGCTAAGCCGTGCAGGCAATCGATACCGGGTCGAAGCCTACGCGGTAGAGCCGCTGCCGACCAACGCCGTGGTCGAGAAAAATATCGCCGAACTCGAAGGTGTCGGGCAGGCATTGTCCCGGGTGTTGCTCAAGGCCAAGACCAGCGTCAAGAGTGTCGCGGTGGCGGTTGCCGGATCGGCGGTCATTACCAAGATCATCGAAATGGACGCCGGGCTTTCCCCTGATGAGATGGAAAATCAGCTGAAGATTGAAGCTGACCAGTACATTCCCTATCCCCTTGAAGAAGTCGCCATCGATTTTGAAGTGCAGGGCGTCTCCCGGCGTAATCCCGAGCGGGTCGATGTATTGCTGGCGGCCTGTCGCAAGGAAAACGTCGAAGTTCGCGAAGCCGCGTTGGCCCTTGCCGGCCTGACCGCGCGGGTCGTCGATGTCGAGGCGTACGCGCTGGAGCGTTCATTCGGCTTGCTGACGGCACAACTGGCCGGTGTGACCGAGCGTTCGACGGTGGCCGTGGTCGACATCGGTGCCACCATGACCACCTTGAGCGTGCTGTCCAACGGCCGAATCATCTACACCCGCGAGCAGTTGTTCGGCGGCCGCCAGTTGACGGAGGAAATCCAGCGTCGCTATGGCATGACCGTCGAACAGGCCGGGCTTGCAAAAAAACAGGGTGGCTTGCCTGACGACTACGTCAGCGAAGTCCTGCAACCGTTTCGCGAGGCGCTGGTGCAGCAGGTCTCGCGATCGTTGCAGTTCTTTTTCGCCTCGGGCCAGTACAACGCAGTCGACTACATCCTGCTGGCCGGTGGTACGGCTTCGGTCACCGGGCTGGATCGGCTGATCGAGCAGCGCCTGGGCACGCCGACGCAGGTGGCCAATCCGTTTGCGGACATGACATTGAGCAGCAAGGTCAACGCCAGTGCCCTGGTCAAGGATGCGCCGGCACTGATGATTGCCTGTGGCCTGGCGCTGAGGAGTTTCGACTGATGGCGCGGATCAATCTTCTCCCTTGGCGCGAAGAGCTGCGCGAGGAGCGTCGCAAGCGCTTCCTGTTGGGGTTGGCCGGCGCGCTGGCGGCGGCGGTCGGGGTGATTATGCTGGGTGACCACGCCATCAGCAGTGCGATTGATCGGCAGGTCGCCCGCAACGATTACGTCGGCAAACAGATCGCCGTGCTGGATGACCGGATCAAGCAGATCAGTGATCTGAAAACCCGTCGTCAGCAACTCGTGGAGCGGATGCGGATCATCCAGGACTTGCAAGGCAATCGGTCGGTCAGCGCACGTATTTTCGATCAACTGGCGCGCAGGCTGCCGGACGGGGTGTATTTCACCGACGTGAAACTGGTCGATAAAACGCTGTCCATCAGCGGGGCGGCAGAGTCGAACAATCGGGTCTCGGAGTTGTTGCGCAACCTCGATGCCTCCGACCGGTTCGAGTCGCCGAACCTGACCGAGGTCAAAGCGACCACGGCCGGCGCGCTGGATCAGGCCAACGTGTTTAAGTTGACCGTTCGTCAGTCTCAACCGGCCGCAGCGGAGGACGCGAAATGAGTCCGTCCCAATGGTTCGAGGGGTTGCGCAAGGTCGATATCAACGACCTGGACCTGAACAACATAGGCTCCTGGCCCACGGCGATCAAAGGCCTGGCCAGCGGGCTGCTGATCGCGCTGGTGCTGGCGCTGGGTTACAGCTTTTACCTCAAGGATCTTGAAGATCAGCTTGAGCAGGCCCGCGCCGGGGAAGCCACCCTCAAGGAGCAGTTCGCGAGCAAGGCGCACATGGCGGCCAATCTGGAGCGCTACATCGAGCAGATGAAAGCAATGGAAACCTCCTTCGGCGTGCTCTTGCGGCAGTTACCCGGCGATACCGAGGTGCCCGGTCTGCTGGAAGACATCACTCGCACCGGATTGGGCAGCGGTCTGGAGTTTGAGGAGATCAAGCTGCTGCCGGAAGTCACCCAGCAGTTCTACATCGAGCTACCGATCCAGATCACTGTTACCGGCGCCTACCATGACCTGGCGACCTTCGTCAGTGGCGTCGCCAACCTCCCGCGGATCGTCACCCTGCACGATTTTAACGTCGAGCCGGTCGTTCCGGGCAGCGGCGCGAAGTTGCGCATGAACATCCTGGCCAAGACTTACCGCTACAACGACAAGGGGTTGCAGAAATGAACGCGGCCCGATGGTTTTCGCTGGCTGTGCTGCTGGGGGGGCTTGCCGGTTGTGGCAACGGTAACGACTTCAGCGATCTGGACGCCTACATGAACGAGGTACGCCTGCACCCGCCCGGCAAGATCGAGCCGGTGCCGACGTTCAGGTCCTACGAGACATTCACTTACAGCGCTGCGTCGTTGCGCAGTCCGTTTTCACCGCAGGTCAGGGTCGACCTGGCAGGTCGAAAACAGGGGGCACGCAACGTCAAGCCCGATCCGAGCCGGGTCAAGCAATACCTTGAAGGTTTCAACATCGAGCAGTTTGAAATGGTCGGCACTATTTCCAATGCGTCCGGTGCCTTTGCGCTGTTGCGCGGTGCCGGCGGGGTGCATCGGCTGAAGGTCGGTGACTACCTGGGGCGCAACGATGGCCGGATCGTGGCCATCAGCGACTCGCAAGTCGATGTGGTCGAAATCGTTCCCGATGGCCAAGGTGCCTGGCTGGAGCGAGCGCGGACTATTCCTTTGAAAGAGCACTCATAGTGGAACTCGTATCATGAACAGGATCTTCTCAACCCTCGGTTTTTCGCTATGGATGGCGCTGCTTTCTCCGATGGTGCAGGCAGCCAATCTCAAAGCGCTGGATGTCGCCGCGCTGCCGGGTGATCGCATCGAGTTGAAACTGGCTTTCGACGGGCCACCGCCCGCGCCTCATGGCTATACCACCGATCAGCCGGCACGCATCGCCCTCGATCTGCCGGGTGTGAGCAGCCAACTGGCGAGCAAGACGCGGGATCTGGGAGGCGGCAACGCTCGCAGTGCGACAGTGGTCGAAGCCAAGGACCGCACTCGTTTGATCATCAACCTGACGCAGTTGACGCCTTACAGCACGCGAGTCGAGGGCAACACGCTGTTCGTGGTGGTCGGGCAGGCTGCTGCCGCTCAGAAACCACGACCCGCGGCACCGCGAGTGGCGAGCGCCATGCCAGTGGCAGCCAAGACTTATGCTCCGGTGAGCAAGGCCATTCGCGGCGTGGACTTTCAGCGCGGTGCGCAGGGTGAAGGCAATGTCGTCATTGATTTGTCAGACCCCGGTATCAGCCCGGATATCCAGGAGCGTGACGGCAAGATCATCCTCACCTTCGCCAAAACCCAGTTGCCTGAACGGTTGCGGGTTCGCCTGGACGTCAAGGATTTCGCCACGCCGGTGCAGTTCGTCAACGCCAGTGCGTCCGCCGATAAAGCGAGCATCAGCATCGAGCCCGGTGGCACATACGACTATTCGACTTACCAGACCGACAACAAGCTGACGGTCAGTGTCCGCCCGATGACCGTCGACGATCTGCAGAAGCGCAACGCAGATCGCTTCGCCTACAGCGGCGAGAAGCTGTCGTTGAATTTTCAGGACATCGATGTGCGCTCGGTGCTGCAACTGATCGCCGACTTCACCAACCTCAATCTGGTGGCCAGCGACACGGTGCAGGGCGGCATTACCTTGCGCCTGCAAAACGTGCCGTGGGATCAGGCGCTGGATCTGGTGCTCAAGACCAAAGGGTTGGACAAGCGCAAGATCGGCAACGTCTTGCTGGTCGCGCCGGCAGACGAGATTGCCGCCCGCGAGCGCCAGGAGCTGGAGTCGCGCAAACAGATCGCCGAGCTGGCGCCACTGCGCCGTGAGCTGTTGCAGGTCAACTACGCCAAGGCGGCGGATATCGCCAAGCTGTTCCAGTCGGTGACCAGCGCCGAGGCGAAAGTCGACGAGCGTGGCTCGATCACTGTCGACGAGCGAACCAACAATATCATCGCCTACCAGACCCAGGATCGCCTGGATGAGCTACGGCGAATCGTCGCTCAGCTGGATATTCCGGTGCGTCAGGTGATGATCGAGGCGCGGATCGTCGAAGCCAACGTCGACTACGACAAAAGCCTCGGCGTGCGTTGGGGCGGCTCGGTCCGCAATAAGGGTAACTGGAATGCCTCCGGGGTCAGCAACGGGGCCAACGCCTCATCGACCATTGGTACACCGGGCAGCACCAGCACCAACTCACCGTTCGTCGACATGGGCGCGGCGGGAAATACGTCGGGGATCGGCATCGCCTTCATCACCGATAACGTGTTGCTGGACCTTGAGCTGACGGCCATGGAGAAGACCGGTAACGGGGAAATCGTCTCGCAACCCAAAGTGGTCACCTCCGACAAGGAAACCGCGAAGATCCTCAAAGGCACGGAAATCCCCTATCAGGAAGCCAGCTCCAGCGGCGCGACGTCGGTGGCGTTCAAGGAGGCTTCGCTGTCTCTGGAGGTAACGCCGCAGATCACCCCGGACAACCGCATCATCATGGAGGTCAAGGTCACCAAGGATGAGCCGGACTACCTGAACAAAGTGCAGGATGTGCCGCCGATCAAGAAGAACGAGGTCAATGCCAAAGTACTGGTCAACGATGGCGAAACCATCGTCATTGGCGGGGTTTTCTCAAATACTCAGAGCAAGGTTGTAGATAAGGTGCCATTTCTCGGTGATGTGCCGTATCTTGGCCGCCTTTTCCGGCGTGACGTGGTGTCGGAGAAAAAATCCGAGCTGCTGGTATTTCTCACTCCGCGTATCATGAATAACCAGGCGATTGCTGTGAGTCATTGATTCTGTGCGAAATTTGATTCTTGTTGGGCCGATGGGTGCTGGAAAAAGCACCATCGGTCGCTTGTTGGCCAAAGAGCTGCGCCTGCCGTTCAAGGATTCCGATAAGGAAATTGAATTGCGCACGGGCGCCAATATCCCGTGGATCTTCGACAAAGAAGGCGAACCCGGCTTTCGCGACCGCGAGCAGGCGATGATCGCCGAGCTGTGCGCGCTCGATGGCGTGGTGCTGGCGACGGGCGGTGGCGCGGTGATGCGTGAAGCCAATCGTCGGGCGCTGCATGCTGGCGGGCGCGTGGTGTATCTGCACGCATCCGTCGAGCAGCAGGTCGGGCGCACCGCGCGCGATCGCAATCGTCCGCTGTTGCGTACTGCCGATCCGGCAAAAACCCTCCGGGATCTGCTGGCATTACGCGATCCGCTGTATCGGGAAATCGCCGACCTGGTGGTGGAAACCGATGAGCGGCCGCCGCGGATGGTGGTCCTGGACATCCTGGAACGCTTGCAGCAGCTGCCTCCCCGTTAATGCACAGGGCGAAATGCGCTATCCTCGGCTCCGGTCATGACCGCTCGAAGGTGTGGCGCATGACGAACGGACAGCGTCACACACGCAGATGTTGTCAGTCGATAATGTAAGGCAAGACGCCTGATTCCAACTTCACTGTGGGGACACATGCAGACACTTAAGGTCGATTTAGGCGAGCGAAGCTACCCGATCCATATTGGCGAAGGGTTGCTGGATCAGCCCGAACTGCTGACGCCGCATATCGCCGGGCGGCAAGTTGCGATCATCTCCAACGAGACCGTTGCGCCGCTGTATCTGGAGCGTCTGACCCGCAGCCTTGCACAGTTTTCGGTTATTTCCGTGGTTCTGCCCGACGGCGAAGCCTTCAAGAACTGGGAAACCCTGCAAACCATCTTTGACGGCCTGCTCACCGCTCGCCATGACCGCCGCACTACCGTGATCGCCCTGGGCGGCGGTGTGATTGGCGACATGGCCGGTTTTGCCGCCGCCTGTTACCAGCGTGGTGTCGATTTCATCCAGGTTCCGACCACCTTGCTGTCGCAAGTCGACTCTTCGGTGGGCGGCAAGACCGGCATCAACCACCCGTTGGGCAAAAACATGATTGGCGCCTTCTATCAGCCGAACGTCGTGTTGATCGATACCGCCACGCTCAATACCTTGCCGGCTCGCGAGCTGTCGGCGGGTCTGGCCGAAGTCATCAAGTACGGGTTGATCTGCGATGAGCCGTTCCTGACCTGGCTCGAAGACAACATCGATCGCTTGCGGGCACTGGATCAAACGGCCCTGACCTACGCTATCGAACGCTCCTGCGCGGCCAAGGCTGCTGTGGTCGGTGCCGACGAGCGCGAGTCTGGCGTGCGCGCCACGCTCAATCTGGGTCATACCTTCGGCCACGCCATCGAAACTCACATGGGCTATGGTGTCTGGCTACATGGTGAAGCGGTGGCTGCTGGCACTGTAATGGCCCTGGAAATGTCTTCGCGCCTGGGCTGGATCAGCGACCAGGAGCGTGATCGCGGCATTCGCCTGTTCCAGCGGGCCGGGTTGCCGGTCATCCCGCCTTCAGTGATGACGCAAGCCGATTTTCTCGAACACATGGCAATTGACAAGAAAGTAATCGACGGTCGTTTGCGACTGGTGTTGTTGCGCCGCATGGGCGAAGCCGTAGTGACCGACGATTATCCGAAAGAGGTTTTACAGGCCACGCTGGGAGCGGATTACCGCGCCCTGGCTCAGCTTAAAGGTTAATAAGATCCCGATGACTAGTTTGCATGCCGACGAGGCGTTCCTCGGCCATTACCAGTTGAGTCACGACCCTTTCGCTCCACGGGTGCCTGGCTTCAAGTTCTTCCCTGCCCAGCGCAAGCCCGTGCTGGGGCAACTGCATCACCTGGCCCGTTACAGCCAGTTGTTGCTGGTGGTTACCGGCCCGCAAGGCAGTGGCAAGACCCTGTTGCGTCAGGCGCTGGTCGCCAGCACCAACAAGCAGTCGGTGCAGAGCGTGGTGGTTTCTGCCCGTGGCGCCGGCGATGCGGCGGGTGTGTTGCGTCAGGTGGCTCAGGCGCTGAACGTTGCCCAGGCTGAAGTCGGCGCGATTCTCAAGCAAGTGGTGCAGCTCGCACTGACCGGCCAGGAAGTCTACTTGCTGGTCGATGACGCCGAGCAGCTCGATGAGTCTGCCCTTGAAGCGCTACTGGCGTTGGCGGCGGGTGCGCCGGAAGGTCGTCCGCACGTGTTCCTGTTCGGTGAGTCGTCGCTGATCGCTGAACTTGAGCAACTGAGCACCGAGGAAGAGCGCTTCCACGTCATCGAACTGCAACCTTACGCCGAAGAAGAAACCCGCGAATACCTGGCCCAGCGACTCGAAGGCGCCGGTCAGGGAATCGAACTTTTCTCTGCGAATCAGATCTCTGAGATACACGAAAGCTCCGATGGATGGCCTGGAAACATCAACCAGGTCGCCCGCGATGCGATGATCGAAGCCATGATTGCTAGCCGCTCAGCGGTCAAACGTCCAAGTATGGGGTTCAACATGCCGAAGAAACACGTATTGGCGATATCCGCCGTAGTCGTGGTCGCGGTGGCCGCCGCCTGGTTGATGCCAGGTCGAAGCAAGGCACCAGCCACTGGCGCGCCCGCCAATGAGCAGGCGCAATTGCCACTGGGCACACCGAAACCGAACGGCGGTGCTCCGGCGGTAGAGTTCGCCGGTAATACCCAGCCGATGCCATTGCCGTTGGTCGGACAATCGCAGCCGGTAATGCGCGGCCCATTGGCGGAAGCTGCGGGCGGTATCACTGAAGGCGACGACGGCGTGCCGGTCGAAGGCTCCAGCGCCAAACCGCCTACCGTGACCACCACTGCACCGCCAGCCGGTATTCCGGCCGGTCCGACACCGGCACCTGCGCCAACTCCTGCGGCCAAACCAGTTCCTGCGGCCAAGCCTGCGCCTGCGCCGACTCAGGTCGCTACCGCCAAGCCTGCTCCTGCACCAGCTCCTGCGGCCAAACCGGCCCCAGTGGCCAAGCCTGCCCCGGTCGCCAAAGCTGTCGAGAAGCCGGTCGAGAAGCCAGCCAGCGTCGCCAAAGCCGCAACCGGCGGTACCTGGTACGCAGGTCAGGCGCCAGGTAACTATGTGGTGCAAATCCTCGGCACCAGCTCTGAAGCCACGGCGCAGAACTTCGTCAAGGAGCAGGGCGGCGAGTACCGCTATTTCAAGAAAGTCCTCAACGGCAAACCGCTTTACGTCATCACTTACGGTAGCTTCGCCAACCGCGATGCAGCTGTTACCGCCATCAAGGCCTTGCCAGCGAAGGTTCAGGCTGGTAAACCTTGGCCTCGCTCTGTCGCCAGCGTCCAACAGGAACTGGCAACAGCTCGCTGAAGATTCGGCGGCCTTACCCAGGCCGCCTCTCCCGGCACCTCAAAATTTCTGCAAGCGCATGTGGCTGTCAAAGCCGCGTGCCTTGTGGTGTCTGCGTCACAGTAGTCTTTGAGTCGTTGCGGTCAACATTAAAAATGTTTTGACTAGCACAGCATATCGCTTTAAACCTTTCACAAATGCGACATAGATTTGCGACATTTCGTCGTCAAATTTGTGAGCCTCTGTGTCGGTGTGTACAATGACCTCCCTTTTGCCCCCGCAAAGCTGGCGTACGTTCGGCGTGGAAGGTAACTGGCTGAATTGAAAAGAAATTTGTCTCGATAAGAGGCAGCCTGGTGAGAAAGTGTCTATGAAAGCAGGTCTGTACCAACCAGATGAATTCAAGGATAACTGCGGTTTCGGCCTGATAGCCCATATGCAGGGCGAACCCAGTCATACCCTGTTGCAAACGGCCATTGAGGCCCTGACCTGCATGACCCACCGCGGTGGGATCAACGCTGACGGCAAAACCGGCGACGGTTGCGGTCTGCTGATGCAAAAGCCCGACGTGTTCCTGCGTGCCATCGCCCAGGAAACGTTTGGTATTGAATTGCCCAAGCAATACGCCGTGGGCATGGTGTTCTTCAATCAGGACCCGGTAAAAGCCGAAGCGGCTCGCGAGAACATGAACCGCGAGATCCTGGCGGCCGGCCTGCAACTGGTGGGTTGGCGCAAAGTGCCGATCGACACCAGCGTTCTCGGCCGTCTGGCGCTCGAACGCCTGCCGCAGATCGAACAAGTGTTCATCGGCGGTGCTGGCCTGAGCGATCAGGACATGGCCGTCAAGCTGTTCACGTCCCGTCGTCGCTCGTCCGTGGCCAACGCCGCCGACCTCGACCACTACGTCTGCAGCTTTTCCCACAAGACCATCATTTACAAAGGCCTGATGATGCCGGCGGACCTGACCGCCTTCTATCCGGACCTCAGCGACCAGCGCCTGCAAACCGCGATCTGCGTGTTCCACCAGCGCTTCTCCACCAACACCCTGCCGAAATGGCCGTTGGCTCAACCGTTCCGCTTCCTGGCGCACAACGGTGAAATCAACACCATTACCGGTAACCGTAACTGGGCCCAGGCCCGTCGCACCAAGTTCACCAACGATCTGATGGATCTGGACGAACTCGGCCCGCTGGTCAATCGCGTGGGTTCCGACTCATCGAGCATGGACAACATGCTCGAGCTGATGGTCACTGGCGGCATTGACTTGTTCCGTGGCGTGCGGATGATCATTCCGCCTGCGTGGCAGAACGTCGAGACCATGGACGCCGACCTGCGCGCGTTCTACGAATACAACTCGATGCACATGGAACCGTGGGACGGCCCGGCCGGCGTGGTAATGACCGACGGTCGTTACGCGGTGTGCCTGCTCGACCGTAACGGTCTGCGCCCGGCGCGTTGGGTCACCACCAAAAACGGCTTCATCACCCTGGCCTCGGAAATCGGTGTCTGGAACTACCAGCCTGAAGACGTGATCGCCAAGGGCCGCGTTGGCCCGGGTCAGATCTTTGCCGTGGACACCGAAACCGGTCAGATCCTCGACACCGATGCCATCGACAACCGCTTGAAGTCCCGTCATCCATACAAGCAATGGCTGCGCAAGAATGCCCTGCGCATCCAGGCGACCATGGAAGACAACGACCACGGTTCGGCGTTCTACGACGTCGATCAGCTCAAGCAATACATGAAGATGTATCAGGTCACGTTCGAAGAACGTGATCAGGTGCTGCGTCCGCTTGGCGAACAAGGCTATGAAGCCGTTGGCTCCATGGGCGACGACACGCCGATGGCAGTGTTGTCCCAGCGTGTGCGTACGCCGTACGACTATTTCCGCCAGCAGTTCGCGCAGGTCACCAACCCGCCGATCGACCCGCTGCGTGAAGCCATCGTCATGTCGCTGGAAGTCTGCCTCGGTGCCGAGCGCAACATCTTCCAGGAGTCGCCGGAGCACGCCTCGCGCGTGATCCTCAGCTCGCCGGTCGTTTCGCCGGCCAAGTGGCGCTCGCTGATGAACCTCGATCGCCCGGGCTTCGAACGCCAGGTCATCGACCTCAACTACGACGAGGCGCTGGGCCTTGAAGCCGCAGTGCGCAACATCGCTGACCAGGCCGAAGAAGCCGTGCGTTCCGGGCGTACCCAGATCGTGCTGAGCGACCGTCACATCGCCCCAGGCAAACTGCCGGTTCACGCTTCGTTGGCCACTGGCGCGGTGCACCACCGCCTGACCGAAAAAGGCCTGCGTTGCGACAGCAACATCCTGGTCGAGACCGCCACCGCACGCGATCCGCATCACTTCGCGGTGCTGATCGGCTTCGGCGCTTCTGCGGTTTATCCGTTCCTGGCTTACGAAGTGCTGGGCGACCTGATCCGCACCGGTGAGGTGCTGGGCGACCTCTACGAGGTGTTCAAGAACTACCGCAAAGGCATCACCAAAGGCCTGCTCAAGATCCTCTCGAAGATGGGCATCTCGACCATCACCTCCTATCGCGGAGCACAACTGTTCGAAGCGATCGGTCTGTCCGAGGAAGTCTGCGACCTGAGCTTCCGTGGTGTGCCGAGCCGCATCAAGGGTGCACGTTTCGTCGACATCGAAGCCGAGCAGAAGGCCTTGGCTGCTGAAGCCTGGAGCCCGCGCAAGCCAATCCAGCAAGGCGGTTTGCTGAAGTTCGTCCACGGTGGCGAATATCACGCGTACAACCCTGACGTGGTCAAC
This sequence comes from Pseudomonas sp. 05N36, assembly GCF_056397385.1. Classification (NCBI taxonomy): domain Bacteria; kingdom Pseudomonadati; phylum Pseudomonadota; class Gammaproteobacteria; order Pseudomonadales; family Pseudomonadaceae; genus Pseudomonas; species Pseudomonas sp. 05N36. The sequence continues at coordinate 485,472 of NZ_JBFTNH010000001.1, read as the reverse complement.
ACCCTGCAAGCTGCTGTGCAGCAGGGCGACTACAGCAAGTTCAAGGAATACACGGCGCTGGTGGACAACCGTCCGGTGTCGATGATCCGCGACCTGTTCAAGGTCAAGACCCTTGGGACGCCGCTGGATATCAGCGAAATCGAACCACTGGAATCGGTGCTCAAGCGCTTCGACTCCGCGGGCATCTCTCTCGGCGCATTGTCGCCGGAAGCTCACGAAGCCCTGGCCGAAGCCATGAACCGCCTCGGTGCGCGTTCCAACTCTGGCGAAGGCGGTGAAGACCCGGCGCGTTACGGCACCATCAAGAGCTCGAAAATCAAGCAAGTGGCCACCGGCCGTTTCGGTGTAACCCCGGAATACCTGGTCAATGCCGAAGTGCTGCAGATCAAGGTCGCGCAGGGCGCCAAGCCCGGCGAAGGCGGTCAACTGCCAGGCGGCAAGGTCAACGGTCTGATCGCCAAGCTGCGCTATGCAGTGCCGGGCGTGACGCTGATTTCGCCACCGCCGCACCACGACATCTATTCGATCGAAGACTTGTCGCAGCTGATTTTCGACCTGAAACAAGTCAACCCGAAGGCCCTGGTCTCGGTGAAACTGGTAGCGGAAGCCGGCGTTGGCACCATCGCCGCTGGCGTGGCCAAGGCCTATGCCGACCTGATCACCATCTCCGGTTACGACGGCGGCACCGGCGCATCGCCGCTGACCTCGATCAAGTACGCGGGCGCTCCGTGGGAACTCGGCCTGGCTGAAACCCACCAGACCCTGCGCGGCAACGACCTGCGCGGCAAGGTTCGGGTGCAGACTGACGGCGGCCTGAAAACCGGCCTCGACGTGATCAAGGCGGCGATTCTCGGCGCTGAAAGCTTCGGCTTCGGCACCGCGCCAATGATCGCCCTGGGCTGCAAATACCTGCGCATCTGCCACCTGAACAACTGCGCTACCGGCGTGGCGACTCAGAACGAAAAACTGCGCAAGGACCACTACATCGGTACGGTCGACATGGTGGTGAATTTCTTCACCTATGTCGCTGAAGAAACCCGTGAGTGGCTGGCGAAGCTGGGCGTGCGCTCCCTCGAAGAGCTGATCGGTCGTACCGATCTGCTGGAAGTCCTCGAAGGTCAGACCGCCAAGCAGCAACACCTGGATCTGACTCCGCTGCTGGGCAGCGATCACATCCCGGCAGACAAGCCACAGTTCTGCCAGGTAGACCGCAACCCGCCGTTCGACAAAGGCCTGTTGGCCGAGAAGATGGTCGAGATGGCCACTTCGGCGATCAACGACCTGAGCGGCGCCGACTTCGCTCTGGATATCTGCAACTGCGACCGTTCGATCGGTGCGCGGATCTCCGGTGAAATCGCGCGCAAACACGGCAACCAGGGCATGGCCAACGCGCCGATCACCTTCCGCTTCAAAGGGACGGCCGGTCAGAGCTTCGGTGTATGGAACGCCGGTGGCCTGAACCTGTACCTCGAAGGCGATGCCAACGACTATGTCGGCAAAGGCATGACCGGCGGCAAACTGGTCATCGTTCCGCCGAAAGGCAGCGTCTACAAAACTCAGGACAGCGCCATTATCGGCAACACCTGCCTGTATGGCGCCACCGGCGGCAAGCTGTTCGCCGCCGGTACTGCGGGCGAGCGTTTCGCGGTGCGTAACTCCGGTGCCCACACCGTGGTGGAAGGCACTGGCGATCACTGCTGCGAGTACATGACCGGTGGTTTCGTCTGCGTACTGGGCAAGACCGGTTACAACTTCGGCTCAGGCATGACCGGTGGTTTCGCCTACGTGCTCGACCAGGACAACAGCTTCGTTGACCGGGTCAACCACGAACTGGTAGAGATCCAGCGGATCAGCGGTGAGGCGATGGAAGCCTATCGCAGCCACCTGCAACGCGTGCTGAACGAATACGTCGAGGAAACCGACAGCGAGTGGGGTCGTAACCTCGCTGAAAACCTCGATGACTACTTGCGTCGGTTCTGGTTGGTCAAGCCAAAGGCTGCCAGCTTGAAATCGTTGCTTTCCAGCACCCGTGCCAACCCGCAGTGATATGCGCCTGAAGAGTTTGATGAGGTTTTAACAATGGCTGAACGTCTGAATAATGACTTCCAGTTCATCGAGGTCGGGCGCAAGGATCCGAAGAAGAAACTGTTGCGTCAACGCAAGAAAGAGTTCGTGGAAATCTACGAACCCTTCAAACCCCAGCAGTCGGCCGACCAGGCCCACCGCTGCCTGGGTTGCGGTAACCCGTATTGCGAATGGAAGTGCCCGGTGCACAACTTCATTCCCAACTGGCTGAAGCTGGTGGCCGAGGGCAACATCCTCGCCGCCGCCGAACTGTCGCACCAGACCAACACCCTGCCGGAAGTCTGCGGCCGCGTGTGCCCGCAGGACCGTCTGTGCGAGGGTGCGTGCACCCTTAACGACGGCTTCGGCGCGGTGACCATCGGTTCGGTCGAGAAGTACATCACCGACACCGCATTCGCCATGGGCTGGCGCCCGGACATGTCCAAGGTCAAGCCGACCGGCAAGCGTGTCGCGGTGATCGGTGCAGGCCCTGCCGGCCTGGGCTGTGCCGACGTGCTGGTGCGCGGCGGCGTGACCCCGGTGGTGTTCGACAAAAACCCGGAAATCGGCGGTCTGCTGACCTTCGGCATCCCCGAGTTCAAGCTGGAAAAGACCGTGCTGAGCAATCGCCGCGAAGTCTTCACCGGCATGGGCATCGAGTTCCGCCTGAACACCGAAATCGGCAAGGACGTGAGCATCGAGCAACTGCTCGAAGAATACGATGCCGTGTTCATGGGCATGGGCACCTACACCTACATGAAGGGCGGCTTTGCCGGTGAGGACCTGCCGGGCGTCTATGACGCGCTGGACTTCCTGATTGCCAACGTCAACCGCAACCTGGGCTTTGAAAAGTCGCCGGAAGATTTCGTCGACATGAAGGGCAAGAAGGTCGTGGTACTGGGTGGCGGCGACACGGCGATGGACTGCAACCGCACCTCGATCCGCCAGGGCGCCAAGTCGGTGACCTGTGCCTATCGTCGTGACGAAGCGAACATGCCGGGCTCGCGCAAAGAGGTGAAAAACGCCAAGGAAGAAGGCGTGAAATTCCTCTACAACCGCCAGCCAATCGCTATCGTCGGTGAAGACAGGGTCGAAGGTGTGAAGGTGGTCGAGACCCGTCTCGGCGAGCCGGACGCCCGTGGCCGTCGCAGCCCCGAGCCGATCCCGGGTTCCGAGGAAATCATCCCGGCCGACGCCGTGGTCATCGCCTTCGGTTTCCGTCCGAGCCCGGCGTCGTGGTTCGAGCAGTTCAGCATCCAGACCGACAGCCAGGGCCGCGTTGTAGCCCCGGAACAAGGCCAGTACAAGCACCAGACCAGCAACCCGAAAATCTTCGCCGGTGGCGACATGGTGCGTGGTTCTGACCTGGTGGTGACGGCGATCTTCGAAGGCCGTAATGCGGCGGAAGGGATCCTGGATTACCTGGGCGTCTGATCAGACGACACAAAACCCTGTGGGAGCGAGCCTGCTCGCGATAGCGGTGGATCAGTCAACAGAGATGTTGAATGTGAAGCCCTCATCGCGAGCAGGCTCGCTCCCACATTGGTTTCAGGGTGTTGCGCAGAGTGTGTTCCAGCGCGACAAATTGACTCGATAGACAAAAGGTGCGGCGCTTGCCGTGCCTTTTGCGTCGCGCTCTGAGAAAATGCCCGCACTTTTTTTCCGGATGCCGACATGACTGCCCTGAAGAACGACCGTTTCCTTCGCGCCCTGCTCAAGCAACCCGTAGACGTCACCCCTGTGTGGATGATGCGTCAGGCCGGTCGCTACCTGCCGGAATACCGCGCCAGCCGTGCCAAGGCCGGTGATTTCATGAGCCTGTGCATGAATCCTGCGTTCGCTTGCGAAGTCACGATGCAGCCGCTCGACCGTTATCCACAGCTGGATGCGGCGATCCTCTTCTCCGACATCCTGACCATTCCCGATGCCATGGGCCAAGGCCTGTACTTCGAAACCGGCGAAGGTCCGCGCTTCAAGAAAGTCGTCAGCACCTTGGCCGACGTAGAAGCACTGCCGATTCCTGATCCACAGAAAGACCTCGGCTACGTCATGGACGCGGTCAGCACCATTCGCCGCGAGCTCAACGGCCGCGTGCCGCTGATCGGCTTCTCCGGCAGCCCATGGACCCTGGCCACCTACATGGTCGAAGGCGGCTCGTCGAAAGACTTCCGCAAGACCAAGGCCATGCTCTACGACAACCCGCAAGCCATGCACCTGCTGCTGGATAAACTCGCGCAGTCGGTCACCTCCTACCTCAACGGCCAGATCATGGCCGGCGCGCAAGCGGTGCAGATCTTCGACACCTGGGGCGGTAACCTCTCGGCAGCTGCGTACCAGGAGTTCTCCCTGGCCTACATGCGCAAAATTGTCAGCGGTCTGATCCGCGAGCACGAAGGCCGCAAAGTGCCGGTCATCCTGTTCACCAAAAACGGCGGCCTGTGGCTGGAAAGCATCGCCGACGCCGGTGCCGATGCCCTGGGTCTGGACTGGACCTGCGACATCGGCGAAGCCCGCCAGCGTGTCGGCAACAAAGTTGCGCTGCAAGGCAACATGGACCCAACCGTGCTCTACGCCAAGCCCGAGGCCATTCGCGCTGAAGTTGGCCGCATCCTTGCCAGCTACGGCAAAGGCAGCGGCCATGTGTTCAACCTCGGCCATGGCATCACCCCGGAAGTCGACCCGGAGCACGCGGGCGCCTTCTTGCGTGCGGTGCATGAGCTTTCAGCGCAATACCATCAGTAATTCATAGCAACTTGCCTGGCCTCAGCGCCAGGCAGGTTTTGCGCCCTCGATAATCCATACTCACTTCCTCAGACCGTCCTGGCTGTTGGCGTTTGCTTGCCTGTCATATTGACGTTTTTCTTTGGCGGCGGATGTGCGAGTTGTTTACTCTTGTGCAGCCTTTACGCGCTGAATATTTAAGAAATATCTCGCCTCTATGTAAGGCAATATTACCTTTCTTGTCCGATTAGTTGGATTGCCGATATTCCCTGCCTGATTATTAGAATTGTCCTACATAGAATAAAAGTCTCTGGCGGTAAAGTGCCATTCTCAAATTTTTCAGCACGACCTGTATGGCAAGCATGTCATAAAACTACCGTGGCATTACTACTGTGTAAGCGTTAGTTGCTGGTGTTCAGTAATACTGTTTTTACAGGATGCTTGCATAAGCTCGAGGGAAGTGTTGGGGGGTGTGGGGTGCGATAAGGATTTGTAAGGCTTCGTCGAGTTGATGTGGGCTTGCAAGTGATTCTTAATGATTAAGTCGGAACTAATAATATGAAAAACACTATTTCCAAAGGGGGTGCATTAACAGGATGTGCTTCCTCGCTGACGCTGTTGGCGGCATTGTTGTCTTCACAACATGTTGCCGCTCATGGCTATTTGAATGAACCACCCTCCCGTGCTTTTCTTTGCCAGAAAGGTCTGAACAAAGACTGTGGTGGCGCACAGTACGAACCGCAAAGTGTGGGTGAAACTTTCAAAGGTTTTCCGAACGGTGTGGGTGGCGCTCCGGGTCAAGGCCCGATTGACGGCAAGATCGCCAGTGGCGGTATTGCACTGTTTTCCGCGGTCGATGCTCAGTCCGCTACTCGTTGGCATTTGACTGAAATCAAGGACCGTTCGCTCGATTTCGACTGGAAATACACCGCCGCTCATCCTGCCACCAAGCATGAGTACTTCATTACCAAAAACGGCTGGAACCCGAATGAGCCGCTCAAACGCGCTTCTTTCGATACCACGCCATTTTGTTTTGTCGACGGCGGTAATGTTCTGCCGGTTTCCGGGGACAAACACGCTTGCGTGATTCCGGATGACAAGACCGGCCACCATGTGATTCTCGGTCTATGGACCGTCGGTGATACCGCTGCGGCGTTCCACAACGTCGTTGACGTCAACATTCTTGCCGAGGCCGCATTGCCTGGCGGCTGGAACTCTGTTGGCGCCATCACCCCTGCAACCACCCTGATTGCCGGGGACAAGGTCAAGGCCCGCGCCTTTACCCATAGCGGTGAAAGCGCACAGTACAGTGTCGAGATCACCGTCGATAACGCTGATGAAGGCAAACCGCAGAACTGGTCGTTCAAGTTGGCCGAGCAGATCAACAAGACCCAGACGTTGATAAAAGCCGGCATTCGCGATGAGCAAGGCAATATCGAGCCGGTCAAAGGCGTGAACAAGCTGTACGCCCAGAAAGAAAGTGGCATCACCCGTTATGAAGTGGCGCTGGACATGCAGGAGGATACCGACGCTCGCATGGAGTTTGGTGGCCTGGCGCCAGAGCATGAACTGGTGAAAGGTGTTGGCAAGGTCGCGGTCCCGGTCGTCAACAACCGCACGATGACCATCGAAGCGACCATTTTCGATGACAGCAACAAGCAAGTGGGATTCACCCGGCAACAGGTGGCGGCACAGAGCAACACTGTACTGAATATCGATGTACGTTCTGCACCGGGCAAGCATGGCGTGAAGCTGGTGGGCACCACGGAAGACGGTCGTACCACTCGCCAAGCCTTCGAAGAAACCAAGTTCACCGGCGAGGGCGGTGCGCAAGAGTACGACTTCGAGTTCCCGAACAATGTCCGCGACTACACCGCAGGGACCAAGGTGCTGCAGTCTAAAAACGGTTTGGTTTATGAGTGTAAGCCATTCCCTTATTCGGGTTATTGCATTCAATACAGTGAAACGGCACAAGGTTTCGAGCCAGGTTACGGCAGTGACTGGACGATGGCCTGGGATCAAAAATAAGTTGATCTGACACTGCCCCGGGTAATCCTGATTTTTGATTGCCCGGAGTGGTGAGCTCTCAATGTTATTGGGTGAGTGCGTTCAAATGAAAACTTCATCGTATACGAAGTTGCAAAAATTTCTGCACTGGCTTTCTGCTGTCGTTATTATCTGGGCACTGGCCAGTGGTTTTTATGTGTCGCTGTTTGAAGTGGACGTGTCGGTCAAGGAATGGGTGGCCTTTGTTAATGTGTCGTTGACAACCGTATTTTTGCCTTTTTTCGCTTTAAGACTTTATCTTTCTTCGAGTGGGCACCGTTCTGGTACTGGACGATATCGGACGGTGAACGAAGTGTTGGCGTTATGTGTGCATCGGCTTATTTATCTGGTCGTTAGTGTGGTGTTGGTGACGGGTGTGCTCATGATGGACCGTGCCATTAATATATTTGATCTCTTTTCTATTCCTCAACCTTTGGAAGACCCTTACTGGATTCTACTGTTTCTGACTGTTCATGTTTGGGCGTGTCTCGTACTGGCCGTGTTGATTGCCTTGCACATTACCGCTGTCATCAAACATGAAGTATCGGGACGCCGTGTGCTTATAAACATGTGGTTTCACCGCTGAATGGGCAAGCCATTGACGCTGGACTCTTTATTCACGGCCATGTCCACAGGCTGGCCGATGCTGCTGGGGGCCATCCTGTGGGTATTGCCGATGGTGTACGGCGTTTACCTGTTCGCCAGCGAACAGGCGTTGCGTGATGAATGGCTTGTGCTATCCGAGCGGCCGGTACGGCTGCCACCGGATACGCAACCGATGCCTGAATTCAACCCTGACGCTATCGCGACGGTGATGGGGCTGGCCACGCAAACGGCAACACTGCGCAGTGCTGAACCGCTGACCTTGCGCGCCAGTTTTGTCTCCAGCACCGGGCTTTCGCGGGCGTTGCTGGCGGGTGCTGACGGTGAACGTTTGTATCAGGTCGGCGACAGCTTGCCCGGCGGCAGTGTGCTGCGGCGGGTTGAAGTGTCCAGGGTGGTGCTGTGGCGCAAAGGTCGCGAGGAGTTGCTGGCCCTGCAACCCACTACCGAGCGCAGCTTGTTGACGATCAAACCTGCCGACACCCGATCCGATCCCGCACCTGCCCTTATTCACTTTCGGCCAACCGCTGATTTGCCAAAGAGTCACTGAATGAACCGCTCGAATTGTTTTCGCACCTACGGCGCACTGCTGCGCGCCCTGGGCATTGCAGTCCTGTTGCTCCCGGGTTGGGTAGCGGCTGAAGAACAGCGTTGGCAACTGGCGATGAACAACGCTGAACTAAGGGACATCGTTGCCGAAATGTCGTCGATTCTGGACACGACCGTGATCCTCGACCCCAAGGTTCAAGGGCGAATCACGGTCATGTCCGGAAAAGCGCTGGATCGCGAGGGTGTCCGACGGTTGTTCTATTCGGTGCTCGATGCTCACAACTTCACGGTGATCGATCAAGGCGACCGAATACTCATCACACCGGTTGCGGAAGCCAAGACCCGTGCCAGTCAGGGTGATCCGCGAACGTCTCGCGATGGACAGTTCGTGACTGAGGTCATCGCCCTCGGCGCAAGCTCAGCTGCCGACCTGGCCGGTCTGGTCCGGCCGCTGGTCTCGACCAATGGCTATGTCGGTCCGTCCGTCTCGGCCAACGCGTTGGTGGTCACTGATACCGCGAGCAATGTTCGGCGGATTGGGCAAGTGGTACGGCAACTTGATTCCGGGGCGAAAAATGCTCATACCATTGTTGTGCTACGCCATGGTCTGGCAGCCGATATCGCCACGGTGATGGAAGCGTCACTGGGTAAGTCCGGAGCCGAGGCCGGAAGCCTGGTGATTCCCGACCCCCGAGCCAATCGCCTGGTGGTTGTCGGGCCGCCGGTAGTGCGTGAGCGCCTGGTCCGGTTGGCCCGCTCGCTGGATATTCCGGCGACGACCAAACTCGATAACGCCCGAGTGATCCGTTTGCACCACAGCGATGCCAAGCAGTTGGCCGAGGTGCTGGATGCACTGGGGCAGGGGTTCAAGGCACAGTCGAGTAGCCGCGGTTCAAAAGAACCGGTATCGGCCGCGCCGGTCATGGTAAAGGCCGACGAACGCCAGAACGCACTGGTGATATTCGCCGATCCGGCGCAATTGCGGACGTTGGAGAACATTGTTCGTGAGCTGGACCAACCGCGTGCCCAGGTGCTGATTCACGCGGCCATCGTGGAGATTTCCGGTGACATCGTCGAAGCGCTCGGTGTGCAGTGGGGGTTGGACGGTGGGGGGGCGAAAGGGATCATCAACTTTCCGGGGACCGGGGTTCCGGTGCTCGGCGGGTTCAATTTCGACGACAAGAATCCGGCCCCGGAAGGTTCATTGCTGCGGCTCGGTGGCGGCAATTTTGGCGCACTGATTTCAGCGCTGGCCAGTAACAGCCGCAGCAACCTGCTGTCGACGCCGAGCCTGCTGACCCTGGACAACCAGGAAGCGGAAATCATCGTCGGCCAGAACGTACCGTTCAAGACCGGCTCCTACGCCACCAACAGCAGTGGCGCTGACAACCCCTTCACCACGGTTGAGCGCAAGGATGTCGGGATCAGCCTGAAGATTCGCCCGCACATCAACGAAGGTTCGATCCTGCGTCTGGAGGTCGAACAGGAGATCTCCGACATTGCGCCTTCGGTGTCCGGTGTGGATTCCTCCGACCTGATTACCAACAAGCGTGCCCTCAAAAGCACGATCCTCGCCAATGATGGCGAAATCATCGTGATCGGCGGCCTCATCAAGGACAGCGTTCGGACCCAGGAAAGCGGGGTGCCGGTGTTGCGCAGCATTCCTTATCTCGGTGCGCTGTTTCGCTGGACGAAAGACACCCAGACCAAAAGTAACCTGATGGTGTTTTTGCGCCCGACCATCGTGCGCACCCGGCAGGATATCGCCGAAATCAGCGAGGACCGCTACAAGGCCCTGCGGGATCTGAGTCAGCCGACGGCTCGCCAGAACCATTCGTTGTTACTGCCTGATGATCCGCATCAGCTGTTCGACGAGGCCCGTGAGCGCCGCGCCCCATGACGAGTCTGACGGGTTACAGCGAGCAGCTGCCATTCGGTTTCGCCCGGCGCTTGGGGGTGTTGCTGGAAGGTTCGGGCGAGGCGTTGAGCCTGTCGATCCGCAGCGATACGCCGCTGACTGCCCTGGCGGAAGTTCGGCGTGTGACGGGGCGTGATCTGCCTGTTCAAGTCCTTGAGCCTGCAATGTTCGCGACACGGCTGGCGAGCGCTTACGGCGTAGGTCAGAGCGCTGCCGAACAGGTCGCCCAAGGGCTGGACGAAGAACTCGATCTGTTGAGCCTGGCCGATCAGCTCCCGCAGACTGCCGACCTACTCGAACAGGACGGTGACGCGCCGATCATCCGGCTGATCAATGCGTTGCTCAGTGAGGCGGTGCGCGAAAAAGCCTCGGATGTTCACCTGGAAACCTTCGAGCAGTACCTGTTGGTGCGGATGCGGGTGGATGGGCAATTGCGTGAGGTGCTCAGACCCCGGCGTGAGTTGGCCAATTTGCTGGTGTCACGGATCAAGGTCATGGCTCGCCTCGATATCGCTGAAAAGCGCGTGCCGCAGGACGGTCGCATTGCGCTGCGCCTGGCCGGGCATGAGGTGGATGTGCGGGTCTCGACCCTGCCGTCAGCACATGGCGAGCGAGTGGTGTTGCGACTGCTCGACAAACAAGCCGGACGCCTCGACTTGCAGCGCCTGGGCATGCCGCCCGACACCCTGGCACGCTTTCAGCGGATTCTTGGCAGGCCCCACGGGATTTTCCTGGTGACCGGTCCCACCGGCTCCGGCAAGACCACCAGCCTGTATGCGGCGCTGGCCAGTCTCAACGACCAGACGCGCAATATTCTCACGGTGGAGGATCCGATCGAGTATCACCTGCCGGGGATTGGCCAGACGCCGGTCAATCCAAAGGTCGAGATGACGTTCGCCCGGGGCCTGCGGGCGATTCTGCGCCAGGACCCGGATGTGGTGATGGTCGGTGAAATCCGGGATCGGGAAACCGCCGAGATTGCTGTGCAGGCGTCGTTGACCGGGCACCTGGTGTTATCGACCTTGCACACCAACAGTGCAGTCGGTGCGGTCACCCGGTTGCTGGACATGGGCGTCGATGCCTACTTGCTGGCGTCGTCGCTGATCGGTGTGCTCGCCCAACGCTTGTTGCGAACCCTCTGTCCACACTGCAAGCAAACCTATGAAGCTGATGCTGTCGACTGCCAGAGCCTGGGCATTGCCGGCGACCGTACTGTGCGGCTATTCAAGGCCAACGGATGCGCCCGATGCCAACAAGGCTACCGGGGGCGGGTCGGTATGTACGAGTTGATCAGCATGAGCCCGACGCTGTCCGGGCTGGTTCATCAGGGCGCCAGTGAACAGGCGTTGGCGGACGAGGCGCGGACGCTGTCGCGCAGCCTGTTCCAGGACGGTCAGCGGCTGGTGCTTGAGGGTGTCACCAGTCTCGATGAATTGCTGCGCGTCAGCCAGGAGGACTAGCCGGTGCCGGGATTCGAATACCGTGCCCAGGACCGCAGCGGCCGTCAGTCCCGAGGTGTGCTGGAGGCCGACAGCCCACGGCATGCCCGACAGCTGCTGCGTGAACGGGGTTTGTTACCCAGTCATGTCGGCGAGGCGAAATATCAGGGCACTCGGGCGGGGATTTTCGCGAATGCCGTGAAGCTGAGTTCCGGCGAACTGGCGCTGCTGACGTTGCAGCTATCCACGCTGATCCAGGCCGGTCTGCCCCTCGAAGAGGCCTTGCGGGCCGTTGCGGCGCAGAGCGAAAAGCGCAAGGTCAACGCCTTGCTCTCAGCGGTGCGGGCGCGGGTGATGGAAGGTTATGCATTGGCGGCGGCGCTGGGTGGATTTCCCCGGGCGTTCCCCGAACTGTTTCGCGCCACCATCGCGGCAGGTGAGCGCTCCGGGCATCTGGGTCATGTGCTTGAACAGTTGGCGGCCTACACGGAGGCTCGTCAGGCGTCGCGCCAGCGAATTCAGCTGGCGCTGGTTTACCCGATGATTCTGATGGTCGCTTCGCTGGCCATCGTCGGCTTCCTGCTCGGCTATGTGGTGCCGGATGTGGTGAAGATTTTCGTCGACAGCGGTCAGCCGTTACCGCTGCTGACCCGGGGCATGATTCTGCTCAGCGACGGTCTGCGTCGTCATGGCCTGATTCTGTTGGGGCTGTTGTCGGTGTTGGTATTCCTGGGACGTTGGGCCTTGGTCCAGCCACCCCTGCGTGTGCGCTGGCACGCACAGGTGTTGCGTTTGCCGTTGTTGGGCGGAGTGTTGCGGGCCATGGAGGCGGCGCGTTTTGCCAGCACCCTGGCGATCCTCGGCAAAAGCGCGGTGCCGTTGGTCGATGCCCTGGAAATCGCCGCCGCGGTCATTGGCAACCTGACGATTCACACGCGCATGCGCGATGTTGCGCGTTCGGTACGTGAGGGCGGCACCCTGACCCATGGCCTGGAACAAGGCGGCGATATACCGCCGATGATGTTGCACATGATCGCCAGTGGCGAGCGTGCCGGTGAACTCGACAGCATGCTGGCGCGGGCCGCCGAGCAGCAGGAAAAGACCCTGGCAGCGCGCATCGCGCTGGTTGTGAGCCTATTCGAGCCGGTCATGTTGGTGCTGATGGGCGGCGTCGTGCTGCTGATCGTCATGGCCATTCTTTTACCCATTCTTAGCCTGAACCAACTGGTGAGTTGATCGATGAATCCTGTCCGTAATACTTCAGCCAAGCGTCAGCGTGGCTTTACCCTGATCGAAATCATGGTGGTGGTGGTCATCATCGGTGTGCTGGGCGCCATCGTCGTGCCGCAGTTCATGAGCCGGCCCGATCAGGCCAAGGTCACTGCGGCCCGCACCGATATCCTGGCGATCTCCACCAGCCTTGAAATGTACCGCCTCGACAACTTCAGCTACCCCACCACCCAGCAAGGGCTGGAAGCGTTGGTCAAGCGGCCGCTGGGTGCTCCGGTACCGAGAAACTGGAGTCCGCAGGGTTATCTCAAAAGTGTGCCGGTGGACCCTTGGGGAACGCCGTATCAGTACCTCAATCCCGGGGTGAATTCGCTCGATGGTGGCTATGACCTGTACTCCTTTGGCGCTGACGGTGTGTCCGGTGGCGAAGGCCATGGGGCAGACATCGGCAACTGGGGAGATTGACCGATGCGTCAGGCGTGCCGGGGTTTCACTCTATTGGAGTTGATGGTGGTCATGGTGCTGATCGGCGTGCTGTTGGGCATGGCGGGTCTGGCCATCGGCAATCACCCGGCGCGTCTGGCCCGGCAGGAGGCCAACGGTTTGATCCAGTTGTTGCAGACGCTACGTGAGCAGGCCGTGCTCGAGGGACGCGAGTATGGCCTTCGGCTGGAGCCCGAGGGTTATCAGGTGCTGAGTCTCGATGGCCAGGACTGGCGCCCGGCGGGCCGCGCTTATCGTTTACCGGAAGGCTTGCAGCTGCGTCTGGAGCGATCTGGCCAAATGTCGACGCTGGCGGGGCGTCCCGGTCAACCGCATCTGGTGTTGCTCAGCAGTGATGAAAGCACTGCGTTCACCTTGCACCTGCAAGCCGGTCAGCAATCGTTGATCAGCCTCTCCAGTGATGGTTTGAACGAGGCGGCCCTTGATGAGTAAGAGAAAGCCTGCGCCGCCGCGCCAGACACACCGCGGTTTTACCCTGTTGGAAATCATGATCGCGCTGGTTGTTTTTGCGACGTTGGCGGCGGCAGTGATGGCGGCCGGTCAATACGCCCTCAAGCAGAATGCTCGATTGGGGGAGCAGTTGTGTGGGACCTGGCTGGCTGACAATCACTTGAGCGAATTGCAGCTGGGGGCTGCACCGGCTCAAGGGCATGAATACCTGAGCCGACACTTCGACCGACGCGACTGGAGCCTGAGCCAGACCGTCACCCCGGTGGCCGATTCGCGTTTGCTGAAGGTCGAACTCAGCGTCAGCCGTTCAGGCAGCGATCAGGTCGTACACCGAACGACGGGTTGGATTGACGCCCGTGACGAATAAGCAGCATGGCTTCACCTTGCTCGAACTGGTGATCGCCATGGCGATATTCGCCTTGCTTGGCCTGGCCAGCTGGCGGCTGTTCGATGGCGTGGTCCGTGCTGAACGCAGCAGTTCATCCCATGAGCGCGACATGCGCGGGTTGCAACGCGCCATCGCCGTGATCGAGCGTGATGCCTTGCAGGTAACGGCGCAGCCTGTGGTGCTGCAGCAGAACGTTTTGCAGTTGCAGCGCGGCAACTGGCGGAATCCGTTGGATGAGCCGCGTAGCGAGTTGCAGAACGTTACTTATCGCCTCGACAAGGGGACGTTGTGGCGTGAAAGCCAACCCCCTGAGCAGCCGTTGGTGCAGCGGCAAAAACTGCTCACCGGGGTGCGCGAATTGCGGTGGCGACTCTATGACCAGCGCGGTTGGCGCAGCGAGAGAGCGCCCGGCGCCGGTAAGCCAGTCTCCGCGCCGAAGGCTTTGGAAATCACCTTTTCAACGGAACGCTTCGAGTCGATTCGCCGGGTCTTGCTGTTGCCTGGGAGCGCGTCATGAGTCGGCAACGCGGCGTCGCGCTGCTCAGCGTGTTGCTGGTCATGAGCCTGGCTTTGCTGCTGACGGGCGGGATGCTGCGCAACCATCGGTTGGTGGTCAAAAGTACCGCGCAACAGCTTCATCAGGTGCAACTGCGCCAACTGGGTTTTTCCGGTGAGCGCTGGGCCTTGCAGCGGTTGCGCCGCCCTGAGATGCAAGCGTCCCGCAGCGTCAATCTGGCGCAAGCGTGGGCGCAGGCCACGCCGCCGTTCGAGGTCGAGGGCGGGACGCTGCACATCCAGGTCGAAGACCTGGCCGCGCGTTTCAACCTTTCTGCACTGCTGGCCGGCGGGCAAGTCGAACCGCTCACGCAACAGCGTTGGGTGCGTCTGCTGGCCCTGCTGCAGATCCGCAATCCAGACCTCGAAAGTCTCGCAACCTCGCACTTCGGCGCGCTGACAGACCTCAGTCAATTGCGCGTGTGGCCGGGCGTCGACGGCGAGGTGATGCGGCGCTTGCAGCCTATGGTGGCCCTGCTGCCCAGGAACGCCAGCCTGAACATCAATACCGCGTCGGCGCAGCAACTGATGACACTCGACGGCATGAGCGAAACGTTGGCCCGGGCGCTGGTGCAACAGCGTCCGGCCGAGGGCTATCGTTCGGTGCAGGCGTTCGTCGAGGACCCTTTGCTCGCCGGGCTTGAGCTGGGCAGCCATGGTCTGGGGCTGGGCAGTCGCTGGTTTCGGATCACGGTAGACGTGGCCGTTGGGCAAAGCCGTCTGCAACTGGTCAGCGAAGTCGAACTCGACGCTAAAACCCGGCAGGTGAACGTCGTGCTACGACGGTTCCTCACCTCACTGACAAGCGAGGCCTCGTCATGAACACCTGGCTTTACCTCACCCCAGAAGGGGCGGTGCAACCTTGCGCGCAATGGCTCTGCTGCCTGGTCTCAGACTCGAATGAGCGGTCGCTCCTTTCGCTTGCCGATGCRGCCAAACAGTTATCAGGGCAGGCTGTCCATCTGGTGTTGCCGATGGAAATGTGCGGCTGGCTACGTACCGAAAAATGGCCCTCGCGACGTCGCCCTGACGCTCAGGCCATTGCGTTCGCCATCGAAGATCAACTGAGCGAAGACCTTGAGACACTGCACCTGAGCATCGGCCCGCGTGACTCACAGGGGCGCTATCCGGTGCTGTTACTCAACAAACAACGCTTTGCAGCGTTGCTCGCGCTGGTGGCTGAACTGGGAATTTCCGTCAGCACCGTACAGGTCGATGCCGACCGTTTACCCCATGATCAGGCCTATGGCGTGTGGTGGTTGGGGCGCTGGCTCCTCGGCGGCGCATTGGATGCTCGTCTGGCGGTGTCGGCGCACGGGTTGGCGACGATCAGTCCACAGCTGCCTGAGGCCATCTGCTGGCTGGACGAAGGGTTTGCAGCGCTGCACGGCCAGGCGGGGGCGGGGCCTGCGATCAACCTGCTGCACGGTGAGTTTCGTCGGGAGCGCCGGCGTTTTCCCTGGTCGACGGCACTGATCTCGGCTGCGTTGTGTTTCACCCTGGGGTGGGGAAGCACACTCGCGCGCAGCCACTTTTTCGAGGATCAGGCCCAACGCTTGTCTGACCAGAGCGAACAACGTTTCAGGGCCTTGTATCCGGAGCAGACACGTATCGTTGATCTTTCGGCGCAACTCAAGGCGCTGCAAAAACAAACCAGTGTCAGTGCACAGGACACGCAGATCGCCCGTTTGTTGAAGCTGACCGAGCAGGTGATCGGTGCAAGCAGTGTTGAAGTGCAACGCATCGAATACCGTGTCGGCGATGGTTGGAAACTGCAACTCACGGCAGGCAGTTTTGCCGAACTTGAACAACTGCGCGAGCGTGGCCAGAGCAGCGGATTGCCGATCAGTCTGGGCAGCGCAAGCAAGGTTCAGGACCGGGTCCAGGCGCAGCTGACATTGGAGAATCGCCCATGAAACTCAACACGCCGAAGCTGCCGGTCAGTGTGGCGCAGACCTGGAATCGGCTGGCGTTGCGCGACCGACGGGCACTGAGTGTCCTGGCGGTAGCGCTCGTTGCCGGACTGGCCTTCGTCGGGTTGTGGCAGCCATCCCAGCAGCGGCTGGCAGTGGCCGAGCGTTTGTATCAGCAGCGGCTGGTTCAGGCCGGGGAAGTCGCTCGCGCTCAAGCCCCCAGTGCTCGGGCCGCGGGGACTGCGCCCTTGTCCACACAACTCAGTGAACGCGCGATCACCGACGGCCTCGACCTGCAACAGTTGGAGGTGCAAGGCGATCTTCTGCGCCTGACGCTGCGCGGTGATGCGCGAGCGTTATTGGCCTGGCTGCATCGAACCGAACTGGAGGGCGCGACCTTGCAATCACTGACACTGGACAAGCAAGGTCAAGCGCTGGAGGCGCAGGTGGTCGTGCAGGGTTCCTGACGTGCAGGCCTCACGCCGGTTGGTTGTTTGGCAGCAATGGCAAGCGGGCCAGTTTCAACGCCACCAGCAGCGCAATCACCAGCAATCCACCAATGAACAGGCCGATACCGTTCCAGCCGCCCAGGTGCCAGAACACCCCGCCCGCCGTGCCGGCGATACTTGACCCGGCGTAGTAGCTGAACAGGTACAGCGACGAGGCCTGGCCCTTGGCTTTGGTCGCGCGACGACCGATCCAGCTGCTGGCCACCGAGTGCGCGGCGAAGAAGCCGAAGGTGAAGATCAACATGCCGATGATCACCAGCGGCAATGGCGTGAACAGGGTCAGTGCAAGGCCTGCGAGCATCAGCACAATGGTTGCCCACAGGACTTTGCGCCGGCCAAGCTTGTCGGCCAATGCGCCGATTTTCGCCGAGCTGTAGATGCCCGACAGGTAGACCACCGAGAGCAAGCCAACGAAAGCCTGATCCATGTGATACGGCTCGGCCAGCAGGCGATAGCCGATGTAGTTGAACAACGTGACGAACGCGCCCATCAGCACGAACGCTTCGAGGAACAACCACGGCAGCCCGGCGTCGCGAAAGTGCATGGTGAAACCGTCGAGCAAGCTACGCGGATGCATCGAGCGGGAGCGGAAGTTGCGCGACTCGGGGAGAATTTTCCAGAACACCGTCGCGGCAATCAACGCCAGTCCACCGATGATCAGCATCGCGGTGTGCCAGTTAACGAAGTCGATCAAGACGCCGACGATCAGCCGGCCGCACATCCCGCCAATCGCGTTGCCGCCGATGTACAGCCCCATCGCCAGGCCGATGTGCTGTGGATGAATCTCTTCGCTCAGGTACGTCATGGCCACCGCCGCCAGCCCGCTGAGGGACAGCCCGACCAGTGCACGCATTACCAGCACGCCCTGCCAGCTCGGCATCATCGCACTGGCTATGGTGCACAACGCTGCCGCGAACAGCGCCGCAACCATCACCGGTTTCCGGCCGATGCGGTCGGAAACCGGGCCGGTGATCAGCAGGCCGATGGCGAGCATCCCGGTGGCCACCGACAGGATCAGGCTGCTCTGCGCCGCGTTGATCGAAAATTCACGGGAAAACAGCGGCATCATCGGCTGCACGCAATAGAGCAGGGCGAAGGTCGCAAAGCCGCCGGAGAACAGCGCCAGCACCGTGCGCATGAACATCGGGGTGCCTTTTTCGATGTACACGTCATTGCGTTGGGCGACCCCATCATCCAGCGCAGCAGGCGGCAGTTCATGGGCGAGCGGAGCGACAGCAGTTTTCACGGGGGACCTCGGGAGAGCACGGCCAGGCAGGCAATGAAAAAATCATATAGCTGGCTAATGTTTCTATCCAATATATTGTTCGACCTGTTTGATAGGTTTAACGACCTAATGGAGTTTTCATGGAATTGCGCCATCTGCGCTACTTCATCGCCGTCGCTGAAGAACTGCACTTCGGCCGCGCCGCACAGGTGCTGGGTATCTCCCAACCGCCCTTGAGCCAGCAGATTCAGGTGCTGGAGCAGGAAGTCGGTGCACGTTTATTCGAGCGTACCAATCGTCGGGTCGAGCTCAGTGAAGCCGGTCGATTGTTTCTCGAAGAGGCTCGGCTGGTGCTGGCCCAGGTCGACAAGGCTGCCGACGTCGCCCGTCGAGCCCAACTTGGCGAGTTGGGGGAACTGAAGATCGGCTTCACCTCATCGGCACCGTTCAACTCGACGATCCCGCAGGCGATCTTCGCGTTTCGCCAGCGCTTCCCGGCCGTGCATTTGAACCTGCGGGAAATGAGCAGCACTCAGGTCGCCGAGGCGCTGGTGGATGAGTCGATTCAGGTCGGCATCATGCGGCCATTGCCACTGCCGGATTCGCTGGAGGTGGTCGAGTTGACGCGTGAACCCTTGGTGGCCGTGCTCAGCTCCAAGGACCCGCTGGTGATCGGCAGCGAGGAAGGGCTGTTTCTGTCGGCATTGGCCCACGAGCCTTTCGTGTTCTTCCCACGCAGCTACGGCAGCGGTCTATACGCACAACTGCTGAGCCTGGCACGCGACGCCGGGTTCAGCCCGCACTTCACCCAGGAAGCCGGCGAGGCCATGACCATCATCGGCCTGGTGGCGGCGGGGCTCGGGGTGTCGGTGTTGCCGGCGTCGTATCAGCGGATGCGCATCGACGGCGTGGTCTACCGCCCCTTGCTCGATCCGCTGGCGATGTCGGCGGTGTGGCTGGTGCAGCGTAAGGACCAGAAGTCGCCGATGGCCAAGGCGTTTGTCGAGTTGTTGACGCGTAAGGTTGAGGTGACGTAGCAGATACAGGGCGATGACAAGCTTAAGAGACTCCGGGGGCAACATATGACCTGTAGCAGCTGGCGAAGCCTGCGTTCGGCTTGGTCCGCGTTCGGGCGAAGCAGTCGTCAATCCTGCCTCCACGGTTAACCTGAAAAAACGTGACGTCTGATTTTACGACTGCTTCGCAGCCGAACGCAGGCTTCGCCAGCTGCTACGAATTGTGAACAGGCTTAACTGACTGGCATCCAGCCGAAAGGCGCCCTTTGTCGTATAAAAAACAGGCGATCCCACTGGGGTCGCCTGTTTTTTTTACGCCGAAATCTGCGCCTGTAATCGTCGACCGACGACATCCAGCAAATCGCAGCCATCGCGCAATGATGTCACCAACACCCGCGCCAGCTTCTGGCTGGAACCCAAACTGCATAAAAATAGGAGGGGAGGGTTCGCTGTTGATAACCCATTTTCCCTGCAGTACGTTGTCTTTTATAGCTCTAGTTTGACTTTTAGGCTGTTCATGATCCCTGTTTTATTCTTCAGAAACTCATTCAATCCTTTTGCACGAAGATTACAGGCGTCACAGTCGGCGCAGCCACTTCCTTGTATTCCGTTATAGCAAGACAGTGTGTGGTGACGAATCAAGTCCAGTTGGTTGTGGTAGTCGGCAAGGGCCCAGGTTTCCGCCTTGTTTAGCCACATAAGCGGCGTTTCAATGCGCAACTTATAGTCCATGCCCAATTCGATGGCGTTATTCAAAGCCTTTACAAATGCATCCCGGCAATCCGGATAGCCAGAAAAATCAGTTTCACAAACACCTGTAATTACAGTTTGAGCGCCCACTTGATACGCATAAATAGACGCCAAGGTTAAAAACAGAATATTCCTGCCGGGTACGAACGTGCTTGGCAGACCGTCCCCGGAACTGTCTGTGGTTGGGACTGGAATGTTGTCCCGGGTTAAGCTGCTGATGGCCAGTTCATTCAGCAATGAAACGTCCAGTACTTTGTGCACCGTCACGCCAAGCTTTTTCGAGAGCTGTTGCGCCACTTCAATTTCCGCACGATGGCGCTGGCCATAATCAAACGTAATGCAGTGTATTTCATCGTAGTGCGGCAATGCATGGATCAAGCAGGTTGTTGAGTCTTGCCCACCGCTGAAAACGATAACGGCCTTTTTAGTCATGGTTCATTCTTCCTTGGGATGTTCGGGGCACTGACCCTAGCGCGAAATTCAAATTCCTGCTGTGGGACGCTTCCGAAATTGTGTACTTCGCGTTCCGATGTTTCATTTTTTGCCAAGGTGTCATTAGTCCTTCAACCCCGGCAACGCCTGAACAGAGTGATTTGCACTCAGATACTACGCGAGGTCATGAATCCCGCCACATGGTATCCGTCGGGATAGCTTGTCAGCGGCTCACGCGTATGTCGGCCGGATCTTGTGCGGTTCTTGGCCTCCATAGTTGAAAGCTTCGGCTCCATACCACGTACTCAGCAGTCAGTGCTTTAAAGGCTTCGAGAATCGGCTTGTTCACCGCCCAGTTGCCGTGGCGATTTTGGTACACATGAGCTTCGCCGAACATCAGACGGATCTCCCGCGCGGCGACAGCTTGCGGCAGGTAGTCTTGTTTACGGTATTCGGCCAGCATCCATTGGGCGATGCGCATGTCTTCATCTGTCCAAGTCATGACGCGGACTCCCGCTGAGGCCCCTTGGGTGACAATTGCTGATCGGGATAAAAGAGGTGCTGATCGAGAATGCGTTCAACCTGTTGCGGCGTCTTGCACGAGAACCACAGGTTAGCTGGGTAAATCACCATGACCGGGCCGTGGTCGCAGCGGCCCAGGCAGCCCGATGCGTTGGCGCGCGATGTTCCTGGCTCACCCATTTTGGCGAGCTTGCGTTTTGCTGCGCTGAGCAATTCATGAGCGCCTGAGCCCGAGCAACTACGGCGGCCATCGGGGCGCAAGTTGGTGCAAATCAGCACATGGTGCTCGTAGGCCAACGTCGGACTTTCTGCGTCTTTCATAGGTGGTCACGACCGCTGTTCAAACTTCGTCGGCAGGAACCGCGACTTTCGATGGTTCCAGATTGAGGGCGAGTACGCTCATCAGCACAATGACCGTTCCGACGATCACCATGGCCGAAGGGCGTTCGCTCAGAACCAGTGAGGCCATCAACATGGCTGTGGGCGGTATCAGGTAAAGCGAAATGGAAGCGCGGCTCACATTGCTGTGCGCCAGTACGTATGCCCAGGCGAGGTACGCAAGGGCACTGGGGAAGATGCCCAGAATGAGTACCGCCAGGTTGGCCGAAGTTGAGGCATTTTGCGCTTCGCTCCACAGCCCTGGGGCATATACAAGCAGCAGTACGGTGCCCGACCAGATGGTGTAACACACCATCGTCAGCCCGTCATAACGATAGGAATGGCGTTTTTGCAAGGCGAAATACAGACTCCATGAAAACGCCGCCAGCAGGATCAGCAGCCCGTGTGCGTCCAGTTCACCAAAACCACGGTCTCCGGTGACTACCACAGCGGCGCCGAGCAGGCCGCACAGCACACAGATCCATTGCCAGCCGTTGACCCGGTCCTTGAACGCGAAATGCGCCAATAACGTGCTGAACAGCGGAGTGGATTGTGCCAGTACGCTGGCGGCCCCAGCGCTAACACCTCGTTGGCCGTAGTTGAGGGCTATGTGATGCAGGCTGACAGCAAAAAAGCCCAGTACCGCCAGCAGCGGCAGGTCTTTCAGGCGTGGCAGGGAAATACGCATCACTGATGCGACTCCGGCCATGAACGTTGAGGCGATGAGGAATCGCATCAGTGCGAGATGACCGGGTTCGTAAGCCTTTAGTCCGATGTGGATTCCAATGGGGGAATAGGCCCAGCAAAGAATGACAAAGATCGCCGCCAAAGCGACTTTTACGCTAGGCCTTGTATTCATCAAATCGTCATCTTGGGCGCAACACGACTTTGCGCGCTGGGCATGGCGTGAGCTATTCCGTTCCAGTACTGCTCAGTGATGACCAGGAAACGGTTGAACGAAGCGCGGACTTCCTCTATGTGCTGGTCGGTGGTGCATTCCTGTGTGGCGGCTTTCACGGCCTGTATTTTGTGTTCTTTTTCCGCATCCCCGATGTGGATGTAGAAATACTCGCAGTGCTCATGAAAGTTGTCGTTATTGGCATACAGGTGCTTATAGTTGCGCGCTCCTTCGTACAAACGGGTGAGCATCGAATAGGCCAGCCACTTTTGAGCCAACAATGTCCCGAGCACATGGAGCGGATTGTTGTAGCGGCCACCATCGGCGTACAGGCTCAACTGTTCGTGGATGAACATGCGGGTGCTTTTCAGCACAGGTAGAGCTGTGAGTTCGTCCATGCTGTACGGCCGATCAGCGAGACGGCTGAGAAGGTCAATCAGATAACTTTCCAGCAGGGCGAGGTGGGCCTTTTTCGGGCTGCCGTAGCCCATCTCGGAGTACAGATTTTTGACGATTTCGACCTGAGCATGCAGGTTGTCAGCGCCCAGAAATGACAGGGCGATCATGCGAGAGGTCAGTGCAGTGCGGGCCAGGTAGTTTCGGGCGAACACCTCAACGTCACCGAGGGAGAGTGTGCCTCCCATCCATCGTTGGTAGAACGTGTTATTCAAGGCTTTATGGGTGAACACGCTTTCGGCGAGGCACTGGATTTTGTGCTGCGATAACTCCATGAGAACTCCTGTTCATCGGGGAAATGAAGGCGCGATAGCATCCCTGCAATGTGCGCCGGTTGAAGTATCAAAAACACGCAGCCTCACTACAAGTGACTTAAACTGACCCATGCATTCACTTTGGGTGAGCTATGGAATTGTCCCAACTGCGCATGTTCAAGACGGTTCACGACGTTGGCAGCATCGCGCGCGCCGCCGAGTTGCTGCACTGCGTGCCGTCCAATATCACCGCACGTCTCAAGTCCTTGGAGCGTGAGCTCGGCACAGCGCTGTTTTTCCGCGACGGTCGAGGGTTGCGGATCACTCCTGCCGGGGAGGTATTTCTCGAGTACGCGACGAAAATCCTGGGTTTGGCTGATGAAGCCCGGCGCGCGGTAGCGCCCACACATACGCCTGGCGGTCCCCTGCGCATTGGTGCCATCGAGTCTAGTGCTACGGGGCGGTTGCCCCGGTTATTGGCCAAGTACCATGCGCTGTACCCGCAGGTGTCGCTGGAATTGAGCACCGGCACCTGGGCTCAACTGCTGGACGATACTCAGCATCACCGGCTTGATGGGGTGATCGTGGCGGTGAACATTGAACGCCCCGGTCTCAAGCGTGCAGTGATCTACCGTGAAGATTTAATTCTCATCGCGTCCGCGTCCCATGGGCCTTTACGCAAGGCGGCGGATTTGCAAGGGAAGGAAATTTTCATGTGGCCCCCGGGCTGTCCGTACCGGTTGGCACTGGAGCAGTGGTTGTTGCGCCATGATCAGGTGTTGCCGATCGTCAGCATCGCAAGCTATGGCACCATAGTTGGCTGTGTCAGCGCTGGTGCCGGCGTTTCGCTGGTTCCTCGCGGGATCTATGAGCAATACCGTCACAGTGCGGGTTGGCAAGGATATGAATTCCCGGATTTGACGAGTATCGACAACCTGTTTTACTGGCATGAAAACGCAGGTCGACACCCAGCACGGGAGGCGTTTTTGGCTCTACTGCAGACAGAGTTCGAGGGCCCAACGGCGTTGGAAGGGGACATCGATATGACGCAGCCACCTGCAAAAACTGCGTCTTGAATGACTGAGCCTTCGCCAAATCCCCCTCAACGCAATCCTGACCATGTTCGCCTCGGCGTGACACTTATAGGTCTTGGTATTGGGGGATTCTTGACCTTGAAGTTTTAAGTTACGACCAACGCCGAAAAATCAGCGACGTATTAACCCCGCCAAAAGCAAAGTTGTTGTTCATCACATACTGGCAGCTCATCTGGCGGAACTCGCCGCGCAGGTAGTCCAGTTCGCCGCAGCGTGGATCGATGTCGTCGAGGTTGAAGGTGTGCACGTATTCGTCGCTGTTCATCATTTCGATGCTGAACCAGGACTCCAGTGCACCGCAGGCGCCCAGGGTGTGACCGAGAAAGCTCTTCTGCGAGCTGATTGGCATGTGGCTGCCGAACAGGCTGTTGGTGGCCAGGGTTTCCGCGATGTCGCCTTGCTCGGTGGCAGTGCCGTGACCGTTCACGTAGCCAATGGCCGATGGCTCCAGACCTGCATCTTCCAGCGCCAGCTCCATGGCCCGGCGCATGGTGGTCTGCTCGGGACGGGTGGCGTGCTGGCCGTCGGCGTTGCTGCCAAAACCAACGATTTCGGCGTAAATGTGCGCACCGCGGGCCAGCGCGTGTTCGAGTTCTTCGAGTACCAGCATGCCGCCGCCTTCACCGATCACCAGGCCATCGCGCGCACTGTCGTAAGGCCGGGGGCTGGTTTTCGGGGCGTCGTTTTTCAGGCTGGTGGCGTAGAGCGCGTCGAACACCATGGCTTCGGTCGGGCACAGCTCTTCGGCGCCGCCGGCGAGCATCAGCGGCAGGCGGCCGAACTTGATCGCCTCGTAGGCATAACCGATGCCCTGGCTGCCACTGGTGCAGGCGCTGGAGGTCGGGATCAAGCGCCCGGTGAGGCCAAAGAAAATGCTGATATTGGCCGCCGTGGTGTGCGGCATCATCCGCACGTAAGAGTTGGCGTTCAAACCTTCAGCCACCGAATTGAGCAGCATCTTGCCGAAGGCTTTTATCTCCTCGGTGCTGCCGGTGGATGAGCCGCAGGACACGCCCATGCGTCCGTCCTTGATCGACTCGTCACCGAGCAGGCCGGCATCGGCCAGTGCCTGTTCTGCCGCGCCGACCGCCAGCCGGGAAACCCGGCCCATGCTGCGCAGCTGCTTGCGGGTCCAGTGGCTCGGGACGGTGAAATCATCGATGGGACCGGCCAGGCGCGTGTTCAGTTCGATGAAACGATCCCACTCGTCCATGCGGCGGATGCCACTGCGATTGGCCTTGAAGTTAGCGCGAATGGTCTCCCAGTCACTGCCCAACGAGGTGATGCCGGCCATGCCGGTGACGACGACGCGTTTCATCAGCACAGGCCTCCGTTGACGGCCAGCACCTGCCGGGTGATATAGCCCGCTTCGGCGGACATCAGGAAATTCACCGCACCGGCCACCTCTTCAGGGGTGCCCATGCGTTGTGCGGGAATCATTTTCAGCAGTTCTTCCACGGGGACGTTTTCGTCGAGCATCGCGGTGTCGATCAGGCCTGGCGCGACGCAGTTGACGGTGATCTTGCGCTTGCCCAGTTCGATTGCCAGGGCCTTGGCGGCGCCGATCAACCCGGCCTTGGAGGCGCTGTAGTTGACCTGCCCACGGTTGCCGATCAACCCGGAAACCGAGGTGATGCACACGATCCGCCCGGCGGCGCGACGGCGAATCATCGGCATCATCACCGGGTGCAACACGTTATAAAAACCGTCGAGGTTGGTGCGCATCACCACGTCCCAGTCGTCCTCGCTCAGGGCCGGGAAGGCACCGTCGCGGGTCAGGCCGGCGTTGAGCACCACGCCGTAATAGGCGCCGTGGGCTTCCACGTCGGCTTCCAGATGGGCCTTGCAGCTGGCACGATCCGATACGTCGAATTGCAGGATGCGCGCGCGGCGGCCCAATGCTTCGATTTCGGCCTGAACGGCTTCGGCGTCGCTGCGACCGCTACGGCAATGCAGCACCAGATCAAAGCCGGCCTGGGCCAGGCGTAGTGCGATGGCGCGGCCGATGCCACGGCTGGAACCGGTGACCAGTACGGATTCAGTCAAGACTGGACTCCAGTAGTGCTAGAAGAAGAGTGGGATTCATGTAGGTAGTGAGCCGACTGAGGTGGGCAGAACACATTCAGACGGGCCGTGGCATGAATGCCGGGTGCCGTCAGGTGGCATTCGAAAACGCCCATGCCGTTGTCGTCTTCGAGCGAGCGCAGGGCGTGGATCGTCAGTTCGCTGCCGACCGGGAAGTGTTCCACATTACATTCAAATTTACGCGTGCCGAGCAGGAATCCAAGCTCAACCGGATTGCCTCGCTCACGTGCGCGACAGCCGGCGTACGCTGCCACGCTTTGTGCCATCAGCTCGATACCGACCCAGGCCGGCAAACTGCCGTCGGGCTGGTTGAACAGGCCACCGGGCTTGACGGTGAGGCGGGTGTGAATCTGTTCTTCGTCGAACGACAGCACGTGATCGATAAGGATCATGTCACCCGCGTGGGGCAGCAGTTCGGCGAGAGGCCAATCAATCATTGGGCGTCTCCGATAATCAGGCTGACGTTGTTGCCACCAAAGGCAAAGGAGTTACTCATCAGGCAACGTGCAGTGCTTGGTTCCAGGCGATCAGCAGCGGTCACAAAACTCAGCGCTGGCAACTGCGGGTCGGGCTGGCCGTCCCAGACCTGCGGTGGCAATGCGTGTCGGGTGTTTTCGCGGCTCAGGCTCAACCAGCAGAACGCCGCTTCCAGCGCCCCGGCCGCGCCGAGGGTGTGGCCGGTCATGGGTTTGGTTGATGAGCAGGGCACGCCCGCCGGGAACAGGCTGTTGACCGCCAGGCTTTCCATGGCGTCGTTGTGTTGGGTGGCGGTGCCGTGCAGGTTCAGGTAGTTGATCCGCTCAGGCGCTAAACCGGCGCTGCGCAGGGCCTTGTTCATCGCTTGCAGGGCACCGCGCCCGCTCGGTTCAGGGGCGGAAATATGGTGCGCGTCGGAGCTGGCGCCGCTGCCGAGCAGGGCAATCGGTTGGCTGCTGCCGAGGTGTTTGCTCATCAGGAAAAGTACCGCCGCCTCGCCTATGTTGATGCCGTTGCGATTGACCGAGAACGGATTGCAGCGCTGCTCGGACACCGCATCCAGCGCCGAGAAACCGTTTAGGGTCAGTTTGCACAGACTGTCGACGCCGCCGCAGAGCACGGCATCACACACACCGAGGTCGAGCAAGCGCTGGGCACTCAACAAGGCGCGGGCGCTGGAGGTGCAGGCCGTGGAGATCACGTAGGCCGGACCGCTCAGTTGCAGCCAGTCGGCGAGGAAGTTCGCCGGGGCGCCGAGTTCCTGTTGCTGGTAGTCGTAGCCAGGCGGGAACTGACCGTCGCGGATGTACTGGGCAATCCCGCGACTGGCTTCGTCGATGCCCGAGGTGCTGGTACCCAGGACGATGCCGATGCGTCCACGGCCATAGGTTTGAATGGCCTGTTCGATGTCTTCGCGGATTTGCAGCGCGGCGTCCAGCAGCAACTGATTGTTGCGGGTGTTGTGCTGGTTCAACGCCGCCGGGATCGCGGGCAACTCACCGTGTACCGCCGCCACCGGCAGCGAACGCTCAGGCACCCAGCCGGCCTCGACACGGATCCCCGAGCAGTCGCCGGCAAACAGCTTGCGGGCCACTTCGTGTTTGTTGCGGCCCAGGCTGCAGATCAGCCCGAGGGCGTTCAGGTAGGCCGTCATGGTGCGGTCTCGGCGGTCAGCGGGGTAACGTGATAGTTCAGCTGTTCGGGCAGCGTCAGCACGAAGTCCGACGGGGTTCGATACAGCACCTGCCAATGCGGTGTCAGCGAGCGTAAAGCGGCATGACGCCGGGCAGCAGGGTAATTATTGAGCAACTCGGCCTCCGGTGTCAGGGCGAACAACAACGCCGCAAACAACTGGCGCGCTTCCGGGTTGGGCGGCAGCAAGCCGTCAGCCTGCCACTGGTTGTCGACCAGGCGCTGGCGAGCCACCGGAATGCCCAGTGGGTCCATCAGCGACCAGCGAATGCCGGCACCTTCGCGCTGGATCACCAGCAACCAGTCCTGGCGCTGATCGGCCCGTTGCCGCTCGACATGCAATTGCAGCGGCAAGGCCAGTGTCGGGTTGCGCTCGGGCAGCGGCGGCTGGCTGGCGCAAGCGCTCAGCAGCAAGGCACAGCACACGAGCAGGAGGCGAATCATTAGGGCTTACCTTCGAGCGGTTTACGGGCAACCACGTTGACCAGGGTTTCTTCCCGTTGGCCAACCGGTTTTGGGCGGCGCAGTCCAAAGCGTTCGAGCAGACCGAAGTCCTTCGCGCGACTCCACCACAGATAAGGGTAGGACACGTTTTGCGGGCCGAATTCAAAACCCTGCTGGCGAATCATCTGCAAATACCCGTCGGCGCTCTTTTGCACGTGCATCGGGTGGCGGAACAACCAGCGAATCACCCAGGTGTCGATGTAGGCTTCGGTGGACTCGGCAAACATCAGATAGCCGCCCGGCTTGAGCACCCGATAGAACTCGGCGAGGGCTTGCTCCTGTTCCACCAGGTGGTGGAAGGTCTGGTGGCAGAACAGCAAATCGACGCTGGCGTCCGGCAGCTTGAGGGTCGCGCAATCGCTGCCGATCAGTTCGACGTCGATGTTCTGGCGCTGCGCCTCTTCGCCGCTGAGCATCAGGCTGTGCGGGTCGGCGTCGAG
The DNA here is from genome assembly GCF_056397385.1 of Pseudomonas sp. 05N36. Lineage (NCBI taxonomy): Bacteria > Pseudomonadati > Pseudomonadota > Gammaproteobacteria > Pseudomonadales > Pseudomonadaceae > Pseudomonas > Pseudomonas sp. 05N36. The sequence continues at coordinate 456,861 of NZ_JBFTNH010000001.1, read as the reverse complement.
GCCGATCAGCCGTTGCGGGGCAAACACCTGATGCAGGTACTGGAACGACTTGCCCTGACCGCAACCGGCATCCAGCAGCACCGGATGGCTGGGCAGTGCTTCGCTGAACAAGCTGCGCAGGTCGTTGATTGCTACCCGCAGCACGTGGTGCTGCCAGGTGAAGCTGCGCAGGAACCAGAACCCGAAGCGGGTTTCTTCGACGTAACTGTCGCTGAGATAGTGTTGTTCGGTGTCACTCACGTTGCATCACTCGCACAAATCTCCGAGAGCATGCGCAACCGGCGCTTGGGTTCGCTGACGAACGGGTTGCGTTCGTCCCAGGCGTAACCGGCGAGGATCGCGCTGATCATGCGGCGGATCTCCGGAGCGCTGCCAGGATGGTAGATCACATCCTGGAAGGTCCCGGCATACCAGCCTTCGACGTAGCAGCGGAAGGTGTCGACACCGCGTTTCAGTGGCACCGCAAACTCGCGTTGCCAGTCCACGGTTTCGCCTTGCAGTTGGCGATGCAGAACGCCGGCGGCCATGCTCGCCGAACGCATGGCGATGGTCACGCCGGAGGAAAACACCGGATCAAGGAATTCTGCGGCGTTGCCGAGCAAGGCGAAGCCCGGGCCGTGCAAGGTTTTGACGTTGGCCGAGTAGCCGCCGATGGTCCGCGCGGGCGTGTCCCAATGGGCGTTTTTCAGCACCTTGGCCAAGCTCGGGGTTTCGGCGATGAAGCCACGCAGGCATTCGTCGAGATCGTCACCGCGGCCTTCGAAGTGTTCGGCTGCAGCAACCACGCCCACCGAGCAGCGACCCTGGCTGAACGGGATGGTCCAGAACCAGATGTCGCGCTGGGTCGGGTGGGTGGTGATGAGGATCTTTTCACGGTCGAAGTGCGGGCCGTCGATGTGGTCTTCGACGTGGGTGAACACGGCCTGGCGCAGCGGGAAGTTCGACGGTGCTTCAAGGTCGAGCAGGCGCGGCAAGACGCGGCCGTAGCCGCTGGCATCGAGCACGAAGTCGGCTTCCAGGCGGTATTCGCTGCCGTCTTCACGGCGAGCGCTGAGCTGGGGTTTCGCCCGCTCGAAGTCGGCACTGATGATCGTCTCGCCGTAACGTATTTCCACCCCTTGCAGCGCTGCCTGATCGGCCAGCAGTTTGTCGAAATCAGCGCGCTGGACCTGAAAGGTGGTCGGCTTGCCGTTGCTGAAAGTGTCGCCGAAATCGAACGTGCTGTAGCGCTCGCCCCAGGCGAATGCCGCACCGTTTTTCAGCTGGAAGCCGGCGGCTTGTACCGCTTCGAGCATGCCGGCTTCTTCGACGAAATCCAGGCAGTGCGAGAGCAGGCTTTCGCCGATCGAAAACCGCGGAAAGTGCTGACGTTCAATGATCAGCACGTCATGGCCGTTACGCTTGAGCAGCGCGGCGGCGATGGCGCCCGATGGGCCGGCACCGATAACGATGACCTGGCGACGTTCCGTATCAACTGTTGGCACTGGAGCTCCTGGCCGGGGCGGCGAGCGGTGAGGGGATTCGGTGCACGCCGGCGAGTGCCGGCAGCAGTGTTGCGATCAAACCCATCAGCATCAGCGCGAAATACAGCGCGGGACTGATCAGCTGTTGTTGCAGCAGCAGATTGAGAAAGACGATCTCGCTCAAGCCGCGAATGTTCAACAGCAGACTTTCGCGCCAGCGGTTGGCGCCGACAAACGATGTTCCGGCCCAACCGAGGCCGACCCAGTTACCCAGCAGTTTGCTGGCGATAGGAAATACCAGCAGCGCACCGAGCTGCATCCAGCTGAGGCTGTCCATGGCGCTGTGCACGTTGATCTGCACAATGCCGAAGGTCAGGATCAGCGGGATTGCGATGCCGTTCTGCAAGCGACTCATCCAGGCTGCCGATAACGGTAGCACCAGCGGTAGTTTGAGGGCAGCCATGCACAACAGATAACCGATGCCGAAAATCAGCGCATTGAGTTTGAAGTGTTCCGCCACCACCAGCAGCGCGAAGAAGCCCAGGCTGTGCAGCAGCGGCTGGCGCAACCCGAGCACACGCAGCAGCAACGGCAGGCAGGCGCCGGCCAGCGGCAGCAACAGGCTGCTCAGGTGCAGGCTGCCTTGGGCGAAGGCGAACAGGCTCCAGCAGGTCAGGTCAATGAGGATGGCGGTCTGTACCAGCCGGCGGGTCGCGGCCGGTGGATAGTTGATGTGCCGCAGGTACAGATACAGCACCGGAATCGCCGTGATCGCGAACAACAGGCCGACTGCCAGCGAACTCAACCACGGCTGATCCGGCAGCAACCAAATCGCTGTCGCCAGACCACAGGCGAACGGAATGCCGAAACTCGGCAAGGCGATTTTCAGGCTCTGACGGTCCAGCTTCAGGTCGATCACGTCGCTGAGGATATGCCCCAGCAACAGCGCGAAACTCAGGCTGTAGAGGTTTTTCAGCCAGCCTGGAGAGACCAGTTCGGCACCGCTCAACTGCCAGTACGGTTCAACCCAGAAATACATCAACAGCGGCAGGCCGAAGGTCGCCAGCAGCAACTGGCTGACAATCGGGATCAAGCCAAAATGACGCCCGACACGCGTCGCCACGGCGAACAGCGCCAAGGCCAGCAGCCAGAACAGCACGGTCATCATGCTGCCGGCTCCGCAACCGGCGCGGCGTGCGCCGAAGGTCTGGCCCACGGCGCGAGGATGAAGCTGAAGGCCAGCCCGAGGCTCACCGAAAGGCCGAAGTTGCTCACCGCCGGGGTGCTGGAAATCGCCAGCAGACCAAACGACAGCCAGGTGGTCGCCGCCGCCAGCAGCGTACCCAACAGGCTCACGGCGGCACCGCCGATCTGCTCGCGCATGAGGATCGCGTAATCGACACTGATCGCTGTCACCAGCAACAGCCCGAACACGCTGAACAGTGTCAGCGGCTGCCCCAGCCAACCGAGGCTGGCCAGGCTGCACAGGGCCGCCAGTAATGGCAGCGCGACGAGCCGCAGGGCGCCGCCAAGACCGAAGGGCAGAATCAGCAGCAACACGATCAATGCGCAGGACATCAGTTTCAGTTCAGCCGCGCTGATCTGGGTGGCGGCGAAGACCTTGTTCAGGTCGTCCAGACGATCCACCAACTGCACACCCGGCAAGTCCAGCGCTTGCACCCGCAGCAGCGCGGTATCGTTCAAGCCTTGCAGGCTGACCATCGCCGCCACGCCGTCATCCGAGGCGCCGATCCATAGCGGGCGCCATGGCTCGGCCAAGGGCCCGACCAGCGCTGCGTCGATGTCTTCGACCGGCAAGGCCTGCAACTGCGTCAGTTCGGCTTGCAGTGCGGTGGCCGGGATGCCGAGGTCGAGCAACGGTTGCCAGAATGCCGGGAGTTTATTCAGCGCTTCGCGAACCTGTTGCTGCTCGGAAGGCAGGCTGACCAGTTGGCTCAGCGCCAGGTAGCCTTTGAGCTTGTCCAGATTCACCAACTGATCCAGGCGGTCGCTGAGGGCTTTCTGGCGCTCGAGCAGTTGCTGCTGGTTGGCCGCGCGCACCAGGAAGAACTGGCTGGTGGGTTGATAGCCGGTGATCCGCGCAATGGTCTGCGCTTCGTTCATCAATTGCGGCGGCGCACTGACCCACTGACGGATGTCGTTTTTCGTGGTCAGGTGCCACAGGCCGCCCGCACAGAAGGCCAGGACCAACACCAGCAGGACCGAACTGCGCACGCGTTTGAGCAGCGCTGCACGCACGTTCACCAAGAACTCGGCCACCCGCAGCGGCCATTGCGCGGGCCGCAAGTCCGTACCCTTGAGCAGCGCCGGCAACAGGCACACCGCCGACAGGTAGGCGCCGAGCAGACCGGCGGCAGAGAACACGGCAATCTGGGTCAGCGCCGGGAACGGTGTCCAGGCCAGTGCCAGATAACCGATGCAACTGGTGGCCAGGCTCAGGGTCAGCCCCGGCAAAGTCACGCGCAGTGCAGGCCAGCTGTGCCAGGGTTTCAGGCTCCAGCTCTTGGACAGGTAATGCAGCGGGTAGTCGACCGCGACGCCGATCAGGCTCGATCCGAGCACCAGGGTCATCACGTGCATATGGCCAAACAGCGCGACGCAGGCTACCGCACCAAACAGCATGCCGACCAATACAGGGATGAAGGCCAGCAACACGCGGAATCTGCGGAACGCCAGCAACAGCAGCAACAGGATGCCGACGGTTGCACCACCGCCGACCCAGGTAATTTCGCGGGTCGCTTGCTGTTGCCCATTGGCGGCGTACAGCAGGCCACTGGCGGCGAGTAATTGCACGTCGGCCTGCGTGGCTTCTTCGCGGCTATGCTTGAGCAGCTCGGCGACCTTTAGTGGCAGGCGCATGTCGAATGCGTTGCCGCTGGTACGGGCTCGCAGCATGACCCAGCTTTTGCCGTCGGCGTCAGCGACCAATGTGCCGCTGCCAATGTCCAGTTGTACCGAACCGTGTTGCGGCTGGCTGTTCTGAATGCGTCCGGTCAGGCCCAGCCAGTCATCCTGGCTCGGCACCAGGCTGAAACCGGTAAAGGGGTCGAACAGCGCTTGCACGCGCTGCTGGATGAAGGCTTGTGGTTGTTCGATCAACTGTTGCCGATCGGGGGCCGAGAGCATCGCCAACCGACCTTGCAACAGCTGCGTGCGCAACGCGGGCAAGTCGGCTTGCAGGTTCCATTGGACCTTTTCGAACAATCCGCTGGCCAACCACTGTTCGCCGAGTTTTTGCGTCATGGCGATGGCTTGCTGGCGATCGGTGTGGCCGACCAGCACCAGCATTTCGCGGTTCAGCGGTTCCTGCATGCGCTGTTCGGCCTTGAGCTCCAGCGCATCCGGCGCGGTACCCGGTACCAGATCCATCAGGTTGGCCGACAGCGGTGCGCCGTCGTGCCATTGCCAACCGGCGAGTGCGAGCACCGCCAGCAGCAGGGTCAGAAATAGCCGTGGAAGCATCCGTTCACTCGGCAAAGTCATGTTGCTCCGCATCGCTCAATGGGGTGGCGCTGGTGGTGTCCTGCATGCACAAAACGGTGCTGTCGCCCTGGGTTTCCAGCAACTCGATACGCTGCACCAGTTCACCGCCGTCGATGTTGATCTGATTGAACACTTGCTTGAGCAGCATCGAACGCGGGGTCAGCGTGAGCTTCCAGTGCTGTGCTTCGCCGCTCAGCGACAACTCGAAATCCCGTTGCAACCCGCTGCTGTCGCCTTGCAGCACTGCGAGGAAGATGCGGTTCTGCTCGGCGCCGGCACTTTTGCCCGGCAGCATTTGCCAACCGCTGCTGTCACGCCGTGCGATGCCCTTGGTGCTGATCCGGTAATCCTGTTGCAGCGGCGTCTTGAGCAACCACAGCAAACCGTGATCCTTGGCCAGTACGAACGAGCCTTTACTGGTCAGTGGTTGCGGCAGGGCGCGCAGGTGTTTTTCCTGAATGAAACTGCCGTGGATCACGCTGGGTTTGGCCAGTTGATCGCTCAGCTGTTGCAGGTCGAAGGCGTTAGCCAGCGATGAAAAGCCGAGCAGCGCTATCAGTATCACCACAACCTTGTAGCCGCTACGTGTGGCGAGGGAGCTTGCTCCCGCTGGAGTGCGCAGCGCTCCCCAACCCAGACGACGGCATTCCGTCGGGGGGATCGAGTCGTCAGATTTACGGGTGCTGCGCGCCCGAGCGGGAGCAAGCTCCCTCGCCACAGGGCAGTCATCAAGTCGATTGGTGCTAAAGGTCATGGCAACATCCTCTCGACCGCATCGGTAAACACCTTCGGCGACGCCAGTTGCATCTCGCGGCTGGCGACATGCACGGCGACCTGCACCGAGCTGGCGCGGGTCAGGCGTTCGCCGGTGGCGAGGTCGCTGATCAGGTAGCTGATCTTCAGGCGGTTTTCCCATTCCACCAGGCTGGCGCGCACGTTGAGCGTCTGGCCGAACACCGCACCGCGCACATAACGCAGTTGCAGGTCGATCACCGGCCACGCGTAGCCGGATTCCAGCATGGCGGTGTAGTTGTGGCCGAGCATGTCGAGCAGGGCGCAGCGGGCGACTTCCAGGTACTTCACGTAATGGCCGTGCCAGACCACGTTCATCGAATCGACGTCGAAGAACGGCACGAGGATTTGCGTATCGGCGTGAAGCACTCCCTTGCTACGCATGCAGCCTCCAGTGTTGTTCGGCGATGCGTTGCAGACACAGGCGCAATTCACCTTCCAGGGCGCGGTCTTCAATGACCGGCGGGAAATCCTTGGCGAGCTCTGCGTGCATCGCCGCCAGCGCCGGCGGCAATGGCCGGGCGTCTTCTGCCTGGCTGCGCAACCAGACACCTTGATTGGCCGCCAACAGGGTCGCGGCGGCAACCTGTTCGGTCAGCTCCAGCACGCGGATCGCATCGCGGGCAGCGATGGTGCCCATGCTGACTTTGTCCTGGTTATGGCATTCGGTGGAGCGTGAGAACACGCTGGCCGGCATGGTGTTTTTCAGCGCTTCGGCGGTCCAGGCGCTGGTGCCGATCTGCACCGCTTTAAAGCCGTGGTTGAGCATCGCGCGCTCGGCGCTGGCGCCCGACAGGTTGCTCGGCAAGCCATGGTTGTAGCGTTCATCCACCAGCAATGCGAGTTGACGGTCGAGCAGGTCGGCAACGTTGGCGACGAGGTTTTTCAGGCTGTCCATGGCGAAAGCGATGTGCCCGCCGTAGAAGTGCCCGCCGTGCAGCACGCGTTCGGCTTCGGCGTCGATGATCGGGTTGTCGTTGGCGCTGTTGAGTTCAATCTCGATGAACGAACGCAGCCAGTTCAGGCTGTCGGCCAACACACCGAGCACATGCGGCGCGCAACGCAGCGAATAGCGGTCTTGCAGGCGATGCAGCGGCGCAGTCGGGGCGTCGATCGCCAGATCCTTGCGCAACCACGCAGCCACCTGCATCTGGCCCGGGTGCGGCTTGGTGGCGAACAGGCGCTCGTCGAAGTGCTCCGGGTTACCTTGCAGGGCGACCACGTTCAGCGCGGTGATGCGCGTGGCCAGTTGCAGCAGGTAGTCGGCACGGGCGAAGGCCAGGCAGGCAAGGCCGGTCATTACCGCTGTGCCGTTCATCAGCGCCAGCGCTTCCTTGGGCCGCAGTACCAGCGGTTCCCAGCCGAGTTCGCGGTGGACGTCGGCTGCCTGCCGGCGTTCGCCCTTGAACAGCACTTCGCGCTCGCCGGACAAGGTCGCGGCGACGTACGACAGCGGTGTCAGATCACCGCTGGCGCCCACCGAGCCCTCTTCCGGGATCAGCGGCAGAATGTCGTGTTCGAGGAAGGCGTGCAGGCGCTCCAGCAGCTCGATGCGAACCCCGGACACGCCGTGGCACAGCGACTGCAAACGCGCCGCAAGCACCGCGCGGGTCGCTTGGGCGTCGAGCAGTTTGCCCAGGCCGCAACCGTGGAAGGTGTACAGATGACGCGGCAGCGCTTCGACATGATGCAGCGGCACCGCGACCACGCAGGAATCGCCGTAACCGGTGGTCACGCCGTAGATCACGCCTTCCTTGTCCAGCAACGAATCGAGAAACCGCGCGCCCTTGGCGATGCGTTCACGGTATTCGCTGTCGTTTTGCAGTTGCACGGGCGCCTGACAGTTGGCCAGGGCCAACACGTCTTCGATGCGCAAAGGGGGTTCGCCGAAGGTTACCGGCTCAAGCAGATGCGTCGTCATCGGTCTTCCAGAATGGGTAAAAGTTGAACCATTGTTGGGGCGCCTCAAGGCAGCACTGGCCGAGGCGTTCGGCATAGCGCGTGGCCCAGTGGTGAATCACTTGCTCGCGGTCGCTGCGCTTCCATACCACCGCGTCGGCGAAGGGCTCGATGATCAGCCGATAGTCGCCCGCTGGTTTTTTCAGGCACATCAGAAAATTGACCGGGCACTTCAACAGGCCGGCCAGCAGCCACGGACCCTGGGGGAACGCGGCCGGATGACCGAGGAAGTCCACCGTCACACTGCGCCCGCCGTGCAGCGGTACGCGGTCGCCGGCAATCGCCAGCCACTCGCCGCGTTCCAGGCGCTGGCTCAGTTGCAGCATGATCACCGGGTCCAGTTCGCTGACCTGGATCAGCCGCAGATTGGTCGCGCCCGCTTCGCCCAGCAGGCGATTGAAACGCTCGGCGTGCTTGGTGTGCACCAGCACGTTCATGGTGACCCTTTCGCCGAGTTCGGCGAGGGCCCGGCAGACTTCGAGGTTGCCCAGGTGAGCGCCCACCAGCATCTGCCCGCGTGTGCCGCGCAATTGATTGCGCAACAGCGCCGGGTCGATGATTTCGATCTGTTCAATGCTCAACTTGCCGTTCCACACGTCGAGCTTGTCGAGCATGGAATCGGCGAAGGCCATGAACTGGCCAAACACCCGCCAATGAGTCGGGCGCAACTCGCTGCGGCCGCTCCAGTCGGCGAGGCGCTGCTGGTATTGCCAGGCACTGTGGCGGGCGCTGCGACCGAACAGGAAAAAATACAGGACGATGCCGTACAGCAGCGGGCTCAACAACCGACGCCCGAGCACTTTTGCGCAGAATGCGGTGAATTTCATCAGCCAGAAACTGCCGCGTTCCTTGTGGTCGGCCCAGTGCTCGTTGTCTGCATTGATGCTCATGTTCGCCACCGTCGCCAAAGAATGACCGGCGCCCGTAACAGCATGCCGAAGAACAGGCGGGTGTGCATGCTCGTAATCAGCACATTGTCGCGAAACAGCCGAAAATGCGAGACGCCATCCTGGGGGTAGTGAACCTTGGTGTGCAGCCAGCGCATCGGCAGATTGCGCCAGGCCAGGCGCACAATGATGTCAGTGTCGAAGTCCATGCGATTGCCGATCTTCACCGAGTTGATGAGCGCCAGCGTCGGCCGCAACGGGTAGAGGCGAAAACCGCACATGGAGTCGCGAATCTGCAACGAAAGGGTGTTGATCCAGACCATGACGTGCGTCAGGTAGCGGGCGTACAAACGGCCCTTCGGCACACTGGCGTCGTACAGCGGGTAGCCGCAGATCAGCGCATCGGGTTGGGCGCGTGACTGCTCGATGAAGGTCCGGACGTCACTGAGGTCGTGCTGGCCATCGGCATCCACTTGCAAGGCGTGGCTGAAGCCCAGGCGCGACGCTTCGCGAAACCCGCTCATGACCGCACCGCCCTTGCCCTGATTGACGGCGAGTTTGATCAGGAAAACCTGGTCACGCCGGGCCAGTTGCTCAAGCACCGCCGCACAGGCCGGGCTGCTGGCGTCATCCACCAGAATGCACGGCAGGTGGTTGGCGAGCAGCGCGTCGACCACGTTGGTGACGGCGGCTTCGTGGTTGTAGACCGGGATCACGGCGCAGGGGTTATGCATGCGCAGCCTCCAGCAAAATTCGTCCACTGGAGCAGGTAGCCGTCTCATTGCGATAGGCGAAATACAATTTGCTGCGCAATGGGTCGAAGCGCAGGTGCAGCTGGATTTCGTCGCCGGGGCGCACCAGTTGCTGGAACTTCAGCACTTCCATGCCGGCAAACTTTATCGGCAGCTCCATCAGTTGCCGACCCAGGTTCAGCGCCCATTCGACCTGCACCACGCCCGGTAATACGGGGGTTTGCGGGAAGTGGCCGCTGAAGTAGGCGAGGTCCGGCGGCACTGCCAGTTGCAGGCTCCACTCGCCGTCGGCTTCGGCCTGTTCCAATACGTGCGGCGCCTTTGGACGGGGCGCCAGCAGCAAGGCTTCAACGTCGGCTTGCGGCAGTTTGCCCTGGGCGTTCAGCGGCAGTTGACGCAGCAACCGCCAGCGGCGCGGCAGGGCCAGGGTTTCGCAATGTTGGCTCAAGTGCTGACGCAGTTCCTGGGTCAGCGTACGCCGGCCTTGATTACGCAGTGCATGCAGGCCTTGTTCGCTCAGCACCAGCAAGGCACCCAGCGAGGCGCGGTTTTCCTGAACCACGCCGAGGCGCGCTTCAGCGACCCAGTCGTGGGCCACCAGCGCCTGTTCCAGCATGGGCAACGAGATACGTTTTTCTTCCAGCTTGACGATCCGGTCCAGCCGTCCGAGCAGTTCGAAACGACCGTCGGCGTCGATGCGCGCGGCATCGGCGGTGTGTTCAACGTGGTCGACCGGCAAGTACGGCGAGGCGATGAGCAGGGCCCCGTCACGGTCCTGGCTGAGCACAACATCGGCAAACGGCTGCCAGAGATCGTCGCCTTGACGCCAGGCAATGCCACCGGTTTCCGAGCTGCCGAGAATCTCCGTCGGCCATTGTTGCAGGCGTGCGTGCAAGCGTTGTGCAGCCTCGGCCGGCAACGCGCCACCGGAAGAAAACACTCGGCGGACTGCGCTCAAGACCGGCCAGTCGAGGTTGTCGCCCATGCGCTTGAGCAGCGCCGGGCTGGCAACCCAAGCGAAGGCCGGGTGTTCGCGGCTGGTGCGCTGCAGGTCTTCCGGGAACGCCAACTGCCGGCGCACGAACGGACGCCCGGCGCACAGCGGCCACAGCACCCGAAACAGCAATCCATAGATGTGCTGCGTGCCGACGCTGCCGATGATGCAGGCGTCGCCCAGGTCCGCGCCCCACAAGTGCTCCAGCGCCTGAACTTCATTGGCCAGTTGCCGCAGGGTTTTCTCGATGCGCTTGGGTTCGCCGCTGGAGCCGGACGTGCACAGGCTCAGGTGACAGTGATCGAGATCCAGTTCGGCGGCAGTCAGCGGCGCCTGTTGGAAGTCAGTCAGCTGTGCGTCGTCTGCCACATCGGTCAGCCACAGGTCGACCGCCGTCGACCAGCGCAGACGGGTCTGGGGTTGCAGATCGGCAGGCAGCAGCACGCTGACCCCGGCACGCCAGGCGCCGAGCAGGGCGATGGCCAGTTGTGCGGCGTCTTCCAGGTGCACGGCGATGCGCGTTACACCTTGCGCTTGCAGGCCGGCGGCAAGGCGCAGGGCCTGCTCGCACAGGTCGGCGTGATTGAGCGCGGGATCCGCCGTGACGGCGCGCGCAGGTAGTGCCTTGAGCAACAGTTGCTCAAGTTTTATCCAATTCATGGGTGGCCTCGTACCCGTTGTCGTATGAGCCATTCAATGGCAAACAGCAAACCCATTAACCCGTAGGAGATCAGGCCGGTGTACAACATCCACCAACTCAGCGGCGCCCAAAGGGTCAGGGCAGCAGCGAGCAAACCGTTACAGAGGAAAAACACACTCCAGGCGATCGTCACCTGGCGGGTATAAACAATGGCCTTGTCCGGCAGATGCGGTTCGCGCAAACGCGCCAGCCGCTCGATCATCGGTTGCCCGAACTTCAGGCTCAGGCCAAACAGCGCCAGCATGAAACCGCTCATCAGCACCGGGTACCAGCGCAACAACACAGGGCTGTCGAACAGCGCCAGCAGCAGGCAAAACACAATGGCAACCACCGCCATCCAGACGCTGCCAGGGCGCCGTTCGCCCAGCAGCGCACGGGCCAGCCACAATCCACCCAGCAACAGACCGAACTGCCACGGGGCAAAGTGTTCCATGCCGAAATACACCGCAAAGGGGTACAGCAGGCCCGCGAGCAGCAGGCCGAGGCCGATCAGTCGGCTCATGCGGCCGGTTGAACCAGACGGTAGACCGCCTCGACCACGTCGCCGACGGTACGCACCGACTTGAACTCTTCGGCGGCGATTTTCTTGCCGGTCTGGCGTTTGATGTGATCGATCAGGTCGACGGCATCAATGCTGTCGATTTCCAGGTCCTGATACAGGTTGGCGTCCAGGGTCACGCGTTCGGGTTCCAGCTCAAAGAGTTCGACCAGGGCATCACGCAGGGTGTTGAAGATGTCGTCACGAGTTTGCATGGTCCGGTCTCAAGCTGCCTGTTTTGCAGTGACGAACGCCGCAAGGCTCGCCACGTTGGTGAAGTGACCACGAGTGTCATTGGCATCGGCGTCGATTTTGATGCCGTACTTTTTCTGGATCGCCAGGCCGAGCTCCAGTGCGTCGACCGAGTCCAGGCCCAGGCCTTCGCCAAATAGCGTCTGCTCGTCGCCGATGTCCTGCACGCCGATGTCTTCGAGGCCAAGGGCGTCAATGATCAGCAGTTTTATTTCAAGCTTCAGATCGCTCATCTTCGGCGAGCTCCTTAATAAAGTAATGGTGGAAATAATCGTTGAGCTTGCGCGAGGCCTGCGGTGCAGGGCCCAGCGCTGCGAAGGCCTGTGGGTCTATATCGGCCCCGACACGGAAACTGAAGTGCACGCGACGTTTGGGGATCCGATACCAGGGCTCGGCCTTGGTCAGGGTCGTGGGGCTGACCTTGATGACCACCGGGGTGACGATTCTCGCACCGCGCAGCGCAATTGCTGCCGCGCCCCGATGAAAGGCCGGTGGCTGGCCGGGTTGGGTGCGGGTGCCTTCGGGAAAAATGATCAGGGTCTGGTCGCTTTTCAGTGCGTCGGCAGCAGCGTCGAGCATCTCCATGCTGCCGTCGTTGCTGATGTACCCGGTGCGGCGTAGCGGGCCGCGTGTGAAAGGATTCTCCCAGAGGCTTTTCTTGACCACGCAGTTGGCGTGGGGCACCAGACCAATCAGGAACACGACGTCGATCAACGATGGATGATTGGCGATGATCATCTGTCCCGGACGCCCGAGTTTTTCTGCGCCCTGGATGTCGTAGGTCAGCACCCCCGAGCGGGCCATGAACCGGACAAAAAACCAGAATATCCGGCTGACGGTATAGCGCGCCCGTTGCCGATGGGTCTGGACATCGCCCGGCAAGCAGCTCAACAGCGGCAAAACCATCAATCGCAGGCACAGCGCGCCCAACCCGAAGAAGGTGAAGCTTGCGGCAGTGGCCAGCAAGCGCCAGTAATAGGCGTCGCGGTTTTTATCGGTTACTGGTTGCGTTGCCAGGTCCATACACGATTTTTCCAGGCATGTTGGCAGGTGGTCTGCTGGCCGAGCAGAGTACTCAACAGATTCAGCGCATGGGGCCAATGGGGTTTGGACAACGTATCCGTGGTGCTGTTCAGAGACAGCTGCCACTGATTTCCGGGCGTGATCAACAGGCCGACTGCATACGGGAACGGCACATCGTCGATCCAGGTCGAGTAGGCTTGCGGCGGTTGTTCTTCGGTGATCACCAGCAGTACCGCCGGCGCGCCTTCTTCAAGCAGCGCCGCAGCCTCGAGCATGCCGTGTTCAAGGCCATCGCCGGCCGCGGCGAGGGCGGTCATTTCGCTGGTTTCGCCGCGCAAGATCGACCACAGGCCGATGACGGCGTTGTGCACCGACAGACTGAACTGAGTCGGCGACAGCGGCTGATCGGCGGCCAGGTCGTTGAGAATCTCGAAGGTGCGCGGAGTTTCGCCGTGACGAGAAATGAAGACCAACGGTAGCTGTTCGTGACCCTCGGCCAACGGCCAGCCGACACTCAAGGCCATCCGCGCCAGACGGCTGAGTCGCCGACGCTGCATGGCCGGCAAAAACGATACGTCGGGGGCGGCATCGCTGTTCTCGAGCACGACCGGTTGTCGGCTCCAGGCTTGCCAATCGTCCACGCTTTCGAGCCCAGGGGCCCAAGCGCGCCATTGGGCGATATTGAATTTGATCACTGAAAATTCATCCCGCCCCTGCGGGCTTCCTTGACGCGGTGAGTCGATTGACCGGCGACTGACCCGGCATAACGCTACCGCCGAGTGGCGCGCATTATCCCGGTGCGGCGGGCTTTCAGCAAATACTGGCCCCAATTTGTTCGGTGTGCCATGCCGTTTATCCGCGAAAAAGCTGTCGTTTTGCCATTATTCGGTTTTTAACAGACGTATCTGTCAGTCGATTCATCACTCAAAGAGCGAAGTCGGACGGTTTTTTGCCGAGATTGCAGCTGACCGTGCAGTCCGACTGCCAACGAGGTAGCGAAGCAGCGGTGTCGGCAACTACACTCGGTCATTCTTTGATACACGGAGGTTTTGACATGCGGCGCGTGGTGTTCAATCAGAAAGGTGGCGTGGGCAAATCCAGTATTGCCTGCAATCTGGCGGCGGTCAGCGCCAGCGAGGGCTATCGCACGCTGCTGGTGGATCTCGATGCCCATGCCAACTCCACTCAGTACCTGACAGGTTTGACCGGCAACGACATCCCGATGGGCATTGCCGACTTCTTCAAACAGACCTTGTCATCCGGGCCGTTTTCGAAGAAAAACCAGGTCGATATCTATGAAACCCCGTTCGACAACCTGCACGTGGTCACCGCCACGGCCGAGCTGGCCGACCTGCAGCCCAAGCTTGAGGCCAAACACAAGATCAACAAGCTGCGCAAACTGCTCGACGAACTGGCCGAAGACTACGACCGGATCTACCTCGACACCCCGCCAGCGTTGAACTTCTATGCGGTGTCCGCGTTGATCGCCGCCGATCGCGTGTTGATTCCCTTCGACTGCGACAGCTTCTCCCGTCAGGCGCTGTACGGCCTGCTGGCGGAAATCGAAGAGTTGAAGGAAGACCACAATGAAGAGCTGCAAGTCGAAGGCATCGTGGTCAACCAGTTCCAGGCCCGCGCGAGCCTGCCGCAGCAGATGCTCGACGAACTGATCGCCGAAGGCCTGCCGGTGCTACCGGTGTACCTGGGCAGCTCGGTGCGCATGCGCGAATCCCACCAGGCCAACATGCCCCTGATCCACCTCGACCCCCGGCACAAACTGACCCAACAATTCGTCGAACTGCACAACCTGCTGGAAAACGCCTGATCCCTACAGACAACACAGAACCAATGTGGGAGCGAGCTTGCTCGCGATAGCGGTCTGACAGCCAACATCTCCGTTGAATGTCACGCCCTCATCGCGAGCAAGCTCGCTCCCACATTGAGTTCAGGGTGGCTTTGAGATCGTCGTCAGATCCCCTGACTACGCAACCAGCTCATCAACTGTGGCAGCGGAAACGCCCCGCTCTGACGCGCCACTTCCCGACCGTTCTTGAACAGAATCAAACTCGGAATCGAACGAATCCCCAACTGCGCCGACAACTGCTGATTCGCCTCACTGTCCAGCTTGGCCAACCGACACTTGCCCGCCAACTGCCCCGCCGCCTGCTCGAACACCGGCGCAAACGACTTGCACGGCCCGCACCAATCGGCCCACACATCCACCAGCAACGGCAGATCGCCCTTGATCTGACTGGCGTAATCGCCTTGCGTCAGCTCGAAGGGTTTGTTCAGCAGGACGTCGGCTTTGCAGCGCCCGCACTTGGGGTGGTCACCCAGGCGCTCGGCGGGGATGCGGTTGAGGCCGTTGCAGTGGGGGCAGGGGATCAACAGGGGGGCAGACATGAAGGGGCTCCGGAAAGTGGGCAATGCAACCAATCTGGAGCCGAGGCCATGGATTATCAAGGTGTGCAGGCGAGAGCAAAAAAATGGGCGACCTCAAGGTCGCCCATATTCATTACGCCGAAACCTGCGCCCGCAAGCGTCGCCCGATGACGTCCAGCATGTCGCAGCCGTCGCGCAGCGTAATGACAAGCGCCTGCGTAACCTCGTGCAGAGCGAAAGTTTCCAGCAGTTGGGTGGTGCTGCGGATGCGGAAGGCCGCTGATTCGTGCAACACATCGAGCGGGGCTTCGGTGTCGATCAGCAAGGAAGGGACGCAGCAGTCCACGCCGGTGATGGGCATGTATCAAGATATGGGAAACACTCCATTCGATAAACCAACGCGGTCCGTCAGTGGACGACGGACGGATTGAGCCGGCTGCCCGCCGAATCGGGCAGGTCGAGGTTCTCCAGTGCTCTGTTCACCAGCAGCTCGCCCAACACGATCATCTGCTGAATACCCAGCGCAACATTGCGGTGCGCGCCTTCAAGCTCAAAGGCCAGGTCGGTGGTCATCGCGTTGAGCGAGGCCAGGGTTTCGCTGGCGTGGATTAGCAAGGTTTCGGTGTCGATGTTGGGGGTGACGGTGAAGATGGGGCTGGGACGTTGGGTCGGGTTTTGGGTGTCGAGGGGATCGGTGGCGGTGAGGCTGAGTGGTTTGAGGGTGATCTTCTTCATGGTGAAGCTCCCTGAGCTATGGAGCCGCATAGCGGCATTTGCATGCCTTGATACTGCTCAGGCTGTCAAAACGGGCCGCCGATTTTGTGGCGACTCATGAAGACTATCCGCGTGGTCGATTTGGGACAAGTTCACCCAAGGCGCTACAGAGTGCGGGAAATGTCCTAGGACCAGGGGCGGGAAATTCAGATAAGTGAGCCGAGCGAACGAGTGCGGTGGTTTGGAGCTAAATGTGATCATGCTTCAGTTATAGATTTGTCCGTTGCTGCTCAAGATCAATCAGCCGAGTGGTAGGCCCGTCTGCCTGCAACCRCTCAAGGACTATTTTCGGCCAGCGGTTACGTGAGCGCTGTTTTGCGATTTTATAGGTGAAGTCTTGAACGAGGTTCAAGGGATGAAAAAGCAGATTCCCCAAAAACATCGCGACATCAATGCCGCTTAAGTAGTTTTTACCACCCGCCGCAACTTTTTTCTCAGCGATGATTTGACGGGTATGACCAAGAAATTCCGACTGCTTAAGATTGGCTGCAAGCTGACTTTTTACGAATGCGTCGGAGTCGCTCGGGTTTCCGTCTTGGTCAAACCACGGGCCGTTGTTCATGTACGAACGGATGTACTCCCAAAAGCCCTTTTGCATCTGCAGGGTCTTTCCTATGGGCGACCCCACACTGAGAGCCATATTGATAGCGGCTGTGTCGAAGTCTCCAGACTGGTAGGTATCGAATGCATCTATCCCATAAATAATGATGTCAAAACCGGAAACGATAGTTTGGAGTGCTGCCGTGGCAGTAGCTAGGCCTAAGGCTTTCGTGAGTGCTAGTCGAGCACTTACGGATTCTTTTCCAGTCTCTTTTAATGTGGATTCCCAATTAATTTCTGCTACTTTCTGTAGGACCGCGCTTGATGCCGAGGTTGCACCGAAAAAACCGCCGATGAAGCTCAGCATGTTCTTTGCGGAGTCGGAATTTCGGTATTCCCTTACTCCCCACCCGAAATTAACCGCGGCCATCAGTGCTACGACGCACTTGATAGGGGCTTTATCCATCGCGTCTTTACTGAGGTTGAGCAGATTTTTCAGATTGGTCTCAGGCGTAACCAATTCAGCAATCGATGGCAGCTTTCCTCCCACGATCTTTGCTGCTGGTGCTGGAACCAACATAAAAAATGGCAGTGCGTCCTGTACTGCGGAGGCAACTGCAGTCAGTTTCAGTTTTGAGGGTGGGGCGACTTGCCGAGTGCCCATCAAATCACTCAGCCATTCCCCCACCTGCTTCGGGCTGACCTTAGCTGTTTCAAAGCGTTGCCCGCCACGAGCCATGGCGGCGCCCATGTAGAGCTTGGCCGCGTTGCTCGCAGGTTTGGTAGTGTCATTCAGCTCTGCCCCCGCAACGGGTGCCAATGACAGGAACAATGCTTCCAGTGCCGGAGCAGGATTGTGTGCCATCAGTTTGTCAGCGGCATGGTTGATCGCTGCGGACAGAGCCATTGCTTTGCCCATATTGGCGGCAGCTTTACCTATTGTTGCGGCGTTATCGTTGATGCCATCTGACACATCTACGAGCGATTTCATATCGCCAACGCTCATGCGTTTGCCCAGCCCCAACAATGCCCACAACAACCACGGACTACCCGCTGTCTCTTTCTGTGGATCCAGTGCTTGGCCAATGGCCTTGGCGCTCAGACTGCACACAGACGCTCCGAGGCAGGCAGCGGCGAAATTCATTTCGAGTTCTGCACGTTTTGCAGGGTTGGTCATATCAAAGTGGCCGGCGGCGGTATCTATCGTCGCGGGGCCTTTGCTGTGCCGTGTCTTGAACCAGTCATCCCAGAGTGTGGAGAAGCGTCGAATATCGTTTGTGTAGCGCTTCTCTGCTGTCTCTTGCTCTTCCCATACTTTCTTCAGTTCTGCGAAGCGAGTAGCGGAAGGGAGTAGGCCATTGATCTTGGAGTCATTTTCACCCAGTGATTTGAGGGTTCCGGCAATGGCCCAATCTTCAGCGCGCTTTTTACGCAGGTCCTCAAAGGCTTTTTGTTGGGTCCGGATCAACGAGGCCAAGTCATGCCAGACACCCCACGCATCATCAGCAATCACATACGCCTGTTGCTCGCAGCGTTTCATGGCCTCCAGTGTTTGCTCCCACATTGGAGCATCTTTGGTAGAGGGTTCGCAGCTCCATTGAAAGCCTTCTGGCTCTTTGTAGTCACCGATGGCGTCATGAATACGTGCAGCTTTACCGCTCGCAGGTGCGGCGCCGGGGGTGAACGCGCGCATTACCCGCGTGCGGGTAGTGGCTTGGGTTTTAGCGGCCGAGAACTGTTTATCGGACCACTGCGTAGGAGACCAGGCCAGCATTGCCGGGGTGCCGGCAGGAAGCATGAGATAGGGCTTTTTGGAGCTGTCGATGACTTTGCCGCCGCGAGCGGTTTCTTGCAGCATGGCCGTTTCAACAGTGAACTCGATCAACTTCGCCGGGGATGTCTGCCACACATAGAGGTAGCCCGTGCGCAGGAAGCGTGCGATGTAGTTCAGCGGCTTACTGCGGGTGACGGGAGTTTTATCTCCGAGCTCAGGGAAGTCACCGTTTAGCGGTGGCAAGTTCAGGGTGCTAACGTCGAGGCTCGGGGTTGGGCCGATAGCGTAACGCAGCGGCAGGACGGCGGTGAGTAGGGGGCATTCTGCCGGTTTGAAGTCTGATTTTGCAGGCGCTGCCTGGGTCATTACACGGTCTCCTGTGGAGTGTCGGTGTCAGGAGCCAATGCTTCGAGCAACGGCCAGGTCAGAATGATTTGCGCGTCGATACCGCTATCGTTGGGTGCACAATTTTCTTCTGGAGTCGCATTGTTCCAGGTGCGGATGGGCGAACCGTTGTGATGCAGCCACACGTTATCAATCCCGTGCCAGAAACCGATTGGCCAGACCGCTCCGGTTAGCCAAGCCTGACGCAGAGGGGCTGCATCACCAAGACGCAGCCAGAATTCGCGACGGTCCGGGGAGTAGATGCGAATTCTGCGTTGCAAGGTGGTGAATACCTGATTCGGCGTTTGTGGAGTCTGAAGCCAGACGCCGTTCTTCAGGTTTTCATCGCCGTTGTGCCAGGCCTGGTAAATCGAGCTGCCAATGGCCGCGTCGAGCAGAATCGGACCTGCTTCGGCGATGGGGGCGTAAGGCGTACCGATGAGTAAGGGCATGGGTTGATGGCTGGGGTAATGTTGGTAAAACCATGCCAGTGCGTCGTCGAAGTGCGCACCGTCTATCAGCAGAAAACCGTTGCGGCTATCGGTGTTGGTCATTTCGGAGCACCTTTGGCGGCTTTTGCCGCCTCGCAGACCTCACAGACGCCCGCGCGGGCTTGCCTGAAGACTATGTTTTGTTTGACCAACGCTTCGATTGGCATGCCAGCCTTGTCCGCATCCGCCTGCTTCAACGGCCCCGGCAATATCGGCGCAGCACCCGTGCCACCGCCCGGACTACCACCGCTGTTCATGTTGATCACCGGCCCGCTGAGGGTCACGCCGCCAGCGTCGATTTTGATGAAGCTGCCGCCGCCCTTGAGGGTCAGTTCGCTGCCGGCTTCGAGCACCACTTTCAGGCCGCTGCTGAGGTGGATTTCCTGGCCGGCTTCGATGAATTGGCCAGTGCCGATTTTGATGTGCTGGTTCACGCCGACGGTCAGGTGGTCGTTGGCGCGGGTTTCGACTTTGCGGTCTTTGTGGACGGTGTGGTGTTCTTCGGCCTTGAACTTGCTGTAGCTGTTGGCCTCGACGGTGTCGTGGCGTTCGTTGCCGACGCGGATCTTCTGGTCGTGCTCGATGTTTTCATCCCAGTCGCGCTGGGCGTGCAGGAAGATCTGTTCCTGGCCTTTCTTCGGGTGCACCAGTGGCGGTCGGTTCGGCACGTCCCATGGAGTGGCCTGGAAGCGGTTGCGGTAACCCTGGTGGAAGTCGTCCTTGAGGTCGGAGGTGTCGCTGGTCACCGACTCTTCGAGGACTTGCGGCTGCTTGCCTTCGTGAAGGATTTCAGTCAGCAGCCAGAGGTCGTTCCACTTGGCTTTGGGATGCTGACTCAGGGCCAGGAAATGCCCGCTGACGAGCAGCGGCTGCCCGGACTGCGGGTCACGAGGAATGATGACCTGGTGACTGAACGCCTGAACCAGAATCTGATCTTCATGACCTTCCTGATAAACGTTGCCGACCGAGTCCTGACTGAAGTTGCCCTCGGTGATGAAACCTTGCTTGGTGCCGATTAGTGACAGATATGCGGGTGTTGGCATGAATGCTTTCCTTGCCTGATCAATCGAAGGTATCCGGGAGAGGAAAATCGCCCGATGCACACCTGACAGTGATCAAGCTTCATGCCATTTAAATTTAATCTATATAAATCAATAAGTTGAAGATTGTTTAAAACTGGCATCGATGAATCTTCAAGAAAAGTGCGCAACTTCTTGCGCACCACCGCGCAACAACTTGCGCAGTGCCTTGAAAGCCATACAGGCGATGCTGCAAGCCAGATCCAAAGCGGGTTATCCACAGGCATGCTGCGCAAGTTCTTGCGCAGCATGGCCATGTGACTGCCTGGCGTGCATGGCTTCAGAGCTATTGCGGGTGACACGGTAGAAAAGAATGCTCACATGTTCGCCAGCGTCAAAGGGGGCCGTGTATCTAGGCTGGTAGAGCGCATCGAACAGTGCACCGTTGGTCTGCCTGGGTGTATAGCAAGTTGCGATATGAATAGCCCTGGCTTAACCTCCATAGCAGGATGCGATAAGGATGTTGCATGCGTGTGATCACCGAAAAACGAATATGGGAGGCCAAGGAGCAATGGCCACATTCAGCCAATGCGCTGGATCAATGGTATCGACAGGTCAAGAGGAACAGTCCGGGCGACTTTGCGGCGATGAAGGCGATGTTCCCTGCAACCGATAAGGTGGGGGCGTTCCATGTATTCGATATTGGCGGGAACAAGCTGCGCCTGATCGCTGTCGTGCACTACTTGGCGCAACGGCTGTATATCAAGCAGGTGCTGGATCATCGTGAATATGACAAGGGTAAATGGAAGGAGGAGCGTCGATGAACGTTCTGATCAAACAAGCCGCTGAGCACTGGCACTTTGTGTCGCCGTTGCTGCGCAAACCGAAAAATGAGGCTGATTACGATGTGCTCGTCAAGGCGCTCGATGAGTTGCTGGACCTGATTGGTGAAGACGAATCCAGCCCGCTGATGAGTCTGGTGGATATCCTCAGTGACTGGATCGAGGCCTACGACCAGCAACACCGGCCAATGCCTGTGGCCAGTGGTGTTGATGCGCTGCGCTACATGATGCGCGAACACGGCTTGAGTCAGAGCGAGCTGCCGGGTGTTGGCGCGCAATCGGTGGTATCGGAAATCCTGAGTGGCAAGCGCCAGCTCAACCTGCGGCAAGTCCGCTGGTTGGCCGAGCGCTTCGGTGTGTCGGTGGAAACCTTCATCTAACCGCCCTTACGACGAACAGCTGATCTCCAGATGCTTGCCCCACTCAGGTGGGCGCTCGGCGTAGCTGTCCATACCAGGCTGTTCTTCGAACGGTTTGCTCAGTACCGCGTGCAGGCGGCGGACCTCGGTATAGTCGCCATTCTCCGCCGCATCGATGGCTTTCTGCGCCAGATAGTTGCGCAGGATGTAGAGCGGATTGACCGCGTGCATGCGGGCGCGGCGCTGTGCTTGATCGCTGTTGCCGTCGCGGGCGACGCGTGCGCAGTAGCGCTCGGCCCAGGCATCGAAGCCCTTGATATCGACGAAGTCGTCGCGCAAGCGGGCGACGGCGAGTTCGGCGGCTTGATCGCCCAGACGGCGGAAAAACAGGCTGTAGTCGACGCTGCTGTTTTGCATCAGTTGCAGCAGGTTTTCGACCAGTTGCTGGTCGCCTTCTTCGCCAGTGGTCAAGCCGAGGCGACGGCGCATCAGGTCCAGGTAATGAGCCTGATACAGCGGGAAGTACAGGCCGAGGGTTTCGCGCAGGGCTTCGACGCTGATGAACGGTGTCAGGGCCTGGGCCAGTGCGCTGAGGTTCCATTGGCCGATTGGCACTTGATTGCTGAACGAGTAGCGACCCTGATCATCGGAATGGTTACAGATGAAGTTGGCGTCAAAGTCGTCGAGGAAGGCAAACGGGCCGAAGTCGAACGTGACGCCGAGGATCGACATGTTGTCGGTGTTCATCACCCCGTGGCAGAAGCCATAGGCCTGCCATTTGGCGATCAGCTCGGCGTTGCGCTCGACGATTTCGCGGAACATTGCCAGGTACGGTTCCGGCTGTTCGAGGCACTCGGGGAAATGCATCGCCAACACGTGCTCGCCGAGGGCTTTCTGCTGTTCGGGCCGTTTGGTGTAGTAGAAGTATTCGAAGTGCCCGAAGCGCACATGGCTCGCCGCCAGGCGCAGGACCATGGCCGCGCGTTCCTGTTTCTCGCGCCAGACCGGGGTGTTCGAACCGATCACGCACAGTGCGCGGGTGGTCGGGATGCCCAGTGCGTGCAATGCTTCGGACGCCAGAAACTCACGAATCGACGAACGCAGCACCGCCCGGCCATCGCCCATGCGCGAGTACGGCGTTTGCCCGGCGCCCTTGAGGTGCAAGTCCCAGTGTTCGCCGGCCTCGTTGTAGACCTCGCCCAGCAGCAGCCCGCGACCATCGCCCAATTGCGGGTTGTAGGAACCGAACTGGTGCCCGGAATAGACCATCGCCCGCGGCTCGGCTTCTGCCCACAGCTTGTGGCCGCCGAACAGTTCGGCGAACACCGGCGTTTCGGCAACACTCGGGTCGAGGTCAAGCAGGGCCATGGCCGCCGGGCTGGCAACCACCAGTCGTGGTTCGCCGATGGGCTCAGGCAGTACATGAGTTGAGAGCGCGTCGCCCAGGCGGGCGAAGCGGTTGTCGAAGGTCAGTTCGTCGAGGGCTTTCAACGGCCATCTCCAGCAGAATGTCCGAGCATTCTGCTGGGGAATGGCGCGTGGCGTCCAGTCAGTCGAGTTGTACCGATGGCGGCTCGGGTGGGGTCTTGCCTGTATTTGGAGCCTTGGCGGGTTTGACTGCATCGCTGGTCAGCAACAGCTGTTCCTGGCCTGTCAGGTTTTTCAGGTGGATATCCACCTGACGGAAAGCGATGTTGATGTCGTGCTTCTTGAACTCGCTGTTGATGAACCGGTTGATTTCATCGAGTGCCGGGTTACGGTCGCCGAGGTCGCGCACGTGAATACGCAGCTCGTGATCCAGGGTGCTTTCACCAAAGTTCAGGAAGTACACCGAGGGCGCAGGGTCCTTCAGCACGCGCGGGTTTTCCATGGCCGCTCTGAGCAGCAGGGTGCGTACCAGCTCCAGATCAGAATCGTAGCCGACGCCCAGTTTGAGGGTGACCCGGGTCACGGTGTCGGTCAGCGACCAGTTGATCAGTTGCCCGGTGATGAACGTCTTGTTCGGGACAATGATGTCTTTGCGATCGAAGTCGGTGATGGTGGTGGCGCGGATGCGGATTTTGCTTACCGTGCCCGACAGGTTGCCGATGGTGATCGTGTCGCCGATCCGGACCGGGCGTTCGAACAGGATCATGATCCCGGAGATGAAGTTGGCGAAGATCTCCTGCATGCCGAAACCCAGGCCGACCGAGAGCGCAGCCACCAGCCATTGCAGTTTGTCCCAGCTCACGCCGAGGGTCGACAGGGTGGAAACGAAACCCACACCGGCAATCACATAGGTCAGCAGGGTGGTCGTGGCGTAGGCACTGCCCTGGGCCAGATCGAGCTTGGACAGCACCAGCACCTCGAGCAACCCCGGCAGGTTTCGCGCCAGGGCCACGGTAATACCGATGATGATCAGCGCACCGAGCATGTCGCCGATGCTGATCGGCACCATGCTCATGTTGGCACCGACGCCGCTGGTGTATTCGTACAACGTGATGTTGTCGAGGTACGAGAACACCGAGATCAGGTCTTTCCAGACCCAATACAACGCAGCGATGAAGCCGCCGAGCAAGGCCAGGCGGATCAGGCGCAGGGACTGTTCGTTGACTTTCTCGATGTCCAGTGTCGGCTCTTCGACGACCGCTTCACCGTCACCGGCTTCTTTGGCGGCCTGGCGTTTGGTCAGGGCGCGCTGGTAGGCCAGGCGCCGTGCCGCGACGGCCAGGCCGCGCACAAAGGTGGCTTCAATGATCAGCCAGAACATCAGCAGGTACAGGGTGTTGATCAACCGGTCGCTGAGTTTCAGTGCGGTGTAGAAGTAGCCAAAGCACACGGCGATAAACAGGGCGATCGGCAGCACAGTGAATAGAACGCCGACCGCTTTGCGAAACAGGGAGGCGCTGTTATGGGTCGGACTGTTGATCAGCAGGCGGCTGAGCAGCCAGGCCATCAAGGCGTAGCAGGTCAGCACCACGGCGATACCGATTACGTCGTCCGCCAGGGATGCCGGTTGCAATTCGGCAACCGCCACCACGGCGACCAATGCCAGCACCACCAGGCCCAGGCGACGGATCCAGCCGCGGAGGAATTCCACCAGCGGTCTTTCCCAGCGAAAGTGCAGTTCCGCCACTCCACCCGGCGCAAGGATCCGGTACGCGGTGTAGAACACCAGCCACGCCTGGGCAATTTGCAACAGGGCGGCGCCGAGGTTGGCGTTTTGCCCGCGGGCGTCGATCTGCAAGGCGAAACCGCACAGGGCCAGGGCCAGCGACACCGGCATTGCCAGCAGCACGTTGATCAGGATCGCCTGTGGCGTGTGCCATTGACTGTCACGTTTGAAGTGACCGATGTCCTGGTGCACCTTGTTCAGTCGCGCATAGAGGTATTTGCGCCGCCAGACCAGGAAGCCGATCAGCAGCACCAGCGGCAGAAACAGCAGTGGCCGCTGGGTCAGGCCATCGGCCAACTCGCTCAGGCTCGAAGCCCACGGCAGAGTGACGACCTGTTTCTCCAGGCGGTCCGGCACACCGCGCATCCATTCGAAATCCAGCGGCTTGTTGCTGGGAATCCAGAACATCTGCTCGTCGAGGGTTGCGCGCAGGTTCTGAGCGGTAGTGAGCAGTTGTTTCTGGTTCAGTTGCAGGGTGATGGATTCGTTGAGCAGCGCACTCAGTTCGCGGCTCAGGCGTTCCAGCAGGTCGGCGCGGGTGACGGCCAGGTCCAGCAGGGTTTTGCGCAGTTGCGGGGTGACCTGATCGGGCGGCTGGCTCGCCAGCAAATTATCCACATAGGCGCCAGGGGTGGTGATCAGTTCGCGTTGTTGATTGACCTCGAACTGGTACAGGCGAATGTCGGCGATGTCATTGGCCAGGTCCCGATCAAGCTTGAGGCGTGGCAGGGCCTGCTTTTGTTTGTAGAGAATCTTGGACAGCAACAGACTGCCCTTGAGCACGCTGATCTGCTCGTCCAGCGCCGCGTCGCTTTGGGTCACGCTGTCAAGTTGCTGCTTGGTCTGCAGGTTCTGCTGGGTCAGCTCGTTGAGACGGTCGGTGCTTTTGAGCAGGTAGTCGGAGAGCTTGAGGTTGGCGGCGCTTTCCGTGGCCAGCAGGTTGCTGCCGCCGGCCTTTTGCGCTTCGATCGATTGCTGAGTGACAGTCTGTTGCGACTGGGCCAGGCGCTTCTGGTTGATCAGGGTTTGCAGGTCCTGGATCTCGCGCTCCATGCGCGCGGTTTTTTCCTGCAGCAAGTCGTGTTGGCTGCTGCCCAGGTCCTGCAGTTGGCTGTTGCCGGCCAGTTCCTGGCGACGCAGTGGGATCAGCGCGTTCAACGCTGCCAGCTCGGCGTTGAGTGTGTCGCGTTGTTCGTTTGTCAGGGCTTTGCCATTGTCTTTGCCCAGCTTGAGGATGCTGTTGATTTGCAGGATGCGTGTCTGGCTGGTGCTGATCTCGGCCTGGGCGCGCTCGGGGCGGGTCTGGGCGGTGATGATCAGGCTGTTGGCATCGGCCAGGGCTTTTTGCAGATCGCTTTGCTGGGTGCTGCGTTCAGTGAGCATTTGCTCGAGCTGTGGCACCGACAGGTTGGCGTAACGTTGTTCGACCGGTACGACTTTGCTGGCCTTGAGGCGCTCCAGCTCGCGCTGGTTCTCGATGTTTTGCTTGGGCGCCGTGCTCAGTTGCTGCTTGAGGTCGTCCAGGCGCTTTTCGTAATCGTTCCTGTTGGACAGCTGGGTCAGCGTCTGTTGCAGCACCAGTTGCAGGGCTTTTTGATCGGCCTCGGGCAGCTTGCGCTCGGCGATCTTGTCCAGGCTCTTCTGGACAGACTCGGCGGACGGTGGTTCGGCCGCTTGCAGGGTGCCGACGGAGAGACTCAGCCCTAGCAGGGCAATAGCTAAAAATGTGCGCAAAGTTGGCATAGAGACCGATCGAAAACGTAACGAAAAAAGGAGTTTAGAGGAACAATCCGGGGCCCGGGCGACTTCCTTCGGGAAATCTGACGCCCACTTTGGCGATCTTGTTCCCGTCCATGACTGCGACCGTCCAAATGGTGTTGTTCCATTCCACCTGGTCGCCGACCACCGGAGCACCACCGACTTTCTGGGTGATGAAACGACCCAGCGGCATGTCCGGGTCGACCCCTTCGAGTTGCAGCCCGTACAGCGCTGAAACCGCGCCCAGCTGGGCGTCGCCTTCCAGAACGAAGTCGCCGAAGAAGCGCAAGTCGAGGCCTCGTTGCGGCGCCTGGCTGAAGAGTTTTCCGAGTGCCGGCAGGTTGTGTTCATGGCCGATTACGCAGAGCAAATCGCCGACTTCGAGCACTGTACTACCCGACGGATGGAGCAGTTGCTGGCCGCGAAACAGCGCCGCGATACGCGTTCCCTCGGGCATTTTCAGCTCGCGAAGGGCGGCACCGATGCACCATTTCTCCGCGCCAAGACGATAAACGAACAACTCCCACTCGCTGGTGACGTGCACTTCGAGGGCGGCCCGGGAGATCGGCGCGGGTTCTGGCGGGACGGTCACCTTCAGCAGCTTGGCGACCCACGGCAGGCTGGTGCCCTGCACCAGCAGCGAAACCAGCACGATGAAGAACGCGAGGTTGAAATACAGCTGGGCATTCGGCAGCCCGGCCATCAACGGGAACACCGCCAGAATGATCGGTACTGCACCGCGCAGGCCAACCCAGGAGATAAAGGCCTTTTCGCGCCCATGGAAGGCCTTGAACGGCAGCAGGCCGGCCATCACCGAGAGCGGTCGCGCAAACAGAATCATCCACAGCGCCAGGCCGAGGGCGGGCAGGGCAATGGGCAGCAAGTCATGGGGTGTCACCAGCAGCCCCAGCACCAGGAACATGCCGATCTGCGCCAGCCAGGCCATGCCGTCGAGCATGTGCAGAATGCCGTGGCGGCTGCGCACCGGACGGTTGCCGATCACCAGGCCGCACAGGTACACCGCGAGGAAGCCGCTGCCGTGCAAGGCGTTGGTCAGGGCGAACACCACCAGACCGCCGGCGATCACCAGAATCGGGTACAGGCCGGCGGCCAGGTGGATTCGATTGACCATTTGCAGCATCAGCCAGCCACCGCTCAGGCCGATGATCGCGCCGATGCCGAACTCGCGGACCAGGTGCCCGAGCAGGCTCCAGTGCAGACCTGTCTGGCCGCTGGCGAGCATGTCGATCAGGGTCACGGTGAGAAACACCGCCATCGGGTCGTTGCTGCCGGATTCGATTTCCAGGCTGGCGGTCACCCGCTCGTTCAGGCCTTTGCCACCCAGCAGCGAGAACACCGCCGCGGCGTCGGTGGAGCCGACGATGGCTCCGATCAGCAGGCCCTGGATCAGGTTCAGGTTGAACAACCAGGCGGCGGCCATGCCGGTCAGCACGGTGGTGATCAGCACCCCGACCGTGGCCAGCGACAACGCCGGCCATAACGCCACGCGGAAACTCGCGACCCGGGTGCGCAACCCGCCGTCGAGCAGGATTACGGCCAGGGCGAGGTTGCCGACCAGATAGGCGGTGGGGTAGTTATCGAAGATGATGCCGCCGCCGTCGACACCGGCAGCCATGCCCACGGCCAGGATGATTACCAGAATCGGGATCCCGAGGCGGGACGAAAGTGAGCTCACCAGAATGCTCGCACCTACCAGCAACGCGCCGATCAAGAACAGGCTGTTGATGGTCGTCGCATTCAATGGCAGTACTCCAGAAAGCTAAAGGCGGGCGCAAACTGACCATGCAGTCTGCGTGCCAGCGATTCTAACCTGTTGAAATGTGATGCTGTCAAAAAGCTTTTGAAAGCGCTCGACCACACCCGCTTGCGTCGGGCGCGATCACTGTGGCGAGGGAGCTTGCTCCCGCTGGGTCGCGCAGCGGCCCCAAAACAGACGCTGCGGTTTTCCAGAAAAAACTCATCAGCAATTTTACGGCTGCTACGCACCCCAGCGGGAGCAAGCTCCCTCGCCACAGGGTATTCAGTGACCGTTAAAGGCTGAACCGCCCAACCATATTGTTCAGGTCCAGCGCCAAACGCGACAGCTCGTTGCTGGCGGCGCTGGTCTGGTTGGCGCCGGTGGCCGATTGCACCGACAGGTCGCGGATGTTTACCAGGTTGCGGTCAACTTCACGGGCCACTTGGGCCTGCTCTTCGGCGGCGCTGGCGATCACCAGGTTGCGCTCGTTGATTTCGACGATGGCGCTGTTGATGGTGTCCAGCGACAGGCCGGCACCACGGGCGATGTTCAGGGTCGATTCAGCGCGTTCGGTGCTGTTGCGCATCGAATCAACGGCGTGTTCGGTGCCGCTCTGGATACTGCCGATCATGCGTTCGATTTCGCTGGTCGATTGCTGCGTGCGATGCGCCAGGGCGCGAACTTCGTCGGCCACCACCGCAAAACCGCGACCGGCTTCACCGGCACGCGCCGCTTCGATGGCGGCGTTCAGTGCCAGCAGGTTGGTCTGGTCAGCCAGGCCGCGAATCACGTCCAGCACCTTGCCGATGTCGCGCGACTCGTTGGCCAGGTCACCGATCAGCGTGGCAGTGCTCTGTACGTCGGCGCTCATGCGTTCGATGGCGCTGACGGTTTCCTGCACCAGGTCACGGCCGTCACCGGCAGAAGTGGTGGCGTTTTTCGAGGCTTCGGAGGTGCTCACCGCGTTGCGCGCCACTTCTTCCACGGCGCTGGTCATTTCATTGACCGCCGTCGCGGCTTGCTCGATTTCGTTGTTCTGCTGAGTCAGGCCACGGGCGCTTTCGTCGGTGACGCTGTTCAGCTCTTCGGCGGCGGAGGCCAGTTGAGTCGCTGACCCCGAGATCCGCTGCAGAGTGTCGCGCAGTTTTTCCTGCATCTTCAACATGGCCTGCAACAAGCGGCCAGCTTCGTCGCTACCGTCGACGATGATCGGCCGGGTCAGATTGCCCTCGGCGATTTCTTCAGCGGCGCTCAGTGCCTTGGCGATAGGCTGAGTGATGCTGTTGGTCAGCAGCCAGGCAAACAGCAGGGTCAAGCCCGTGGCGATCACCAGCAGGGTCACCACCAGATTGAAGGCGGAGGAATATTGGTCGGCGGCTTTCTGGTTGAAGTCGGCGGCTTGGTCGTTGTTGATCTCCACCAGGCGGTTCAGAGTGGTGTTAATCGCATCGGAGTTGGTCAGCAACTCGGTATTCAGAAGCGTGCGCAGTTCGTCGAGTTGGTTATTACGCGACAGCGTCTTCATCCGGTCTTCAATCTGGCGATACTGAGCCAGCAATTGCACGTACTGGTCGTAGGTCGTGCGTTCCAGAGGGCTGCTGATCAGTTTTTCATAGGCGGTTTGTGCCGAACGGATCTGCTGGCTGCGGGTGTCGAGCAACTCCAAGTTTTTTTGCTGGATATCCGGTTCGCGGTTGACCAGCAGGCGATAGGCCAGAGTGCGCTGGCGCAGGCCGATTTGAGTGAACTCGTCCAGGGCCTTGATACTCGGCACACTGTTCTGAACGATGTCTTCACCGGCAGCGCGAATCTTGCTCATCTGGTTCAAGGCGAACACACCCAGAATCAACATCAGTGCGCCAATCAGGGTGAAGCCTGTGAACGCCCTGGGGGCGATATTCATATTACGAAGGGACATGGTATTCACCATAAAGCGCGCATGGGCACGAGGTCAGAGACGAGGTATGCATGACTTATCGGTCATACGACTAAAGTCTTGAGCCGCTGTGCGCTTTTGTCGCTGATTGTTCGTACTGACGAGCTGTCAGGAACCAGAGCGGACAATCGCAGTCTTTAAAACTCGCAAGCAAGGTCGCCGCCAGGCAAATCAAGGCTTTGCGCCTGAATAACCCTGGCGCCAGTGGTGACTTTTCTTTATCGTACGCGCCCTTTGAAAATGCTCGGAAAATCAAAATGTTGGAAGCATCCCTAAGCCAATTGGAACAACTGGTCAGCGACCTGGTGCAACAGAACCAGGAACTGCTGGGCACGAACGCAACACTGAGCGCAGAACTGGCCCAGGCCAAGGATGAAAACGAAAGCCTGCAACTAAGCCTGATGGAACAGGAAGAGAAGCAGGGCGCCACTGTCGCGCGCATTCAAGCGCTGGTTGAGCGCGTGAGCGCAGGTCCTGTGAACGCATGAGACACGGTGCCGACGGGATAAAAGTCGTCTCGATTCTCGGGGAAGACTATTCGATCAAGGCGCCGGCCGGGGAAGAGCAGACCCTGCTGGACGCCGCATTAATGTTGAAAGCGGTGCTGGCCGAGACCAAAAAGAAATACCCGACCCTGATCGGGGACAAACTGCTGGTGCTGACGGCAATGAACTTGTGCTCGCAGCAACTCGACATGCAGAAACGTCATCAGCGGGAACTCGACCGTTACCAAGAGCAAGTCAGCGCCACGGTTGAAGTGATTTCGAAGACGATCAATCAGGCCTGATCAGCTTGCGCACAACCAAAGAGTATATTGTCGACTGAGTTGTATACAATCGGCATGGCTGTTGCAGTAGTTTTGCCTCTTACTCTTTGGGGGTGCTTCATGCAGTTCTGGCGACGCAGTATTCAATGGCAGTTGATCCTGAGTATGGGCACCGCCCTGCTGGTCAGTATTCTGATCGTGGTCGGCATTTATACCCTGGTGGTCAACCGCCTTGCCCAGCGCTATCTGGTCGAGCAAGCGCTGCCGTCGAGCATCGAAGCGATGCGCAACGACATCGAGCGGATTCTGGTTCAGCCGCTCACCGCAGCCAAGGACATCGCCAGCAACAGCATGGTGCGCGAGTGGTTGGCCGAAGGTGAAAACGCCGACCGGGCCAGCGGCTTCGTCAGCTACCTGGAAGGCATCCGCGCCGAGCACAATGCCTTTACCGCGCTGATCGCAGGCACGGCGTCGGGCCACTACTTCACCGAAAAAGGCCTTGATCGGACCCTCAGTCGATCCAATCCCGCAGACGCCTGGTTCTACGCTTTCCTCGACGGCAACCAGCCGCGCACCCTCAATATCGACAACGACACGGCGACCGGCGAATTGGCCTTGTTCATCGACCTCAAGGTCTCGCAGGGCGGCAAAGTCGTGGGTGTTGCCGGGCTGGGCCTGAGCATGAAGGAACTCTCGGAGCTGATTCACAACTTCAGCTTCGGCGAGCGCGGGAAGGTCTATCTGGTGCGTTCCGACGGGTTGATCCAGGTCCATCCCGAGGCCGGGCTCAGCAACAAACGCCAGCTGGCTGAACAGATCGGCGACTCGGCTGCACAAGCGGTGATGGGCCATCAAGGCCCGACCAGCAGCGGCTTTGTGCGCGATGGCGAAGACTATCTGGCCCTGAGCCTGCCATTGCGCGATCTGGGCTGGACCCTGGTGGCCGAAGTGCCGCAATCGCAAATTTACGCCGAGGCCCGACACGCGATGTGGCTGACCAGTGCCATCGGTCTGGGCGTTGCGCTGGTGTGCCTGTTATTGGTGGTGTTGCTGGCTCGCGGCCTGGTGCGGCCGATCCGGCAGGTAACAGCGGCACTCGTAGCGATTGGTAGCGGTGGTGGCGATTTGACTCACAGGTTAGATTCCAGTCGCGCCGATGAGCTGGGTGATCTGGCTCGAGGCGTTAACCGTTTCCTTGAAAATCAACGCAACATGATCGGCGAAGTGCTGACCACCAGCGAGCGATTGCGCACGGCCGTCGGGCAAGTCGCGCGGGTGGTGGAAAATACCGCCGAGCGTTCCGGACGACAGCAGGAAATGACCGACATGGTCGCCACCGCCGTGCACGAGATGGGCCTCACCGTACAGGAAATCGCGCAGAACGCCGGCAACGCGGCGGTCGCCTCACAAACGGCCCGCGATGAAGCGTTGCTGGCGCGTGAGGTAGTCGGCGGTTCCATTCGGCATATCGAAAGCATGTCCGATGAAATCGGTATTGCTGCTGGTGCCGTTGGCGAATTGGCGACTCAGGTAGCGTCCATCGATCAGGTGCTGGCGGTGATTCGCGGGATCTCCGAGCAGACCAACTTGCTGGCGTTGAACGCAGCGATTGAAGCGGCGCGGGCCGGAGACATGGGTCGGGGCTTTGCGGTGGTGGCGGATGAAGTGCGGACACTGGCACGCCGTACGCAGTCGTCCACCGATGAAATCCAGCAGATGATCGGCAGCCTCAAGCAGGGCGCAGAAAATGCCGTGTCGTCGATGCACTCAGGGCAAGCGGCGACCGGTACCGGCGTCGAGTCGAGCCAGCGCACTGGAGCGTCGTTGACCGCAATTACCGGGCAGGTCGAGCGCATCAGCGACATGAACCATCAAGTGGCGACGGCCACCGAAGAGCAGTCGGCGGTGACCGAAGAGATCAACCGGAATGTGCAGGGGATTTCCGATCTGGCACGGGCTACGGCGGGAGAGGTGAGGGCGTGCCGGGAGGATTGCCAGACGTTGCAGCGGTTGGCGGATGATTTGGCGCAGCAGATGGGTGGATTCAAGCTGAAGTAAGTGTTGATGATGCGTAAGCCATCGCGAGCAGGCTCGCTCCCACACTGACTCTGTAGTGATCACAATATTTGTGAACACTGGAAATCAACTGTGGGAGCGAGCCTGCTCGCGATGGGATCTCGGTAGTGCTGCAAGGCTTTGCTCAGAACCACTCATCCTGCATCTTCAGGCACGTATCATCCCGCGCCTCAAGAATCGCCAGTTCATGGTGGCAACCCGGTACTTCCCATGTCAGGAAATACCGCGCCGCCTGCAGCTTGCCTTTATAGAAGCCGATATCCGCCGCATTGCCCTTGGCCAACCCTTCTTCAGCGCGGATTGCCTGTTCCAGCCAACGCCAGCCGATCACCGTGTGACCAAAAACCTTCAGATACAGCGCCGAGTTCGCCAGACTGCTGTTGACCTTTCCTTGGCCCAGATCCGTCAGCAGGCCGATGGTCACGGTTTGCAGGCGCGCCACCAATTTCTCCAGCGGTTCACGTAGCGGCGTTAACGATTCGTACACATGGGCGCGTTCGGCGGTATTGGCGATCAGTCGGATCAATTGCTTGAGCCCCGCGCCGCCGTTTTGCGCCAGTTTGCGACCCAGCAGGTCCAGCGACTGAATGCCGTGAGTCCCTTCATGAATCGGGTTCAGGCGGTTGTCGCGGTAGTACTGTTCCACGGGGTATTCGCGGGTGTAGCCGTGGCCGCCGAGGATCTGGATCGCCAGTTCGTTGGCTTTCAGGCAGAACTCCGACGGCCAGGATTTGACGATTGGCGTCAGCAGGTCGAGCAATTCATGGGCTTGTTTGCGCTCGACTTCGGTCTCCAGCGTGGTGGTGTCGTCAAACAGTCGCGCGGCATACAAACCGAGGTCGAACGCGCCTTCGACGTAAGCCTTTTGAGTCAGCAGCATGCGTTTGACGTCGGCGTGCTGGATGATCGAGACCGGCGCTGTGCTCGGGTCCTTGCTGTCCGGCAGGCGACCTTGCGGGCGCTCGCGGGCGTATTCCAGCGAGTACAGGTAACCGGCGTAACCGAGCATCACCGCGCCCATGCCGACGCCGATTCGCGCTTCGTTCATCATCTGGAACATGCAGCTCAGGCCTTGATGCGGCTTGCCGACCAGGTAGCCGACACACTCGCCGTTATCGCCGAAGTTCAGCGCGGTGGAGGTAGTGCCGCGCCAGCCCATCTTGTGAAACAGCCCGGCCAGCAGCACGTCGTTGCGCTTGCCCAGGCTGCCGTCATCGTTGACCAGGAATTTAGGGACGATAAACAGCGAAATGCCTTTCACGCCCGCCGGTGCATCCGGCAGTTTGGCCAGCACCATGTGCACGATGTTTTCCGACAGCGGATGGTCGCCGCCGGAGATGAAGATCTTGTTGCCCTTGAGTCGATACGTGCCATCAGCGGCCGGTTCGGCGCGGGTGCGGATGTCCGACAGCGAGGAGCCGGCGTGAGGTTCGGTCAGGGCCATGGTGCCGAAGAAGCGGCCGTCGATCATCGGTTGCAGGAAGCGCCGCTTCTGCTCGTCGGTGCCGAAACTTTCGATCAGGTTGGCCGCGCCCATGGTCAGGAACGGGTACGACGTCGTCGCGGCGTTGGCGGACTGGAAGTGTGCAAAACAGGCTTGCGAGAGCAAGGTCGGCAACTGCATGCCGCCGGCCTCGAAACTGCGTGCGGCGTTGAGAAAGCCTGCCTCCAGGAACGCATCCACCGCAGGTTTCACTTCCGGAATCAGGATCGCCTTGCCATCTTCGTAGCGCGGTTCGTTCTCGTCGCCCTTGCGGTTGTGCGGGGCAAAGAGCTTCTCGGCAAGGCTGCGCGCCGTACCAAGGGCGGCGTCGAAGGTCTCGCGGTTGTGCTCGGCGAAACGCTCGCGCTGGGTCAGGCCCTCGGCATCAAGGACTTCATACAGCTCGAAAGCCAGATTGCGGGAACTGAGCAACGTCTCGGACATGGCGGCCTACCTATATTGGAATGGACCGAGTCTAGGCGTGGGAATAGAGGCTGAACAGGATGATTGATGTGGGTGATGGTGAGGCAGAGCAGAGACTTGGCTAGCGACACAAAGCAACTGTGGGAGCGAGCCTGCTCGCGATGGCGGCTGCACATCCAAAGAAGATGTGACTGACAGACCGCTATCGCGAGCAGGCTCGCTCCCACAGGGATTTGCATACCGGGCGCCCATTGCAGGCACCCGGTCGTATTGCGGTTTAACCGATGGTCATCAAGCTGGCATTACCACCCGCTGCAGCGGTGTTGACGCTCAATGCACGCTCGATCACCAGGCGCTCCAGCGCAATGTTGGTTTCGCCTTGCGACAGACCCTGAACCCCGACGATCGCGCCGGCACGCTTGGCCACTTGCTGGCAGACCGCGCGCAACTGGTCCGAGTCGCCGTGATGCAGAACGGCATCAAATACCACGTCGTCCTTGGCCCACTCGGGAACCCGCTGGATGCGTGCCTGAATTTCCTTCGGCAGCCGAGCGAACACGGCCTTGCTGGTATCGGTTTCCGGCCACACCGCCGAGCCACCCACGGCCAGTACTGCAGCCAGTTGACTCAACAGATCGCCTTCGACTTCCGCCAGGCACAGCACGTGTTCACGCGGCAGGATGGCGTAGCTGTTGCGCTCGCCTGTCGGGCCGCTCAGCGTGCGGGTAATCCCGCTTTGCGATTGCGTGGCGAACTGTGCACACAACGCGCTCAGTTCGGCCAACTTATTGCTGTCGGCCCAGGTTTGCAGGGCGGTCAGCGGTTTGCTCATGGCGTCACGCAGACGAACGTCCGGCGCGCTGATGGCATCGCCGCGAGCGAAGGACTGTTCGATCGCGTCGGTAGGCCGCGTCGACAGCAAGCGGTACAGGTACAACGGTCCACCGGCTTTCGGGCCGGTACCCGACAGGCCTTCACCACCGAACGGTTGCACACCGACCACGGCACCGACGATGTTGCGGTTGACGTAGACGTTACCGGCGTTGACGTTGTCGATCACCTTGGCGATGGTTTCGTCGATACGCGTGTGTACGCCCAGCGTCAGGCCGTAGCCGGAAGCATTGATCTGCCCGATCAGTTGATCGATGTCTTTGCGCTTGTAGCGCACTACGTGCAGCACCGGGCCGAAGATCTCCCGCTGCAACTCGTCGAAGCTTTCCAGCTCGATCAGGGTTGGCATGACGAACATGCCGCGCTTGCATTCTTCCATGTCGGCGATGGCGACCTGGTAGACGTTGCGACCTTTGTCACGCATGGCCTGGATGTGTTTCTCGATGCCTGCTTTCGCTTCGGCGTCGATCACCGGGCCGATGTCCACGGACAGGCGCTCAGGGTTGCCGAGGCGGCATTCCGCCATGGCGCCCTTGAGCATTTCGATCACGCGGTCGGCGGAATCTTCCTGCAAGCACAGCACGCGCAGTGCCGAGCAGCGTTGGCCGGCGCTGTCGAAGGCCGAGGACACCACGTCAATGACCACTTGTTCGGTCAGTGCCGAGGAGTCGACGATCATCGCGTTCTGGCCGCCGGTTTCGGCGATCAGCGGAATCGGACGGCCCTGGGTATCCAGGCGACCGGCGACGTTGCGTTGCAGCAAACGCGCAACTTCGGTGGAGCCAGTGAACATCACGCCTTTGACCCGGTCGTCGCCAACCAGGCGGGCACCGACGGTTTCGCCACGGCCCGGCAGCAGTTGCAGCACGCCTTCCGGAATCCCGGCTTCGAGCAATATGCGTACGGCTTGAGCGGCGACCAGCGGTGTTTGCTCAGCCGGTTTGGCCAGTACCGGGTTGCCGGCGGCCAGTGCGGCGGCGACTTGGCCGCTGAAAATGGCCAGCGGGAAGTTCCACGGGCTGATGCACACCACCGGACCCAATGGGCGGTGGGCGTCGTTGGTGAAATCATTGCGCGCCTGCACCGCGTAGTAACGCAGGAAGTCCACGGCTTCACGCACTTCGGCAATGGCGTTGGCAAAGGTCTTGCCGGCTTCGCGAGCCAGCAGGCCCATCAGCGGCTGAATCTCGCTTTCCATCAAATCGGCGGCACGTTCGAGAATTGCGGCGCGCTCGGCGGGCGGGGTGGCCTGCCAGATCGGAGCAGCGTTCAGTGCGCACTGGATGGCGTTGTCGACGTCGGTGACGGTGGCTTCTTGCACATGACCGACCACGTCTCGCAGATCCGACGGATTCAACACCGGTGCCGGGGTTTCAGCGCTGGAAGCACAGCCAAGCATCGGCGCGGCTTTCCAGTTGTTGTGCGCGGTGGCCAACAGGGCGCAGGACAGCGATGCCAGGCGATGTTCGTTGGCCAGGTCGATGCCGCTGGAGTTGGCACGCTCGCTACCGTACAGGTCACGTGGCAGCGGAATACGCGGGTGCGGCAGACCGAAGCCGCCTTCCAGCGTCGCCATCTGCTCGATGCTGCTCACTGGATCGGCTACCAGCTCCTGAATCGAGATCGACTGGTCGGCGATACGGTTGACGAACGAAGTGTTCGCACCGTTTTCCAGCAGGCGACGTACCAGGTACGCCAACAGTGTTTCGTGAGTGCCGACCGGTGCGTACACGCGGCACGGACGGTTCAGTTTGCCTTCGGAGACCTTGCCTACAACCTGTTCGTAGAGCGGTTCGCCCATGCCGTGCAGGCACTGGAACTCGTACTGGCCGGGGTAATAGTTCTGACCGGCAATGTGATAAATCGCCGACAGGGTGTGGGCGTTGTGCGTGGCGAACTGCGGGTAGATGACTTCCGGCACCGAGAGCAGTTTGCGTGCGCAGGCGATGTAGGAAACGTCGGTGTACACCTTGCGGGTGTAGACCGGATAGCCTTCCAGGCCTTCGACTTGGGCGCGCTTGATTTCGCTGTCCCAGTAGGCGCCTTTCACCAGGCGGATCATCAGGCGGTGACGGCTGCGGCGAGCCAGGTCGATCACGTAGTCGATCACGTACGGGCAACGCTTCTGGTAGGCCTGGATCACGAAACCGATACCGTTCCAGCCGGTCAGTTGCGGTTCGAAGCACAGGCGTTCGAGCAGATCCAGCGACAGCTCGAGGCGGTCGGCTTCTTCGGCGTCGATGTTCAGGCCGATGTCGTATTGCTTGGCCAGCAAGGTCAGCGACAGCAGGCGCGGGTACAGCTCGTCCATCACGCGTTCGTACTGGGCACGGCTGTAACGCGGGTGCAGCGCCGAGAGCTTGATCGAGATGCCCGGGCCTTCATAAATGCCACGACCGTGGGAAGCCTTGCCAATCGAGTGGATGGCTTG
Organism: Pseudomonas sp. 05N36; assembly: GCF_056397385.1. Lineage (NCBI taxonomy): Bacteria > Pseudomonadati > Pseudomonadota > Gammaproteobacteria > Pseudomonadales > Pseudomonadaceae > Pseudomonas > Pseudomonas sp. 05N36. Next base: position 418,755 of record NZ_JBFTNH010000001.1, on the reverse strand, counting down.
CTCGTAGGATGCGAGGTATTTCTGCGCGTCGTGTTCGGTCAGTGCGGCTTCACCGAGCATGTCGTAGGAATAGCGGAAGCCTTTGGCTTCGAACTTGCTGGCGTTGGCCAGGGCTTCGGCGATGGTTTCGCCGGTAACGAACTGCTCGCCCATCAGGCGCATGGCCATGTCGACGCCCTTGCGGATCATCGGCTCGCCGCTTTTGCCGATGATCCGGCTCAGGGACGAAGTCAGGCCTGCTTCGTTGTGGGTGGCGACCAGTTTGCCGGTCAGCAACAGACCCCAGGTGGCAGCGTTGACGAACAGCGACGGGCTATTGCCCAGGTGTGGCTGCCAGTTACCGGTGCTGATCTTGTCGCGGATCAGTGCATCGCGAGTGCCTTTGTCCGGGATGCGCAGCAGCGCTTCGGCCAGACACATCAGCGCCACGCCTTCCTGGGACGACAGGGAAAACTCCTGCAACAGGCCCTGAACAATACCTGCACGGCCGCCGGCGCTCTTCTGATTGCGCAGTTTTTCGGCAATCGAGGCTGCAAGCTTGTTAGTGGCTTCGGCCATTGGTGCCGGCAGGCGCGCCTGCTCCAGCAGCATCGGTACCACTTCCGGCTCCGGACGACGGTAGGCGGCGGTGATCGAGGCGCGCAGTACCGATTGCGGGAGGATGCTTTCAGCGAATTCGAGGAAGCACTGATGGGCGTGATCGACGTGGACCTCGGCACCATCATCGGCTTCGGAGCGGGTCAAGCCGCTCAGCTCGGTCAGGGTTGCACCACCCTCGAGTTTTTCCAGGTAATTGAAAATCGCCTGTTTGATCAGCCAATGCGGCGTGCGATCAATCGAGGTCGCGGCAGCTTTGAGGCGCTCGCGGGTCGGGTCATCGAGTTTGACCCCAAGGGTGGTGGTAGCCATATTTTTATCCTCATGTTTGCCACGACTGCGTGGCATCAGCTGGCGGCAAGATTAGCCGTGCGCCGAAAGAGGTGCAACCGGGTGCAACCCTTTTTTTGTCGGAATAATCGGCAGCTTGTCAGGAAATAAATTCCGGTATGGAAGCCTCGCTCCTGCTTGGTGCTTTTTACGGTAGTCGCCAAAGGTTCTTGCTCCGAAAAGGAGCAAAAAACCGGGTTTAAAAGAAATTACGTGTCAGGTGCAACTTATTCCCAAAAACAGGTTGCACCTTATTTGCTTTGTTGAATAGCATTCGCGCACCAAGGTGCAACCGCCATTGATGCGGTTCATCGGCTGATGGCTTTCCTGGGGAAACATCAGTCATAAATGCGCGGATGCCCTGATCGTCTCTCAAACGTCATTGTTTGGCGGCGGTTCAGCAGACCGCCGCTACATAAAAACAAAGCCAGGGCGTAACTCAATGAGTGCAAGCAATCCAACCTTGATCACGTTCGTGATCTACATCGCAGCCATGGTGCTGATCGGCTTCATGGCCTATCGCTCCACCAACAACCTTTCTGACTACATTCTGGGTGGCCGCAGCCTGGGCAGCGTCGTGACCGCGCTTTCCGCGGGTGCCTCCGACATGAGCGGCTGGTTGTTGATGGGCCTGCCGGGCGCCATCTACATGTCGGGTCTGTCGGAAAGCTGGATCGCCATCGGCCTGATCGTCGGGGCGTACCTGAACTGGCTGTTCGTGGCCGGTCGTCTGCGCGTGCAGACCGAACACAACGGCGATGCGCTGACGCTGCCGGATTACTTCTCCAGCCGTTTTGAAGACAAGAGCGGCTTGCTGCGGATCATCTCTGCTGTGGTGATCCTGGTGTTCTTCACCATTTATTGCGCCTCTGGCATCGTGGCCGGTGCCCGTCTGTTTGAAAGCACCTTCGGCATGTCCTACGAAACTGCATTGTGGGCCGGCGCTGCGGCGACGATTGCCTACACCTTTGTCGGTGGTTTCCTGGCGGTGAGCTGGACTGACACCGTACAAGCCACGCTGATGATCTTCGCCCTGTTGCTGACACCGATCATCGTGTTGCTGGCTACTGGTGGTATCGACACCACGTTCCTGGYCATCGAAGCGCAAGATCCAGGCAACTTCGACATGCTGAAAAACACCAGCTTCATCGGCATCATTTCGCTGATGGGCTGGGGGCTGGGCTACTTCGGTCAGCCGCACATCCTGGCGCGCTTCATGGCGGCGGATTCGGTCAAGTCGATTGCCAACGCCCGTCGCATCTCCATGACCTGGATGATCCTGTGCCTGGGCGGCACCGTGGCGGTGGGCTTCTTCGGTATCGCTTACTTCTCGGCGAACCCGGCCGTGGCGATGCCCGTGAGTGAAAACCACGAGCGCGTGTTTATCGAACTGGCCAAGATCCTGTTCAACCCATGGGTCGCCGGTGTGTTGCTGTCGGCCATTCTGGCTGCCGTGATGAGCACCCTGAGCTGCCAGTTGCTGGTGTGCTCGAGTGCCCTGACCGAAGACTTCTACAAATCCTTCCTGCGTAAAAACGCTTCTCAGGTTGAACTGGTCTGGGTCGGCCGCGCCATGGTTCTGGCCGTTGCACTGATCGCCATCGCATTGGCTGCCAACCCGGAAAACCGTGTGCTGGGTCTGGTCAGCTACGCTTGGGCCGGCTTCGGTGCGGCGTTCGGTCCGGTGGTACTGATCTCGGTACTGTGGAAAGGCATGACCCGTAACGGCGCACTCGCCGGCATCGTGGTGGGTGCGCTCACCGTGATCGTCTGGAAGCACTTCAATCTGCTGGGGCTGTACGAAATCATCCCGGGCTTCATCTTCGCCAGCCTCGCTATTTTGCTGGTCAGCAAAATGGGTGAGCCGTCGGCCGGTATGCTGCAGCGTTTCGCCGCGGCGGAAAAAGATTTCCACCTGAACAAGTGATCGGATGAGCTGATGCTCTAATCCTTCGCTGAATAAAAACGGCTCGCAGCCTTATGGATGCGGGCCGTTTTTTCGTTCGCCGGTTTAAGGAGGCGTTGCTACAGCCCGTCCTACAGGAATGTCTGTAGTTATTAATCCCGATATCTGAAGGAAAACTCTCTAAAAAATCAGGGCAAATCTGATTTTTCTGACCCTCGATCTCCCCCCCTTGTCGCTCATGCAGAATCGCCCGCCTTCATTCTGCTTCAGAGGCATCGGATGCTCACGTCTGCCCATCAACCGCGTTTCACGTTGACTCTCGACGGCGTCCAGAATGAGCTCAAAGTGCTTGAGTTCACGGGCAAGGAAGCCATCAGCCAACCCTATCGTTTTGACCTGGAACTGGTCAGTGAACACCCGGACCTCGACCTTGAAAGCTTCCTGCATCGTCAGGCCTTTCTCCGTTTCGATGCACAGGGTTCCGGTATTCATGGCCAGGTGCATCGTGTCGCCCAAGGCGATTCCGGCAAGCGTCTGACCCGCTACCAGATCAGTCTGGTGCCGCGCCTGACCGATCTCGATCAACGCATCAACCAACGAATCTTCCAGCATAAAAGCGTTCCCGAGATCATCGCTCTGGTGCTCAAGGATCACGGCATTCTGGGGGATGCGTTCGACTTTCGGCTCGATAGCAAATACCCCCGGCGCGAGTACTGCGTGCAATTCGCCGAGAGTGATCTGGCGTTCATTCAGCGTCTCTGCGCCGAGATCGGCATTCATTACCACTTCCAGCACAACCCGAATGGGCACCTGTTGGTGTTCGGTGACGATCAGACGTTTTTCCCCAAGCTGGTGCAGCCGACCCTTTATCTGCCAGGCAGTGGAATGACCGCCGACCAACCCGCGATCAAGCGCTTCAACGTCCGCCTGGAAACCCGCACCACCGCAGTCACCCGTCGCGACTACGACTTCCACAAACCCGGCCTGTTGCTGCAAAGCACTGTCGAAAGCAAGCAGCGCTCGGTGTTGGAGGATTACCGCTACCCCGGTCAGTTCACCGATCGCGACCACGGCAAACACCTGGCGCAACGGGTGCTGGAGCGCCATGGCGCGGATTTCCGTCAGGCTGAAGGTCGCAGTGATCAATCGGCGTTGCTCACCGGCCATTTTCTGAAGATCGCCGAGCACCCGCGCACAGAATGGAATGACCTGTGGCTACTGACAGAAATTCAGCACCACGGCCGGCAGCCGCAAGTGCTGGAAGAGTCAGCTGGCAGCGGTGGTTTTCAGGGGTATCGCAATACCTTTCTGGCGACGCCGTGGGACGTACCGTTTCGTCCGCCATTGGCCGATAACAAGCAGCGAATACCGGGTTACCAGAACGCAGTCGTCACTGGGCCGACCGACAGCGAAATCCATTGCGACGAGTTCGGACGGGTCAAGGTGCAGTTCGCCTGGGACCGCGAGGGGCAACTGAACGAGCATTCCAGCTGTTGGCTGCGAGTCGCCAGTGGCTGGGCTCATGACGGTTACGGCAGTGCGCTGATCCCGCGTGTTGGAATGGAAGTGTTGGTCGGGTTTGTCGATGCCGACCCGGACAAACCCTTGGTCATGGCGTGCCTGTCGAATGGTGCCAACCCGGTGCCGCTCGATCTGCCGGCGGAAAAAACGCGCAGCATTTTTCGCAGCCAGAGCAGTCCCGGTGGTGGCGGTTACAACGAGCTGCGCGTTGAAGACCGCAAGGGCGCCGAGGAGATCTATCTGCGGGCCCAGCGCGACTGGACCCGGCACGTATTGCACGACCTGCACACGCAAGTGGGCAACCAGCGAAGTGTGGTGGTCGCGGGTCTCGATCGGCATGAACTGAAGGCTGATGAACAGCGCATTACCCACGGTCAGCGCCAAACCGAAGTGAAGCAGGACGATCACCTGGTGGTGGTCGGCGACCGGCACATTCGGGTGACCAGTCAGGCGCTCAATGCCAGTCAGCAATTCCATGTCAGCGCCGGACAGCAAGTGGTCATCGACGGTGGTGCCAGCGCGACCATTCAGGCGGGCGGGCAGTGGATCAACATCAGCGCTGCCGGGATCTTCAGCAGTGTGCCGATTCAGCTGGGTGGCGCGCGGATGGCGGCGATGGCTGCCGCACCAAGGTTACCGGACGTTCCATTGAAACTCGCCGCAGCGCCAGCTGCGCTGCTGAGTGCCGCGCAGATTCTGAGCCTGAAAAGCGACGCACCGTTCTGCGAAGAATGCGAACGCTGCAAGGAGGGTGTCTGTGCAGCCTGATGCCTTGTCACCTCGTGCCTGGCTGGAGCGCCATCCGCTGAAACCTTCCGAGCAGCTGTTTGCGGTGTTCGGCAATGCCAGCTCTGCCGAGCCCCTTCAAGCCTGGCAACGCTCGATCACTGCGCAAGCACCGAGCCCCATCTGGGCTGACACCGTTTACGCCGAGTGGGGACCGGTGATGCCCTATGTCGGCATCGTCGAGGCGGGCAGTGAGTTTCTGGAATGGGCCGCCACAACGGAGTCTCACGACTGGGGCTGGCTGGCGGTGTCTTCTGCTCCTCAAGAGGCTTTGGTCGACCATCTGTGCAGCCTTACGCAAGCCCTGTTACCCAACGGTAACGCAGTGTTTTTCCGCTTCTGGGACGGACGTTACTTGCTGCCGATTCTTCAGTCTGAGCAGATTGATGTCGCTCAACTGATGCCGCCGATCGGGCGCTGTCTGATCAATGGCCGGGCTCTGGAAATCGGTGGCTGTGCACTGAAAACATCGAGGGTTTTTCCATGGTGGGAGATTCCCGGCGCGCTATTGGAACAACTCGCGGTGCAGTCTGCCGCCACCCGAATCAACAACCTGCTGACGTGGCTGAGCGACGATCGCCCGGACCTGTACGAAGCGTTTTCCGAAAGCGTTTTACGGCACAAAGTCGCGATCTTTCTTGACGCACCTGACCTGCCTCAAGCACCGAAAACTGCCTTGGTGGAGTTCCTGATGGCGGAGCTGAACTGATGGAGCAGATCGTACGCATCGAGCAGGAACTCGACAGTTTCAAAGACACCCTCAGCCTCTACCGCGAACAACTCAACCACTGGTTCATCAAGGCCGCCGACAAGGTTAGCCACGCTACTGACCTGCCGTCGCTGATGGGCATGGAACGGCTGATCAAGTTCGGCAGCATGACCTCCGCGGTGAGCAGCGGCGATGACGATTTCATCTCCAGTGTGGCGCAGTGCCCGGCCGGCGGCCTGTTGCAGATCGAGAGCAAGTTCGAATCGGTCTACGACGTTCCCTTGGGGAATATTCAGGTTGATGTGATTGCCGTGGAGGGCGGTGAAAAGACACCGGTCCTGCTGGATGAAAACGGCGAAGGGACGTTTAAGGGGACCGCCGGGAAGTTCTATCGGGTTCATGTCCAGAGCGAAGTGACGCCGGAGCAACTCGATGAGCTTTTTGACGCTTACGGTGGGTTGACCAAGGACCTGGAACGCTGGCTGCGCAGCGAGTGGGAAGGGTTAAAACCGCAGTGGTCGCAGCAGTCGGCGTCGGCATCGCTGGCGGCGGTGGGCAATGGAATGCTCGCCGGAAGTTGGGCGGCTATCGAGGGTGTTTGGGACAGCATTGGCCTGATTGGCGACATCCTCAAGGACCCAGCGAAGTTTGCCGAAAGGCTCGGTGGCAGCGGTGCGGCCCTGGCCGATCTGGCGCAAAAGTCGCCGGAACTGATGGAAAAAGCCCTGCTGCTGGCCAGTGACGAAGCGGCGCTGTGTTTGTTGTTACGCACTGCGAGTCTGTGGCTGGAAGCGTTGCCGCCGAGTCAGATGGCCGGAACCACGGCAGAGGCAGTTTCGAAGGCAGTGGTCGAGCTGGTGATCGATCTGCTGATTGGCATCGTGCTGAGCTTTTTCGGGGTGGGCATCGCCTATCTGTCGGTGCGGCTGATGCGCTACGGCCAATACATCGTCGACGCCGCCCTGCGCTTCGTCGCTGCGATGTTCAAGATCATCGACAGCTTCATGGACTACGTCGACCGCTACAAAAAAATCGCCGCACGGGGTGTCGTGGCGGGTCTGAAAAAAGGTCGGATGCAACTGCGCTGGAATGGCCGCAAGAACTCCACGCTGAATAAACACGAACCTCACGTGGATGTCCCGGCGCAGGCGAAAAACCCCAACGGCGACAGCGCCGATTCGGCAGATAAAACCGCCACCAACAAATGCCCGGTGTCGATGGTCACCGGCGAAGAACTGCTGACCCTGGTCGATGGTTCGCTGGACGGGATTCTGCCGTTCGACTTCACCCGGCTCTATCGCACCAGCGCCGCCGAGATCGATAGCGGACTGGGCTTTGGCTGGAGCCATTCGCTGGCGCATCGCCTGGATATCGACGGCGACAACGTCATCTGGATCGACCACGAAAACCGTCGTACGGCATTCCCGTTACCGAACGTCGAGCGCCCGGCGATCCATAACAGTCTGTCGCGGGCGGCGATTTATCTGGGTGATGAGCCCGAGGAACTGATCCTCGCCCAGGCCGGCGGCGACGCGCGTTTTTATCACTTTCATAACGGTCGGCTGACAACAATCAGTGACGGTTACGACAACCGATTGCGCATCACCCGCGACCGTCAGGAACGCATCAAACGCCTCGACAACGGCGTGGGTCGCGCGTTGCTGTTGCGTTATGACCGCAGTCATTTGATCGCCGTCGATTACCAGCGCTTTGTCCCTGCCCCAACCCTCGACGAGGCCTGGCATACCGAGCAGACACTGGTCAGTTATCGCTACGACGAACGCGATCAACTGATCGAAGCGACCAACGCCGTGGGCGAAAGCGAGCGCTACGACTACGACGCTCAGCACGTCATTTTGCAGCGGCAATTGGCCGGTGGCGCGAGCTTTTTCTGGGAGTGGGGAAGGTCCGGCAAGGCTGCCAGGTGCATTCGGCACTGGGCGTCGTTTTCGCAGATGGATGCGCAGTACGTCTGGGATGACCAGGGCGGTGTCACTGTCCTGAATATCGATGGCAGCGAAGAGGTTTACGTCCATGACGATCGGGCGCGGCTGGTGCGCAAGGTCGACCTGGAGGGGGGCGAACATCTCAAGGCCTACGATGACAAGGGGCGGCTGATTGCCGAGCAGGATCCGCTGGGGGCCGTCACTGAATACCGTTACGACGAGGCCGGACGGCTTGTCGCGCTGATTCCACCGGAAGACGAGCCGACGGCCTACGAATACCGCGACGGCTTCCTGCATGCGCGGTATCGCGGCAAGGCCGTGTGGAAATATCGACGCAATGCTCAGGGCGATGTCACTGAAGCGACCGATCCCGACGGGCATGTCACGCATTACCACTACGACCCTCGGGGGCGGCTGCTGTCGATCCGTTATCCGGACACCAGTCGGCATGTGTTCGTCTGGAACGGCTTGGGGCAACTGCTCGAAGAAACGTTGCCAGACGGTGGCCAGCGTCGTTTTTCCTACGATGCTTTGGGTCGGCAGATTACCCGGCAGGACGAACATGGTGCCGTCACTCGCTACCAATGGGATGCCGTCGGGCGACTGATTCAGACAACACTTCCCACCGGCGCCAGCCGCGCCTTCAGCTACAACGCCTACGGAAAAATCACCGCCGAACGTGATGAGCTGGGTCAGGTCACGCACTACGAATACGCCGATGATTCGCATCTGGTCAGCCGTCGGATCAATGCCGACGGCACGCAACTGCGTTATCGCTACGACAACGCGCTGTTGTTGCTGACAGAAATCGAGAACGAATCCGGCGAAAAATATCAGCTGGACTACACGTTCAATGGCCTGATCCGACAGGAAACCGGTTTCGACGGCCGCCGTACTGCCTATTCCTACGACCTCAATGGCCATCTGCTGGAGAAAACCGAGTTCGGCGACGATGGCTCAACGCTGATCACCACCTACCAGCGCGATACGGCAGGACGGTTGCTGGTCAAGACCCTGCCCGATGGCGTCAACGTCGAGTACCGCTATGACGGCCTTGGCCGACTGGTCAGCGTCGATGACGGTCATGACCACCCGTTGGAGTTCGAGTATGACCAGCAAGATCGGCTGATCACCGAACACCAGGGCTGGGGCACCTTGCGCTTTGGCTACGACGCCTGCGGCCAGCTCAATCGCCTGCGACTGCCGGACAACAGCACCCTCGATTACCACCACGCCAAGGGCGGGGCGCTGACGGCCATCGATCTCAACGGCACGCGGCTGACCACGCACATCTTTGACGCAGGACGCGAGCAGCAACGCCAGCAAGGCCAACTGCTTAGCCAGTATCACTATGACGAACAGGGCCGGTTGCACGCCCACGCGGTCAACCAGTCAGACCGACCGCTGTACATGCGCCACTACAGCTATGCGGTCAACGGCAACCTGGCCGCCATCGCGGACAGCCGCCACGGTCAGCGCAGCTATTACTACGACGCGCTCAACCGCCTGACCCGCGTACGCCATGCCCGCGGCGAACCGACGCAAAGCTTTGAACACGACCCGGCCGGCAACCTGCAAATGCACGATCGCCCGGGCCTGGCGACGATCAAAGGCAACCGCCTGCTGCTGCAGGGCGACCGCCATTACGACTACGACGCCTTCGGCAACCTGATCTTTGAGCGCCGCGGTACCGGGCAGAAACTCGTCACCGAATACCGCTACGACTGCCAGCACCGGTTGATCGGCATCACGCTGCCGGATGGCAAAACCGCCAGCTACCGCTATGACGCTTTCGGTCGGCGCATCGCCAAAACCGTCGACGGCCACACCACCGAGTTCTTCTGGCAAGGCGACAACCTCGTCGCCGAAAGCAGCAAAGAACACTACCGCAGCTACCTCTACGAACCCGGCAGCTTTCGCCCCCTGGCCATGCTCGACGGCAAAGGCCCACGCAAGGCCTGCCCGTTCTACTACCAACTCGACCACCTCGGCACCCCGCAGGAACTGACGGATTACAGCGGCGAGATCGTCTGGTCGGCGACCTACAAGGCTTACGGAAAACTCGCCAGCCTGAAGCACTTTGGCGAAGAACAGCTTGAACAGCCGCTGCGCTTTCAGGGGCAGTACTTCGACGCCGAAAGCGGCCTGCACTACAACCGCCATCGCTACTACAATCCGGACATCGGCCGCTACCTGACACCCGACCCGATCAAATTGGCGGGCGGGCTAAACGGCTACCAGTACACCCCGAATCCGACGGGGTGGATTGACCCGCTGGGACTGAGCGGAAATTGTCCGCCACCGAACAAGCCGGGTTGTAAGGCGCCGGATGATGTGGGTGGCGCAGCGGTTGATGAGGGCGAGCCAACAGCTCCATTACCGAAGTCGCGCCCACAAGATTTTGGAAGCGAGGGAAAGCTTGATGGGCATTATGAAAAACATGGTGCAGAGTTTGGGGCAACGAATAAAGAAGAGTACTTGCTTATCGCTCGTGACGTTATGAATCATGGCACTCGAGTGGAATACAAATATCAGGGTGAGATTCGAGCGGGTTATTTGCAGCTAATGGGTAATAATCGTAGAGGTGATGCCAAGTTTGCTTTTGTTGGAACAAACAATAATCATGAAATTACGACTTTGCATACAAAGAGCGGGAAGGATTTTTGGAGAGCAATAAACGGTGATCCATACGATAAAGTCGTGAGGCCCTCGAATGAGTAAAGTAGAACGTGCACTTGTCCTCTCGGTTGGCGAGGTGGTTGAAGAAGAGGTCGTGCTGCTCGTTAACGGCACGATTGTTAAATGTTTTGCGAGCTATTGTCCCGAAAAAATTGAGCAGGGAGCATATTGCGATGTTGAGCTTGAGATGGTTCTTCCTGACGGCGAATTCGTTGTAGCTGCCCAAAAAACCGATGTCATGATTGAAATGTTGGGCGATGGTTTTTCGTGTTTTCTTTATGGGTATTTGGATGGAGGTGTCTTCAGATCGTTTGTTGAATTTCCGGACCAGGAAATTCACTACGAATATCCGTCTCTCAATGGGCAGTTTGTAAAGGTCAAAGTAGATCGAATTGATGCTGCCTTCTGAGGATGCTCTACGAGGGAAGCGTTTTCAGAGGGCGAAATTTCTGGGCGAACTTGTCGGAGATTTCCTGCACGTTGTAGCGATGAGCATGAACTGGTGCGAAATGAGTTGATCGTTCCCACGCGTGGGAACAATCGTGGTTTGTCCGCCCGCTCAGCTGCCAACCCCTGACGCTGGACGCGGTACAAGGTAAACTTCGTCTCCTTCGCAGGAGCAGCCATGAATTATCGTCACGCCTTCCACGCCGGCAATCACGCCGATGTGTTCAAACACCTGACCTTGACCCGCCTCATCGCCTTGATGTCGCGCAAGGAGCAGCCGTTTGCCTATCTCGACACCCACGCCGGCATTGGTCTGTATGACCTGCAGGGCGATCAGGCGAGCCGTACCGGTGAATACCTGGAAGGCATCGCGCGCTTGTGGGGCGAGCAGGATCTGCCGCCGCTGACCGCCGATTACATGCGGGTCTTGCATGAGATGAACCCGGATGGCGAGTTGCGCTACTACCCCGGCTCGCCCGAGCTGGCGCGGCGTTTGACCCGTCCGCAGGACCGGGTGTTGCTCAATGAAAAACACCCGGAAGACGGGTTGCTGCTCAAGGACAACATGAAGGGCGATCGTCGGGTCAAAGTGCACCTGGGCGAAGGCTGGCACGTGCCACGGGCGTTGTTGCCGGTGCCGGAGAAGCGTGGGTTGATGCTGATTGATCCGCCGTTCGAGAAGCTCGACGAGATGCAGCGTTGCGCCGCGTCGCTGAAAGAGGCGATTGGCCGGATGCGTCAAACCGTGGCGGCGATCTGGTACCCGGTGAAGGACCAGCGCATGTTGCGTCGTTTCTACCAGGACCTGGCGGGCACCGGTGCGCCGAAGTTGTTGCGCGTGGAGTTGCTGGTGCATCCGCTGGATACGCCGAACAGCCTGAACGGTTCCGGGCTGGCGATTGCCAATCCGCCGTGGGGGCTTGAGGAGGAGTTGCGCGAGTTGCTGCCGTGGCTGTCGAAGAAGCTTGGCCAGACCCAGGGCGGGTGGCAGATGGATTGGTTGATCGCCGAGAGCTGATCAGTAGCATGGGTGGCGTCTGAACCACCGCTATCGCGAGCAGGCTCGCTCCCACAAGGTTGATACATGACCTGTGGGAGCGAGCCTGCTCGCGAAGCTGTTCAGAGGCAGTATTTCAAATCGGGCAGGTCACGCCCGTACCGCCAATCCCGCAATACCCTTCAGGGTTTTTCGCCAGGTATTGCTGGTGATAGGCCTCGGCGTAGTAGAACGTCGGGGCTTCTTCGATTTCAGTGGTGATGGTGCCGAGGCCGGCCTTGGTCAGTTCAGCCTGGAACACTTCCTTGCTGGCCTTGGCCGCTGCCAACTGGCTTGGGTTGGTGGCGTAGATCACCGAGCGGTACTGGGTGCCGATGTCGTTGCCCTGGCGCATACCCTGAGTCGGGTTGTGCAGTTCCCAGAACATCGCCAGCAATTGTTCGTAGCTGACTTTTTCCGGCTCGTAGACCACGAGCACGACTTCGCTGTGGCCGGTCAGGCCCGAGCAGACTTCTTCGTAGGTCGGGTTCGGGGTGAAGCCACCGGCGTAACCCACGGCCGTGCTGTACACACCTTCGCGCTGCCAGAAGCGACGCTCTGCGCCCCAGAAGCAGCCGAGGCCGAAGATCGCGAAATCCACATTGCCCGGAAACGGACCCAGCAGCGGATGGCTGTTGACGAAGTGTTCGTCCGGTACTTTTATCGGGGTTTCGCGGCCAGGCAGCGCTTGTTCTTTAGTCGGGAGCACGTTTTTGTTCACCAGGATTTCCGAGCGCAGAACCATGATCAGTCCTCTCAGTCAGGTTGGGATGAGCGATATACGCATTAAGACCCACAGTGTGCCCGAGTGTTACAGCGCTGTCAGGCGATTGGGCCACGCGGATAGCGTTTGAGCTTCTCGATCAGCTCGGCGCCCGGGATCGGTCGGTCGAACAGGTAGCCCTGGCCGACATCGCAGCGGTGGCGACGGAGGAACGCCAGTTGTTCGGCGGTTTCGATGCCTTCGGCGACCACTTTGAGCTTGAGGTTGTGGGCCATGGCGATCACGGCCGAGGTGATTTCCATGTCGTCCTGGTTGTCCGGGATTTCATGGATGAAGCTGCGATCGATCTTGATGATGTCGATCGGGAATTTCTTCAGGTAGCTGAGCGATGAGTAGCCGGTGCCGAAGTCGTCCATGGCCAGGGTCAGGCCCAGGCGCTTGAGTTGGTCGAGCTGCAAGTGCGTGTCTTCGGTGGCTTCCAGCAGCAGGCCTTCGGTCAGCTCCAGTTCCAGCAAGCGCGCGGGCAGTTGCTCTTCCTTGAGGATGTTGGCAATCGATGAGACGAGGTCCGGGTCAGAAAACTGCTTGGGTGACAGGTTGATCGCTACCTGCAAATTGCCCAGCCCGGCGGCGGTCAGCTCTTTGCTCATGCGACACGCCTGACGGGCAATCCATTTGCCGATGGGAATGATCAGGCCGGTTTCTTCGGCGACACTGATGAACTGATCCGGACGGATCATGCCCTTTTCCGGATGGTTCCAGCGCAGCAACGCTTCCATTCCCAGCAAGCGTCCGGAGCGCAGGCACAGCTTGGGCTGGTAGAACACGTCCAGCTCGTTCTGGGTCAGGGCGCGGCGCAGGTTGTTTTCCACGAACAGCTTGTAGCTGGCCTCGGCGTTCAGCGCTTCGGTAAACACCTGAACCTGATGTTTGCCGTTGGCCTTGGCCTTGTGCAGCGCGAGCCCCGCGTTACGCATCAGGGTCTGTGGATCACGGCCGTGCAGCGGCGCGCAGGCCAGACCGACGGAGCCAGTGACGCTGATCAACTGGTTGTCGACGAACATCGGCTTATCCAGCGTCATCAACAATTGGCTGGCGATCTGTTGGCCGGCTACAAGGTGGGTGTCGTCGAGCAGCACCGCGAATTCGTTACTGGCGAAACGCGCCAGGCTGCCGCTCGGGCTCAGGCTGTTGCGCAGCCGCCGGGCCAGGCTGATCAGCAGTTTGTCGCCGGTCTGGTGGCCGAGGCTGTCATTGATTCGCTTGAAATTGTCGATGTCTACCAGCAGCAGGCAGATCGGGGCGTCGCTGTCACGGGCGAAACGCTCATCGAGGTTGCGGATGAACGCCGGACGGTTGCCCAGGTTGGTCAGGTTGTCGGTGTAGGCCAGGCGCTCGATACGTTGCTGGGCGAGCTTGGTCTGGGTGATGTCTTCGTAGATGCCGATGTAGTGGGTCAGTTCACGGTTGTCGCCGTAGACCTTGGAGATCGACAACTGGCCCCAGTACGGTTCGAGGTTTTTGCGTCGGCTCTTGAACTCGCCCTGCCAGCTGTTGCTCTTGGCCAGGCTTGAGGGCGCGTCGAACAGCAGTTCGCTGAGGTTCTCCAGCGCCGGGAGTTCCGACAGCCGATGGCCGTGGACTTCTTCGGTGCTGTACTGGGTGATCGCGGTGAAGCTCGGGTTGACGTACTCGACCACCCCGTCGCAATTGACCAGCAAAAAGGCGTTGGCGCTTTGCTCGACCGCGCGCTGGAACAGGTGCAGGGCGCTGGTGGCAGTGCGGCGGTTGTGGTTGTTGATGACCTGGGCGAATTGGTCGGCCAGCTCGCCGGCGAAGGCGATTTCGTCCGACTGCCAGGCGCGGGTCATGCCGGTTTGCTCCAGGCACAGCACGCCGACTACCTGACCATCGACACGGATGCTGGCGTCGAGCATGGCATTGATGTCACGCGGGCGCAGGCTCTCGGCCATGCTTCGGGTGCGCGGGTCGCGCATGGCATTGTGGGCGTCGATTGCACGGCTGGTGTGCAAGGCTTCCAGGTAATCCGGGAAGTTGCTGGCGTCAATCACGTCCGGTAACCAGTACTCTTGAGAGGCGCGGTGGTAGGCGGAAATCGGCACCAGCTTCTGGCCTTCGAGGTTCCACAGGCTCGCGCAGTCGATTTCGTAGATGTCGCAGGCGCTGCGGGTGATCAGTTCGGCGGCTTCTTGCAAGGAGTTGCCGGTGCTGTAGCGCTGGCGGGCGAGCAGCAGGATCAGGTCTTGCTGGGCGCGAACGCGATCCAGGTGCAGCAGTTGTTCCTGCTGGGCGCGCTGGTTCAGTTCCAGGGCAATCTGCAGGCGCGAGTTCTGGGTTTCCAGGTCCAGCGCCGGTAGCAGCGGATCATCGGTAAACAAACCGTCGACTACCAGCAGATAGCCGCGTAGCAGGTGGCGATTGTGTTGTTTGTAGGCTTCGCCCAGTTCAAGCAGGCTGAGGGAACCTTGGGCGGTGTGGAGCGTGTAGCGGACCAGGTAATGCGGGCTTACGGTCAATTGCTGCTGGATCGCATCGTGCAATTGATAGCGCGCTTCGGGCTCCATCAGGCTCGCGTAGGGTGAGTCGACCAGAGCGCACAGCTCGACAGCGGGCAAACCGAACTGGCGTTCGCAATTTGGGTCAAGGAACAGCAGCGCCCAGCTTGGTTCATTCAGCCGTTCGAAACGCAGCATGCCGAGCCGCGAGGGCACAGGCAACTGCGTCACTACCTCGGCCACCATACGGCTGGTGGCATCGGGATGGCTTTTCATGGAAGAAACTCGCTTCGAAAATGCTGATCGCGCCGGGCTCGCGCCCTCTTTACTGTTGCCTGCGGCAAGGTTGCATCATGCTGCACTGACTGACAAGTAAGGATGAAGGCTAAGTGCTATAAGACTGTGTCGGCAGGCAACCGCATTTCTGCAATAAGTTGCTTGCGCGGGCTCTCGTAGCAGCTGCCGAGCCCGCGAGGCTGCGTTCGAGGCGGACCGCGATCGGGCGAAGTCCTCGTAAATCCTGGGTACTCGGTTTGCCTGAAAGAGCCCGTTAGCTGATTCAACGTCTGCTTCGCAGCCGAACGCAGCCTCGCGGGCTCGGCAGCTGCTACGGGAGCAGTGTTTTACCGTATTTCCGTTCTATAGAGTGCTGCGCAGTGCGATGCTTATCGATTGCAGGGCGTTGCCATTCGCGTCGTGGTAAGTCACTTGTATGTGCTGCGCGTCGACCACCAGGTGTGCAAAGTTATCCTGGCTGACCACGTTGCTGGTCAGTTGGTGGTGATAGTCGCCCACGGCGGTCCGCACCAGTGGCTGGTCGAGTATGAAGGTCGAGGCTTTGGCGTAGGGCAGCAGCGCGCTGTTGCACAGCGGCGACGAGACGATGGTGTGAACCTCGAAATCCGGGTCCTCGCTGTGACTCAGGCGGCTGGTGAGCGAACCATGAACATCACCGGAAACGATGATGACGTTCTTGATCTTGTGGGTCCGGATGGTTTCCAGCAGACGCAGACGCTGCTCGGGAAAAGCTTTCCAGGCATCGTCGCCATGGTGCTTGCGGTCGGGGAAGAACATCACGCTGGTGACCACGAACTTGACCCGTGCCGGGCTGTTGATCAGCCATTTGAGCAGGGCTTGCTCCTGCTCAGCATCGAGGATGCGTCGATCGTCGGCCGAGAGCGTGCGTCGGGTTCGACTGTCGGTCACGAACCATTCGATATCCCCTTCGGAAATCTGATACCAGTAATGTTTTAGTTCGCGGTTGGGTTGCCCGTTGGGTAGTAACTCGTGAACAGGACTGTGACTGGCCTGATATAACTCATACGCCCTTGTTGCGTTTGTGTAGAGGAACTTATCGTTTTTGCTTTCATTGGCTGGCCAATTGTCTTCTATTTCGTGGTCATCCAGGATCATGTAGGTCGGGAGTGACGCCATCAAGTTTCGAATATGCGGCTGAGAAAAAGCGGTGCGGTACTTGCTGAGAATGTCCTTGTACTCTCGATCAGGAGCAATAATATTCAGGTCATCGACATAAACCTGATCGCCCGTCATCAGCAGAGCGCTGATCGGTGGTGATGATTGTTTAGCCAGTGTGTTGATGGCGGCAAAAATCCTATCGCCCTTGGCGGGCGCTGATGGCACACCCAGTGTCATGCGCAGGTAACGGCATGAGCCAACGATATAGCCGCGTGCAGCGGTGGTTTTGCTCGATGCGGTACGAAAACGATAGATTTCTTTCGGCCATTGCAGGGGGAGTTCTTGCACCGTTTCCACGGTGTGCGCGGGGCTCATGGTACTGAACCAGCCAGCCTGGTACTCGTAGGCGGTATCGGCGTCGAGGTTGTTGAGCGCAATAACGTCGGACAGGTCGTGACGTGCGGTTAAAGCAACAAACAGTCCTTTGGACCAGTGGGCATCAGCGGCGCGGCGATAACGTATCCCCGCAAAGACCGGGGCATTGTTTTCTACATCGCCGCGTAAAAAAATACGGGCATGGTTAGTTGTCGTGTGGCCAATAATCGGGCCAACAGTCGGTTTGAACATTTTCGAGTCCATTCGAAATGTAGCGGTGAAAGTTATAGTGTTTTGTGAAAACGGTTAGTGCACTTTGTTGGCGCTATCCTATTGTTCGTTGGGCGATAAATATTGATAGGCAAGTGGACTTTGGCTGTGGTCTGGATAAGCCACGGAAGTAGTCCCGACTGTTATCGGCAGTAGGAATACATACAGCACTTGATCGAACGTCGACGCATGCTGAAGTGGCGGGTGTTTTTCGGGCAAAAAAAGCCCCGCCAAATTGGCGGGGTTGAGGTACGAGCGTGGCGCTCGGAAAACGTGGAACGCGAGTGGCCCTCCGGTGAAGGAGGGCCGCCCGGTCTTACAGCAGCATGGTGCGGATGTCGCCCAGCAGGTCGCTCAGACGCTTGGTGAAGCGTGCAGCAGCAGCGCCGTTGATCACACGGTGATCGTAGGACAGCGACAGTGGCAGCATCAGTTTCGGCTGGAAGGCTTTGCCGTCCCAGACTGGCTGGATGGTTGCCTTGGAAACACCGAGGATCGCCACTTCCGGCGCGTTGACGATCGGCGTGAAGCCGGTGCCGCCAATGTGCCCGAGGCTGGAAATCGTGAAGCAGGCACCTTGCATCTCGTCTGCCGAGAGCTTCTTGGTCCGGGCTTTTTCAGCCAGGGAAGCGGCTTCGGCAGCCAGTTGCAGCAGGCTCTTCTGGTCGACGTTCTTGATGACCGGTACCAACAGGCCTTCAGGGGTGTCGACGGCGAAGCCGATGTTCACGTATTTCTTGCGGATGATCGCTTTGCCGCTTGGCGCCAGCGAGCTGTTGAAGTCCGGCAGTTCCTTGAGCAGGTGTGCGCAGGACTTGAGCAGCAGTGGCAGTACGGTCAGCTTGACGCCAGCCTTCTCGGCCACGGCCTTCTGTGCGACACGGAAAGCTTCCAGCTCAGTGATGTCAGCCGAATCGAACTGGGTCACGTGAGGCACGTTCAGCCAGCTGCGGTGCAGGTTGGCGGCGCCAGCCTGCATCAGGCGGGTCATCGGCACTTCTTCGATTTCACCGAAGCGGCTGAAGTCCACGACCGGAATCGGCGGGATGCCCGCGCCGCCGGTTGCGCCGCCAGCGGCCGGTGCTTCCTTGGCCTTTTGCATCATGGCTTTGACGTAAACCTGCACGTCTTCTTTCAGCACGCGACCGTGTGGGCCGCTTGGGCTGACCGCGCTCAGCTCGACGCCGAATTCACGGGCCAGTTGGCGCACCGCAGGACCTGCGTGAACCTTGGCGCCAGGCTTGGCTGGAGCAGCGGCCGGGGCGGCAACTGCAGGCGCGGCTGCAGCCTGAGCGACAGGTGCAGCAGCAGAAGCGCTCGGAGCAGCAGCGGCTGGAGCCGGGGCTGTAGCAGGTGCTGCGCCTTTGACTTTCAGCTTCAGGATCAGGTCGCCGGTACCGACTTCGTCATCCAGCTTGATGGAAATGCTTTCCACCACGCCAGCGGCAGGCGATGGAATTTCCATGCTCGCCTTGTCGGATTCCAGGGTGATCAGCGACTGGTCGGCGGCAACGGTGTCACCAGCCTTGACCAGGACTTCGATGATCTTGGCCTTGCCCGCCGAACCGATGTCCGGGACGTGGATGTCCTGAACGCTGTCGGCAACCGGTGCAGCCGGAGCCGCAGCGGCTGGCGCCGGAGCAGCGGCAGCAGGCGCAGCAGCCTGGGCAGGAGCGGCAGCAGCACCCGCCACTTCCAGATCCAGAATCAGATCGCCCGTGCCGACTTCGTCGTTGAGCTTGACGCTGATGGCCTTGACCACGCCAGCGGCAGGCGAAGGGATTTCCATGCTGGCCTTGTCGGATTCCAGGGTGATCAACGACTGATCAGCCGCGACGGTGTCGCCGACCTTGACCTGGATCTCGATGATCTGGGCCTTTCCCGACGAACCGATGTCCGGCACGTGCACTTGCTGAATGCTGGCAGCAGCCGGCGCGGCAGCAGGCGCCGCCGGCGCAGGTGCGGCAGCCGGTTTGGCTTCAGCTTTGGCTGGCGCAGCGGCCGCCGCAGGGGACTGTATAGAGGCTGGGGCTGCGGCACCTTCGACTTCCAGTTCCAGCAGTTCGTCGCCTTCTTTCAGGCGATCGCCCAGCTTCACTTTCAGGCTCTTGATGATGCCGGCCTTAGGCGCAGGCACTTCCATGCTCGCCTTGTCCGATTCCAGCGTCAGGATGCTCTGATCGGCTTCGATACGGTCGCCGACCTTCACAAACAGTTCAATTACTTCACCTTCACCGCTGCCGATGTCAGGTACGCGAATGAGTTCGCTCACAGAGTCTCTCCTCAGCAGTCCAGTGGGTTGCGTTTTTCCGGGTTGATACCGAACTTGACGATGGCTTCAGCCACCACCTTAGGTTCGATGTCACCACGGTCAGCCAGTGCTTCAAGGGCTGCCAACACCACGAAATGACGGTCGACTTCGAAGAAATGACGCAGTTTCTTGCGGCTGTCGCTGCGGCCGAAACCGTCGGTGCCCAGCACTTTGAATTCCTTGGACGGAACCCACTGACGGATCTGCTCGGCGAACAGCTTCATGTAGTCGGTCGATGCGATGACCGGACCTTTACGGCCGATCAGGCAGTCTTCAACGTAGCTGCGCTTAGGCTTCTGGCCAGGGTGCAGACGGTTGGTGCGCTCTACGGCCAGGCCATCTCGACGCAGTTCGTTGAAGCTGGTAACGCTCCACACGTCAGCGCCGACGTTGAACTCTTCACGCAGAATCTTCGCCGCTTCACGGACTTCACGCAGGATGGTGCCGGAGCCCATCAGCTGAACGTGGTGCGCCGCTTCGCGGGTGTCTTCTTCGAGCAGGTACATGCCCTTGATGATGCCCTCTTCCACACCGGCCGGCATGGCTGGCTGCTGGTAGGACTCGTTCATCACGGTGATGTAGTAGAAAACGTCCTGCTGCTCTTCGGTCATCTTCTTCATGCCGTCCTGGATGATCACCGCCAGCTCATAGCCGTAGGTTGGATCATAGGTGCGGCAGTTCGGGATGGTGGCAGCCAGGATGTGGCTGTGACCGTCTTCGTGTTGCAGGCCTTCGCCGTTCAGCGTGGTCCGGCCGGCGGTGCCGCCGATCAGGAAGCCACGGGTACGGCTGTCGCCAGCGGCCCAGGCCAGGTCGCCGATACGCTGGAAGCCGAACATCGAGTAGAAGATGTAGAACGGCAGCATCGGCTGGTTGTGGCTGGAGTACGAAGTACCGGCGGCGATGAAGGAGCTCATGGCGCCCGCTTCGTTGATGCCTTCTTCGAGGATCTGGCCCTTCTGGTCTTCCTTGTAGAACATCACCTGGTCTTTATCGACTGGCTCGTAGAGCTGGCCGACGGAGGAGTAGATGCCCAACTGACGGAACATGCCTTCCATACCGAAGGTGCGGGCTTCATCCGGGATGATCGGTACGATGCGCGGACCGATTTCCTTGTCCTTGACCAGTTGCGCGAGGATCCGCACGAAGGCCATGGTGGTGGAAATTTCACGGTCGCCCGAGCCGTCCAGAATCGCCTTGAGGGTGTCCAGTGGAGGAGTCGGGATGTTGAAGCTCTTGGCGCGACGCTGAGGCACGAAACCGCCCAGTGCGGTACGGCGCTCGCTCAGGTAGCGGGCTTCGGCGCTGCCTTCTTCCGGTTTGAAGAACGGCAGGTTTTCCAGCTCTGCGTCCTTGACCGGGATGTCGAAGCGGTCGCGGAACAACTTCAGGCTCTCGACATCGACTTTCTTGGTGTTGTGCGCGGTGTTTTTCGCTTCGCCGGCACCGGTGCCATAACCCTTGATGGTCTTGGCCAGGATGACGGTCGGTTGTTCTTTGTGGTTGACCGCTTCGTGGTACGCCGCGTAGACCTTGTACGGGTCGTGGCCGCCACGGTTGAGCTTCCAGATCTCGTCGTCGGACAGATCGGCAACCATCGCCTTGAGTTCTGGCGTGTTGAAGAAGTGTTCACGCACGAACGCGCCGTCTTTGGCTTTGTAGTTCTGGTACTCGCCGTCGATGACTTCGTCCATGCGGCGTTGCAGGATGCCGTCGACGTCCTTGGCCAGCAGTGGGTCCCAGAAACGGCCCCAGATGACTTTGGTCACGTTCCACTGAGCACCGCGGAACACGCCTTCGAGTTCCTGGATGATCTTGCCGTTGCCGCGAACCGGGCCGTCGAGGCGCTGCAGGTTGCAGTTGATGACGAAGATCAGGTTGTCCAGCTTCTCGCGGCCGGCCAGGGAGATCGCGCCCAGGGATTCCGGCTCGTCGCACTCGCCGTCGCCCAGGAAGCACCAGACTTTCTGTTTGCCTGGCTGGATGAAGCCACGGTGTTCCAGGTACTTCATGAAGCGTGCCTGGTAGATCGCCTGGATCGGGCCCAGACCCATGGATACGGTCGGGAACTGCCAGAAGTCAGGCATCAGCCATGGGTGAGGGTAGGACGACAGGCCCTGACCATCGACTTCCTGGCGGAAGTTGTTCATCTGGTCTTCGGTGATGCGGCCTTCCATGAATGCACGGGCGTAAACGCCTGGCGAGGTGTGGCCCTGGAAGTAGATCAGGTCGCCGCCGTGTTCGTCGGTAGGGGCCTGGAAGAAATAGTTGAAGCCAATGTCGTACAGGGTTGCGCTGGAGGCGAAGCTGGAGATGTGACCGCCCAGGTCAGAATCTTTCAGGTTCGTACGCATCACCATGGCCATCGCGTTCCAGCGTACCAGCGAGCGAATGCGGCGTTCCATGAACAGGTCGCCAGGCATGCGTGCTTCGTGGGTAACGGGAATGGTGTTGCGGTATGGCGTGGTGATGGCGTAAGGCAATTGCGAACCGCTGCGGGTTGCGAGTTCGCCCATACGGGTCATCAGATAGTGAGCACGGTTTTCGCCTTCTTTGTCGAGAACCGATTCCAGGGCGTCCAGCCATTCCTGGGTTTCGACGGGATCGAGGTCTTGCATGGCTTGCTCCAGGGCGGAAAGGCTTCCAGAATCGGTTGCCTGAGTTAGCGACTGGCCTTGTGGGCAGACGTTATAAATTCTTGGAATGCCGGAGGTTGATTCGGCGGCGTGTAGTTTTACTACAAATCGTCGGCCATTTCAGCCTTTCGAATGTATATACGAGTAGTAAAACTACACAGGATGAGCGTGTGGCCTCCTGCTGCGTTGTGAGAATAATCGTTACTGTTGGTCTTTAGCTAACCGAGATAGGTGGAAGTTTGATGCTGGCTGCCAAAAAAACAGATATTTCAGCTATTTCTAACTTTTGTTCGACAGTCCTTTGCGTAGTGCATTTCATGTATTCACTACAGACAGCCCTTTCTACGCCGATCAAGGATAGACCATGAGCCTTCCTTCGCTTGCCGAACTGCCGGCCATTCTTCTTCCGCTTGTCAGCCGTGCCGAGCAGTCGTTCCGTGCCGCTGTTGCCCTGTTTGACGATGATCATGGCCTGTCGACCTGGTCGCCAGAGCGCTGGGCAGCGTTTGCCCGAGTGACCGCGGCCAGCGATTTTGTCATTGAGCAGAGCCTGCGTGACCCGTTGATGTTGCTTGAGCTTGTGCAGTCCGGCGAACTCGACCGAAGTTTCGCCGCCGGTGAAATGTGCGCCCAGATCGCCGCCGCTGTGCAGGCGGCCACCACCGACGATGAGTTGGGCCGCGTATTGCGCCGTCAGCGCAACCGTCAGCAAGTGCGGATCATCTGGCGCGACCTGACCCGCCAGGCGGATCTGATCCAGACCTGCCGCGACCTCTCGGACATGGCCGATGCGAGCATCGATCAGGCTTATCAATGGTTGTATCAGCGCCATTGCCAGCAATTCGGTACGCCCACCGGGCGGCGCAGCGGCGAGCCGCAGCAAATGGTCATCCTCGGGATGGGCAAGCTCGGCGCCGTGGAGCTCAACCTGTCGTCGGACATCGACCTGATCTTCGCTTACCCCGAAGGTGGCGAAACGGTTGGCGTGAAGCGTGCGCTGGATAACCAGGAGTTCTTCATTCGTCTGGGCCAGCGGTTGATCAAGGCGCTGGACCCGATGACCGTCGACGGTTTTGTATTCCGCGTCGACATGCGCTTGCGGCCGTACGGTTCATCCGGTGCGCTGGTGCTCAGCTTCAACGCATTGGAGCAGTACTACCAGGACCAGGGGCGCGACTGGGAGCGTTACGCGATGATCAAGGCGCGGGTGGTGGCCGGTGATCAGGCGGCGGGCGCGCAATTGCTCGACATGCTGCGACCGTTCGTTTACCGGCGATACCTGGACTTCTCGGCCATCGAAGCGCTGCGCACCATGAAGCAGCTGATTCAGCAGGAAGTCCGGCGCAAAGGCATGGCCGACAACATCAAGCTCGGCTCTGGCGGCATTCGCGAAGTTGAATTTATCGCGCAGGCCTTCCAGCTGATTCACGGGGGGCGCGACCTGAGTTTGCAGCAGCGCCCTCTATTAAAAGTACTCGGCACGCTGGAAGGGCAGGGTTACCTGCCGCCGGCAGTGATCGCCGAGCTACGTGAAGGTTATGAATTCCTGCGCTACACCGAGCACGCGATCCAGGCGATTGCCGACCGTCAGACGCAAATGCTCCCGCATGGTGAGCAGGATCAGGCGCGCATTGCCTTTATGATGGGTTTTGCCAACTGGACCGCGTTCCATGAGCAATTGATGTATTGGCGCGGCCGGGTCGACTGGCACTTCCGTCAAGTGATCGCTGACCCGGATGAAGAGGAAGGCGAGGAGAGCGAAGTGGTGGTCGGCGGTGAATGGCTGCCGCTCTGGGAGGAAGCCCAGGATGAAGAGGCTGCTTGCCGACAGTTGGAAGAGGGCGGTTTTGTCGATGCGCCCAAGGCCCTGAAAACGCTTGCCAGCCTGCGCAGCAGTCCGCAATTGCGGGCGATGCAACGTCTGGGGCGCGAACGGCTCGATGCCTTTATTCCACGGTTACTGGCGCAAGCGGTGGAACATGCCAGCCCGGACCTCGTGCTGGAGCGCGTGCTGCCGCTGGTTGAGGCGGTGGCGCGGCGCTCGGCGTATCTGGTGTTGCTCACCGAAAATCCCGGCGCACTGCGACGCCTGTTGACCTTGTGCGCGGCCAGCCCATGGATTTCCGAGCAGATCACTCGCTTCCCGCTGCTGCTCGACGAATTGCTCAACGAAGGGCGGCTGTTCAAGCCACCGTTGGCACCGGAGTTGGCCGCTGAATTACGCGAGCGGCTGACGCGGATTCCCGAGGATGATCTCGAACAACAGATGGAAGCCTTGCGGCATTTCAAGCTGGCGCACCGCCTGCGGGTGGCGGCCTCGGAAATTGCCGGCAGCCTGCCGCTGATGAAAGTCAGCGACTACCTGACCTGGCTCGCCGAAGCCATTCTGGAGCAAGTGCTGGCCCTGGCCTGGCGCCAGACGGTCGCCAAGTACGGCTCACCGCAGCGTTCCGACGGAACCTTGTGCGACCCGGGTTTCGTCATTGTCGGTTACGGCAAGGTCGGCGGCCTGGAGCTGGGGCATGGTTCGGACCTCGACCTGGTGTTCATCCACGATGGTGATCCGCAAGCGGAAACCGACGGCCCGAAACCGATCGACGGCGCGCAGTTCTTCACCCGGCTGGGGCAGCGGATCATCCATTTGCTGACCACCCAGACCAACTCCGGCCAGTTGTACGAAGTCGATATGCGCCTGCGCCCTTCCGGCGCGTCGGGGCTGTTGGTCAGTTCGTTGGGGGCGTTTGAGCGCTATCAGGAAAACGAAGCCTGGACCTGGGAGCATCAGGCACTGGTGCGGGCGCGGGTGCTGGTCGGCAGTCAGGATGTCGGCCAGGCCTTCGAGAAAGTCCGGGCGAAGGTTCTGGGCCGGGCGCGCGATTTACCCAAGTTGCGCCAGGAAGTCAGTGAGATGCGCGCCAAGATGCGCGACAACCTGGGGAGCAAGGGCACCGCTGCCGGGACCGCGCCCAATGCCTTTGAAGCCACTGCGCCGTTCGACCTCAAGCAGGACGCCGGTGGTATCGTCGATATTGAATTTATGGTGCAATACGCCGCCTTGGCGTGGTCTGACACGCACCCTTCGCTGCTTCGCTATACGGATAACATCCGTATCCTGGAAGGTCTGGAGGAGGTCGGGTTGATGCCCGCCGAAGACGCCAGCCTGTTGCGTGAGGCCTATAAAACCTACCGCTCGGCCGCTCATCGTCAGGCCCTGCAGAATGAGGCCGGGGTGATTGCGGGGGATCAGTTTGTGGCCGAGCGACGAGAAGTGTTGCGGATCTGGCGCGAGCTGGGGTTAAGCTGAACAGGATATTTGAAGAAACACTCAATACCCAATGTGGGAGCGAGCCTGCTCGCGATGAGGCCGTCACATCCAACATTTATGGTGACTGTCAGGCCGTCATCGCGAGCAGGCTAGCTCCCACAGTGGATCGACAGCGTTTTGTAGAATTCTCGAGGCGGGGAGGCAATGGCCTCCCCGGTTCGTTTTTGGAAAACACATGAAAATTCTGATCGTTGGGCCCAGTTGGGTCGGTGACATGGTGATGGCGCAGACACTCTTCCAGTGTCTGAAACAGCGTCATCCTCAGTGCGAAATCGACGTGCTGGCCCCCGAGTGGAGTCGGCCGATCCTTGAGCGGATGCCCGAAGTGCGTCAGGCCTTGAGCTTTCCGCTCGGCCACGGCGTGCTGGAGCTGGCAACGCGGCGGCGGATCGGCAAGTCCCTGGCCGGCCAGTACGATCAGGCGATTTTGCTGCCCAACTCGCTGAAGTCGGCGCTGGTGCCGTTCTTTGCCGGCATCCCGAAACGCACCGGTTGGCGTGGCGAGTTCCGTTACGGCTTGCTCAACGATGTGCGCACCCTCGATAAAGAGCGTTACCCGCTGATGATCGAGCGCTTCATGGCACTCGCCTATGAGTCGGGCGCCGAGTTGCCCAAGCCCTATCCGCGACCGAGCCTGCAAATCGATCCGACCAGCCGCGACGCCGCGCTGGCCAAGTTCGATCTGGCCCTTGATCGTCCGGTGCTGGCGCTGTGCCCGGGTGCCGAGTTCGGCGAGTCCAAGCGCTGGCCGTCGGAGCACTATGCCAAGGTCGCCGAAGCGAAAATCCGCGAAGGCTGGCAAGTCTGGTTGTTCGGTTCAAAGAACGATCACGCGGTCGGCGAAGACATTCGCTCGCGACTGATTCCGGGCCTGCGTGAAGAGTCGGTGAACCTCAGTGGCGCTACCTCGCTGGCCGAGGCTATCGACTTGCTGTCCTGCGCCGATTCCGTGGTGTCCAACGACTCCGGCCTGATGCACGTCGCGGCAGCGCTGAACCGTCCGCTGGTGGCGGTCTACGGCTCGACGTCGCCAGGCTTCACGCCGCCACTGGCCGAGAAGGTCGAGATCGTTCGCCTGGGCATCGAGTGCAGTCCATGTTTCGATCGCACCTGCCGTTTCGGTCATTACAACTGCTTGCGCCAGCTCACGCCGCAACCGGTGAACGAAGCGTTAGAACGCCTGCAAGGCGCTCCGGTAGAGGTCCGTTAAGTTGCGGGTACTGTTGATCAAGACTTCTTCGCTGGGCGACGTGATTCATGCGTTGCCGGCGTTGACCGACGCGGCACGGGCGATCCCGGGCATCAAGTTCGACTGGGTGGTGGAAGAAGGTTTCGCCGAGATCCCGACCTGGCACCCGGCGGTTGGCAAGGTGATTCCGGTGGCGATCCGTCGCTGGCGCAAGAACCTCTGGCAAACCGTCAAAAGCGGCGAGTGGAAACGCTTCAAGCAAAGCATTCGTGCCACCCAATACGATTTGGTGATCGATGCCCAGGGCCTGCTCAAAAGCGCCTGGCTGACCCGCTACGTCCGCGCGCCGATAGCCGGGCTGGACAAAAACTCGGCCCGTGAGCCCATTGCCGCGCGGTTTTATTCCCGACGTCTGGCGGTAGCCCGTGGGCAACACGCTGTGGAACGACTGCGTCAGTTATTCGCCGTGGCGCTCGGCTACGACCTGCCGCAAGGGTTGGGCGACTATGGCCTGAACGTCGAGCGGTTGGTCGAGCTGCCGCGCAAGAATCCTTACGTGCTGTTTCTGCACGGCACGACGTGGGACACCAAGCACTGGCCGGAAGCTTATTGGCGTGAGTTGGCCGAACGCATGGGCCACCTCGGCATGGCGGTGAAACTTCCCTGGGGCAACCCGGCCGAAAAGGCCCGGGCCGAGCGCATCGCCAAAGGTCTGCGCAATGCCGAAGTACTGCCCAAATTGAACCTGGCCGGCGTCGCCAAAGTGCTGGCCGGTGCGCAAGCCTGTGTGGCAGTCGACACGGGCCTCGGTCATCTGGCCGCTGCGCTGGACGTGCCGACGGTGTCACTGTTCGGTCCGACCAATCCGGGTCTGACCGGTGCCTATGGCAAAAGCCAGGTGCACCTGGCGAGCGACTTCCCGTGCGCGCCGTGCCTGCAAAAAAAATGTGCATACCAACCGACGGCTGAAGATCAGCGTCGATTCGATCTCAAGCGCGAGTGGCCGCTGTGCTTCACTCGCCTGAACCCCGAGCGTGTCGCGAGCCGATTAAGCACGTTGTTACTGGCTGAGGAGCTGCGCTGATGCAATTGGCTTTTGTCCTTTACAAATATTTCCCGTTTGGCGGATTACAGCGCGATTTCATGCGCATCGCCCTGGAATGTCAGCAGCGCGGGCATCAGATCCGCGTCTACACGCTGATCTGGGAAGGCGATGTGCCGCCGGGTTTCGAAGTGCTGGTGGCGCCGGTCAAGGCGATCTTCAATCATCGCCGTAACGAGAAGCTGAGTGCCTGGATGGAAGCCGATCTGGCCAAGCGTCCGGTGGACCGGTTGATCGGCTTCAACAAAATGCCGGGGCTCGACGTCTACTACGCTGCCGATGGCTGCTTCGAGGATAAGGCGCAGACCCTGCGCAATGCCCTCTACCGGCGCTGGGGCCGCTACCGGCACTTCGCCGAGTACGAGCGCGCGGTGTTCGCCAAAGATGCGAAAACCGAAGTGTTGATGATTTCCGAAGTCCAGCAGCCGCTGTTCATCAAGCATTACGACACGCCGCTTGAGCGCTTCCATCTGCTGCCACCGGGCATTGCCCTGGACCGGCGTGCGCCGGCCAATGCCGCTGAAATTCGCGCTGAATTCCGTCGCGAATTTTCCCTGGCTGACGATGACTTGTTGCTGGTGCAGATTGGGTCCGGGTTCAAGACCAAAGGTGTCGATCGCAGCCTCAAGGCGCTGGCCGCGTTGCCAGCGGAACTGCGTAAACGTACCCGGCTGTTTGTAATTGGCCAGGACGACCCCAAAGTATTCCAGCTACAGAGTGCCACGTTGGGGCTCGGCGATAACGTGCAGTTCCTCAAGGGCCGCAGCGATATCCCGCGTTTCCTGCTCGGTGCCGACCTGTTGATCCACCCGGCGTACAACGAAAATACCGGGACGGTATTGCTTGAAGCGCTGGTGGCCGGCTTGCCGGTGTTGGTCAGTGCGGTGTGCGGTTATGCGCATTACATCGCCGAAGCCGACAGCGGCCTGGTGCTGGACGAACCGTTTGAACAGGTGCAACTCACGCAGTACCTGACGACCATGTTGAGCGACGACGCAGCGCGTGCGGCCTGGAGCCGTAATGGCCTGGCCTTCGCTGACACGGCCGATCTCTACAGCATGCCGCAGCACGCAGCGGATGTGATTCTGGCGGAGCAACACTGATGAAGCTGATTCTTGCCGAACCGTTCAAAAGCCTTTGGGCCGGGCGCGATGCGTTCACCGAAGTCGAAGGCCTGAAGGGCGAGGTTTACCGTGAACTCGAAGCTCGTCGGACCCTGCGCACCGAAGTGGCCGGGAACGGCTTCTTTGTGAAAATTCACCGGGGCATCGGCTGGGGCGAGATCTGCAAGAATCTGCTCACTGCCAAACTGCCGGTACTCGGTGCAGGCCAGGAGTGGCGGGCTATCCAGCGTTTGCAGGAAGTCGGCGTGCCGACCATGACCGCTGTCGCTTACGGCGAGCGTGGCAGTAACCCGGCGGACCAGCACTCGTTTATCGTCACCGAAGAACTGGCGCCGACCATCAGCCTGGAAGACTTCAGCATCGATTGGGTCAAGCAGCCGCCGGAACCAAAACTCAAGCGTGCGCTGATTGCCGAAGTGGCGCGCATGACCGGCATGATGCACCGCGCCGGGGTCAACCACCGCGACTGCTACATCTGCCACTTTCTGCTGCACACCGATAAACCGGTGACGGCTGACGATTTCAAGCTCTCGGTGATCGATTTGCACCGTGCCCAGACCCGCCGGGCGATCACCCGGCGCTGGCGTAACAAGGATCTGGCGGCGTTGTATTTCTCGGCGCTGGATATCGGCCTGACGCGGCGCGACAAGCTGCGTTTCCTCAAGGGTTACTTCCAGCAACCCTTGCGCCAGATTCTGCGTGAAGAGGCGTCGTTGCTGGCGTGGCTCGAGGGCAAGGCCAACAAGCTGTATGAACGCAAGCAGCGCTATGGAGATGCGCTTTGATGCGTTTGTCTGAATTGAAAAACGCCGGTCGTACGCCTGGCTTGCCATTGAGCATCGAGCTGGCGGATGCCGCAGGTCCGGCGCAGTTGCAACTGCTCAGCGTGTTGCGGGTTTTGCCGGGCCAGCGTTACGTGGGCGCCGCTGTTTGGCGCGGGCGTCCGGTGCTGGCCAAACTGTTGGTGGGCAGCAAGGCGGCGCGGCATTTTCAGCGTGAGCTGGACGGTGTCCGTCTGCTCGCTGCGCAAGGCTTGACCACGCCGAGGCTGCTGGCCGATGGCCTGAAGGATGGCGAGGGTGGTTGGCTGCTGTTCGACTTCCTTGAAGGCGCTGAAAGCCTCGGCGATGCCTGGAAGCAGGTCGAAGCGCTGCCGGCGCTGGCGGACGCGCAAGCGACGGTGTTGGCCGAGGCGCTGGGCGCCATCGGTCAATTGCACAGCAAGGGCCTGTGGCAGGAAGACTTGCACCTGGACAACCTGCTGCGCCACGACGGCCAGCTGTACTTGATCGACGGTGCGGGTATTCGTGTCGAGCAGGCTGGTCAGCCGTTGTCCCGACAGAAAGTCCTGGAGAACCTCGGGGTGTTTTTCGCTCAACTGCCCAAGTCGCTTGAGCCGTTCACCGAAGAGTTGCTGGTGTATTACCTGTTGAGCAACGGCGAGCACGCCTTGCCACTGGAAGCTTTGCAGAAACAGGTCGACAAGGTCCGCAGCTGGCGATTGAAAGACTTTCTGATCAAGGTCGGTCGCGAATGCACGTTGTTCAGTGTGCAGCGCGGGGCGTTCGGTTTGCGTGCGATCCGTCGCGAAGAAGAAGCGGCCATGCTGCCGGTACTGGCGCAGGCCGATGCCTTGCTCGATCAGGGGCATCTGTACAAGACCGGTGGTGCGGCGAGTGTCGGCAGGGTCGAGGTGGCGGGGCGCACGCTGTTGGTCAAGCGCTACAACATCAAGGGCGTTGCCCATTGGCTCAAACGCTTCTGGCGCCCGAGCCGTGCCTGGCATTCATGGCGCGAGGGCAATCGCCTGGCGTTCCTCGGCATTTCCACACCGAAACCGCTGGCGCTGTTGGAAAAGCGTTTTTTCTGGCTGCGCAGTCGGGCCTATCTGGTTACCGAGTATTTGTCGGGGCCGGACATTATTGAGCGCTTTGCGCCGTTCGTTGAGAGTGGTGATGCGCCTGAAGCTGAGTTGCTGGCGCTGGATCACTTGTTTGCCGAGCTGATTCGCGAGCGCATCAGTCATGGGGATTTCAAGGGGCATAATCTGTTTTGGGACAAGGATCGCTGGTCGTTGATCGATCTGGATTCGATGTGTCAGCACGGTTCGGTCAGCAGTTTCGCTCCGGCGTATGCGCGGGATCGGGCGCGGTTTATGCGTAACTGGCCTGAGAGCAGTGCGTTGTATCAGGTGATTGATCAGCGGTTGCCCAGGCAAGTGTAGGCGCTGAGCTTGCTTGCAATGGCGGCCTGACAGCCGCCCAATCTCCCGCAGATGTACCCCCATCAAACCTGTGGGAGCTGGCTTGCTCATGGGCTTTTGTAGGAGTTGAGCTTGCTTGGTGAAGGCAGTAACCGTTTGTGTCGTTGGTGGCAACCCTTTATGAATCATCCTACGTGATCTACAGAAGTCGTGATCTGTGGGGCCATCAATCGCGGTGCTAGCGTTGCCTGATGTTCTCGGAGGGCAAACCTTGACTATAAAAACGGCTATTTCGCTGGGGGCTTTTTCACTTGCTTTGGGTGGTTGCGGGACTGTGAGCACGGTGTTGCAAGATGATGCCGATGCGGCCCGTGGTCTCAGGAAGCAGAAAACCTACTGCCAGTCCATTCCTCGTATCTACAGCGGTCTGGCTTATGATTTCTGTATCTTGAATGCGCCCCCGGAACCGACGGGAATTCTTGTGCCGCTGGCATTGCTGGATTTGACGGTGTCGGGTGTCCTGGACACGGTGTGCTTGCCGTACACGATTTACCGGCAGGCTACCGACGGTAATATCAGGATTTACTGGCGAGCCGGACGGGGTTGAACGTGCTCGCGCACAGTCGCCCAAGGCGATCTCCCCGCGTCAAACAACCTCTGGGTCATTCCCGCCATCTTTACGCTATAATCCCGCCCTTTAGCTGTTTCTCGCCCTTTTGCGAGGACACATTATTTCCAGGCGCACGTCGCCTGCATGCAGACTTAAGAGGCTAGACCCCTGTGGCATTGACGATTCTTGGCCTGTCCGGCGCCCTTAGCCATGATCCTTCCGCAGCCTTGTACATCGACGGCAAGCTGGTCGCGGCTGCTGAAGAAGAGCGCTTCGTACGCGATAAACATGCAAAGAACCGCATGCCTTACGAATCGGCGAAGTTCTGTCTGGAACAGGCGGGTATCAAACCTTCCGATGTTGACGTAGTGGCGATCCCGTTTGCCCCGATCAGCCTGTTCGGCAAGGCCCGCTGGCACTACGCCAAGCGTTACTGGTACGCCCCGGACCGCGCGCTCGACGCGATCCTGATGGGCAACCGTCGCTACAAGCGCTATCGCAACAAGATTGTCTGGTGCCTCGAGCAACTGGGCTTCGATCCGAAGAAAATCAAGATCGAGCCGGTCGAGCATCACCTGGCTCACGCCTCCAGCGCCTATCACTGTTCCGGTTTCAAAGAGAAAACCGCGATCCTCGGGATCGATGGCAAGGGCGAGTACGCCACGACCTTCTTCGGTTATGGCCAGAACGGCAAGATCCACAAGATCAAGGAATTCTTCGACCCGGATTCCCTCGGCGGCCTGTACGGCGCGATCACCGAGTTTCTCGGTTTCGAAATGCTCGACGGTGAGTTCAAGGTCATGGGCATGGCGCCGTACGGCGACGCCAGCAAATATGATTTCTCCCGCCTGGCGTCGTTCGAAAACGGCGAATTGGTGATCAACACCGATTACGCCAACGTCATCGGCCTGCGTCGCTACAAAGAGAAGGGCAAGGGTTTCTACTTCTCGCCGAAGCTGATCGAGTGGCTGGGGCCGAAACGCGAAGGCGATATCGCTGACGAACCGTACATCCATTACGCCGCGAGCATGCAAGCGCTGTTCGAGAAGCTGGCGTTGCAGATGATCGACTACTACCTGGGCGACGTGCTCAAGGAAACCGGCAAGCTGGCGTTCGCTGGCGGCTGTGCGTTGAACGTAAAGCTGAACCAGAAAATCATCGCTCGCGACGACGTCAAAGAGCTGTTCGTACAGCCAGCGTCCGGCGATGCTGGCACCGCGGTAGGGGCTGCGGCTTACGTGTCCCACGCCCGTGGTGTTCCGGTCGAGAAAATGGAACACGTTTACCTCGGCCCGTCCTACAGCAATGAAGACGTGATCGCGGCCTGCGCCCGTCACCCAAATGCGCCCAAGTGGCGCAAGCTCGACGACATGCCGGAAAAAATCGCCAAAATCATGGTCGATGGCAATCCGGTGGCCTGGTTCCAGGGGCGCATGGAGTTCGGCCCGCGTGCGTTGGGCGGTCGTTCGATCATCGGTTGCCCGAGCGCCACAGGCGTGGCTGACCGGATCAACCACCAGATCAAGTTCCGCGAGCGCTGGAGGCCTTTCTGCCCGTCGATGCTCGACACCGTGGCGCCGCAGATGATCAAGATCGATCACCCGGCACCGTTCATGACCTTCACCTTCGAAGTGGCTGAAGAGTGGAAAACCCGCGTGCCGGAAGTCGTCCATGAAGACGGTACGTCCCGTGCCCAGGTGCTCAAGCGCGAATACAATCCGCGCTACTACGACATGATGAAAGCGCTGGAAGTGCTGACCGGCAATGGTGTGTCGCTGAACACCTCGCTGAATCGCCGTGGTGAGCCGATGATCTGCTCGCCGACCGACGCCCTGAACATGTTCTTCGGCTCCGATCTACAGTATCTGATCATGGAAGATATCCTGGTGGTCAAAGACGGCGCGGACGCTTATGACACGCTCGGCTGAACGCCATGTGCTGCAGTTCTGTCACGGCTATGACGGGCCGTTCCTGGACTGCGTCCGACAGTACGCCAGCCTGTTTGCAGGGTCTGGTTATCGAGTGACCACGGTGTTTCTCACCGGGGTCGCCGATGCTGACGTTGCAGCAGGTTGTGCGTCTGATGAAGTGCTGTTCATGGAATACAGCTCCAAGGCCATTCGTGGGCTGAAGCTGGGAGCGATTGCCGATCTGCGCAAAATCGCCCAGTCACGCAATTTCAGTTTTTGTATCGCCCACCGTTTCAAGCCGATCTATATCGCCTTGCTCGGTACGGCGTTGCCGGTGATCGGCGTGCATCACGGCTTTGGTGATTACCAGCGGCGGACGCGCAAGCTGTTCGCGCATTTTTTTCGCAAGCGCCTGAGCCTGCTCGGGGTTTCCGATGCGGTCCGCGACGACATGCGCCGTTGCTTGCCGAAGTGGCCGGCGGCGCGGATTCAAACCCTCTACAACCGCATCGATGTCGACGCATTGCGGGCCTCTCAGGTGTCCTTCGATGAGGCGCGCGATGCCTTGGGGCTGTCGCCGGATGCGTGGGTGATCGGCAACGTCGGTCGCCTGCACCCGGACAAGGACCAGGCCACCTTGCTGCGTGGCTTTGCCCAGGCCTTGCCGCGTTTGCCGGTCGACAGTCAACTGGCGATTCTTGGCTCTGGCCGTCTGGAGCAGAAGCTCAAGGATCTGGCTCGCGAACTCGGTATCGGTGACCGCGTGCTGTTTCTCGGCCAGGTGCCGGAGGCGCGTCGCTACTTCCGCGCCTTCGATGTGTTTGCCCTGAGTTCCGACCACGAACCGTTCGGCATGGTACTGCTTGAAGCCATGGCCGCCGGTGTGCCGTTGCTGGCCACTGCGTGTGGCGGGGCTGCGGAGGTGGTCGAAGGTGTCGGTATTTTGTTCCCTCTGGGAGATGCCGAGCACCTGGCGCAGGGCCTGCAACACCTGGCCGTGATGAATCAGCACGAGCACCAGGTCTGCGCCGAAATGATGCTTGACCGCCTGCGCGAGCGTTTCTCGGATCGCGCGGTGCGCGAGGCGTTCTGGCGTCTGCCGCAAGTCCTTGAACTGACGGCGAGGGCCTGATGCTCAACCGATTTCAAGGCTGGCGCGAGCGTGGCTGGTCCGTTGTCGACGCGTCGACGTATAGCGATGCCTGGCAGCGTTTTGGCGGTAGCGTCGCGACTCATCCACTGGTGGTCGAGCGTCTGGCGCAGTTGGCCGATATCCCGGTGCGTTACCTGGCCTGGGAGCAGGGTGRCGAACTGAAAGCCGCGATCCCGACCTGGGGCCGCGACCTGGCATTGTCCAAGGACGTGCTCAAGCGTAACGGCAAGAAAGGTCTGTTCGATCTCGGCAACGCTGAATTCATCCTGCCGGCTGCAGCCGACGCGCAAGCACTGTTGCGGCACCGCGGGCGCTATTTGTCGGCATTGAATGAAGGTCGCTTTGCCGGTCTCAAGCTGCAAGCCGAACAACTGGCCATGGCCCGCACACCTGAAGAGCTGTCGAAGAAGTTTCGCTACAACCAGCGCCGTGAACTGCGCTTGCTGGAAGAGGCCGGTGGCGTGATACGACCGGTCAGCGACTTTTCCAGTCAGGAGCTGGCGGCGATCTACTGCGATTTGTTCCAGCGTCGTTGGGGTTTCCCGGCGACGGGTGCGCCGCGCATGAGCGAGGTGCTCGAGCTGCTGCGCGAGCTGATGATCGGCTCGGTGATTTTCCTCAAGGATGCGCCGATTGCGATTCAGTTGGTCTACCGTGTTGAAGCGCCAGAGTGGATCAGCGTCGAGTACATCAACGGTGGCGTCGACCCCGAGACTCGCGAATTCAGCCCCGGCAGCGTATTGAGTTTTCTCAATACCCAAAGCGCCTGGGAGCACGCGCGCGCAATCGACAAGCCGCTGCGCTTTTCCTTCGGGCGTGCCGATCGTGAATACAAGGACCGCTGGTGCAACCCTGTGCCGGTGTTTACCGTGTGAGCCAGACCATGAACCAGCCCCTCAGTCGCAAGCAGCAATTGCTCAAGCGTCATCGACGTAACAAGCGCATCGGCCTGTTGATCGGTGTCTTGCTGTTGATTGCGGTTGGCGTGCTGGTCACCTGGTGGCTGCCGCTGGTGCTCGCGGTCCTGGCCTGGGTCGCCCATGAAGCGTGGTTCGCCGACCATTTGTTTTACTCGCCCAAGGACGATTACCAGTACAGCTTCCCGCCTTACACGCAGCAACCCAAGGTCCGACTGGAGGGGGCGCGTCTGCTGCTGGACGACGGCGTCATCCTGACCGACGACGCCACGCTGGTACTGGCGCTGCGGGTAAAAAGCACCTGGCTGGGACGTTTTTTCGATCCGGCAGTCGAGTTGTCGGGTGGCGACAATCCAGACCGGCAAGCCTTCGAACGTGGAGTAGACGGCCTGCGTTACCTCAACCTCAGTGGTCAGGCACATGTTCTGTCGCAGGGTGATTTGCGTGTGCGTGGGCGTTTCTGCCGATTGCTCGGCGAGCCCGTGCTCTGGTCGTTCGAGCACCCTGATTATCGCCGTCAGCGAGTGATGGTGATCGCGCCTCACGCCGATGATGCAGAACTGGCCGCATTCGGTTTGTACAGCCAGGCCGACGAGGCCTGGATTGTCACGTTGACCGCTGGCGAAATTGAAGCCGGGCACTATCGACAGATGGGGCTGAACGCCGTTGAGGCGTCGCGCATCAAAGGCCGCTTGCGCGCCTGGGACAGCATTACCGTGCCGCGCTGGGCCGGCGTGCCTGAGTCTCAGTGTGTGCAATTGGGGTATTTCTGCCTGCAATTGCCAGCCATGCAGGCGGCGCCGAATCAACCGGTGGGTTCGCGTGAAGCGAATCTGAACGACACGCGACTGTTTCGCCAACTCAATCCGTTCGCGCTGCCCGGTGACCGCGATGGTGCGCCGACCTGGAATAACCTGCTGGCCGATCTGCGTGAGCTGCTGCTCAAGGCGCGCCCTGAAGTGATCGTCCTGCCGCATCCATCGCTCGATCCGCATCCCGATCACATCTGTGCACAGCATGCGGTGCTGGAAGCCTTGAAGGGGCTTGAGTGGCAGCCAACTACACTGCTCGGTTACGCGAACCACCTGCACGACAATGATCGCTGGCCAATGGGTGATTCAGAGGCCGGGATTGCGTTGCCGCCGGTGTTTGATCCGGCGCAGGTGCTGCAGCCATATTGCCTGGCATTGTCGATCGGGCAGCAGTGCGACAAGGCTATGGCGCTGGGGATGATGCATGACTTGCAGCCGCGTGCGCCGTTCAAGCGTCGCCTGCGTCGTGGATTGCAGCGTCTGTTGGCAGGGCGTTCGGGCTCGCCTTATGGAGAGAACGAGTTCTTTCGCAAGGCGGTCAGGCGTCATGAGCTGTTCTGGGTTTTGAAACATTAATAAAGACGTGCGGGTATAGCGTTACTTCGTATTCTTTTCTCTGTAGTGAGCTCTCAGTGAATAATCCGTCTTCCCGCATTCTTTTCCTTATTCCTTATTTCGGTCGCTGGCCGTTCTGGATGCCGTTCTTTCTCGAGAGCTGCCGGCGTAATGCGGACATCGACTGGCTGTTGTTCAGTGACTGCGGTCGTCCACAGAATCTGCCAGACAACGTAAAGATCGAGAACATCGGTTTCAGTGAATACTGCCAATGGGTGTCGCGCCGCCTGAATATCGATTTCTCGCCTGATGTGGCTTACAAACTCTGTGACATCAAGCCAGCGCTCGGTCATATCCATGCCGATCGCCTGACGGGTTACGATTTCTGGGCTTTCGGTGATATTGACCTGGTGTATGGCGACCTGCGTCGCTATTTTACGGCTGAGCGATTGGCCCGCTTTGACCTGTTTTCGACCCATGAGCGACGAGTTTCCGGGCACCTGTGTCTGATACGCAATACGGCTCGCCATCGTGAGTTGTTCATGCGGATCAAAAACTGGCAAACGCGTTTTACCGATCAGAAACAATACGCTCTGGATGAAGGGGCGTTCAGCCGGATTTTCCTCTGGCGCAAGAATTTCCCCAAACCGTTATTCAATCTGGTTGGCAAGTTCAATCCGTGGCGGCGGCGCAGTGAATTCACCGAAGCGTTCAGCACCCCCGGCGGCCATATCAAGTGGCACGATGGCTCTGATAATGTTCCCCAGCGTTGGTACTGGCGTGATGGTTGTTTGACTAATGATCAGGACGGAGAGCGCTCGTTTCTGTATTTCCACTTCTATATCTGGAAACGCAATGAGTGGTCACGGATGTCCGAGCCTGATCCTGAATACGTAAAAGGCCTGGCTGCCAAGTCAGCTTGGGTCATTGACGCAACGGGTTTTACCGGGGATGAACCATGACTCAGCGTTCCAAGGTCTTGCAGCTGCAGCCGGACTATAACGTTAAAGCGCACGATTTTGCCGACCTTGCGGAGCAGATCGTCAAAGCCCTTCCGGTAGAGCGATATGAAATAACGGCGGCGTTCTTGCGCGGCCGGCCGGGGCCAGGTGAGGCCGTGAGCCGTGCTGCTCGCTCGGTCTATTTCGAGTTCTCCGACAAGTCGCTCAAGGGGATGCGCCTGCGAGCCATGTGGCGGCTGTATCAGTTTTGCCGAAAAGAAAAGTTTGATGTGGTCATCTGCAACCGCTTCAAACCGGTGAACATGCTGTTACAACTCAATCGTTGGCTGAAAATACCATTGTGTATCGGCATCTCCCATGGCTTCGGCGAGTACGACCGTTTTTACCGGCGGCGTCAGGCCCAGAGCCTGGTCGACGGTCACTGGCGTTTTGTCGGTGTGTCACCAGCGGTCAAGCAGTACTTGCTCGATTGTGATTGTGGCTTCACTGACCTCAATACCTATGCCATTACCAATGCCATCGATATCGAGCAGGCTGAAGGTTTGCAGCACTCCCGTGAGCGTTCGCGTGAGTTGTTGGGGCTTGATCCATCGGTACGCTTGATCGGCGCGCTTGGGCGTTTGGTGCCCGTTAAAGGTCATACCTACTTATTGCAGGCTTTTGCCACGCTCAAAGACAAATATCCCCAGACGCAACTGGCGATCATCGGTGCCGGTCGCGAAGAAGCCCGTTTGGCCAGCGAAATTGAACGATTGGGTTTGAGCGGACGCGCACATCTTCTGGGGTTCAAGGAAAACGCCCTGCAGTATGTTCGCGCATTCGATATCTGGACCATGCCCTCGTTGGCCGAGGGATTGGGTCTGGCATTGCTCGAAGGCATGAGCGGCCATTTGCCGGTGATTGCCTCGAATGTGCCAGCCATGCTCCCGCTGGTTCAGGGCGCGGGTGGTCTTGCTGTCGAGCCGGCGAATGTCCCGTCTCTTGCCAAGGCGCTGGATACCTATCTGGGGCTTTCGGATGAGGAACTCAAAGCCAAAGGTGAGCAGGCCTACCGTTATTTGCAAGAACAGCACGATATCGACGTGTTCCGTCAGGAGTATCTGCAATTGATCGAATCAGGGCTGAGTCAGGCGCGCAAGGGGGAGGCATGAAAGACGACCAACCTGTGGTGACGGTGATCATCGCGTCTTATAACCACGGCCCGTACATTGAGCAGAGTATTCTCAGCGTCCTGAATCAGACCTATCCGAATATCGAATTGCTGGTCGTCGATGATGGCTCCATAGATGACAGCGTCGAGCGTATCCAGCGACTGCAGGAACAGCACTCGTTCGACTTCCAGATTCAGCAGAATCAGGGGTTGACCAACACGCTCAATGGCGCGATTGCTCGGTCCAAAGGCAGCTTGATCGTCCCGTTCGGTTCTGACGACATCATGTTGCCGGAGCGCATTGCGATTCAGGTCGCTTATATGGATGGCAAGCCCGAGGTTGGTATTTGCGCTGGCAATATCGAGCTGATCGACGCCGATGGAAACCTCTTTCCCGAGAAGCGTCAACGTCGGGATGTACCGTTCCGACGCCTTGATTTCGATGACATGTTCCTCGAGCGCAAACCCTATCCGCCGGCCCCGACACTGATGATTCGGCGTGAGGCGCTGGACAAGGTAGGCGGCTTCGACCCGGACATTCGTCTGGAGGACCTGCTGATCGAGTTGAAGGTGACTCACGCCGGTTACTTCATCGATGGTCTGAATGTACTGATGGCGCGCTACCGCAAGCACGCGACCAATTCGTACAAGAATCATCGTTTCATGGTCGACAACATTCTGCGGTCCTACGCGCTGTTCAGCGATCATCCGTTGTATGACGAGGTGCGTTACAAGTTTCTCAACTCAATGTTCCTAAAGACGGCTAATCGCGATCGGGCACTGGCTCGTGAACTGCTGGCCCAGATCCCTTTCAAAGCCTGGTCTGCAAAGACCTGGCGCGGATTGGGGCGGTTGTATTTTTCCCCTCTGGAAAAAAACTGAGGGGGCAATGCAATGGGCTGGATTCAACGCTTTCTGGAAAAACGCGCCAGGCGCGCCTTGGGGTTCGCTTGACGAAATACTACGGTAACTGTCTATTGGGGACAGCATGATCCAGGATGTTTCTGGCAATAGCTGGGCCGACAAGGCTCATGCCCTGGACCGCTATCGCTGGCGGCGATTGCGCGAGCGTCATTCCTGGCTGGGCAGCCTTTTGCGTTTTGGTCGCGATGCTTGCGTAGACTGGTTTTTCGGCTGGAGGGCGCGGGC
The DNA here is from genome assembly GCF_056397385.1 of Pseudomonas sp. 05N36. Classification (NCBI taxonomy): domain Bacteria; kingdom Pseudomonadati; phylum Pseudomonadota; class Gammaproteobacteria; order Pseudomonadales; family Pseudomonadaceae; genus Pseudomonas; species Pseudomonas sp. 05N36. Next base: position 378,389 of record NZ_JBFTNH010000001.1, on the reverse strand, counting down.
GCGACTGGCGGCGGAGGTCGTGGCTGAGCCCTGCGATTTCCTGTTGCTGCAGTCAGCATCCAAGGTCATTCCCTTGCAGCGCAAGAAACTGCTGATTGCGGCCCTGCGTGCCAGCGGCCACTCACTGGTGGAAACTGCACTGCAGGTGCCTCGGACCATTCTTGCCCAGCGTTTGCTCAAGCATCCGCAGCAGGCGGTGCCACTGCGCTATTTTGGCTATGCCGCGCATGCCGAATGGCTGGTGGCTCACCACCAGCCGAAGATTCTTCTCAACGACCGTAACGGTAGCCTGTATGCGCCTTTCCTGCGTCTGGCGCTGAACCGGCATCTTCACTTGCTGGTGCACTTGGCGCACGCGACCACGGTCGAGTCTTCGAGTCGCCTGGGGATGAACGACTACGACTATTACTTCATGTTCGGCCGCAGTTCGCTGGAGGCTTTGCAGTCACGGCCGCTACGCTTCGGCAGTTCGAATGCGGTGCTGTCCGGTTCGCACATGATTGACGCTGCCTACGACCTGCCGCCGCCCGATCCTGAGCGGCAGGTGCTGCTGGTCCTGGGTGTTGGCCCAGACAAAGAGAAGGAGCGCAGCTACCAGCGAACCTATGCTCTGGTGCGCGACTGGGCGGCGCAGCACCCTGAGTACCAGGTGCTGATCAAGGCGCATCCGCGTAGCCGGGTTTCGTTTTGGCACGGCGCGGCCGCAGTACTGTCCAACGTGCAGGTTCTGGACCATGGAGTGGGTCTGGCCGCTGCGCTGGAGCAGGCTTCGATCGTTGTAAACATTATGTCTAACGCAGTTATCGAGGCGGCGCTGGCGCGGCGTCCGGTCATTTATGTCAATGTTGGTGAAAATCACGACATTTTTTCTCAGGAGCGCTTCCTGGGCGAACGTATCACCACGACCGCAGAACTGACGGCGAGGGTCATCTGGGTTCGAGGCCACTATCAGCAGTGCCAGGAGCGGGCTCGGCATTTCGCCGAGTTTCACCTGGCGCACGGGGTAGAAGGGCTGGACACCACCGTCGGCTTGTTGGTTGACCTGTTGCAGGCAGAGCCTGTGCCTTCTCTGGTGCTTGACGGCACCGTCCAGTAGCGGCCGGGAGCCACGCCTGGCACTTTAATAATCACGGTTGCGGTGGTAACGGAAAATGATTTGGCCTTTTGCACATGCCYGCGTCATCAATCTCGACAGCAGGAAGGATCGCTGGGCTCGCATACAGGCACACTTGCGGGGGCTGGGGCTGCAGGCCGAGCGTTTCAGTGCAGTGTCGATGCATCGGCTGGACAATGATCCGCCTTCGCCGCAACTGCGCGAATTCTTGCTGCGCGTCGATGGCGACAGCGACAGGTTCGAACACAAGTTGCGCGCTACCTGGGCCTGCATGCGCAGCCATCTTGCGGTGATTGCCATGGCCAAGGATCGCGGCTGGCCGCAGGTGCTGGTCCTGGAGGACGATTGCGAGTTTGAGTCCTATGCGCCTGCGGTCCTGCGTCGGGTGCCGGCACAGTTGTTGTCACGGGACTGGACCATGCTGTACTTGGGGGGCACGCTGAAAAAGGGCGGACAGACACGCAAGGTGTCAGCCAATCTGGTGGCGGTCAATCGGGTGCGCCTGGCTCATGCTTACGTGGTCAAGGCAGAGCTCTATGATCGGATCCTGCAAGAGGCGCCTCTCAGTGGGCTGCCGCTCGACTGGTATTACTCGGAAAACCTCCTGCCCACCACTCGCGCGTTCCTTGTGCGCCCCCTGCTGGCCCGGCAGAGCCTGATGGTCATGAGTGATATCGAGCAGGTAGTGCGCAAGCCCAAGCTCAAGACCCGACAACTTCTGGGCCGGCTGGCTGCGCGCCTACGCTACGGCCTGCTCGGATAATGTGCCGGCAGTAGCCGGGGAGGCGCCGCAGGTTCAATCAGCTCGCCAAGCCAAGGGAATGCACTTGCTTGTGAATGCATTTGACGGCGTTGTCTGGTGCCAGGAGGGCGTAGCCCTGAAGCAGGTCGGTAAAATGCGCGTCGAACAGCCAGCGCCGGTCTTCCGTGTAGCGCTGCATATGGCGCAGGTTGCGTCGACGAAGCTCCAGGTTCAGAGGTGAGGGCAGGAGGCGCAAATCGGCCAGATCAATCAGGCCGAACTCGCCGTCCTCCAGCAACAGAACATTACCAAGGTGCAATGAACGGAAATAGACCCCGCGTTCGTGCAGTTCCGCCAGGAAGCGCCCAAAACGTTGCACCAGTGCCTGGCGCATACTCACGCTGGGCATGGCTTGCAGCACTTGGCGCAGGGTTCTGCCTGGCAGGGGCTGGTAGCGTACGGCACTACTGCCATCGGGCATGCGGTACAGATCGAGGATCGGTGGAGTGTTCAGGCCTGCACGGGCCAGGCGCTGACTGTTTTCGGCGAAGCGCTCGGAATAGGGATAAAAGCTACCAGAGGTATGCCAACGGCGGGCACGGAACAGTTTCAGAAAACTGCCATCCTCGAGTTTGAGGACTTTGGGCCCAAGGCCGTCCTCTTCGATCAGCTGAGCGTTGGCGGTCATGCGTTGGGCATCGTCGGCACAGAGGCTGCGAACCGAAAGCTTCGACAGACGGTTGGTGCGCTGGGCAATGCTCAGCGCAGCCATCAGTGCCAGCGGTATCCACAGCAGGAACCAGTGCTCCCGAGGGGTGTACAGGATGTCGCCACCCTCTGCCAGGCTGGCCCCTATACCGAATACCATCAGGGTCGACGCCAGGATAAACAGCGGTTGCGAGCGCTGGCGCCAGCAGTTGAACAGCCCTAGAAGCTGCATGGCCAGCCAGGGCAGGAACCCGATGATGCCGACATAGAAAAGTACGCCCAAGGCAAAGCTATGAGGTTCGCGGAAGGGATACCCAACCCCCGGATCGATGCTCAGTGTCGCGTCATAACCATGGCCAGTCCAGGGGGCATCAGCGATCAGATGCAGTGCCTGTTTCCAGATTTCGAAGCGGTAGGAGTCACCGCGGGCCAGGATCATATCCGGGAAGGCGGCCAGCACGCTTGCGGCGATGACGCCCATGATGGCCAGTAGCAACAGGGAACGACGGTTCCAGCAAATGAATGCCAGCCAGACGCCTGCCATGGCGATGGCAACCAGAGGCGTTCTGGAACTGGTTGCCAGGGCGGCTGCGAACATGATCAGAAAGGCCGGGAAAATGCCGAGCAGCAGCTTCGGATTGCGCACGGTCATGCCCAGAAAGAACCAGTAGGTGCAGAAAAAGCCGAACAGGTGGGAGCTGAGCAAGGGGTTGTCAAAGGCGCCCCCGCCGACCATTCGGTCGCCCGCTGTATAGTGCGACAGGAAAATATAAAGATTGAATACGCTGGCGACCAACGCTACCAGGGCTGCTGCCAGCAGGACGAGCTTGAAGCTTTCGGCACGGTAGCGCAGCAGCAGGCTGGCGCCAGCAAAGAGCATGAAAATATACAGCGGTGGTTTTGTCAGGCTGAACAGGCTGTCTGGCGTAGGGCTCCAGTTCAGTGACAGCAGCGCCCAGCCGGAATAAAGCAGGAATACCTGAACCAGCGGCTCTCGCAGGACGTTCTTCAATTCACCGGGGCGAATGCACAGGGCAATCAGGGCGGGGGTGCTCACGAGGCCGTAAAACAGCTTTTGATAGCTGCCGCGCGTAGGCAAAAAAAACAGTCCGCAAAGCAAAAGAAAAAAGCCCAGCGGCAGCATCCACAGGCAAATGAAATCGAAAACCCGGGTCGTTCTGGTATTGATGCTGCTGAATGGCATGCTGAACTGAATTCCGATTAAGGGCCGGTAATACTAACGTATCCGTCTACCCTGGTCCTGTGGAATATTACCGCCGGGCCCCCCGTTCGAACGATCCCGACTGAGACCGGAAGAAGCTGTGATAAAGTCAGCATCCTTTTTTTGAATACTTCGCGTGATATGACCGACTCCAGTCTCTCCGCAAGCCCCTCGAGCTTGAAAATCTACTTCCGACTCCTTGGTTATGTGCGGCCTTATATCGGCCTGTTCATTCTGAGTATCGTCGGGTTTCTGATTTTCGCGTCGACTCAGCCGATGCTTGGTTACGTGCTCAAGTATTTCGTTGATGGCCTGTCCAATCCCGAGGCCGCACTGTTCCCCTCGATACCCTATCTGCGCGATCTGTCATTGATGCATGCTGTCCCCTTGCTGATCATCCTGATCGCTGCGTGGCAGGGCGCCGGTTCATACCTGGGCAACTTCTTCCTGGCCAAGGTCTCGCTGGGCCTGGTACATGATTTGCGCGTGCAACTGTTCAACAACCTGCTGGTACTGCCGAATCGCTATTTCGATCAGCACAACTCCGGGCACCTGATATCACGCATCACCTTCAACGTGACCATGGTCACGGGAGCGGCGACAGATGCGATCAAGGTCGTGTTCCGGGAGGGCATGACGGTTGTCTTCCTGTTTGTCTCCCTGCTGATCATGAACTGGCGCCTGACGCTGGTGATGGTTGCCATTTTGCCGCTGATTGCGTTCATGGTGAGTCGCGCCAGCACCAAGTTCCGCAAGCAGAGCAAGAGGATCCAGGTGGCGATGGGCGATGTGACCCATGTGGCCTCCGAGACCATCCAGGGGTATCGCGTGGTCCGCAGCTTTGGCGGTGAAATCTATGAGCGCGCCCGATTCAAGCGCGCGAGCCAGAGCAACACTGACAAGCAGCTGCGCATGACCCGCACCAGCGCCATCTATACACCGATGCTGCAGCTGGTGATCTACACCGCCATGGCGGTGTTGATGTTCCTGGTGTTGGCCCTGCGCGGTGATGCGTCGGCGGGCGACATGGTGGCGTACATCACCCTTGCCGGCTTGCTGCCTAAACCGATTCGGCAGCTTTCGGAAGTCAGTTCGACGATTCAGAAGGGCGTTGCCGGGGCCGAGAGCATTTTCGAGCAATTGGATGTGACGCCCGAAGTCGACCGAGGCAGTATCGAGCGTGACTCCGTTACGGGTCGACTCGAGGTGCGTCACCTTAGCTTCACCTACCCGGGTTCCGACCGTCAGGTGCTCGATGACATCAGCTTTACTGTCGAGCCTGGGCAAATGGTTGCCCTGGTGGGGCGTTCAGGAAGCGGCAAGTCGACGCTGGCCAATCTGATTCCGCGTTTCTATCACCACGATAAAGGCGAGATTCTTCTCGATGGGATTGAAGTCGAGGAGTACAAACTGCTGAACCTGCGTCGGCATATTGCTCAAGTGACGCAGCATGTCACCTTGTTCAGTGACACGGTGACCAACAACATTGCCTATGGCGACCTCGCTGGCGCTCCCCGTGAAGATGTCGAGAAAGCCGCGAAAGATGCCTATGCCATGGACTTCATTGCGCAGTTGCCTCAAGGCCTCGACACCCAGGTCGGCGAGAACGGCGTGCTGTTGTCCGGCGGTCAGCGTCAGCGTCTTGCGATTGCCCGGGCGCTGCTGAAAAACGCCCCGTTGTTGATTCTTGACGAAGCGACGTCGGCCCTTGATACCGAATCCGAGCGGCACATTCAGGCCGCCCTGGATCAGGTAATGAAGGGGCGTACGACGCTGGTGATAGCCCACCGTTTGTCGACCATCGAGAAGGCCGATCTGATCCTGGTCATGGATCAGGGCCAGATTGTCGAGCGCGGTACCCATGCCGAACTCCTGGCGAAGAATGGCTATTACGCTCGATTGAATGCACTGGGCCTCGATGAGCCCGCACCGCAAGGCATCGCCTGATTCCTATTTCAGGGTGAGCCATGCTCACCCTGAAGCCGCCTCAGCGTGCAATGCGCTCAGGGCGTTTGTGTCCAGTTCTTTACAGTCTTGACTATGTCTAAATAAATTTCGGTATTTCGCCTGCTACGGTTCGTGCATGAATCATTGGCTTCGGGGTGGCTGTTCGCCTCGTGTAGGTACCGAAATGTTGCAGCGCTTTTTATGGAAGCTCTTACCTAAACAGCAGCGAGCGTTCCTGCTGGGGCGTTTGTCGGTCAGGGATCGACAAGTCGTGAACAAGGCGATGTCAGGCAATGTGCACTTCCCCAAGGCTTTCCAGCAGCGCTCCTGCGTGTTCATTCACATCCCCAAGTGTGCCGGGAGCAGCGTTTGCGCCGCGCTATTCGATGGCTGGATGCCCGGGCATTTGCCGCTGTACTGGTACGAACAGCAATTTCCCGAGCAGTTTTCCAGCAGCTTCAAATTCACCTTCGTTCGTGACCCTTTGGAGCGGGCCTATTCGGCCTACGCTTTTCTGCGTGGCAACGAACTGGGGGAGCGCGACCGACGGTCCCAGGCGCTGGTTCGTCATTACCGTGATTTCGATGACTTCATCGGCCGCTGGCTGCACCCGGAGAACGTCCAGAAACAGCTGCATTTCGCTCCCCAGACCGACTTCATGGTCGACTCCATGGGGCATATGGCGATGGATTTCGTAGGGTATCAGGAACACCCGGATCGTGACTTTCAAGTGCTTTGCGAGCAGTTGGGGGTTGTCTCGTCATTACCCCATCTGAATGGCTCTCAGCATCGCCAATCGGCACCCGCCCGTGATTTTTGTTCGGTTCGTACCCGCCATTTGGTGCGACGGGTCTATCAGCGTGACTATGAGATGCTCGGCTATGAATAAATTGTCGTTTGTTTGCGAACAACCCCCACAGATCCGCCCTTACGCATTGTCGTTGTCACCCGCGGCCCGAGCAGCGCTCAAGCATCAGCAACCGTGTTGCCTGTGGCTGACGGGGCTGTCCGGTGCCGGCAAGTCGACCTTGGCCAATGCGCTCGAGGTACAGCTCAATGAACAGGGGCGCCACACCTTTGTGCTGGATGGCGACAACCTGCGCAACGGTTTGTGCAATGACCTGGGCATGGGCGCTGCAGCGCGCAAGGAAAACATCCGGCGTATTGCCGAAGTGGCTCGATTGATGGTCGACGCGGGGCTGATAGTGATTGTCTCGGCGATTTCGCCGTTTCAGGCCGATCGAGCATCGGCCAGAGCCTTGTTTCGCACGGACGAGTTTCTTGAGGTGTATGTCAGCACGCCATTCGATATCTGCGCCCGGCGCGATCCCAAGGGCTTGTATCAAGCCGCACTGCAAGGGCGAATCAAGGACTTCACCGGTCTCGACAGCCCTTATGAAGCACCGCAGCAGGCGGATTGCGAAATCAACACCGACGAGGTCGAACTGGCCGACGCCGTGCAGCACATCCTGGCTGTTTTGCTTAAAAAATGAACAATATGGCGGCGTGATACACCCCTGTTGAAGCTGTCGAACTAGGTAGCGCCCACCCTGTGCTAATATCGCGCCCCTGTTCATTTTGTATGTGGGTTGCTCCATGAAGTTGTCCATGCCGCGATTCGATCAAGCCCCTGTCTTGGTGGTCGGCGATGTCATGCTCGACCGTTACTGGCATGGTGGTACCTCACGGATTTCTCCTGAGGCACCGGTGCCGGTGGTCAAGGTCGAGCACATCGAAGACCGCCCGGGCGGTGCTGCCAACGTTGCCTTGAACATTGCCGCGCTCGGCGCGCCGGCGTCCCTGGTCGGTGTGACCGGTGATGACGAGGCCGCCGATAGCCTGAGCAATAGCCTCAAAGGCGCCGGAGTGCGTGCGTTGTTTCAGCGCATCGCGCATCAGCCGACCATCGTCAAACTGCGGGTCATGAGTCGTCACCAGCAATTGCTGCGTATCGACTTCGAACAGCCGTTTGCCACCGACGCACTGGCGCTCGGCGCTGAAGTCGACGGTCTGCTCGAAGGCATCAAGGTGCTGGTGTTGTCTGACTATGGCAAAGGCGCGCTGAAGAACCACCAGGCCTTGATCCAGGCCGCCCGTGCCCGTGGCATTCCGGTGCTGGCGGATCCCAAAGGCAAGGATTTCTCGATTTACCGCGGTGCCAGCCTGATTACCCCGAACCTCAGCGAGTTTGAAACCATTGTTGGTGGTTGCGTCGATGAGCACGATCTGGTCAGCAAGGGCGCGAAGCTCATGCACGACCTTGATCTGGGTGCCTTGCTGGTCACGCGTGGCGAGCACGGCATGACCTTGCTGCGTCCTGATCATCCGGCGCTGCACTTGCCCGCGCGGGCCCGCGAAGTGTTCGACGTGACCGGTGCCGGTGATACGGTGATTTCTACGTTGGCGGCGGCGATTGCTGCTGGCGAAGAACTGCCGCACGCAGTAGCCCTGGCCAACCTGGCCGCAGGCATCGTGGTCGGCAAGCTGGGTACGGCGGCGATCAGTGCTCCGGAATTGCGTCGCGCGATTCAGCGTGAAGAAGGTTCCGAACGTGGTGTCCTGGGCCTGGAGCAATTGCTGCTGGCCGTCGACGATGCGCGTGCGCACAAAGAGAAGATCGTCTTTACCAATGGCTGCTTCGACATCCTCCATGCAGGCCATGTGACCTACCTGGAGCAGGCGCGGGCGCAGGGCGATCGTTTGATCGTTGCAGTCAACGACGATGCATCGGTGAGCCGCTTGAAAGGTCCTGGGCGGCCGATCAACAGCGTTGACCGGCGCATGGCGGTACTGGCAGGTCTGGGCGCGGTGGACTGGGTGATCAGCTTCCCTGAAGGCACTCCGGAAAACCTCCTGAGGCAGGTCAAGCCGGATGTGCTGGTCAAGGGCGGCGATTACGGAATCGACCAGGTGGTCGGTGCCGACATCGTGAGCGCTTATGGCGGAACAGTGAAAGTGCTGGGGCTGGTGGAAAACAGCTCGACGACCGCAATAGTCGAGAAGATCCGCAAGACCTGAAACTGTGGCGAGGGAGCTTGCTCCCGCTCGCCTGCGCAGCAGGTGTAAAACCGGCAAACGCGGTGTATCTGTAGAAACTCGATGGCGGGTTTTAGGGCCGCTTCGCGGCCCAGCGGGAGCAAGCTCCCTCGCCACGGGGTAAGTTAGCGTGCCACCTTGCGTGGCACGATTTTCTTCAGCAGCAGCCTGGCCTTGCCGGTCAATCGGCTGAAACCCGATGCCTTGCCCGGTTGGCTCAAGCCTTGCTGCCTGAGCCAGTCCTTCCAGCGAATCCGTTCGTCACGCACCAGCCAACCTTCCTGTTGGGCAAAACTCTCTGCCAGATACAGTCCGCGTGTGCTTGCCGGGTAGAGCTGATCTTTTTTCAGGGTGTAGAGCTCGGGCAGCGGCTGGCCATCCTCAAGCGGCATCAGGTACAGATCAGGGCGCTTGCGATCCAGTCGTGCGACGAGTTGATCGCCTTCAAGCCGTTCATCGACATGAAACAGGCTCAGGGATTTGGTTTCCTTGGGCACGTCCAGGCGCAAATCGTAGATCAACTGCAAGGACGCCGTGGGCAGATGCACGTAGGCCCGTGGGCGTTCGATCAGCTGCATGTTGGCGCAGCGCACCGGGCGAGCAGCGCCAGACAGCGGCGTCAGGCGGAACGGCAGCGCCTCGCGGTAATGCAGCGCGCTGGCGTAGGGTGCTGGCAGCCAGGTGTCATTGAAGCGCCCGCCAAGCCAGCCTTCGGGGGTTTCCAGCAGGCATTCTTCAGCGATTTCCTGAATGGCCGTGTGCAACGGCAGGTTCAGCTCATGGGCCGGCACATAACCCGAGATCAGTTTGAGCACCACGTCGCCACGGTCCTGGCGGCGCTGACGGACCAGCACCCAGTAATCGCGATTCTGCCAATGCAGGGTCAGCCGTACCGAGACGCCAAGGTTGGCCAGCTCCAGTGAAAAGTGCTCTGGATTGGCCACTGTGACCGGGCGCCGACGTTGCAGGGTCTGGGAAAAATTCAGCGGCCTGCCGACACTCTGATAACTCAGGCCTTCGGGAGTCGCTTCGACGTATAACGGCAGGGTCTTGAAGTTGCTGGGGTTCTTTCTTATGAGCGTTCGCGGCATGTCGGCTCCTTCTTGCGTCGGGGTCGGCCGCCTTGGCGGCTGTTCAACGACTACGTAGGACTTGAGCAACAGTCGCCACATTGTGGGCGAGGTGCAGCGGATTAATGGTCCCGACAATAGCACTGGCGACACCGGGTTGCGCAAACAACAGCTCGAAGCTGGCGCGTACCGGATCAACACCCGGGCTGAGGCAGACGTGACCGCTGGCCAGAGCCTTCTTCACCAGGATCGCTTTGCCGTGGGCAGCAGCGTAGTCGATGACTGGCCGTTCGGCCTGTTCGTTGAGATTGTAGGTGACCATGGCGCAATCGCCTTGTTCCAGAGCCTTCAACCCGCCATCAACCGTTTTTCCGGAAAACCCGAACCCGCGAATCTTGCCCTCGCGTTTAAGCTCGGCGAGGGTCTGATAGACCTCACAGTCGTTGAGAATCGCCAGGTCGTTACCGTCCGAATGCACCAGCACCAGGTCGATGAAGTCGGTTTCCAGGCGTTTCAGGCTGCGTTCGATGGAAAAACGTGTGTGCGCAGCGCTGAAGTCATGGTGCGACAGGCCATCGGCGAATTCTTCACCGACCTTGCTGACAATCACCCACTCCTGACGCTGACCGCGCAGCAGCGGGCCGAGACGTTCTTCGCTGCGGCCATAGGCGGGGGCGGTGTCGATCAGGTTGATGCCCAGCTCGCGGGTCAGCTTGAGCAACCTGCGCGCTTCGTCATCGTCCGGGATCTGGAAGCCATTGGGGTACTTCACGCCTTGGTCGCGGCCGAGTTTCACCGTGCCCAGGCCCAGTGGAGAAACCAGCAGGCCAGTGCTGCCCAACGGACGATGCAGGTCGTGCAGGTCGTGCAGGGTGGCTTGGCTCATGGCAACAATTGCTCCCAGGCAGGCACGCCCATCGGCGGTTTTGGCAGGGATGGCAACGGCGCCGGGTGGCTTGGCTGGATGCCGTCGCGTTGCAGCGACGCCATTACCCGGTCAGCGAAGTCCGGTGCCAGCGCCAGTTTGGTCGGCCAGCCCACCAGCAGACGATCCTGCTCGGCGAGAAAGGCGTTGTCGGGTCGGCTCAGGCCCGATTGCAGCGGCTCGGCGCGCTCGACCCGCAAGGTCGCCCATTGCGCCTGGCTGAGGTCGACCCACGGCAACAGGTTGCCGAGTTCTTTCTGCGCGGCGGCAATTTGCGCGGCAGGTTCACGAGCCACGCCTTCGGCTTCGGCGATATCACCGCCCAGGTACCAGACCCATTGACCATCGGCGGCCGGGTGGGTGGTGACGGTGATGCGCGGCTTTGGCCCACCGCCCAGGCAGTGGGCGTAGAGCGGTTTCAGGCTCGGGCCTTTGACGATGACCATGTGCAGCGGCCGACGTTGCATGGCCGGCTGGCTCAGGCCGAGCGCCGTGAGCAAGTCGGCGTTGCCAGCACCGGCACTGAGGACGATGCGCTGTGCGCGGATTTCGCGCTCGTCGACGCGCAGGCCGACCAGTTCGCCGTTTTCCAGCAATGGCTCGATCTTCTGCCCGGCCAGCAGGCCGTCACCGGCAAGCTCAGCCAGACGCCCGATCAGGCTTGGCACATCGACCACCAGTTCCGCGAGGCGATAGACCTTGCCCTTGAAGCGCTTGTCTTGCAGGGCCGGCGGCAGCTGCTCGCCCTTGACCTGGTCGACCCGGCCGCGCACCGCTTTGCTGGCGAAGAAACTGGTGAGGTTGCCGGCGAGGGTGCCAGGGGACCACAAATAGTGGGCTTCGGAGAGCAGACGCACGCCGGACAGGTCCAGCTCGCCGTCGCCGGCCAGCGCTTCACGCCAACGGCGCGGCATGTCGGAAATCGCTTCGGAGGCACCGGTCAACGCACCATGCAGCGCGTACTTGGCGCCGCCGTGGATGATCCCCTGGGACTTCACGCTCTGCCCGCCGCCGAGGCTGGCACTTTCCACCAGTACGGTCGAGAAACCCTGGCGACGCAGGCGTGCGTTCAGCCAGAGGCCGGCGACACCAGCGCCGACAATCAGTACGTCGGTGGAAATAACGGATGGCATGCAGCGACCTCAGCGTTCAGGACTAGAGGCGCAGTATACAGAGCACAGCGATCCCTTGTAGCAGCTGCCGCAGGCTGCGTTCGGCTGCGAAGCAGTCGTAAAACCTGACGACGCCGCTCTTCAGATAGATCGAAGGCGAGGACTTCGTCCTCGAACGCAGCCTTCGGCAGCTGCTACGCAAAGCAGTCTGGCGGTGCTCTTTAGTGCCCGGCGGTTTTCGAGAACAGCTGGATGACCACCACGCCCAGGACGATCAGCGCCATGCCGAGCATGGCCGGGATGTCGAGTTTCTGGTCGTAGAGAAACAGCGCCGCGATGCTGACCATCACGATCCCCATGCCGGCCCACACCGCGTAGGTGACGCCAACCGGAATGGTGCGCACCACCAGGGTCAGCATCCAGAACGCAATGCCGTAACCGACAATGATCAACAGCAAAGGGAGTGGTGTGCTCAGGCCCTTGACTGCTTTCATCGATACGGTGGCGATCACTTCGGCGCAGATGGCGATAGCCAAGAGGTAGTAAGCGTTCATGGTGTGATCCTCGTATTTTGGCCTGCTTGATGAGGTCGGCATTCTAGAGGCTTTAGAGATGGGGTAAAGTCATTACCTATCTGATTTGAAGATGGGTTGAATCATGAGTGTGCAATGGAATCTGGAGCAGATGCGTTTGTTCGTCAGTGTGGCCGAGCAGCGTTCATTTTCGGCAGTCGCGCGCAATCAACGCAAGGCGCAGTCGGCGGTCAGCAGTGCGATAGCACTGCTTGAAGCAGACCTTGGCCTGAACCTGTTTGATCGCAGTAGCGGCCGCCAGCCGCGCTTGACCGAAGCCGGCAGCGCGTTGCTCGAAGAAGCGCGAGAGGTGCTGCGCCAGTGCGAGCGTCTCAACGGGCGGGCGCTGGCGTTGATGCGGGGGCAGGAAGCGCGGCTGCGTCTGGCGCAGGATGAGGCCATGCCTTATCAGCCGGTGCTCGACAGTCTTGAAGCATTGGCCGAGCGATTTCCCAGCCTGGAAGTGCAACTGGCCAGTGCCGCCCAGGGCGATGTGGCGCGCAAACTGGTGGAGCGCCGGGCCGATCTGGGCTTGCTGTTTTATCACGAGCAGATTCCCGAAGCCCTGGAGCGTCGGGTGCTGGGCAGCGTCGAGATGGTCACGGTGTGCGGAGTAGGGCATCCGCTGGCCGTGGAAGGGCAGGTCAATTGCCAGCAGATGGCGCAGCATCGACAGCTGTTGATGGCCACGCATTCCAGCGTCTACCCCGGCAGTGAGCAAGCCAGCCCGCAAGTCTGGCGCGCCGACAGCTTCTACGTTCTCGCCGAGTGGCTGATGCGTGGCCTGGGGTGGGGCTGGCTGCCGCGGCATGTGGTGCAGTACCCGGCGTATCACGGGCAGATGGTCGAACTGGTCAGCGAATGGACCCCGCCAGCCTTGGTGGTGGAGTTGGTCTGGCGGCGTGATGAACCGCTGGGGCCAGCGGCGCGTTGGTTGGCGGAACGTTTTGCCGTGCACTTGCAGGCGATTGGCTAAAAAAGCCGATAAACTCCGCCGCCATGAATAGAACTCTCTACACCGTGCTGTTTTACCTGGGGCTGCCACTGGTAGCGATTCGGCTGTGGCTGCGTTCGCGCAAGGCACCGGCGTACGCCAAACGTATTGGCGAACGTTTCTCCATCGGCTTGCCGGTGATGAAACCCGGCGGCATCTGGGTGCATGCGGTGTCGGTTGGCGAAAGCATTGCCGCTGCCCCCATGATTCGCGGATTGCTCGAGCGTTATCCACAGCTGCCGATCACCGTGACCTGTATGACCCCGACCGGGTCCGAGCGGATTCACGCAATGTTCGCCAATGAGCCGCGCATCCAGCACTGCTACCTGCCTTACGATCTGCCGTGTGCGGCGGCGCGGTTCCTCGACCGGGTTCAGCCGAAACTGGCGGTGATCATGGAAACCGAGTTGTGGCCCAACCACATTCATCAGTGTGCCAAACGCGGGATCCCGGTGGCGCTGGCCAATGCCCGGCTCTCGGAACGTTCGGCCAAAGGCTATGGCCGTTTCGGCAAGCTGACGCAGCCGATGCTGGCCGAAATGAGTCTGTTTGCGGTGCAGACCGAAGCCGAGGCCGAGCGTTTTCGGCAGTTGGGCGCACGCGCCGAAACGGTCGAAGTGACCGGTTCGATCAAGTTTGATTTGCGCATCGACCCCCAGTTGCTGCAGCGGGCCGCCGAGTTGCGTCAGCAATGGCAAGCGGTCGAACGTCCGGTGTGGATCGCCGCGAGCACCCATGAAGGTGAAGACGAAGTGGTGCTGGCGGCGCATCGACAATTGCTCGCCAGCCATCCGGATGCCCTGCTGATTCTGGTGCCGCGTCACCCCGAGCGTTTCAACCCGGTGTTCGAACTCTGCCAGCAGCAAGGTTTCAACACGGTCCGGCGTTCGACCGGTGAAGCCGTCAGCGCCAGCACCTCAGTGCTGCTCGGCGACACCATGGGCGAGTTGCTGTTTCTCTACGCCTTGGCCGACAGTGCGTTTGTCGGCGGCAGTCTGGTGCCCAATGGCGGGCATAATCTGCTGGAGCCGGCAGCACTGGGCAAACCGGTGTTGAGCGGGCCGCACCTGTTTAACTTCCTTGAGATCGCCGCGCTGATGCGCAGCGCGAAGGCGTTGCAGGAAGTGGATGACGCCCAAGGCCTGGCGCTGGCGGTGCAGCGGCTGTTCGAGTTGCCACGCGATGCGCAACGGATGGCAGAGGCGGGGCTTACGGTGATGCGCGCCAATCAGGGCGCCTTGCAGCGATTGCTGGATGGGTTGGGGCGGTTGATCAACTAATTCGGAACCTGACACCTGTGGCGAGGGAGCAAGCTCCCTCGCCACAGGGTTGTTTTTTTACTGGCCGGGATTAGCTTTCAGCTGTTCCGCCGCAGCCTTGGCCAGGTCCGGTGGCAGGAAGTCCTTGTCCGGGTTGTAGTCGGCCTTGAGGTAACGCTTCAGGTCCTGCAAGTCGCCCGGGCTGAGGGTGCCGGCCGCCTGCTTCAGGCGCAGGTTGTCGAGAATGTAGTCGTAGCGGCTGTTGTTGTAGTTGCGTACCGAGGTATACAGCTGACGCTGGGCGTCGAGCACATCGACAATATTGCGCGTCCCCACCTGATAACCGATCTCCGTGGCTTCCACCGCGCTCTGGTTCGAGATGATCGACTGGCGGCGAGCCTGCACCTGCTCGACATCGCTGTTCACCGCACGGTGCAGGTTGCGGGTGTTTTCCACTACTTGCCGACGCAGCGCTTCGCGTTGCTGTTCGCTTTGGTCCAGGCGCGAGTACGACTCGCGAACCTGCGAGCTGGTCAGCCCGCCGCTGTAGATCGGAATGTTCAATTGCAGGCCGACCGTGCTTTGCGAGACGGTGCCGCCGTACGCTTGACCGAAGGGGCTCGGGTTGCTGAAGCCCAGTGCATCGTTGTCACCGGTCTTGTACTGCGCCACGGCGTCGAGGGTCGGCGCGTGACCGGCCTTGCGCTGCTTGAGCGTTTCTTCGGCGGCGCTGACCGCGTAGTTGCTGGCCAGCAGGTTGAGGTTCTGTTTGGCGGCAGTGTCGACCCAGGCCTTGGCGTCGTTCGGCGCTGGCGGCAGGACCGGCAAGGTGTGGACGATGCCCTGAATCGAGTTGTACTGACGGTTGGTCAGGGTGATCAGCGCTTCGAACGCATCATCCACCTGGCGCTGCGCGAGAATCCGGTTGGCGCGCGCGGTGTCGTAACTGGCTTGCGATTGCAGCACATCGGTCTTGTCCGAGAGGCCCACATCGAAGCGCTCATTGGACTGATCGAGCTGGCGCTTGAACGCGGCTTCCTCGGCCTTGGTCGAGGCGAGGTTGTCCTGGCTGCGCAGCACATTGAAGTAGGTTTCGGCGCTTTGCAGAATCAGGTTCTGCTCGGTCGCCGAAAGTTGCAGCGCCGCTTGCTCGTTGACATCCTTGGCCGCCTGGAGCTGGAACCAGCGATCGGCGCGGAACAACGGCTGGGCCAGCGTTGCTTGATAGAAGTGGGCACTGCGGTTGGCGATGGCTGACGGCTGGTCGATTTTTGTCCGCACATCGGCAACCTGGGCACCCCCCGAGAGGTTTGGCAGCAGGCCGGCTCGGGCCTGGGGCACGACTTCCTTTTGCGCGCCATATTGAGCGCGGGCGGCGGCCAGGTCGGCGTTGTTGTCGACAGCTTCCTGGTAGACGCTGACCAAATCGGTATTGGTCGATAATGGCGCTTCTGCTGCCCAGGCCATTCCGTTGGACGCACAAGACACGGCTAGAGCCAGTGAGAGTTTGCGCAGCATGAGGCGATCCCTAAAATTTTATTACGTCGATAATTTGAGCGCCAAGGCTACGGCGCACGCCCTGCAGCGTCAAGGCACAGCATGGCGTTGCGAGTGTAGATGCGCCAACCGGCGGCAACAATCCTGTAATTACGCCATTCATCACGCTGATTGCTCCGGTGTTGGCGTTCTATGCCAGTTGTGTCTAGACTGGCCGGGTTCTTGTCGGGGTGCCTTGCTATGAGGCTGAGATCGAATAATTTCGGATCCCGTTGAACCTGATCAGGTTTAAGCCTGCGTAGGGAACAAGATTTCTCGTCACCCGGCGAGTCCTCTTGTGCTTCGTCCGGGATGTTGTTCGACAATCGAACAGCCCTCGTGCACTCAGCACAGCACTC
The DNA here is from genome assembly GCF_056397385.1 of Pseudomonas sp. 05N36. Lineage (NCBI taxonomy): Bacteria > Pseudomonadati > Pseudomonadota > Gammaproteobacteria > Pseudomonadales > Pseudomonadaceae > Pseudomonas > Pseudomonas sp. 05N36. The sequence continues at coordinate 361,793 of NZ_JBFTNH010000001.1, read as the reverse complement.
ATCCAGCTGGAGTTTTCACTGGTGGGCTGCGTCCATTCGTTACAGGTTCGCTCCGACAAAATTCCACTGCCTGGATGAAGTCTGGAGAGCCCGTGATGACTACAAAATCAAAAAATGCGATCAATCTGAGTGACTCGGCCAAAGTCGATCAGCAATCGGTTCAGCCCTTTACCCGCTCGCAAAAAATTTATGTTCAGGGCTCTCGCCCGGACATCCTCGTGCCAATGCGCGAAATCAGCCTCGACGTGACCCCCACCGACTTCGGCGGCGAGATCAACGCACCGGTCGTGGTCTACGACACCTCGGGTCCGTACACCGACCCCAACGTCATCATCGATGTGCGCAAAGGCCTGGGTGACGTGCGTTCGCCGTGGATCGAAGCCCGTGGTGATACCGAGCGTCTGGCCGGCCTGAGTTCGAACTTCGGCCAGGAACGCCTCGCCGATCCGGAGCTGACCAAGCTGCGTTTCGCTCACGTCAACAACCCGCGCCGCGCCAAGCCAGGCGCCAACGTCAGCCAGATGCACTACGCCCGCAAAGGCATCATCACTGCCGAGATGGAATACGTCGCCATCCGCGAAAACATGAAGCTCGAAGTGGCCCGCGCCGCAGGTTTGCTGGATCAGCAGCACGCGGGCCACAGCTTCGGCGCCAGTGTGCCGAAAGTCATCACCCCGGAATTTGTCCGTGAAGAAATCGCCCGCGGCCGCGCGATCATTCCGGCGAACATCAACCACACCGAACTGGAACCGATGATCATCGGCCGTAACTTCCTGGTGAAGATCAACGGCAACATCGGCAACAGCGCACTGGGTTCGTCCATCGAAGAAGAAGTGGCGAAACTGACCTGGGGCATTCGCTGGGGTTCGGACACGGTCATGGACCTGTCCACCGGCAAGCACATTCACGAAACCCGTGAGTGGATCATCCGCAACTCGCCAGTGCCGATCGGTACCGTGCCGATCTATCAGGCCCTGGAAAAAGTCGGTGGTGTCGCCGAAGACCTGACCTGGGAACTGTTCCGCGACACGTTGATCGAGCAGGCTGAGCAGGGCGTCGATTACTTCACCATCCATGCCGGGGTGTTGCTGCGCTACGTGCCGATGACCGCCAAACGCGTGACCGGGATCGTTTCCCGTGGTGGTTCGATCATGGCCAAGTGGTGCCTGGCGCACCACAAAGAGAACTTCCTCTACACTCATTTCGAAGACATCTGCGAAATCATGAAGGCCTACGACGTCAGCTTCTCGCTGGGCGATGGCCTGCGCCCTGGCTCGATTGCCGACGCCAACGACGAAGCGCAATTCGGTGAGTTGGAAACCCTTGGCGAGCTGACCAAGATCGCCTGGAAACACGATGTGCAGTGCATGATCGAAGGCCCTGGCCACGTGCCGATGCAGTTGATCAAGGAGAACATGGACAAGCAGCTCGAGTGCTGCGACGAGGCGCCGTTCTACACCCTCGGCCCACTGACCACCGACATCGCACCGGGTTACGACCACATCACCTCGGGCATTGGTGCGGCAATGATCGGCTGGTTCGGTTGCGCCATGCTTTGCTACGTCACGCCGAAGGAACACTTGGGCCTGCCGAACAAGGATGACGTGAAGACCGGGATCATCACCTACAAGATCGCCGCCCACGCGGCAGACTTGGCCAAAGGACATCCGGGCGCACAGATCCGCGACAACGCCTTGAGCAAGGCGCGTTTCGAGTTCCGCTGGGAAGACCAGTTCAACCTCGGCCTGGACCCGGACACCGCGCGTTCGTACCACGATGAAACCCTGCCGAAGGACTCGGCCAAGGTCGCGCATTTCTGCTCGATGTGCGGGCCGAAATTCTGCTCGATGAAAATCACCCAGGAAGTCCGCGAGTATGCGGCCAACCAGCGGATCGAAACCGTCGACGCCGAAGTCGCCCAAGGTCTGGCCGAACAGGCTGAGCGCTTCAAGCAGGAAGGCAGTCAGCTGTACAAAAAAGTTTGATCTGACCTGAGGTGGCGGTGCCTGCACCGCCGCCATCGCGAGCAGGCTCGCTCCCACATTGGATTTGTGTCGTTCACACATCCCCTGTGGGAGCGAGCCTGCTTGCGATGGCGATCATCACAACAACACATGTTCCTCTGAGATAACCCCCCTTGAGTATTCAACCCAGTACCTATTCTCCCGACCACGCCGTGCCTCTGGCCCAGCGCGTGTTCGGTGCCCGTGATCTGTTCTCCCTGTGGTTCTCCCTCGGCATTGGTCTAATGGTCTTGCAGACCGGGGCCTTGCTGGCGCCGGGGCTGGGGTTGTCGGGTTCGTTGCTGGCAATTTTTCTGGGCACGCTGGTCGGTGTTCTGCTGCTGGCGTGCGTCGGGGTGATCGGCAGCGATACCGGCCTGTCGGCCATGGCTGCACTCAAACTGAGCCTCGGTACTCGCGGTGCGAGCCTGCCGGCGCTGTTGAACCTGCTGCAACTGATCGGTTGGGGCTCGTTCGAAATCATCGTCATGCGCGACGCGGCCAGTCTGCTCGGCGCTCGTGCGTTCAGCGACGCTAGCCTGATGGCCAATCCATTGCTCTGGACGCTGGCGTTCGGCGCCTTGGCGACCTTGCTCGCGGTTAGTGGTCCGTTGACGTTTGTCCGTCAGATCCTGCGCAAGTGGGGCATCTGGTTGCTGCTGGCAGCGTGCATCTGGCTGACCTGGAACCTCTTCGCCAAAGCCGATCTGGCCGCGCTGTGGGTACAGGCCGGTGACGGTTCGATGCCATTCGCCGTGGGTTTTGATATCGCCATCGCGATGCCGCTGTCGTGGCTGCCGCTGATTGCCGACTACTCGCGTTTCGGCAAGCGTGCGAAAAGCGTATTCGGCGGCACGGCGCTGGGCTTCTTCATTGGTAACTTCTGGTTGATGAGCCTGGGCGTTGCCTACACCCTGGCGTTTGCCCCGAGTGGTGAAGTCAACGCCTTGCTGTTGGCCCTGGCCGGTGCCGGTCTGGGTATTCCGCTGTTGCTGATCCTGCTTGACGAGTCGGAAAACGCGTTCGCCGACATTCACTCGGCGGCGGTCTCCAGCGGGATTCTGTTGCGCATGAAAGTCGAGCACCTGGCCTTGGCCATCGGTGTGATCTGCACCTTGATCGCGTGCCTGGCGCCACTGGCCCAGTACCAGAACTTCCTGCTGTTGATCGGCTCGGTGTTCGCGCCGCTGTTCGGCGTGGTGCTGGTGGATCACTTCATCCTGCGCAAGCGCAGTGCTCAAATTGCGTCAGCCGCCTTGCGCTGGCCGGCGTTGCTCGCCTGGCTGGGCGGGGTGAGCACCTATCACTTGCTGGCGAATCTGTATCCGGAGGTCGGCGCAACCCTGCCATCGCTGGTACTGGCAGGGCTGCTGCAACTGCTGCTGGGCCGGGTCTTCAGCTACGCTCCGGCACCAGCTCAGGCTTGATCTGACCCTTGAGACGAGCGTAGGGGATGGTCATCTCGATGAGGCCACTCGAATAGGGCGCGATGGTCGCAACGTTGTACTTGAGCACCACCCCGGCGCTGGTCAAGGCCACGTTCGGGGTTTTCTGGAAGGGCCAGCTTTTGACGAAGTCGGGGTCACGATCCAGCTGCGAGTTGATCAGCCAGCTATTGTGCGCAACTTGCGCAGTCTTCCAGAACGCCACTTCCTGCCCCGGCAACAGCATGTCGTTCAGGCTCAGCTCTTTTTGCAGCTGGCGCGAGTAGTTGATAAAGCCCCGCCCCGGTGTGCCATTGGCCGCGCCCGTGTCCAGATAACTGGACACTTCAATGATCACCAGTCCGTCATGCTGCTCACGTACCTTGGCTTGCAAGTAGACGCTGTTGCGATCGCCTGACTCACGCAGGAACTGTTCGCGGTAGGCGTTGAGGGAGGCGGGTAGCGCCGCGCCCGGTGAGGTGCGGGTCATTTGCAGCAGGCGCTGTTCGACGATCCGGTCCAGTTGCGGGTCGGTCGGGAAATGCACCGTGTCGATATTCACCAGCGGGCAGTCGGGGCCGTCGCACCCCGGCTTGACCTGCTCGGACGCATCGCGAGTGGATGTCACCTGTGCCCGATAGCTGGGTTGGAACAGGCTTTGGCAGGCGCCGAGCGTGAGGGCAATACAGGCCACGGAGGCGATTTTCAACAGCGACATGGGCGTCCTTCATGAATCAGAGAAAGGCAAAATTCAGGGTCTTCGACTGCCAGCGGCGCAGTCGGTTCGCCACTAAGCTAATTAGAGCCAATTAGAGTTGTTTTCACCCCTTGCCGTCTATCCCGCTGACGGCAAAGAGGCTGCATCAAACGGTGCGGGCGCGTTAGGATGGCGCGAAGCCTGGGGGGAGCCTCGGACGGATAGACAGTAAACGAGGATTGTTATGACTGATTTTGCCAATGCCACCCCGACCATCGTAGACGTCGTGCGCCGCGAAAACTGCTTCAAGGGTTTTTACCAGCTTGATCGCGTGCACCTGCGTCATGAGCTGTTTGCCGGTGGCATGAGTCGCGAGATCAGCCGCGAGTTGTTTGTTCGTCATGATGCGGTGTGTGTCCTGCCTTACGATCCGCAGCGGGACGAAGTGGTATTGATCGAGCAATTTCGCGTTGGTGTATTGGGCAAGACCGAAAACCCGTGGCTGATCGAACTGGTCGCCGGTCTGATCGATAAGGATGAAATACCGGAAGAAGTTGCTCACCGCGAAGCGCAGGAGGAAGCTGGACTTGTATTCACTGCGCTGTGGCCGATGCTCAATTATTTTCCGTCGCCCGGTGGCAGTACCGAATACGTGCACTTGTATCTGGGGCGGTGTAACAGTAACGGGGCCGGCGGCATTCATGGGCTGGTGGAGGAAGCAGAAGATATTCGCGTGACGGTCTGGGATTTCGAAGATGCCCTGCAAGCCGTACGTGATGGACGGATTTCCAACGCGGCGAGCATCATTGCCTTGCAATGGCTGGCTTTGAACCGCGTTGAAGTGAGGGGGTTATGGTCGTAAACAAACAGCGCGATCGTTATCGGGTCGATCTTGTGGGGCTGCAAAGCGCCTGCGAGGCCAACTACGCCCGACTGATGCGCCTGTTACCGGAGATGCGCAACCAGCCGGCTGCCCGGCGCATTGCCATGACCCAGGGCGAGCAGATGCTGGGCGTGCTGATGCTGGAAGTGTTGCAGGCGTGTCCGTACACCACGACCTTGCGCGTGCGCCAGGAGCACAGCCTGCCATGGCTGCCGGTGCCGCAGCTGGAAGTGCAGGTCTACCACGATGCGCGTATGGCCGAAGTCATCAGTGCCGAACATGCACGGCGCTTTCGCGGCATCTATCCTTATCCGAATGCGTTGATGCATCAGCCGGACGAAAAGGCCCAGCTCAACGTGTTCCTCGGCGAGTGGCTGAGTCATTGCCTGGCCTGCGGGCATGAGTTCGAAGTCGTACGCTAGTTGTGAACTGCGTCCGGTTCACGGGTTTCCTCTTTTCAATTTCCCCCAGCATAATTGCGCCATTCATCCATATTCGTGATCACGCCTTGGGAGAACGCCTTGCCGAGCGTATCCACTCTGACAGCCAACGATGCCGTATTGCTGGTGCAGCTCTCTGACAGCCATCTGTTCGCCGAGGCGGATGGTACGTTGCTGGGCATGAACACCCGCGACAGCCTGCAAAAGGTTATCGAGTTGGTGCTGGCACAACAGCCGCGCATCGATCTGGTGATCGCCAGTGGTGACGTGTCCCAGGATGGCACGCTTGAGTCGTATCAGCAGTTTCGCGAGATGACCCGGCAGATCGATGCGCCCGCGCGCTGGATTCCCGGCAACCACGATGAGCCGCAGATCATGGCCCGGGCCGCGGTCCAGAGTCAGTTGCTGGAGCCCATCGTGGACATCGGTAACTGGCGGATCACCTTGCTGGATTCGGCAGTACCGGGTTCGGTGCCAGGGTATTTGCAGGATGACCAACTGCAATTGCTCGTCCGCGCCTTGAGCGAAGCGCCGGAGCGCCATCATCTGGTGTGCTTGCACCATCATCCGGTGTCCATCGGTTGTGCCTGGATGGAGCCGATTGGCCTGCGCAACCCGGACGCCCTGTTTGCCGTGCTCGATCGCTTCCCGCAGGTGCGGGCAGTGCTCTGGGGGCATGTGCATCAGGAGATCGATCAGTTGCGCAACGATGTGCGGCTGATCGCTTCGCCATCGACGTGCATCCAGTTCGAGCCTGGCAGCGTGGATTTCAAGGTCGATACCCTGGCGCCGGGTTATCGCTGGTTACGGTTGCTGCCGGACGGACGGCTGGAAACCGGGGTCGAGCGCGTGACCGGGTTCGACTTCCAGGTCGATTATGGTTCGAACGGCTACTAAAATTTTTGTGGCTCAGGAAAACCGAGTCGCGCCCTTCGTCGGAACGCCGCCCGGAGCAGGCTCGCTCCCACATTGATCTCGGGCGTTCACAAATGGTGTGCTCAGCGCAGATCCACTGTGGGAGCGAGCCTGCTCGCGATGGCGTCCTTAAAGAGGGCCTGATTTCTGTGGATGTCCCCGATCCGCCCGACTCCCTGTAAACTGCGGCATCTTTGCCCGTCTCACAGGGAGCTCGCATGTCTGGTTCGATCCTTTATATCCACGGTTTCAACAGCGCACCCGCGTCGAAAAAGGCCTGTCAGCTGGTCGATGTGATGGATCGTCTGGGTCTGGGCGACCAGTTGCAGGTGCCGGCCTTGCATCACCATCCGCGTGAGGCCATCGGTCAGCTGGAACAGGCGATTGCCAGGCTGGGGCGGCCACTGCTGGTCGGCAGCTCCCTCGGCGGCTACTATGCCACTCACCTTGCCGAGCGCCATGGCCTCAAGGCCCTGTTGGTCAACCCTGCCGTCAGCCCGCACCGGATGTTCGACGGATACCTGGGCACGCAGAAAAACCTGTATACCGAAGAGACCTGGGAATTGACCCACGACCACGTGACGGCCCTGGCCGAGCTGGAAGTGCCGGCGCCCCAGGACCCGCAGCGGTTTCAGGTGTGGTTGCAAACCGGGGACGAAACGCTGGACTATCGCCTCGCCCAGCAGTATTACCGAGCCTGTGCCTTGCGTATCCAGGCTGGCGGCGACCATAGTTTCCAGGGGTTCGCCGGGCAATTGCCGGCCTTGTTGAGTTTTGCCGGCATCGGCGCAGATGTGTACCAGGCGATCGATTTCACAGCACTGTGAACCTTCGCCCCTATTTTCATGAACGACTGACGACGAGACCCCATGGCCACTCCCAGCGCTAGCTCTTATAACGCAGACGCCATCGAAGTCCTCTCGGGCCTCGACCCGGTGCGCAAACGCCCCGGCATGTACACCGACACCAGTCGGCCGAACCACCTTGCCCAGGAAGTCATCGACAACAGTGTCGACGAAGCCTTGGCCGGGCATGCGACATCGGTGCAGGTCATTCTCCACGCCGACCACTCCCTGGAAGTCAGCGATGACGGCCGTGGCATGCCGGTGGACATTCACCCTGAAGAGGGCGTCTCGGGCGTCGAGCTGATCCTCACCAAGCTGCACGCCGGCGGCAAGTTCTCGAACAAGAACTACCAGTTCTCCGGCGGTTTGCACGGGGTGGGTATTTCGGTGGTCAACGCCCTGTCGACTCAGGTCCGGGTGCGCGTCAAACGCGATGGCAACGAGTACCAGATGACCTTCGCCGATGGCTACAAAGCCACCGACCTGGAAGTGGTCGGCACCGTTGGCAAGCGCAACACCGGGACCAGCGTGTACTTCGCGCCGGACCCGAAATACTTCGATTCACCGAAATTCTCCATCAGCCGTCTCAAGCACGTACTCAAGGCCAAGGCCGTGTTGTGCCCGGGGCTGCTGGTCAGCTTTGAAGACAAGGCCACCGGCGAAAAAGTCGAATGGCATTACGAAGACGGTCTGCGTTCCTATCTGGTAGACGCAGTCAGCGAATTCGAGCGTCTGCCCGACGAGCCTTTCTGCGGCAGCCTGGCCGGTAATAAAGAGGCGGTCGACTGGGCGCTGCTGTGGCTGCCTGAAGGTGGCGACAGCGTCCAGGAAAGCTACGTCAACCTGATCCCGACGGCCCAGGGCGGTACTCACGTCAACGGTCTGCGTCAGGGCTTGCTCGACGCCATGCGTGAGTTCTGCGAGTTCCGCAACCTGCTGCCGCGTGGCGTGAAGCTGGCACCGGAAGACGTCTGGGAGCGCATTGCCTTCGTCCTGTCGATGAAAATGCAGGAGCCACAATTCTCCGGCCAGACCAAAGAGCGCCTGTCGTCCCGCGAGGCGGCAGCGTTTGTTTCCGGTGTGGTCAAGGACGCCTTCAGCCTGTGGCTCAACGCGAATCCCGAGTTGGGCCTGCAACTGGCTGAACTGGCAATCAACAACGCTGGCCGCCGCTTGAAGGCCAGCAAAAAGGTCGAGCGTAAACGCATCACCCAAGGACCGGCCTTGCCGGGCAAGCTCGCCGATTGCGCCGGGCAGGACCCGATGCGTTCCGAGCTGTTCCTAGTGGAAGGTGATTCCGCCGGCGGTTCGGCCAAGCAAGCGCGGGACAAAGAGTTCCAGGCGATCCTGCCGCTGCGCGGGAAAATTCTGAACACCTGGGAAGTCGATGGCAGCGAAGTGCTGGCCAGCCAGGAAGTGCACAATATTGCCGTGGCCATCGGCGTTGATCCGGGCGCTGCGGACATGAGCCAGCTGCGTTACGGCAAGATCTGCATCCTCGCCGACGCCGACTCCGACGGCCTGCACATCGCGACCTTGCTGTGTGCCTTGTTCGTCCAGCATTTCCGTCCGCTGGTGGACGCCGGTCACGTCTACGTGGCGATGCCGCCGCTGTACCGTATCGACCTCGGCAAAGAGATTTACTACGCCCTCGATGAAGCCGAGCGCGATGGCATTCTCGATCGCCTGGTGGCCGAAAAGAAACGCGGCAAGCCGCAGGTCACCCGATTCAAAGGTCTGGGTGAAATGAACCCGCCGCAACTGCGTGAAACCACCATGGACCCGAACACTCGACGCCTGGTGCAGTTGACGCTGGATGATTTTGACGCCACCTCGGAAATGATGGACATGCTGCTGGCGAAAAAACGCGCTGGCGACCGCAAGTCCTGGCTGGAGTCCAAAGGTAATCTGGCCGAGGTTCTGGGCTGATGCGGAGCGGTTTCGCCCTCGCATTGCTGCTGTTGGCGTCCGCCGTTGCGGCGGAGCCTGCGCCTGAACTGACACTGGTTGCCGAGCACGCCGTGGACGGCATGCGCGGCGGTAACCTGTCGGGGCTGGCGCAATGCGGCAAGGATCTGTGGGCGGTTTCCGATCGTGATGATGATCAGATCTACCGGCTCGATAGCAGCGAGCGTGTCTGGCAGGCCGAAACCGTGCGCATCAATGTGCCGCCGGTGCCTGACAGCGGGTTGCCTTGGGGGCTGAAGTCGCGCACCTGGGCGGCATCGTTCGTGCGCGGTGGAAACCTGGACTTCGAGGGGATCACCTGCGACAAGGCCGGTAACCGCTACATCGTCAGCGAAGCCCATGCGGCGGTGCTGCAAGTGCCGGTACAGGGGCCAGTCGCGTGGCTGAAAATTTCACCGATCATGGTTCGCGAGGCGCGAGCCAGCGGCATGTTGCTGCATTTCAACGCGCTGTTCGAAGGGCTGGCGATCAGTCCGCAAGGTGATCAGCTATGGCTGGCGGCCGAGCGCGAGCGGCGTGGTTTGTTGCTGGTCAAGCGCCAGCAGACCGTCTGGGACTGTGACGGCAACTGTGTGCTGTTGAGCGAAGCTGGCAAGGAAATGCAGCCCGCGCAATTTCCCAACGCCAAGCCGGTATCCAAGGATTTTGCGGATCTGGCACTGTTCAACGGCAAGCTCTTCACCCTGGAGCGCAACGCTTTTCAAATCTGTCGTCGCGATGCGCTGAGCGCCAAGGTCGAGCGCTGCTGGTCATTTGCAGCTGAAGCCTTGCAGGAACATCGACGTTATTCACAGCCCTACGGTCTGGCCGAAGCACTGGTGGTCGATGCCGATGGCGCCTGGATCGGCATCGACAACAACAACGGTGTCCGTGCGGATGGCGAGGCCCGGCCGATTGTCTGGCGCTTTGCAGCGCCGCAAGGTGGCTGGAGCGCGAAGCTGTGAGCATCCTGAAAACACTTGAATTTACCCAGCGCAGTGGCACCTTGTTGCTGCGCCAGACAACGAACTGATGAGGCCCGCATGAGCGACTCCCTGGATCTCAGCCTGGACGGCGTTGAACGCCGCTCACTGGYCGACTTCACCGAAAATGCCTACCTCAACTACTCCATGTACGTGATCATGGACCGTGCTTTGCCGCACATCGGCGACGGCTTGAAACCTGTGCAGCGGCGTATCATCTACGCCATGAGCGAGTTGGGGCTGGACGCTGACTCCAAGCACAAGAAATCCGCGCGTACGGTCGGTGACGTGCTCGGCAAGTTCCACCCGCACGGTGACTCGGCGTGCTACGAAGCCATGGTGTTGATGGCCCAGCCGTTCAGCTACCGCTACACGCTGGTGGACGGGCAGGGTAACTGGGGTGCGCCGGACGATCCGAAATCCTTCGCCGCCATGCGTTACACCGAGGCGCGCCTGTCGCGTTATTCCGAAGTGCTGCTCAGCGAACTGGGCCAGGGCACGGCGGATTGGGGGCCGAACTTCGACGGCACCCTCGACGAGCCGCTGGTATTGCCGGCACGTTTGCCGAACATCCTGCTCAACGGCACCACCGGCATCGCCGTGGGTATGGCCACCGACGTTCCGCCGCACAACCTGCGGGAAGTCGCCACGGCTTGCGTGCGTTTGCTCGATGAACCGAAAGCCACGGTCGAGCAGCTCTGTGAGCACATCCAGGGCCCGGATTATCCGACCGAAGCGGAAATCATCACGCCGCGCGCCGACCTGCTGAAAATCTACGAAACCGGTCGCGGTTCGGTGCGCATGCGCGCCGTGTACCACATCGAAGACGGCGACATTGTCGTCACCGCATTGCCGCACCAGGTCTCCGGCGCCAAAGTGCTGGAACAGATTGCCGCGATGATGCAGGCCAAGCCGTCCAAGGCGCCGCAAGTGGCGGACCTGCGCGATGAGTCGGACCACGAGAACCCATGCCGTATCGTGATCATTCCGGTCAACAGCCGGGTCGATCATGAGGCGTTGATGCAGCACCTGTTCGCCAGCACCGAGCTGGAATCAAGCTACCGGGTCAACATCAACATCATTGGCCTGGATGGCAAGCCGCAGCTGAAGAACCTGCGGGCGTTGCTGGTGGAATGGCTGGAGTTCCGGGTTCAGACCGTGCGCCGCCGCCTGCAATTCCGCCTGGACAAGGTCGAGCGTCGCCTGCACCTGTTGGACGGCTTGCTGATCGCGTACCTCAACCTGGATGAAGTGATCCACATCATCCGTACCGAGGAACACCCGAAAGCCAAGCTGATCGAGCGTTTTGCCCTGAGCGAGATCCAGGCCGACTACATTCTCGATACTCGCCTGCGTCAGTTGGCGCGACTCGAAGAAATGAAGCTGCGCGATGAGCAGGATGAACTGCTCAAGGAACAAGCCAAGCTGCAAGCCTTGCTGGGCAGCGAAGCCAAGCTGAAGAAGCTGGTGCGCAGCGAGCTGATCAAAGACGCCGAAACCTATGGCGACGACCGTCGCTCGCCGATTGTCGAGCGTGCCGAAGCCAAGGCGCTGACCGAGCACGATCTGCTGCCGAACGAAAAAGTCACCGTAGTGCTGTCCGAGAAAGGCTGGGTGCGCTCGGCCAAAGGCCACGACATCGACGCCACCGGGCTTTCGTACAAGGCCGGGGACGGCTTCAAGACCGCAGCGGCCGGTCGTTCCAACCAGTTTGCGGTGTTCATCGACTCCACCGGTCGCAGTTATTCGGTGCCGGCGCACACGCTGCCATCGGCCCGAGGCCAGGGTGAGCCGCTGACGGGGCGCCTGACGCCGCCGCCCGGCGCGACCTTCGAATGCGTGTTGATGCCTGAAGACGATGGGCTGTACGTCATCGCCTCGGACGCCGGTTACGGTTTCGTGGTCAAGGGGGAAGACCTGCAAGCCAAGAACAAGGCCGGCAAGGCGCTGTTGAGCCTGCCGAACAACGCCAAGGTGATCCTGCCGCGTCCGGTCGCTGACCGTGAGCAGAACTGGTTGGCCTCGGTCACCACCGAAGGTCGCCTGCTGATTTTCAAAATCAGCGACCTGCCACAGCTGGGCAAGGGCAAAGGCAACAAGATCATCGGTATCTCCGGCGAACGTGTGGCCAGTCGCGAGGAATATGTCACCGATATCGCGGTATTGCCGGAAGGCGCGACCCTGGTCCTGCAGGCCGGCAAACGCACGCTGTCGCTCAAAGCCGACGACCTCGAACACTACAAAGGTGAGCGCGGACGCCGTGGCAACAAGCTGCCACGGGGCTTTCAGCGCGTTGATGCATTATTGGTAGAAGCTCTCAATTAAGCGGCCCAGGGCGCTCGATCTGCGATTTAACCCGTAGATCGATACTTTCGCGCTGGAGTCGGAGGCCATATTCACGGATGATATGGCCTTTCAAACGTGGGCGTGGTCCTGCGTTCTTCATATTGATTGAGTATTTTTCACTGTGACCGGCTCGTTCGCCGTCACTTGGATGGGATGATGACTGTTCTGCGCCTTCCTCTACTTTTGTTGCTCGCTGGCGTATTTGGCCTGGCGGGTTGCAGCGTTCACCAGCCGGTGTCGCTGTATCAGCTGGACAGCGGAAGTCCGGCTCAGCCTGCGCAAAGCGCGGGCATGGCGGTTTTGTTGGGCCCGGTATCGATCGCCGATTACCTGCAACGTGAAACCCTGCTGCAGCGCCAGCCTGATGGCAGCCTGCAGGCGTCCACCGACGGTCGTTGGGCGGGCAGCCTGTCTTCGGACATCAACCAGCTTCTGTTGCGCCAGGTGGCCGGCCATCTGGACAGCCAGCGCGTAGTGCTGGCACCGGCGACCTTGGGTTTCACCCCGGATGTACAGGTTTTGCTGTCGATCACTCGCCTGGATTCGGGTGAGTCGCAACCGGCGATCCTCGATGCCCAGTGGCGTTTGATCGACCGTCGTGGCCAGGTGCGTGACAACCGCATCATTCATCTGCAAGAGCCACACGCCAGTGGTACGGCGGCTCAGGTGCAGGCCCAGGGCATATTGCTGCAACGTTTGGCCGAACAGCTGTCGGTCGCGCTCAAGCCGCTGGCCAATCAGCCACCGGTTGTCGAAGCACCGCGTAAACCTGCGTCCAAACCAGCGGCGCCGGCAGAACCGGAGAAACCGAAGATCCCGATGGCTTCACCGATTCGCACGGACATGGAAGTGTTCAGGTTCTAAGGTGAATGCCGTACAGACAAAGCCCGCGTTGATGCGGGCTTTGTTGTTTCTGCAGGTTGGGAAACTCTAGCGCTGCTCCCGGCCTCATCGCGAGCAGGCTCGCTCCCACATTTGATCTAGGACGCTCCCAAATCCACTGTGGGAGCGAGCCTGCTCGCGATGAGGTCGGAACAGGCGACAAAAAAGCCCGCAGACAATCACTCGTCTGCGGGCTTTTTGGTTCACGGCCGGGTTCAGCTCTTGGCGCGTGTCTCATGCATGCGCGCCAGTTGCCGCTCCAGCATCGACGGGTAAGGCTCCATCAACCGTTCGACGCAGCAAGCGCCTTCCGGGCTGGCGATTGGGCGGATCCGCGCACGTTGGCGGATCAGCCCATCGTCGCTGATCTTGCGTTCCACCAGCAGCAGGTTTCGGCTGTGTTGGGACAAGGCGAGAGCGTCCTGAGCCGTTTCGGTCAGCAGCAGATCAATCTGGCTGAGGCCGAAGAGCCCGTCGCCCAAGGTCAGGCCCAGCTGCAGTTGCAGGGTGATGCCGCTGTCGGCGACTTCGATCTGCAACTGGTGGCCGAGCGCACGCAGCAACTCACCGCAGCAAATGGCGTTGGTCAGGTAGTCGTCACCGCTGTCTTCACTGTGGAACAACATCAGCGTGCTGCCATCGTTCAGGGTGTGCAGTTCGCTTTCATACAGCGAAGCCGCCTGGTCCAGGCAGTCGCGATAACGCTCCAGCAGTTCGGTCAGGCGTGCGCGCGGCAAGCGGCGCAGTTGCTCCTGAGCACCCAGCTGCACCGCCAATACCGCGCTGTGCTGCGGTTGCGCCGGGGCAGCAGGCTTGGTGAGTTGCGGCTTGGCAGCGGGCGTGACGGCAGCGGTGTCGCGAAGGTCGGCAAACGGATCATCTTCGTCCAGTTCGTCTTCTTCAGCGCTGACCACGTGCCGTGCTGCCGGTTTCAGGCCGGCCACCGGAGCGCTTTCATCGAAGCTCGGGTCGCGCAGATTGCGCACTTCGAAGGTCGGCTCGGCCTCTTCAGTGTCTTCGAAATCGTCGAACTCAGGTTCTGGCTCGGGTTCAGGCTCGACCTTTTCAGGTGCATAACTGCTGTGGAGCTGACGGGCCAGGTCCCCGATTTCGTCCTGGCGCTGAATCGCCGGGGTGTGTTCGTCAATGTCACGCAGCCACACCCGCAATTGCAGCAGCGGGGTGGAGATGTGCCGACCCAGGCGCAAGCTCAGGGCCAGGGACAACGCCAGCAGGATCGCGCTGAGAATGCCCATGCTTTGCAGGCTGATGGTCATTGGCTGCTGGAACTGCGCCATGTCCAGGCTGATCCGCAGTTGACCGGCCGTCACGTCCTGAAAGGTGATCTTGCTCTCGTACATGCCTTCGGCTTCGCCCAGCAAGCCATGCTTGGGACGCTGTCCGGCCTCGGCGAGAATCCGGTTGTCCACGCTATAAATAGCCGCGTGAGCCACCAACGGGTTCTTGGTCAGGTTGTTCAGCAACACGTTGAGGCTGAGGATGTCGTTGGACACCAACAGCTCGGTTGCCGACATCGCTGTCTGGGTGGTCAGGCTCTGGCCGAGGGCATCCGCTTGCTCGTGCATGGCCTGTTTGAACTGCAGACCCATCACGCAGGCGTAGATCACCAGGGCCAATGCGACCAGGATCACGTTATGGCTGGCAATGCGCAATGCAATCGGTACACGGCGATGGCGCAGTGCCCGGAAGATCAGCAGAAAGAAGTTATCGGTTTTGACTGGCGTAGGCCGGTTCACTGAGCTCGGCTCTTTTGTCCGTGAAGTTGAGGCGCAGTATAGCGACAGGCCCCAGACCGGCAAAGCGCTCGCTGTGCCCGATGGTCACTGAAAGTGGGTAGAATGCGGTTTTTTTCCACTTGCGGGGGTGCGCCTTGCGCGAAATCGTCCTGATAAACATCACGGGAGTCGACCGTCCGGGTCTGACTGCGGCCATTACCGGTGTACTGGCCCAGGGTGGTGTGAACATTCTCGACATCGGTCAGGCGGTGATCCACGACACGTTGTCGTTCGGCATCCTGGTTGAAATTCCCGACACCGAACAGGGTTCGTCGGTGCTCAAGGACATCCTGTTCAAGGCCTACGAGCTGGGGCAACAGGTGCGTTTCACGCCGGTCTCCGAAGAGGATTACCAGCAGTGGGTCGGCGCCCAAGGCAAGAAACGCCACATTGTGACCTTGCTGACCCGCAAAGTGACGGCCGAGCAGTTGCAACGCGTGAGCTCGATCACTGCGAAATACGGGCTGAACATCGATCACATCGACCGTCTGTCCGGACGTATGCCGCTGGACACTCCGGCCGACAAGGGCAAGGGCTGCATTGAGTTTTCCGTGCGTGGCGAAGCGGCTGATCCGCAGGCCCTGCGTGCCGAGTTCCTCAGCGTGGCCCAGGAGCTGAACGTCGATATCGCCTTCCAGGAAGATTCGCTGTTCCGGCGCAACCGGCGTCTGGCGGTGTTCGACATGGACTCGACACTGATCGAAGCCGAAGTCATCGACGAGCTGGCCAAGGCGGCCGGGGTGGGCGAGAAGGTGTCGGAAATTACCGAGCGGGCGATGGCCGGCGAACTGGATTTCCGCGCCAGCTTCAAGGAGCGCCTGGCCTTGCTCAAAGGGCTGGACGTCAGCGTGCTGGACTCGATCGGGGCTTCCCTGCGCCTGACCGAAGGCGCTGAAACCTTGTTCGCCGAACTCAAGCGCCTGGGCTACAAGACGGCCATTTTGTCGGGCGGCTTCACCTACTTCGCCAAACAGCTGCAAGCCAAGCTGGGCATCGACTACGTGTTCGCCAATGAACTGGAAGTGGTCGACGGCAAAGTGACCGGTGTGGCTGTCGAGCCGATCGTCGATGCACAGCGCAAAGCCGATTTGCTGCGTGAGCTGGCGCACAAGGAAGGCTTGCGTCTGGAGCAGACCATTGCCGTCGGCGACGGTGCCAACGATTTGCCGATGCTGGCGATTGCGGGTCTGGGGGTGGCGTTCCGTGCCAAGCCGCTGGTCAAGCAGTCGGCCAAGCAGGCGATTTCGACCCTGGGTCTGGATGGCGTGCTGTATCTGCTGGGCTTCAGAGACCGCGACGGTCAGCTGTAACACCACGCAGTTTGTGTGGGAGCGCAGGCCTTTGTGGGAGCGAGCTTGCTCGCGATAGCATCACCTCGGCTTATCAGATAGACCGAGGTGCCTGTATCGCGAGCAAGCTCGCTCCCACATTTCCCACATTGGATCTGCGTGCAGATCAGGCGTTCGGCAAGCCCATGCCTTGGCCCATTTGCACTGGCGAACCAGCCGCCAGCTCTTCAGCCCACTTCACTTGATTCGGGCCAAACAGCACAACTGCCGTCGAACCCAGTTTGAAGCGACCCAGCTCGGCACCTTTTTCCAGGTGAATCGGCGCGCGGGCAGCTTCGTCGTAGCGGAAGGTTTTCAGTTCGCGCTTGGGTGGCGTTACCAGCCCGGCCCAGACGGTTTCGATCGAAGCGACAATCATCGCACCGACCAATACCACGGCCATTGGCCCGCGCTCGGTGTCGAAGATGCACGCGACGCGTTCGTTACGGGCGAACAGCTCCGGAACGTTTTCCGCGGTGGTCTGGTTGACCGAGAAAATCCGGCCCGGGATGTAGACCATTTCGCGCAGGGTGCCGGCCAGCGGCATGTGGACGCGATGGTAGTCTTTGGGCGACAGGTAAATAGTGGCGAAATCACCGCCCATGAACGGCGCAGCGTTTGCCRCATCACCGCCAAGCAATTCCAGCACGCTGAAACTGTGGCCCTTGGCCTGGAACACCCGGCCGTGCTCGATCGGGCCAAGCTGGCTGACGGCACCGTCGGCCGGGCTGAGGATTGCGCCTGGAGTCTGGTCCAGTGGGCGTGCGCCGTCTTTCAACGCGCGGGTGAAGAATGCGTTGAAGTGTTCGTAAGCGGTCAGGTCCTCGACCAGTGCTTGCGACATGTCCACCTGATAACGCTTGGCGAACCAGGCGGTGAAGGCGTTCTTGAACCAGCGCACGCGGCATTCGGCAATGCAGCCGGCCAGACGCGACAGCAGGTGATGAGGCAGCAGGTACTGGCTGAGGATAAACAAACGCTTATTCATAACTTTCCTTAGAAAACCTTAAATCTCTACGGGCGTGTCGGGGTGATTGCCCCATTCGCCCCAGGAGCCGGCGTAGCCTTTGACCCGCGGATAACCGAGTGCCTTGGCCACCAGATAGGTGAAGCCAGAGCGATGGTGGGTCTGGCAGTGGGTAATCACTTCTTTGTCTTTGCTGATCCCGAGCTGTTCGAGGATCTGCGGCATATCGGTGCGGATGCGCAGGTTGCGCGTCTTGTCCATGCCCGCGGTCCATTCGAAATTGACTGCACCGGGAATGTGTCCGCCTTTGGCCGCGAGGACTTTCTCGCCGGAGTACTCCAGCGGTCCGCGTGCATCCCAGATCGCCAGGTCGGCGGCGCCGAGACGGCTTTGCAGGTATTCGCGGGTGGCCGTGGGTTCGTCGTGCAAGGTCAGTGCAACCGGGCCGCCGACAGATGCTGGAACCGCGGTCGACACCGGCAAGCCTTCCGCCAGCCAGGCCAGCAGACCACCGTCCACATAGTGGTAGTTACTGTGGCCGATGACATCCAGCAACCAGATGAAGCGTCCGGCCCAACCGCCGCCTTCATCGTCGTAGACCACGTAGACCGCGTCCGGGTTATGCCCCAGTTCGCCGAACAGGGCTTCAAGCGCCGCCTGTGACGGCAGCAGGCCCGGAGCCGGCGGATGACCCAGTTGAGTCCGTTTGGGGTCGACGAAGCGCGCGCCGGGAATGTGGCCTTCGGCGTAGCGGGCGCTGCTGGTCAGGTCGACCAGAATCAGTTCGCGAGCATCAAGACGGGCGAGCAGGTCGCTCGGCTCGATCACCAGCGACAAGCCAGAGAAGTCAGACATGTGAGGTCTCCAGAGCACAAAGGGGGAGGATTGTAGCGCAGGAACTACTGGCCGCGGTTGGTAAAGCTGTGCAGGGCCTTTTCGATGCACTGTGCGGTTTTGCCGAAGGCTTGCACGGTGATTTCCGAAAAGGGACCGCCGCCCTGGTCCGCCACGACCAGCATGATCACCCGGCCATTGTTGACCAGTGAGCGCAGCAGCAGGTGCTCGCCGCCGAACAATGAACGCAGGCTGGCGGGTAGCAAGGCTGAAAATTGTGCGGTGTTGGCTGGTGTCAGGCGTACCTGAGCCTGTTGCGAGAGCAGGCGTTGCAGCACGCTGCTCTGGCTGACCACACAGTTCAGCGTTGCAGCCTCTTTAGGCAGGCCGTGAATCTGATGTACGCGCAACTGGCTGTGGGTGCGATCAGCCATCAGAATCATCACCCGGCGCATGCCGCAGGCAACCAGTGCATCCCGCGCAGAGGTGGTCAGGTGCATGGCGTTGGTAAAGCGGCTTGGCTCCGCCAGCAGTTCTGCGCATTGCTTGCGCCACTTTGTCAGGTCTTCGGCGGTGGGGGCGGGCGCCGGAAGCTGGCCGCGATGAAGGCGCCGCTCGTCCCATGGCCAGAGCAATGCCCCGGCGGGATGCCAGAGGTCGGGCATGGCATGGTTGCGCGCGCTGAGTGCGGCTTGCTGGTGCAGTTGCTGCTGGACCTCGTCCATCGGCATTTGCAGGTAGAGGCTGGTCAGAAACTGCCAGCGCAGGCAGTGAGGGCTGCTCCAGGCTTGCTGCGCCGATAACGCCAGACCGTTGGCCATCAATACTGTGTTGGCCGGTTGATTGAGCCAGCGGCGCAGGATCGGGTCGTCATCAAGACGGTTTTGCTGGCGCAACGGGTGCTCGGCGTCGCGGGCGATATGCACGACTTTCGCCAGTTCGCGTTGTTCATTGAGCAGCAATCGATAGCCTTGTCCTACCCAGATTGGCAGGCGCCAGACTTCCACCAGTGCCTGGCCGAGTTCCAGCAGGCGGACACCGAACAATTCTTTTTCGACCTTGCTTGCTGGCTCGCGCTTGTGCAGGACCCGCAGCTCCCAGTCTTCCAGCAGCTGCGGGAAGGTCAGGGCCAGTGGCCAGAACGGCGAGAGGAACAGCAGGCTACCCCAGTGGATATCCTGCCAGAGCCGCGCCAGGCGACTGGCAAAAAAGCCGTTGGCCTGTTGGGTCGCGTGCAGGCTGATCAATTGAAGTTGGCGCAGGGCCGGCGGGATTTCGTTCTCGGGCAGGGCGGGCAGGCGCGCGAGCAGTTCTTCGGTGCGCTTGAGACCGAGGCGATTGATCGCCACTTCCAGGTTCTCGCTGGGCTCGCTCATGCTGCCGTGGGTGTGGCGATTGGCTTCGCGGATGACGCTGAGGGCCAGGGCCGGGCTGCCTTGCATTAATTCGGCAATATCGCGCAACGAGCTGCGATTGTCGGCGATAGCCTTGCAGACGCGGTCATGGCTGGTTCGCGGCACGGGCAAGGTTGCGCCATCGAGCAGCTTGACCCAGCCTTCGAGTGTGGTCGGTCTAGCAGTTGGAACGGTCGTTTCATTAGCCATGGTTGGGCGCGATCATCGTCTGCATTAAACACGCCCGGAGCGGGCCAAATTAGCTTTTCGCCTTAACTGGCTATAGTCTGGCGCAGTTTTGCCGATAAGTAGAAGAAGAGATTTTTTAACTTCCGAATATGACCTTGAACCCGACTTAAGTAAGTACCTTCTACCTATGGCTAAAATTATCGGCATCATCGTCGTATTCGCGAGCGTGCTCGGCGGATACGTGCTCTCCCACGGCAAGATTGCCGCCCTGATCCAGCCTTTCGAGGTGATGATCATCGGCGGTGCGGCGCTGGGTGCGTTCCTGCAGGCCAACCCCGGCCACATGACGAAACATGTGCTCAAGAAATCCTTGGGCATGTTCAGTTCGCGCTTCAATCACACCTTCTACCTGGAGGTGCTGGGCCTGATCTACGAGATCCTCAACAAGAGCCGTCGCGAAGGCATGATGGCCATTGAAGGCGATATCGAAGACGCTGCTGCCAGCCCGATTTTCGCCAAATACCCGGCGGTTCTCAAAGACGACCGCATGACCGCGTTCATCTGCGATTACTTGCGCATCATGTCGTCCGGCAACATGGCGCCGCATGAGCTTGAGGGCCTGTTCGACATGGAGCTGTTCAGCCTCAAGGAAGACCTCGAACACCCGTCGCATGCGGTCAACGGTATCGCGGATGCCATGCCCGGCTTCGGTATCGTCGCGGCGGTACTGGGTATCGTGGTGACCATGGCCTCGCTGGGTGAGGGCGATCAGAAGTCCATCGGTCTGCACGTCGGTGCCGCACTGGTCGGTACCTTCTTCGGTATTCTCGCGGCCTACGGTTTCTTCGGTCCGTTGGCGCACTCCCTGGCTCACGATGCCAAGGAAGAGCTGAACATCTACGAAGCCATCAAGGCCTCGTTGGTGGCTTCGGCTTCCGGCATGCCGCCATCGCTGGCGGTGGAGTTCGGGCGCAAGGTTCTGTACCCGGCACACCGTCCGAGCTTCGCTGACCTGGAACAAGCGGTGCGCGGTCGTTAAGTCATGGAGAATAATCAGCCGATAATCATCAAGCGCGTCAAGCGCTACGCTGGCGGGCATCACGGGGGCGCGTGGAAAATCGCCTTCGCTGACTTCGCGACAGCGATGATGGCGTTCTTCCTGGTGCTGTGGCTGTTATCTACCGCCACACCGGAACAGAAGATCGCCATTGCCGGTTACTTCAAGGACCCGATCGGCTTCTCTGAAAGCGGTACGCCGTTCATTATCGACCTGGGCGGCACGCCGGTGCTGGCGCCGGACAAGACCCTCAATCCCGAGGTCAAGTCCCAGCCGCAACCGGACAAGGTCACCGTCGATACCGAACAGGTCGAAAAAATGGCCGAGGAAGTCGAGAAGGAACGCCTTGAACTGTTGCTCCAAGAATTGCAGAACAAGGTCGAAGAGAACCCGCAGTTGCAGAAGTTCAAGGACCAGATTCTTTTCGACATCACTCCAGATGGCTTGCGCATCCAGATCATCGATTCCGAAAATCGGCCGATGTTCGACTCGGGCAGCGCTCGCTTGAAGCCGTACTTCGAAGACATTTTGCTGGCCATGGCCGACACCATCAAAGCGGTGCCGAACAAGATCAGCATCGGCGGTCACACCGACGCCAAGCCTTATGCAGGCACCGGCGATTTCGGCAACTGGGAGCTGTCGGCCAACCGTGCCAACGCGGCTCGCCGTGCGCTGGTCGCGGGTAGCTATCCGGATCAGCAAGTGGCGCGGGTGGTGGGCTACGCTTCGTCGGCATTGTTCGATCGCAAGAACCCTTTCAACCCGGTCAACCGCCGCATCGACATCATCGTGCTGACCAAGAAGGCCCAGCGTGCCATCGAGGGTGAACAAGGCGCGGAACCGGCACCAACACCGACACCGGGGCAGGGCGCTCCGGGTGAAGTGCCTGCCGTCCCTGCCGATCCGAATGCCTTGCCGGCGGACAAGGAACCGCTGCCGGCGCATGAGCTTCGGGAGCGCTTGAACCTGTTCGACGCTCCGGCACCGAAAGCCGGCGACCCGGCCAAACCGGCCGGGCCACCCAAGTAGTGATCCAATAAAAAGCCGCGACGATCGCGGCTTTTTATTGTCTGTCGGTGCGCCAGTGAGCGGTCAGCAGCCTTCAGTGTCGGGGCTGCTGAGCGCTCTGGTTAATAACTGGTTTCAGGCAAGCTGGCGATGATCGAGCGGTAGCTGTTCATGCGCTGCTGTTGCACGCGGCCTTCTTCCAGTGCCTTGAGCAGGGCGCAACCGGGTTCGCGGTCGTGCTTGCAGTCGCGGAAGCGACAGGTGCCGATCAGGTCGTTGAACTCGATGAAACCGGCTTCGACGTCGGCACGGCTGACGTGGCCCAGGCCGAATTCCCGAATACCCGGGGAGTCGATCAGCTCACCGCCGCCGGGGAAGTGGAACAACCGCGCGGTGGTGGTGGTGTGAGTGCCCTGGCCGGACAGCTCGGACAACGGGCCGACACGGGTTTCGACTTCCGGCAGCAGGCTGTTGACCAGCGAGGACTTGCCGACGCCGGACTGACCAACGAACACACTGATGTGCCCGTCCAGTTGCTTCTGCAACTGCTCCATGCCGTTGCCGTGGTGTGCCGAGACTTCCAGCACCGGGTAACCCAGCGTGCGGTAGACCGCCAGCAAGGCATTCAGCGCCGGGGCATTCTGCTCGTCGATCAGGTCGAACTTGTTGAGCAGCAGCAGCGGGCGAATGCCGGCGTGTTCGGCGGCGACCAGGTAACGGTCGATCAGGTTGGCGTGAGGCTCGGGCAGCGGGGCGAAGACAATCACGATCATGTCGACATTGGCCGCTACCGGCTTGAGCTGACCACGGCTGTCGGGACGGCACAGTTCGGTTTTACGCGGCAATTGCGCGACGATCACGCCGATGCCCTGGTTGCCGGCGCGCCAGACCACCTGGTCGCCGGTCACCAGCGCAGGCAGGTTGGCCCGCAAATGGCAGCGGAACACCTGGCCGGCGAGTTCGCCGTCGCGGGCTTCGACCTCGACCTGAACGCCGAAGTGAGCGATCACCAGGCCCGTCTGCTCGGGGCCAAGGTCGCCGCCCTCGAGCGCTTCGACGGCGGAGGATTCGCGTTTGGCGGCGCGGGCAGCGCGCTCGCCTTGAATCTTTTCGATGCGCCAGTTTTGACGACGATTGAGTTGGCGTTTGGCCATGGGTGTTCCGTGTGGATAATGCAGCGATTAGGTAAAACGGCCGCGAGTTTAGCACGCCCCGAGAGTCCTCTAGGCTAAACTGCATGCCTACGCCGAGGAGCTGACACATGCAAAACCCGCAGAACCTGATTTGGATCGATCTGGAAATGACCGGTCTGAACCCTGACACCGACGTCATCATCGAGATGGCCACCATTGTCACCGACAGCAATCTCAACACCCTGGCCGAGGGCCCGGTGATCGCCATTCACCACAGCGACGAGATCCTGGCGGGCATGGACGAGTGGAATACCCGTCAACACGGTGGTTCCGGCCTGACCCAGCGGGTGAGCGACAGCCGCATCAGTATGGCCGAAGCAGAAGCCCAGACCATCGCCTTCCTGGAAAAGTGGGTGCCGAAGGGCACATCGCCGATCTGCGGCAACAGCATCTGCCAGGACCGGCGCTTCCTTTATACGCACATGAAGGCGCTGGAAAGCTACTTCCACTACCGCAACCTCGACGTCTCGACCTTGAAGGAGCTGGCCGCACGCTGGGCTCCGGAAGTGCGCGACAGCTTCAAGAAGGGCAGCACGCACCTGGCGCTGGACGACATCCGCGAATCGATCGCCGAGCTGCAGCACTACCGTCAGCATTTCATCAAGTTCTGATCCTGCGGCGCCAGTTCCGGCTCCATCGCGAGCAGGCTCGCTCCCACACTGGATTGCGTTGTTCCTGTGGGAGCGAGCCTGCTCGCGATGGTGTCCGCCCAGCCGCTGGGGATGGAGCGGAGGTAGATTCTACTGCGCCCTCTTTTGGTGCCCCGGCGATCTGAGTAGACTGCGCGCCTTCCCGTAAGGACCGCCGCCATGTTGTTGATGCTCTACCTGATTGCCATTACCGCTGAAGCCATGACTGGCGCGTTGTCTGCCGGTCGGCGTGGCATGGACTGGTTTGGTGTGGTGCTGATCGCCTGCGTGACGGCGCTGGGCGGTGGTTCGGTGCGTGACGTGCTGCTCGGGCACTACCCGCTGACCTGGGTCAAACACCCGGAATACCTGGTGTTGACCTCGGCTGCGGCAATGCTCACGGTCTTTACCGCACGCTGGATGCGCCATCTGCGTTCGCTGTTCCTGGTGCTCGACGCCGTGGGGTTGGTGGCGTTTACCCTGATCGGCTGCATGACCGCGCTGGAAATGGGTCACGGCATGCTGGTGGCGTCGGTCAGCGGAGTGATCACCGGGGTGTTCGGCGGTATCTTGCGCGACATCTTCTGCAACGACATCCCGCTGATCTTCCGGCGCGAGCTCTATGCCAGCGTCTCGTTCGCTGCCGCGTGGTGCTACATGTTCTGCCTTTACCTGCAATTACCTGGCGAACAGGCGATCTTGATCACCTTGTTTGGCGGCTTCCTGTTGCGCCTGCTGGCGATTCGTTTCCACTGGGACATGCCCAAGTTCGTCTACAACGACGAGCAATAAACCCGGTTGTAGCGATGATCACCCGTAGCGCCTTGGTTCTATTGTTTGGCGCGATGTTCGTGTTGTTTCAACGCCCACGCCACATGCTCGCGCACCAGCTCTGACGGATAGTCCGCCCGCGCTTTCAGGGCTTCCAGCACTGGAATCGTTGAAGGCGCATTGCCAAGTCCGACGGCCAGGTTACGCAGCCAGCGCTCATAACCGGCGCGGCGCAGCGGCGAGCCTTCGGTGCTGCTCAGGAATTTCTCTTCATCCCACATGAACAATTCCGCCAGCTCGGCGTTGTCGAGGTTGTGCCGCGGTTTGAAGTCGCTTTCGCCGGACGGACGGGCGAAGCGGTTCCACGGGCAGACGATCTGGCAGTCATCACAACCGAACACCCGATTGCCGATCAGCGACCGCAAGTCTTCGGGGATCGCCGTTTTCAGTTCGATGGTCAGGTACGAAATGCAGCGGCGGGCGTCCAGCACATAGGGGCCGACAAAGGCCTTGGTCGGGCAGATGTCCAGGCACGCCGTGCAGCGCCCGCAGTGTTCGGTGCTGTGAGGCGGGTCTACCGGCAGCGGCAGGTCGACGAACAGTTCGCTCAAAAAGAAGTAACTGCCGGCCTTGCGGTTCAGCACCAGGGTGTTTTTGCCGATCCAGCCGAGGCCGGCTTGTTCGGCGATGGCTTTTTCCAGCACCGGGGCGCTGTCGACGAAAGCCCTGTAGCCGAAGGGGCCGATGACCTGCTGGATCTTCTCGGCCAATTGCTGCACGCGCTTGCGGATCAGCTTGTGATAGTCGCGGCCCAGGGCATAGCGCGAGACGTAGGCTTTTTCCGGTTGGCCCAGGCGCTTGGCCATTTCCGTGTCGCCCGGCAGGTAGTCCATGCGCAGTGAAACCACCCGCAACGTGCCCGGCACCAGCTCTTCCGGGTGCGAGCGTTTGCTGCCGTGGGCACCCATGTAGTCCATCTCGCCGTGGTAGCCGGCTTCGAGCCAGCGTTCCAGGTGTTGTTCATGCTCAGCCAGGTCCAGACCACTGATGCCGACTTGTTGAAAGCCCAGCTCGCGGCCCCAGTCCTTGATCGATTGGGCGAGAGCAGGAAGATCTGTGGTAATTGCAGGCATGAGACAGGGGAAACCGGAGCTGAGGTGCGTATAATTCTGCCAGACATCGGAGCCTGAAGACGCATGCCGCAGACAAAACACCATTTACCCGACGCGCTGTACAGCGCCGCACAGGTCCGGGCACTCGACGCGCGGCTGATTGCGGCCGGGACAACCGGCTTTGAATTGATGCATCGGGCTGCTCGTGCCACATGGCGGGCGATGGTCCGGCACTGGCCGACGGCCACTGAGCTCAGCGTGTTGGCGGGTCACGGTAATAACGCCGGGGACGGTTATCTGGTGGCGGTGTTGGCGTTGCGAGCCGGTTGGCAGGTGCGAGTGCTGGCGGTGGTTGAACCGTCGCGCTTGCAGGGCGATGCCGCGCTGGCGTATGCCGAAGCGCTGGCCGCCGGGGTTGTCGTCGAGGCCTGGTCACCTGCCATCGAGCTGCGTGGGGTGGTGCTGGATGCGCTGCTGGGCACCGGTCTGAGCGGTGAGGTGCGTGAACCTTATGTCGCCGCGATCGAGGCGATCAATGCCTGTGGCCTGCCCGTTGCGGCGGTGGATATCCCGTCCGGTCTGTGCGCCGATACCGGGCGAGTCCTCGGGGTTGCGGTTCAGGCCGACCTCACCGTGACGTACATCGGCCTCAAGCTTGGGCTGTTCACCGGCGATGCGGCGGATCAGGTGGGGGAGTTGCAGTTCAACGATCTGCAAGCCGACCCGCAGATCGTTGCTGAAAGCACCGTCAGTGCTTATCGCCTGAATCCAGACAACCTGCCGCGCCTGGCAACTCGGGCACCGAGCGCTCACAAAGGCCGATTCGGTCACGTCCTGCTGATCGGTGGCGATCGGGGTTTCGGCGGCGCCATTCTCTTGAGCGCCCAAAGTGCCCTGCGCAGCGGCGCGGGCATGGTGTCTCTGGCGACCCGCAGTGAACATGTACCGGCCGCATTGGCGCGGGTGCCCGAAGTCATGGTGCTGGGCGTTCATTCGGCCAACCAACTGATGGACCCGCTCGGCCAGGCCAGTGTGCTGGTGGTCGGACCGGGTCTCGGCAAGGACGCATGGGGTCGCAGTTTGTTGTCGGCAGCGGCGAATACCCCGTTGCCGCAGGTGTGGGACGCCGATGCGCTGAATCTGCTGAGCCTGGGCGATGTGCGTCTGCCGAACGATTGTGTGATCACTCCGCATCCGGGGGAGGCGGCGCGGTTATTGGGGATTTCCACGGCCGAGGTTCAAGCTGATCGCCCTGCCGCGGCCCATGCATTGAGCAAAAAATACACAACCACCGTCATTCTCAAAGGGGCCGGCAGCCTGATTGCCAGTCCTGATGGTCGTTTGGCGCTGTGTCATCAAGGCCACCCGGCCATGGCTGCCGCGGGTCTGGGGGATGTGCTGGCCGGACTGGTCGGCGCCTTGCTGGCCCAAGGCCTGAGCGCGTTCGATGCGGCGTGCCTGGCGGTCTGGCTGCACGCCAACGCTGGCGAACGTGAAGGTAAATATGGCCGTGGGCTGGCGGCCAGTGATCTGATTCCCGCCATTCGTCAGTTGCTGGAGGAGCAAGCACCGTGTCTGAAGTAACCCTGTATCTGGCCAATGAAGACGCCATGGTCGCGTTGGGCAACCGTATCGCTCAAGTGACCAAAGGGCACGGCATCATCTTTCTGGACGGTGACCTTGGGGCGGGTAAAACCACCCTGTCGCGGGGCATTATTCGCGGTTTGGGGCATGTTGGCGCAGTAAAAAGTCCGACCTTTACCTTGGTTGAGCCCTACGAGATCGGCGACATTCGCGCCTTCCATTTTGACCTGTATCGACTGGTCGATCCGGAGGAGCTGGAGTTTCTTGGCATTCGTGACTACCTCGAAGACGATGCACTGTGTCTGATCKAGTGGCCCCAGAAGGGTGCAGGCTTTTTGCCAAAGCCCGACCTGACCATTACCATTAGCCCGCATGACAGCGGGCGTTCGCTGAATCTGTCGCCCCAGGGTTTGCGTGGCGAGTCTTGGTGTGCCGCTTTGGCATTGGAATTCAAATAAATGATGGGGTTAGGTATGCGCTTTCGCGCGTTGGTTGCTGTCGTAGGAATGCTGCTTACGGCACTGGCCGTCGACGCTGTGGCCGCGACAAAGGTCAACAGTGTTCGCTTGTGGCGGGCACCGGATAACACCCGACTGGTGTTTGACCTGTCCGGCCCGGTCCAGCACAGCGTCTTTACCCTGACGTCCCCGGATCGTCTGGTGATCGACATCAATGGCGCCGTCCTTGGCGCGCCGCTGAAGGTCTCTACCGCCAATACCCCGATTACCGACATGCGTTCGGCTCAGCGCACGCCGACCGACCTGCGGGTGGTCATCGACCTGAAAAAAGCTGTCACCCCGAAGAGCTTCGTGCTGGCGCCGAATGCGCAGTACGGTAATCGCCTGGTGGTCGACCTGTTCGACAACGCCACCGATGCCACGCCACCGCCTGCGCCGACCCCGGCTCCAACCGTTGCCACCGTGCCTGCGGTGCCGGTGGCTCCCGTTGAGCCGGCAATCAAGCTGCCGCCTGCACCGGCCGGCAAGCGCGACATCATCGTGGTCATCGATGCCGGTCACGGCGGCGAAGACCCGGGCGCTTCCGGTTCCCGTGGCCAGCACGAAAAAGACGTGGTGCTGGCCATCGCCCGCGAACTGCAGCGCCAGGTCAACGGCATGAAAGGCTTCCGGGCCGAGCTGACCCGTACCGGCGACTACTTCATTCCATTGCGTGGCCGTACCGAGATCGCCCGCAAGAAGGGCGCCGACCTGTTCGTCTCGATCCACGCCGACGCGGCACCCTCCGCTGCAGCGTTCGGCGCTTCGGTATTTGCCTTGTCCGAGCGCGGCGCAACGTCCGAGACCGCCCGTTGGCTGGCCGACAGCGAAAACCGTTCCGACCTGATCGGCGGTGCCGGCAACGTCAGCCTCGACGACAAGGACAAGATGCTTGCTGGCGTACTGCTCGACCTGTCGATGACCGCCTCGCTGACCTCCAGCCTGAACGTCGGCCAGAAGGTCTTGAGCAACATTGGCCGGGTCACCTCGTTGCACAAGCAGCGCGTCGAGCAGGCCGGATTCATGGTGCTGAAGTCGCCTGACATTCCGTCGATCCTGGTGGAAACCGGGTTTATCTCCAACGCCAACGAAGCCTCGAAACTGGCTGCGTCTGGTCACCAGCAAGCGCTGGCCCGTTCGATCAGCGCGGGTGTGCGCCAGTTCTTCCAGCAGAACCCGCCACCGGGCACCTACATCGCCTGGCTGCGTGATTCCGGCAAAATTGCCCAGGGGCCGCGTGACCACACGGTGCGTCCGGGTGAAACCCTGGCGATGATCGCGGTGCGTTATCAGGTTTCGCCGGCGACTCTGCGCAGCGCCAACGGCCTGCAATCCGACGAACTGAAAATCGGCCAGCACCTGAACATCCCGGGCACCGAATTGGCGGCCAAGGAATGAACGACGCCGTGAACACCGCAGCGCGTATCGAGCTGCTCAGCCCGCGACTGGCGAACCAGATTGCCGCCGGTGAGGTGGTCGAGCGCCCGGCTTCGGTGATCAAGGAGCTGCTGGAAAACAGCCTCGACTCCGGCGCCAAACGGATCGACGTCGATGTCGAGCAGGGCGGCGTCAAGCTGCTGCGGGTTCGCGACGATGGCAGCGGCATCTCCTCCGATGATTTGCCGCTGGCGCTGGCGCGACATGCCACCAGCAAGATTCGCAATCTCGAAGACCTCGAGCAGGTGATGAGCCTCGGGTTTCGGGGGGAGGCGCTCGCGTCGATCAGCTCCGTGGCGCGCCTGACCCTGACGTCCCGCACCCGAGGTGCCGATCAGGCCTGGCAGGTCGAGACCGAAGGCCGGGACATGGCGCCTCGCGTCCAGCCAGCGGCCCACCCGGTGGGGACTTCGGTTGAAGTGCGCGACCTGTTCTTCAACACCCCGGCGCGGCGCAAATTCCTCAAGACCGAAAAAACCGAATTCGATCACCTGCAAGAAGTGATCAAGCGTCTGGCGCTGGCGCGCTTCGACGTGGCGTTCCATCTGCGCCATAACGGCAAGACCATCCTCAGCCTGCACGAAGCCCATGACGACGCGGCTCGCGCCCGGCGTGTGGCGGCGATCTGCGGCGCGGGTTTCCTGGAGCAGGCGCTGCCCATCGAGATCGAGCGCAATGGCCTTCATCTGTGGGGCTGGGTCGGGTTGCCGACCTTTAACCGTAGCCAGGCGGACTTGCAGTATTTCTTTGTGAATGGCCGTGCGGTGCGCGACAAACTGGTGGCCCATGCGGTGCGCCAGGCCTATCGCGACGTGCTGTTCAACGGTCGGCATCCGACGTTCGTGCTGTTTTTCGAAGTCGATCCGGCGGGTGTCGACGTCAACGTGCACCCGACCAAACACGAAGTGCGCTTCCGTGACGGGCGCATGGTCCACGACTTCCTCTATGGCACCTTGCACCGCGCCTTGGGTGACGTGCGTCCGGAAGATCATTTGGCTGCACCTGTCGCGACGGCCGTGGTCAGGCCGACCGGCATCGAAGCCGGCGAGTTCGGCCCTCAGGGTGAAATGCGTCTGGCGGCCAATGCGTTGCTGGAGCAGCCGCAGGCTCAACCGACCTTTAATACGACGGCGGGCTCGGGTGCCGGCGCCGGTTATCAGTATCAATACACGCCGCGTCCGCAGTCGGGCGTGCCGGTGGCCGAAGCGCAGGCTGCCTATCGCGAGTTTTTTGCGCCATTGCCTGAGGCCAATGCCACGGCGCTGCCTGATGGTCAGGGTGACATCCCGCCGTTGGGGTATGCACTGGCACAACTCAAAGGCATCTATATCCTTTCGGAAAACGCCCAAGGGTTGGTGCTGGTGGACATGCACGCTGCGCATGAGCGGATCATGTATGAACGCCTGAAAGTCGCGATGGCCAGCGAAGGCCTGAGTGGCCAACCGCTGCTGGTGCCGGAGTCGATTGCCGTCAGCCAGCGTGAAGCCGATTGCGCCGAAGAGCACGTCAGCTGGTTCCAGCGCCTCGGTTTTGAACTGCAGCGTCTGGGCCCGGAAACCCTGGCGATCCGGCAGATTCCGGCGTTGCTCAAACAGGCCGAGGCCAATCGTCTGGTTCACGACGTGCTGGCGGACCTGATGGAATACGGCACCAGCGACCGGATTCAGGCACACCTGAACGAACTGCTCGGGACCATGGCCTGCCATGGCGCTGTTCGCGCCAACCGGCGCCTGGCCTTGCCGGAAATGAACGGTCTGCTGCGGGACATGGAAAACACCGAGCGCAGCGGTCAATGCAACCATGGCCGACCGACCTGGACCCAATTGGGCCTGGACGATCTGGACAAACTGTTCTTGCGCGGTCGTTGATGAGCCAGCTCCCTCCAGCGATATTCCTGATGGGCCCGACCGCTGCGGGCAAGACCGATCTGGCCATCGAGCTGACCAAGGTCCTGCCGTGCGAGCTGATCAGCGTCGATTCGGCGCTGGTTTACCGCGGCATGGACATCGGCACCGCCAAGCCTTCGAAGGCGTTATTGGCCGAGTTTCCTCATCGGTTGATCGACATTCTTGATCCGGTCGAGGCCTATTCGGCGGCTGATTTTCGCCGGGATGCCCTGCAGGCCATGGCCGAGATCACCGCGCGCGGCAATATTCCGCTGCTGGTCGGCGGCACAATGCTCTATTACAAGGCTTTGCTCGAAGGTCTGGCCGATATGCCGGCGGCCGATCCGCAGATCCGTGCTGAAATCGAGGAAGAGGCTGCACGCCTTGGCTGGCAAGCCCTGCACGATCAGTTGGCGGTGATTGATCCGGTGTCGGCGGCGCGAATTCACCCCAATGACCCGCAGCGACTCAGTCGGGCGCTGGAAGTTTATCGGGTCAGCGGCCAGAGCATGACCGAACACCGCGCGCGACAATCTGCGCAAAGTACTGAAGCAGGCGCTTCGGGTCGCCCACAATTGCCCTATACTGTCGCGAACTTGGCTATCGCTCCGGCGAATCGTCAGGTACTGCATGAGCGTATTAAACAAAGATTCACACAAATGTTGGAACAGGGATTCATTGACGAGGTCGTAGCCCTGCGTAAAAGAAGTGACCTGCATGCCGGGTTGCCGTCTATACGCGCTGTAGGTTACCGACAAGTCTGGGATTACCTGGATGGCAAGCTGACGTCAGCCGAGATGCAGGAACGTGGGATCATTGCCACGCGCCAATTGGCGAAGCGCCAGTTCACCTGGCTACGCAGTTGGGATGATTTACACTGGCTGGACAGCCTCGATTGCGACAATCTGCCACGCGCCTTGAAATACCTTGGAACGGTCTCCATATTGAGCTGAGTCCTTGCAATTGCCGTCTATCCTTGGGGGTGTGACGGCCTAAGCCATTTTTTTACCTATTTTTATTATTGAATCCTTAAAGGAGTGCGGCACATGTCAAAAGGGCATTCGCTACAAGACCCTTACTTGAACACATTGCGTAAAGAGAAAGTGGGGGTTTCCATCTATCTGGTCAACGGAATCAAACTGCAAGGCACGATCGAGTCGTTCGACCAGTTCGTTATCCTGCTGAAAAACACCGTCAGCCAGATGGTTTACAAACACGCTATCTCTACAGTGGTGCCGGTTCGTCCAATTCGTCTGCCTAGCGCAACCGAAACCGAACAAGCAGACGCTGAGCCAGGTAACGCCTGATAGGAGTCTCCTTTGTTCTTTGAGCGCCACGGTGGTGGTGAGCGAACCATTCTCGTTCACTTGGATGGTCAGGACCCTGAGGCGCGCGAAGATCCGCAGGAGTTTCAGGAGTTGGCAATTTCGGCCGGCGCCGAGACCGTCGCGTTTGTTAACGTGCCGCGTCATCGGCCAACCGCCAAATACCTGATTGGCAGTGGCAAGGTCGAGGAACTGCGCGACCAGGTCAAAGCCGAGAAGGTCGATCTGGTCATATTCAATTCCGTCCTCACGCCCAGTCAGGAACGTAACCTCGAACGTGTTTTCGAGTGTCGCGTGATTGACCGTACCGGCCTGATTCTCGATATCTTCGCCCAACGCGCCCGCACCCATGAAGGCAAGCTCCAGGTTGAACTGGCCCAGCTTGAATACATGAGTACGCGACTGGTTCGCGGCTGGACTCACCTTGAGCGGCAGAAAGGCGGTATCGGTCTGCGCGGTCCGGGTGAAACCCAACTGGAAACCGACCGGCGTCTCCTGCGGGTTCGCCTGCGGCAGATCAAGGGGCGTCTGGAAAAGGTCCGCAGTCAGCGTGATCAGGCTCGTCGTGGCCGCAAGCGTGCGGATATCCCGTCGGTTTCACTGGTGGGCTATACCAACGCCGGCAAGTCGACGCTGTTCAACTCGGTCACCGACTCCGATGTATTCGCCGCCAACCAGTTGTTCGCGACCCTCGACCCGACCTTGCGCCGGCTCGAACTCGCCGACCTCGGTCCGATCGTGCTGGCTGATACCGTGGGTTTCATTCGTCATCTGCCGCACAAGCTGGTCGAGGCATTTCGGGCTACGCTCGAAGAGTCGAGCAACTCTGACCTGCTGCTGCATGTGATCGACGCCCATGAGCCGGAGCGGATGGCCCAGATCGAACAGGTCATGGTGGTGCTCGGCGAGATCGGTGCACAAGACTTGCCGATCCTGGAGGTCTATAACAAACTCGATTTGCTCGAGGGCGTAGAGCCGCAGATCCAGCGTGATGCCGACGGCAAGCCGCAGCGGGTCTGGTTATCGGCGCGTGACGGTCAGGGGCTGGACCTGCTCAAGCAGGCGATTGCGGAATTGCTCGGCAACGATTTGTTCGTTGGCACCTTGCGCTTGCCGCAGCGTTTTGCTCGACTGCGTGCACAGTTCTTTGCGCTCGGTGCCGTACAGAAAGAAGAACATGACGAAGAAGGCATCTGTTTGCTGGCCGTTCGTTTGCCGCGAGTCGAGCTCAATCGACTGGTGAGCCGCGAGGGAATGCAGCCGTTGGAATTCATCGAGCAACACACTTTGCAATAAAAGCCTGAAAAAGCGGTTGTGCCGCTGTGGCAGGCATTCTGTAGCATTGGTCGGCGCGCCGTGGGTGCGTCTTTGCTTTATCAGATGGAGAGCGCTATGGCTTGGAATGAGCCGGGTGGCAACTCGAATAATCAGGATCCTTGGGGTGGTAAACGCCGCAATAATGGCGACCGCAAGGGGCCACCAGATCTCGACGAGGCCTTCCGAAAGCTGCAGGAAAGCCTGAATGGGTTGTTCGGTGGTAGCAAGAAACGCGGTGATGATGGCGGTGGTTCGGGCAAGGGCGGCGGTTACGGCCTGCTCGGCATCGGCCTTGTCGTGCTGGCGGCCGTCTGGCTGTACAGCGCAGTTTACGTAGTCGACGAGCAGGAGCAAGCCGTAGTGCTGCGCTTCGGCAAGTACTACGAAACCGTCGGGCCGGGCCTGAACATCTACTTCCCGCCGATCGATCGCAAGTACATGGAAAACGTCACGCGTGAGCGTGCCTACACCAAGCAGGGTCAAATGCTCACTGAAGACGAGAACATCGTCGAAGTGCCACTGACCGTGCAGTACAAGATCACCAATCTGCAGGACTTCGTGCTGAACGTCGATCAGCCGGAAATCAGCCTGCAACACGCGACCGAGAGTGCCTTGCGCC
Organism: Pseudomonas sp. 05N36; assembly: GCF_056397385.1. Lineage (NCBI taxonomy): Bacteria > Pseudomonadati > Pseudomonadota > Gammaproteobacteria > Pseudomonadales > Pseudomonadaceae > Pseudomonas > Pseudomonas sp. 05N36. The sequence goes on along the minus strand of NZ_JBFTNH010000001.1, from coordinate 327,485 downwards.
ATGTGGTGGGTTCCACCGCCATGGACCAGGTGCTGACTGAAGGTCGTGAATTGATGGCCAGCGAAATCAAGGAGCGTCTGCAACGCTTCCTCGATACCTATCGCACCGGTATCACCGTCACCCAGGTCAACGTTCAGAGCGCAGCGGCACCGCGTGAAGTCCAGGAAGCCTTCGATGACGTGATCCGCGCTCGTGAAGATGAGCAGCGTTCGCGCAACCAGGCTGAAACCTACGCCAACGGCGTCGTGCCGGAAGCCCGTGGTCAGGCCCAGCGCATCATTGAAGATGCCAACGGTTACCGCGACGAAACGGTATCGCGCGCCAAGGGTGAAGCGGATCGCTTTACCAAACTGGTCGCCGAATATCGCAAGGCTCCGGAAGTCACTCGTCAGCGTCTGTACCTGGACACGATGCAGGAAGTCTTCAGCAGTACCAGCAAGGTTCTCGTGACCGGCAACAAGAATGGCCAGAACAATCTGCTGTACTTGCCGCTGGACAAGATGATCGACAGTGGTCGTAGTGGTGCAGCGCCGGTAACCAGCGCGGCCGCGACCAGCAATGAAGGGCATACGCGTTCGGCAGCTGATCTGCAACAGCCGGCACGTACCAGGGAGAGTCGCTGATGAGCAATAAATCGCTGATCGCCCTTATTGTCGGCGTCGTCGTGGCGATCGCAGCCTGGAACTGCTTCTACATCGTGGCTCAGACCGAGCGCGCGGTGCTGCTGCAGTTCGGGCGCGTGGTTCAGACTGACGTTCAGCCGGGCCTGCATGTGAAAGTGCCTTACGTTAACCAGGTGCGTAAATTCGACGCACGCCTGATGACGCTGGATGCACCGACACAGCGTTTCCTGACGCTGGAAAAGAAAGCCGTCATGGTTGATGCCTACGCCAAGTGGCGCGTCAAGGATGCCGAGCGTTTCTACACTGCGACTTCCGGCCTCAAGCAAATTGCAGACGAGCGCCTTTCGCGTCGTCTGGAGTCGGGCCTGCGTGACCAGTTTGGCAAGCGCACCCTGCACGAAGTGGTTTCCGGTGAGCGCGACGCACTGATGGCGGACATCACGGCTTCGCTGAACAAGATGGCGGAAAAAGAGCTGGGCATCGAAGTGGTCGATGTTCGGGTCAAGGCCATCGATCTGCCGAAGGAAGTGAACCGCAGCGTGTTCGAACGCATGAGCACCGAGCGTGAGCGTGAAGCGCGCGAGCACCGTGCCAAGGGTAACGAGCTGGCCGAAGGCATCCGTGCCGACGCCGATCGTCAGCGCCGCGTACTGCTGGCTGAAGCCTATCGTGAGTCTGAAGAGGTTCGCGGTGACGGTGATGCCCAGGCCGCAGCGATCTACTCCAAGGCCTACGGTCAGGATCAGGAGTTCTACGGTTTCTACCGTAGCCTGCGTGCCTACCGTGAAAGCTTCGCGAACAAATCCGACGTCATGGTTCTGGACCCAAGCAGCGACTTCTTCCGTTACCTGGAAAAAGCCAAGCCTTGATCCGACACTGATCTTGGGGACCCCCGCCGGGCGGCTAAAACCTCTCGCGGGGTGATCCTTTGAGAAAACGTGTGTATGATGCGGCAGCCGGGAAATTCCCGGCTTTTTTGCGTCTGCACGTTTGATTGCGGTTTTTTATTGCAAGACTCGGGTTGAACGACTCGACAGGTTTTTCGAGGAAAGTGTTTGGCGAGGCCGATTCCAGGCCGATCGCCGCGTTGTTCATGCGCGCGACTTATGCGTATGGTTCAGACATTTTCTGCTTCACTCAAGGCCAGCCCGAGGGTTGGCGGCCCGGATCATAGGGGAATGGCGTAATGGCAACGGTAGACCGCTGGCTGCTGCCAGATGGCATCGAAGAAGTACTGCCACCAGAGGCGGCGCGCATTGAAGTCGCGCGTCGTCAGGTGTTGGATCTGTTCCAGAGCTGGGGTTACGAGTTCGTCGTGACCCCGCATATCGAGTACCTGGAATCCCTGCTGACTGGCGCAGGCCAGGACCTCGATCTGCGGACCTTCAAGGTCATCGACCCGCAGTCGGGCCGGCAGATGGGTTTCCGTGCCGACATTACGCCGCAAGTGGCGCGCATCGATGCGCACACCTTGCGTCACGAAGGCCCGAGCCGTCTGTGCTACGCCGGTAGCGTGCTGCATGCGCAACCGCGAGCGTTGTCGACCTCGCGTAGCCCGATCCAGCTGGGCGCCGAGTTGTACGGCGATGCCAGCCCGAGCAGCGACGTGGAAGTCATCAGCCTGATGCTGGCCATGCTGCAACTGGCCGACGTGCCGGATGTGCACATGGACCTTGGTCATGTCGGCATCTACCGTGGCCTGGCGCGTGCCGCCGGTTTGTCCGGTGAGGTCGAGCAACAATTGTTCGATGCCCTGCAGCGCAAGGCCATCGATGAGGTCATTACCTTGACCGAAGGTCTGCCTGCCGATGTGTCGGGCATGCTGCGGGCACTGGTTGATCTGTGCGGCGGTCGTGAAGTGCTGGTTGCCGCTCGCGAACGCCTGGCCAACGCGCCGGCGCCTGTTTTGGCGGCGCTGGACGACTTGCTGGCGATTGCCGAGCGTTTGTCCGTGCGTTTCCCGGATCTTCCGCTGTACTTCGATCTGGGCGAGTTGCGCGGTTACCACTACCACACCGGTGTGGTGTTCGCGGTATTCGTACCGGGTGTTGGCCAGTCCATCGCTCAGGGCGGTCGTTACGACGACATCGGCGCCGACTTCGGTCGCGCCCGTCCGGCGACTGGCTTCTCTACCGATTTGAAAACCCTGGTGACCCTGGGGCGTGCTGAAATCGAGCTACCGTCTGGCGGTATCTGGATGCCTGACAGTACGGATGCAGCACTCTGGCAGCAGGTTTGCCAGTTGCGCAGTGAGGGTCAGCGTGTCGTTCAGGCATTGCCTGGGCAACCATTGGCCGCCGCCCGTGATGCGGACTGCGACCGGCAATTGATTCAGCAGAACGGGCTTTGGCAAGTATTGCCGCTGGCTTCTTGAGTTTTCCTGCCGGCGGCTGCCGGCACCAAGTTTGCGCGAATGAGGACAAGTGTTATGGGTAAGAATGTCGTAGTCCTGGGCACCCAATGGGGTGATGAGGGCAAAGGCAAGATCGTTGATCTGCTGACCGAACATGCTGCCGCCGTAGTGCGCTACCAGGGTGGCCACAACGCTGGTCACACGCTGGTGATCGACGGCGAAAAAACCGTCTTGCACCTGATCCCGTCGGGCGTGCTGCGCGATGGCGTGCAGTGCCTGATCGGCAACGGCGTGGTGGTTGCACCTGACGCCCTGCTGCGCGAGATCATCAAGCTGGAAGAGAAGGGTGTACCGGTGCGCGAGCGCCTGCGCATCAGCCCGTCCTGCCCGCTGATCCTGTCTTACCACGTAGCGCTGGACCAGGCTCGTGAAAAGGCCCGTGGCGAGCTGAAGATCGGCACCACCGGTCGTGGCATCGGCCCGGCTTACGAAGACAAGGTTGCACGTCGTGGCCTGCGCATCGGTGACCTGTTCCACCGCGAGCGTTTCGCCGCCAAGCTGGGCGAGTTGCTGGACTACCACAACTTCGTACTGGTCAATTACTACAAAGAGCCGGCCATCGACTTCCAGAAAACCCTGGACGAGTGCATGGAATACGCCGAGCTGCTCAAGCCGATGATGCTCGACGTCACCGCCGAACTGCATAACCTGCGTCGCGACGGCAAAGACATCATGTTCGAAGGCGCCCAGGGCTCCTTGCTGGACATCGACCACGGTACCTATCCGTACGTCACCAGTTCCAACACCACCGCTGGCGGCATCGCGACCGGTTCGGGTTTTGGCCCGATGTACCTGGATTACATCCTCGGCATCACCAAGGCTTACACCACTCGCGTTGGCTCGGGTCCGTTCCCGACCGAGCTGTTCGACGACGTTGGTGCGTTCCTGGCCAAGCGTGGCCACGAGTTCGGTGCGACCACCGGCCGTGCCCGTCGTTGCGGCTGGTTCGATGCCGTCATCCTGCGCCGCGCCATCGACGTCAACAGCATCTCGGGCCTGTGCCTGACCAAGCTGGACGTACTGGACGGTCTTGAGACCATCAACATCTGCGTGGGCTACAAGAACCAGGAAGGCGCCGTGATCGACGCACCGACTGACGCCGACAGCTACATCGGTCTGGAGCCAGTGTACGAACAAATGCCGGGCTGGACCGAGTYGACCCTCGGCGCCAAGACCCTGGAAGAGCTGCCTCAGGCTGCTCGCAACTACATCAAGCGCGTTGAAGAGTTGGTCGGTGCACCGATCGACATTATTTCGACGGGCCCGGACCGCAACGAGACCATCGTTCTGCGTCACCCGTTCGCTTGATAAGTCGTTGATGTAAAACACAAAGGACCCTTAATCGGGTCCTTTGTCGTTTATGCCTGTTGGACGGCATGACCTTTGCTGTGAATCTCTGTTCCAGAGTGCCATCAATTTAATGGCGTGCAAGTAGAGGGATTTCCTGTGTCGGCCGTTCTCTCACTGTTACAAAGCCGTTTGTTGCGGCCCGTGTTCGTTACCCTTGGTATCGCCTTATTGGTGCAAGTGTTGGTGGCTGTCGCACTGACCCGGAGCACTGTGACTGCATTGGAAGCCGATTTGGGCAATCGTCTTGGCGTCGATAGCCAGAAACTCTCTGGCGAACTCGAACAGGCCGGGCGTGAAGTCACTTCCAGTCTTGATAACCTCTCCACCAGTACCCGTCAGCGCCTGACCGCCGGTTTGTCCTCGCGACTCAAGGACGAGCAGGCACAACTGCGTGCGGCGCTGGAAAAGGACCTGAAGGACTCGGCCAATGACATGGCTCAGCTCCTGGCGTCGGTTGCACCCCGCGCGATGTGGGACAGCGACGTTCCAACGCTGTCCGAATTCGCCCGCCGGGCCCAGCGCAATCCGAACGTACTGTTCGTGGTGTATGACGACGCCACCGGCCAGCACCTGACCCGCTACCTGAACCGGGAAAATCCGATCAACGCTGCCCTTTTGGAAAAAGGCCAGGGTGATCGGGCGCTGGATAAAGTGCTGGATGCGGCAAAACACGATCCTTCGGTCTACTACCTCGAAGCCTCGATCAACCCCAATGGCGTGGAAATCGGCAAGGTGCTGATGGGCGTCTCCACGGCGTCGGTGGAAACTGACCTGGTAGCCCTCGACAAGCGCTTCTCGGCGCTGATCGCCAGCAGTGATCAACTGGTTGGCGACAGTCTCAAAGGTGCTGCTGCTGATAGCGCCACGGCCATGCGCGCGCGCTTGCAGTCGGCGCAGTCCACGGCCACTGAAATGAAAGCCAATACCGCCAGCACCGTTCAGGAAGCAGCAGCGACCTTGCGCTGGCGGATCGGCATGGCGCTGGCGCTGGTCGGCTGCGGTGTCTTGCTGCTACTGGCGGTCGTGCTTGGGCGGCGGGTGGTCAATCGCCTGAAGCTGCTGATCGCGGCAATGGAGGATCTGGCTGCAGGTGATGGTGACCTGACCAAGCGCGTGCAAATCAACAGCAAAGATGAAATCGGCGACATGGCATCGGCGGTCAACCGCTTTGTGGATAAGTTGCAGCCGATCGTTCGCGAGGCGGGTGATGTGGCCCAGCGCACCGGCGTGGAAATCGGTGCAATGAGCAAGCGCAATGCCGGCGCCGATGCGGCGGCGAAATCCCAGCGCGATGAGGTGGCGGAGAGCTTGCGTGCCTTGTCGCAAATGGCTGACGAAGCGCAGGCCGAAAGCCATGCGATGCAGGCGGCGTTGCAGCAGGTGGTGGATATTCGTCAGGCGACGGATGAAAACACCCGTACCTCGGCGCAGGTTGGCAGTCTCATCGAGGCGTTGGCCGGGCAGGTTGATACCGGGGCTAAAGTCATCGAGCGTCTGGCGCAGCAGAGCGAGCAGATTGAAGTGGTATTGGAGGTGATTCACGGGATCGCCGAGCAGACCAACTTGCTGGCGCTGAATGCGGCGATCGAAGCGGCGCGGGCCGGTGAGACCGGGCGTGGTTTTGCGGTGGTGGCCGATGAAGTGCGGGCGCTGGCCAGCAAGACTCAAAGCTCGACTGGCGATATTCAGGCGCACATCGGAGCGTTGCAGCAAGGCGCTCGCGAGGCCGTGGCGGCGATTGGACAGGCGGGGCGCCAGGCCAGCGAGGGTTTGCTGGTATTGCGCGACAGTGCGCGTTTGCAGCAGTCGGTGCAGGTTTCTGTCGAGCAGGTGCATGCGGCCATCGGTCTGGCGACTCAGGCGGCGGCCCATCAGGCCAAAGGCGCGCACGCGGTGCGTGGGCGGGTCGAGACCATTCATGCCCAGGCCGAACGTGCGGCGCAGGCGGTGGTGGAAACCACCGCCAGCGGCAAGGTGCTCGACAGCCTGGCGGCACAGCTGAAAGCGAGCCTGGGGCAGTTCAGGGCTTGATTTGTTGCATGGGATACCGCCATCGCGAGCAGGCTCGCTCCCACATTTAATCTCTGTAGCTCACACATTATGTGTTCGCCAAAGATCAGTGTGGGAGTGAGCCTGCTCGCGATGGCGATGTCGGCGGCTCAAATACATCCGCGTCGTGCGTAGATAGACCGGCAACCCCCGACACCAGAATCAGCAGTGCCGAATAAGGCGCCGCCGCCGCAAACTCGACATTCGCGGTGTGCGCCCGCACCTCTGTGGTCTACGAATAGCGTCGCTATCAGCTACAGAGGCTGTGTCGGTACATGCATGAGATTTCCGAACGTCAGAAACGCAAAAACCCGCTTTCGCGGGTTTTTGTGAGGTTCAAGATCGTTGACCTTGAACTTTGAATTGGTGCCCAGAAGAAGACTCGAACTTCCACGACCTTGCGGTCACCAGCACCTGAAGCTGGCGTGTCTACCAATTTCACCATCTGGGCAGTATCAGCAACGTTGCCGCTGTTGATGTGGCGCACTATACGGAGAGCGTTTTGATCTGTAAACCCCTGATTTAATTTTAATAAATCAAATGGCTAGAATGCAAAAACCCGCTTTCGCGGGTTTTTGTGTGAGCCTTGAAATTGAACTAATCTCAAGCTCGGAATTGGTGCCCAGAAGAAGACTCGAACTTCCACGACCTTGCGGTCACCAGCACCTGAAGCTGGCGTGTCTACCAATTTCACCATCTGGGCAGTATCGAGATGCGTCTGCGTCGTCGATGGCGCGCACTATACGGAGCGTCCTTTTAACTGTAAACCCCTGAACTCAAAAAAACCTGGAAAATTTTACGAGCGGTGCTTAATGCTGTCTTTCCAGGCGGAGGAAGGGACATTTAGGGCCTCCAAGAGCCTGAAATTTCCCGTTTCATTACGCCTATGCCAAACTAACCCGCATATAGACAAGGTGAAAACTCTCTAATGGCCGATTGGCAGTCCCTCGATCCCGAGGCCGCTCGTGAAGCGGAAAAATATGAAAACCCTATTCCTAGCCGCGAACTGATCCTTCAGCACCTTGCTGATCGGGGTTCGCCTGCTAACCGCGAGCAACTGGTCGAAGAGTTTGGTCTGACCACAGAAGACCAGATCGAAGCCCTGCGCCGCCGCCTGCGCGCCATGGAGCGCGATGCTCAGCTTATTTACACTCGTCGCGGCACTTACGCGCCGGTAGACAAGCTCGACCTGATCCTGGGCCGCATCAGCGGTCACCGTGACGGCTTCGGCTTCCTGATCCCGGACGACGGCAGTGACGACCTGTTCATGAGCCCGGCGCAAATGCGTCTGGTGTTCGACGGCGACCGTGCGCTGGCTCGGGTTTCCGGTCTCGACCGTCGTGGTCGCCGCGAAGGCGTGATCGTCGAAGTGGTGTCCCGTGCTCACGAAAGCATTGTCGGTCGTTACTTCGAAGAAGGCGGCATCGGCTTTGTGGTGGCCGACAACCCGAAGATCCAGCAGGAAGTGCTGGTGACGCCGGGTCGTAACGCCAACGCCAATATCGGCCAATTCGTTGAAGTGAAGATCACGCACTGGCCAACCCCGCGCTTCCAGCCGCAAGGCGATGTGGTGGAAGTGGTCGGCAACTACATGGCGCCGGGCATGGAAATCGATATTGCCCTGCGGACCTACGACATTCCTCACGTCTGGCCTGAAGCGGTGCTCAAAGAAGCCGCCAAGCTCAAGCCGGAAGTCGAAGAGAAAGACAAAGAGAAGCGCATCGACCTGCGTCATCTGCCGTTCGTTACCATCGACGGCGAAGATGCCCGCGACTTCGATGACGCGGTCTACTGCGAAGCGAAACCGGGCAAGCTGCGGCTGTTCTCCGGCGGCTGGAAGTTGTACGTGGCGATTGCCGACGTTTCCAGCTACGTGAAGATCGGTTCGGCGCTGGATGCCGAGTCCCAAGTGCGCGGCAACTCGGTGTACTTCCCCGAGCGCGTAGTGCCGATGCTGCCTGAGCAACTGTCCAACGGCCTATGCTCGCTGAACCCGCATGTCGATCGCCTGGCCATGGTTTGCGAGATGACCATCTCGAAAACCGGTGAGATGACCGACTACTGCTTCTATGAAGCAGTAATTCACTCCCACGCCCGCCTGACCTACAACAAGGTCAGCGCGATGCTGGAGCAACCGAAAACCACCGAAGCTCGTCAGCTTCGTGGCGAATACACCGACGTGGTGCCGCATCTCAAGCAGCTCTACTCGCTGTACAAGGTGTTGCTGGCGGCCCGTCACGTGCGTGGTGCGATCGATTTCGAAACGCAGGAAACCCGAATCATCTTCGGTTCCGAGCGCAAGATCGCCGAAATCCGTCCGACCGTGCGCAACGACGCGCACAAGTTGATCGAGGAATGCATGCTGGCGGCCAACGTGGCCACCGCCGAGTTCCTGAAAAAACACGAAATCCCTGCGCTGTACCGGGTTCACGATGGTCCGCCACCAGAGCGCCTGGAAAAACTCCGCGCCTTCCTCGGTGAACTCGGCCTGTCCCTGCACAAAGGCAAGGAAGGTCCGTCGCCGAAGGATTACCAGGCGTTGCTGGCCGGGATCAAGGATCGTCCGGATTTCCACCTGATCCAGACCGTCATGCTGCGCTCGTTGAGCCAAGCGGTGTACAGCGCCGATAACCAGGGCCACTTCGGCCTGAATTACGAAGCCTATACCCACTTCACCTCGCCGATTCGCCGTTACCCGGACTTGCTCACGCACCGGGCGATTCGCAGTGTCATCCACTCCAAGCAAGACACGCCACACGTGCGTCGTGCCGGGGCGATGACCATTCCGAAAGCGCGCATTTATCCGTACGACGAAGCGGCGCTGGAGCAGCTCGGCGAGCAGTGCTCGATGAGCGAGCGCCGTGCCGACGAAGCAACCCGCGACGTGGTGAACTGGCTCAAGTGCGAGTTCATGAAAGATCGCGTGGGCGAGTCGTTCCCGGGTGTGATCACCGCGGTGACCGGTTTTGGCCTGTTCGTCGAGCTGACCGATATCTACGTCGAAGGTCTGGTCCACGTGACCGCTTTGCCGGGCGATTACTACCACTTCGACCCTGTGCATCACCGCCTGGCCGGTGAGCGTACCGGTCGCAGCTTCCGCCTCGGCGATACCGTTGAAGTGCGCGTGATACGGGTTGACCTCGACGAGCGCAAGATCGACTTCGAGATGGCTGAAAAAACCATCAGCGCGCCGATTGGCCGCAAGAAGCGTGGTGCAGAAACCTCGGCGCCTGCCGCCAAGACTGCTGCTGAGCCGGCGCCGGCAAAAGCCGGTCGTCGTGGTCCGGCGAAGGAAAAGGCGGTCGAAGCCTATCGCCCGAGCGATGCCGCGGCGAAAAATGCTGAAGTGCGCAAAAGTCGTGAAATGAAGCAGGCGTTGCTGGCCGAAGCGAAGAACGGCGGTAAAGCGGCGTCTGGGGGAAAGACCGGGCGGTCGGCGCCTGAAAAGGCCTCCGGCGGCAAGCCAGCCAAACCGAGTAAACACCGTAAAGGTCCGCCAAAAGCGGGCTCGGCTCCAGCCAAAAGCGGCGGGGCACGTAAACCTAAGGCCAAGTCATGAGTCAGTTGGAAAAAATCTATGGCGTGCATGCCGTAGAAGCGTTGCTGCGTCATCACCCGAAACGCGTCAAGCAGATCTGGCTGGCCGAAGGCCGCAGTGATCCGCGCGTTCAGACGCTGATCGAGCTGGCCAGCGAAAACCGCGTTGCAGTCGGTCAGGCCGAGCGTCGTGAGCTGGATGCCTGGGTTGAAGGCGTGCACCAGGGCGTGGTGGCGGAAGTGAGTCCGAGCCAGGTCTGGGGTGAGGCAATGCTCGACGAGTTGCTCGACCGTACCGAAGGCGCGCCGCTGCTGCTGGTGCTCGACGGCGTAACCGATCCGCACAACCTCGGTGCTTGCCTGCGTTCTGCCGATGCGGCGGGCGCTTTGGCGGTGATCGTTCCGAAGGACAAGTCAGCCACCCTGACCCCGACTGTGCGTAAAGTCGCCTGTGGTGCCGCGGAAGTGATTCCGTTGGTGGCCGTGACCAACCTGGCGCGCACCCTGGAAAAGCTCAAGCAGCGTGGTTTGTGGGTTGTCGGTACGGCGGGGGAGGCTGAGCAGGATCTGTATCAGCAGGACCTGACCGGCCCGACCATCCTGATCATGGGCGCGGAAGGCAGCGGGATGCGTCGCCTGACGCGTGATCTTTGCGATTACCTGGTGCGTTTGCCGATGGCGGGCAGTGTCAGCAGTCTCAACGTTTCCGTGGCTACTGGCGTGTGTCTGTTCGAAGCCTTGCGCCAGCGCGGCGTCAAAGCCGCCGCTAAAAAGCCCTGATCCTGCTGCAAATCTAAAATGTGGGAGCGGGCTTGCTCGCGAAGGCGGGGTGTCATTCAGCGCAAATGCTGGATGTGATACCGCATTCGCGAGCAAGCCCGCTCCCACAGTGGTTCTGCGCCAAGGCAAAGATTGATGATGTGAACGAACTGTTCAAATAATCACCAATTGCCTTGCGCCGCTTCTGTCCCTTCTCTACAATTGCGCCCCTTGCTGTGACGGCAGGCACGCATGTGTCCATCGCCGGCAAGTCCATAAGTGTCATTCACTCCTTGTCTGACCGCTTTTGAGCGGCAGGCTACAACCCGTAAGGAGCATTCATGCGTCATTACGAAATCATCTTTTTGGTCCACCCGGATCAAAGCGAGCAAGTCGGCGGCATGGTTGAGCGTTACACCAAGCTGATCGAAGAAGACGGCGGCAAAATCCACCGTCTGGAAGATTGGGGCCGTCGTCAACTGGCCTACGCAATCAACAATGTTCACAAGGCTCACTACGTGATGCTGAACGTTGAGTGCACTGGCAAGGCCCTGGCCGAGCTGGAAGACAACTTCCGCTACAACGATGCAGTGATCCGTAACCTGGTCATCCGTCGCGAAGAAGCCGTTACCGGCCAATCCGAGATGCTCAAGGCTGAAGAAAACCGCAGTGAGCGCCGTGAGCGTCGCGACCGTCCTGAGCACGAAGGCGCTGAAAGCGTTGACAGTGATGACAGCGACAACAGCGATAACGCTGACGAGTAATCCACGGACCTTTTGAGGAGCCTATTACATGGCACGTTTCTTCCGTCGTCGTAAATTCTGCCGCTTCACCGCTGAAGACGTGAAAGAGATCGATTACAAAGATCTCAACACTCTGAAAGCTTACGTATCCGAGACCGGCAAAATCGTTCCAAGCCGCATCACCGGTACCAAAGCTCGTTATCAGCGTCAGCTGGCCACCGCTATCAAGCGCGCCCGCTTCCTGGCCCTGCTGGCCTACACCGACAGCCACGGCCGCTGAGACCGGGCAGTCGACACGTAGCAAAGGATTGAATGCATGCGCGCCATAGCTGAGTTCATCATGCGCGGTCGTATGCAGGCCACTCTCGTAGTGGCTGGATGCGCGGCATTGCCGTTGTTGTACTGGTTGGGTGCTGCCGCCGGGAGCCTTGTGCTGCTGCGGCGCGGATTGAAGGACGCCATGGGCGTTCTTGCTCTGGGAATACTGCCGGCATTGATCTGGTGGCTGTATTCCGATGACCCACGCGCACTCATGGTGCTGCTGGGGTCTTCGGGCCTTGCGTTGGTTTTGCGCGCAAGTGAATCCTGGAACCGCGTGCTGCTGGTCAGCATAGCGATGGGATTGGTGTTTTCAGTGGTGCTGGGTGCGGCTTACCGCCCTCAGATCGAGATGCTGTCGCAGGAGCTGGTAAAGATCCTGCCGCTGGCCCTCGGTGACCTCTACCAGCAATTGTCGGTAGAGGAGCGAGCGCGTCTCGCCGCCCTGATTGCCCCGGTCCTGACCGGCCTGATAGCGGCCTTGTTGCAAATCGTCAGTGTGCTGAGCCTGATTGTCGGGCGCTACTGGCAGGCGTTGTTGTACAACCCCGGTGGTTTTGGTCGCGAGTTTCGCGCCATCCGAATCCCGCTGGGGCCGGCGATGTTGCTGCTGGCGTGCATGCTTCTGGGGCCGAACTTCGGTTCCCAGCTGGCCATGTTGACGCCGTTGTGCAGCGTACCGCTGGTGTTCGCCGGGCTGGCCCTGATTCATGGGCTGGTGGCTGAAAAGCGACTGGCCAAGTTTTGGCTGGTGGGGTTGTACGTAACGCTGTTGCTGTTTATGCAGCTGATCTATCCGTTGCTGGTGGTCCTGGCCATTGTCGACAGCCTGATTGATTTTCGCGGTCGTTTGACGCCGAAAGACGTCGATAGCGCGAACGGTGAAGGTTAAAAGTTAAGAGGATTTTCACATGCAACTGATCCTTCTGGAAAAAGTCACCAACCTGGGCAACCTGGGTGACAAAGTGAACGTTAAGGCTGGTTACGGTCGTAACTACCTGCTGCCTTACGGCAAAGCTACCGCTGCGACCGCTGCCAACCTGGCTGCGTTCGAAGAGCGTCGCGCTGAGCTGGAAAAAGCCGCAGCAGACCGTAAAACTTCGGCTGAAAACCGTGCTGCCCAACTGGCTGAGCTGGAAGTGACCATCACTGCCACCGCCGGTGACGAAGGCAAGCTGTTCGGTTCGATCGGCACCCACGACATCGCTGATGCACTGACCGCCTCTGGCGTTGAAGTTGCAAAAAGCGAAGTTCGTCTGCCGAACGGCACCATCCGCAACGTAGGCGAATTCGACGTAGCCGTGCACCTGCACGCTGAAGTTGAAGCCACCGTACGCGTTGTCGTGGTAGCAGCTTAAGCAACACTTGTCGGCTGGCACCCTCGGGTGCTTGCCGGTAACATCGGGCACGATCCTGTTTACAGGTCGTGCCCTTTGTCTTTCTGCGGTTCCTGATTTTCTACAACCCCCTGCTTTTCCTAAAGAACCCAAGTGGCCATGAACGATATCTCCGCTCCTGAGCAATACGATCTGCAAACCGCCGCGCTGAAAGTGCCGCCGCATTCCATCGAGGCCGAACAGGCTGTGCTCGGTGGTCTGATGCTGGACAACAACGCCTGGGAGCGCGTGCTCGATCAGGTCTCGGACGGTGATTTCTATCGACATGACCACCGCCTGATCTTCCGTGCGATCGCCAAGCTGGCCGATCAGAACATGCCGATCGACGTCGTGACCCTGGCCGAGCAATTGGACAAGGAAGGTCAGACCTCGCAAGTCGGCGGTCTTGGATACCTGGGTGAGCTGGCGAAAAACACGCCGTCGGTCGCCAACATCAAGGCCTATGCCGCGATCGTTCGTGAGCGGGCGACCCTGCGCCAGTTGATCGGTATCAGCACCGAAATCGCCGACAGTGCCTTCAACCCGGAAGGCCGCACCGCCGCCGAAATTCTCGATGAAGCCGAACGGCAGATCTTCCAGATCGCCGAGGCCCGCCCGAAAACCGGCGGTCCGGTGAGCGTCAATGACCTGTTGACCAAGGCCATCGACCGCATCGATACCTTGTTCAACACCGACAACGCCATCACCGGCCTGTCGACCGGTTACACCGACCTCGACGAGAAGACCAGCGGCCTGCAACCGTCTGACCTGATCATCGTCGCCGGCCGTCCATCGATGGGTAAAACCACCTTTGCGATGAACCTGGTGGAGAACGCCGTGTTGCGCAGCGAGAAGGCGGTACTGGTTTACTCGCTCGAGATGCCAGGCGAATCGCTGATCATGCGTATGTTGTCGTCGCTGGGCCGGATCGACCAGACCAAGGTCCGGGCTGGTCGCCTGGAAGACGACGATTGGCCGCGCCTGACCTCGGCGGTCAACCTGCTCAATGATCGCAAGCTGTTCATCGACGATACCGCCGGCATCAGCCCGTCGGAAATGCGTGCGCGGACCCGTCGCCTGGTGCGCGAACACGGTGAGATCGGTCTGATCATGATCGACTACCTGCAATTGATGCAGATCCCGGGTTCCAGCGGTGACAACCGGACCAACGAGATTTCCGAAATCTCCCGTTCCTTGAAGGCCCTGGCCAAGGAATTCAACTGCCCGGTGGTGGCGCTGTCCCAGCTCAATCGTTCCCTCGAACAGCGGCCGAACAAGCGGCCAGTGAACTCCGACTTGCGGGAATCCGGAGCGATCGAGCAGGACGCCGACGTCATCATGTTCGTGTACCGGGACGAGGTGTATCACCCGGAGACCGAGCACAAGGGCATCGCCGAGATCATCATCGGCAAGCAGCGTAACGGCCCGATCGGCTTTATCCGCCTGGCCTTCATCGGCAAATACACCCGATTCGAAAACCTCGCGCCGGGCAGCTATAACTTCGACGATGACGAGTAACCTGAGCGGCGACTTTGTGGCGAGGGAGCTTGCTCCCGCTGGGCAGCGAAGCGGCCCCCATAGTTTATCTGTGATACCGCAAGTTCAGGATTTACGACTGCTTCGCAGCCGAACGGGAGCAAGCTCCCTCGCCACAAGAGCTGCGTCATGCCTCGGGAGCTTGTTGCGAATCTGACTCTGCAATTTCCGACCATAGCCGTCGGAATTGGTTAATTTTTGTGCTATATTCCGCGCCCGCGATTTTTCATCTCAACACCGGTCATCGTCATGCAAACAGCCAAGCCGTTATTTGACTATCCCAAGTACTGGGCCGAATGTTTCGGTCCAGCGCCATTCCTGCCAATGAGCAGGGAGGAGATGGATCAGCTTGGCTGGGATTCCTGCGACATCATCATCGTCACCGGTGATGCGTACGTTGACCACCCGTCGTTTGGCATGGCAATCATCGGCCGGCTGCTGGAGTCCCAGGGCTTTCGCGTCGGGATCATTGCCCAGCCAAACTGGCAGTCCAAAGACGACTTCATGAAGCTCGGCGAGCCGAACCTGTTTTTCGGTGTCGCGGCCGGCAACATGGACTCGATGATCAACCGCTACACCGCCGACAAGAAAATCCGTTCCGATGACGCCTACACCCCTGGTGGCCTGGCGGGCAAACGTCCGGATCGCGCCAGCCTGGTTTACAGCCAGCGCTGCAAGGAAGCCTACAAGAACGTGCCGATCGTTCTCGGTGGCATCGAGGCTTCCCTGCGCCGCATCGCGCACTACGATTACTGGCAGGACCGGGTGCGCAACTCGATCCTGATCGACGCCTGCGCCGACATCCTCCTGTACGGTAACGCCGAGCGAGCAATCGTCGAGGTTGCCCAGCGTCTGTCCTACGGTCACAAAATCGAAGACATCACCGACGTGCGCGGCACCGCGTTCATCCGTCGTGATACGCCGCAAGGCTGGTACGAAGTCGATTCCACGCGCATCGACCGTCCGGGCAAGATCGACAAGATCATCAACCCGTACGTCAACACCCAGGACACCCAGGCCTGCGCCATTGAGCAGGAAAAAGGCCCGGTCGAAGATCCGCAGGAAGCCAAGGTCGTGCAGATTCTGGCGAGCCCGCGGATGACCCGCGACAAGACCGTGATCCGTCTGCCGTCGGTAGAAAAGGTTCGTGGTGACGCCGTTCTGTACGCCCACGCCAACCGCGTGTTGCACCTGGAAACCAACCCGGGCAACGCCCGCGCGCTGGTTCAGAAGCACGGCGAAGTCGATGTCTGGTTCAACCCGCCACCGATTCCGATGACCACCGAAGAAATGGACTACGTGTTTGGCATGCCTTACGCACGTGTTCCGCACCCGGCGTATGGCAAGGAGAAGATCCCTGCCTACGACATGATCCGTTTCTCGGTGAACATCATGCGCGGCTGCTTCGGCGGCTGTACTTTCTGCTCGATTACCGAGCACGAAGGCCGGATCATCCAGAACCGCTCCGAAGAGTCGATCATTCGCGAGATCGAAGAGATCCGCGACAAGGTTCCAGGCTTTACCGGTGTGATCTCCGACCTCGGTGGCCCGACCGCGAACATGTACCGCATTGCCTGCAAGAGCCCGGAAATCGAATCCGCGTGCCGCAAGCCGTCGTGCGTGTTCCCCGGCATTTGCCCGAACCTCAACACCGACCACTCGTCGCTGATCCAGCTGTATCGCAGCGCCCGTGCCTTGCCGGGTGTGAAGAAGATCCTGATCGCCTCCGGCCTGCGTTACGACCTTGCGGTCGAGTCGCCGGAATACGTCAAGGAGCTGGTGACCCACCACGTCGGCGGCTACCTGAAGATCGCCCCGGAACATACCGAGGAAGGTCCGCTCAACCAGATGATGAAGCCGGGCATCGGCAGCTATGACAAGTTCAAGCGGATGTTCGAGAAGTACTCCAAGGAGGCCGGGAAAGAGCAGTACCTGATTCCGTACTTCATCGCGGCCCACCCGGGCACCACCGACGAAGACATGATGAACCTGGCCCTGTGGCTCAAGGGCAACGGTTTCCGTGCGGATCAGGTGCAGGCGTTCTACCCGTCGCCGATGGCCACCGCCACCGCCATGTATCACTCGGGCAAGAACCC
Organism: Pseudomonas sp. 05N36; assembly: GCF_056397385.1. Classification (NCBI taxonomy): domain Bacteria; kingdom Pseudomonadati; phylum Pseudomonadota; class Gammaproteobacteria; order Pseudomonadales; family Pseudomonadaceae; genus Pseudomonas; species Pseudomonas sp. 05N36. The sequence goes on along the minus strand of NZ_JBFTNH010000001.1, from coordinate 310,685 downwards.
GCTGCGCAAGGTCACCTACAAGAGCGACGCCGTGACCATCGTCAAGAGCGAAGAGCAGCGTCGCCTGCACAAGGCGTTCTTGCGTTATCACGATCCGAAAGGCTGGCCAATGCTGCGTGAAGCGCTGACCCGCATGGGCCGCGCCGACCTGATCGGGCCAGGCAAGAACCAGCTGATCCCGCTGCACCAGCCGGCCACCGACAGTTACCAGAGCGCCCGTCGCAAGAACTCGACGCCAGCCGGTAGCCATAAAGTGGCTGGAGAAAAGACCACCAAGATCCTCACGCAGCACACCGGCTTGCCGCCGCGTGCCAGCGATGGCGGTAACCCGTGGGACAAGCGTGAACAGGCCAAGGCCGCGGCGTTCGCCCGCAACCAGCAGGCAGCGAAGGAACGCAAGGACGCCGCCAAAGGCAAAGGGCCAAAACCTGCGCGCAAGCCAGTCGTGCCGCGTTGATCGCAGCCTAGCAAGCAAAACGCCAGCCTCGTGCTGGCGTTTTGCTTTCTAGGCGCTGGAGAACCTGTTTGTTAAGGTGGCACCCATTAATTGCCATCGCAGGCAAGCCAGCTCTCACAGGGGAATGCATTCCAGATGTGGGAGCCGGGCTTGCCCGCGATGAGGCCGGCATGGCCACTCTCCACTTCAAGGAAGAACACCCATGAGCAACCCCCTGCTCGACATCGGCATGGACTCCAACCGCTCCCAGTTCATGGCGCGCCAGCGCATCGAAAGTGAAATCAACCTGCCGCGCCTGTTCGCGGCCATCGATGCCGACCCCGGCATTGTCGGCGCGGGTGTCGTGTATATCGACGCCGACTTTAACGTGATCACCCTGCGTGAATTCAAGCCCATCTGCAGCATCAAGCCCAAGCGCATCATCTTGCGGGAGGCACAGAAGTACATTGCGCCAGCGCAATTTGCCCAACAGGTGCAGGACAACCCTCGTGAGTCGCGCCTGGTCGGTGAAGCGATCAACACCACATTTTCGTGTGCGGGGGCCGTGATCGGCTGGGTTGTCGTGTTCAGTGGTTCCGTCGCTATTCCGTTTTCGGCGGGGGCGAGTACTGTGGTCGCGGCACTCGGTTACTCCGCTGCAGCTGCCAGTACTGTGCAGTGTTTTGCAAGCGGATATCGCACCCGAAATGAAATCGTCAACCCAGCCCGAAATGATGAGCTCGACAGTGAGGAATGGTACCAATACACCATGATTGCGCTGGATGCTGCGTCTTTGGTCGGGGTAGGCGCATCGACGCTGACAACGCTCAAGTTGGTCAGGCTGAATAAGGCGACGACCGGAAAAAGTGTGAGGGAGGTTCTCAGAGGCCTGAACCGACAGGAGCGCGCCAAACTGACCAAAGAGCTTTTAAGTATCCAAGACCCACGCTTGACGTCGAAGATGATCAAACTGAAGCAATTGTCGGGTGAGTTGCCCAAGCGTTTCACGCCCACCGAGGTCAAGCATGCAACGGTCACTCAGATAAGAGATGCCTGCGGCGCCGCTATCGGTTTCACCGGAAGTGCAATTTCGGGGAACGTTCGCACCATTGCCGTAGGCCTGTATGAGGAGATCGAGCAATGAATGAGCTGCCCAGCATTCGCAGTTTTCTGTCGAGGTATTTCCCGGTCTTCATGGGCGCGATATTTGCCTCCGTCTTCACCCTGGTCTTTGCGGTCCCGTTGTTTTTCGAAAGCTATTTTCAGAACCTTTCCATGGCCGACAGTGCCAAGTACTCCTTCCTGGGTGGCATCGCGCTCACCCTGGTCATCGTGCACTGTAATTTCATGATCGCGCGGGGGCGTCCGAATTGGGTAAGGCCGCTGGTGGCGCTATTGGTCATTTGTTTTCTCGGAGTATTGCCCGCCATCGCATATGGGCCGCACCCTCTGATTTATGCCGTGACTTTGCTGTTTCCGCTGCTGGCGCTACTGCTGCTCAACAGCAAACGCCACCGTGAAATGCGCCAAAAGCTGCTCGAAGTGCGCCATCTGCGCGAAGCCTTGATTGGCAAGCACAACGCCCGTTGACTGGATAGATTGCCGCCGCGTGCCAGCGATGGAGGCAACCCGTGGGACAAGCGTGTACAGGCCAAGGCCGCGAAGGAACGCAAGGACGCCGCCAAAGGCAAAGGGCCAAAACCTGCGCGCAAGCCAGTCGTGCCGCGTTGATCGCAGCCTAGCGAGCAAAACGCCAGCCTCGTGCTGGCGTTTTGCTTTATAGGCGCTGGAGAACTTGTTTGTTAAGGTGACGCCCATTAATTGCCATCGCAGGCAAGCCAGCTCCCACAGGGGAATGCATTCCAGATGTGGGAGCCGGGCTTACCCGCCATGAGGCCGGCATGGCCACTATCGACTTCAAGGAAGAACACCCATGAGCAGCCCCCTGCTCGGCATCGGCATGGACTCCAACCGCTCCCAGTTCATGGCGCGCCAGCGCATCGAAAGTGAAATCAACAAAGAACTGTTGACCATCAATGACCCCCGCCTGACATCGAAGATGCTCAAGCTCAAGCAATTGTCGGGCGAGCTGCCCAAGCGTTTTACCCCGACTCAACTTAAGCACAGCACCAAGACCCAAATTAAAGATGCCTTAGGCGCAACGGCGGGCTTTGGTGGGAGTGCTTATACGGGCAACGTAAAAACCATCGCATTGGGGTTGTATGAGGAAGTCGGCGAATGAGCGAGCTGATGACGCTTCGTGATTTTTTCAGGCACTACTTCCTTACTTTTATCGGTGGTGTATTTGCGGCCTATTTTTCCTTGGGCTTCGCTACCGCGCTTTCCTTTGCGACCTATTTTCGTGATGCTCCTCTCGCTGGAGGTTTGGGCTTTTCAATCATGCTTGCCGGAGCGTTTCTGACCCTGTTAACGGTCCACAGCAATTTCATGGTTTTGCGGGGGCGACCGTCTTGGGTGTGGGTAACCGTGGGTATTTACTTCGCGTGCTTTTTGTTTGTGCTTCCAATGATTCAATACAAACTCCACGCCGTTCTTTATGGCCTTGCTTTGGTTTTTCCGCTGTTTGGCCTATTGATACTCAACAGTGCCGTTCAGCGAGATATGCGTATTAAGCTCGTGGAAATCCGCCATCTTCGGCAGGCATTAAAAGCCCAGCATAAAAACCGATAGGTACCACGGCTCGTCATCTGGGTGCTTTCACCACCCACCCCTTCAAGTCTAAACATACAAGCCGGGCTTGCCCGCAATGAGGCCGGTATGACCACCCTCCATTTCAAGGAAGAACACCTATGAGCAGCCCCCTGCTCGTCATCGGCATGGACTCCAACCGCTCCCAGTTCATGGCGCGCCAGCGCATCGAGAGTGAAATCAACCACGCCACTGTGACACAAGTCCGGGATTCGCTCGGTGCGGCCATTGGCTTTTTCGGGAGCGCTTTGTCGGGGAGCATTCGTACCATCGCGGTAGGTTTGTATGAGGCGCTTGAATGATGGAGCGCCAAGGTTCGTTGAGCGCYTTTTTGGCTCAGTATTTCCCTACGTTCATCTGTGCATTCTTTCTCGCCTGCTTTTCCCTTTCCGCGGGCATCTCATTGGCCTCGAGTACCTATTTTCGCGGTGATCCAGAGCGTGCGCGTTATTCTTTTCTGGCGGCGGTTGGGCTGGGGCTGCCCTTGCCGACCGCAAGCCCCGGACAATGAAATGAACGATTTTCCTCCATTGACGCGCTATCTCACCCGCTATTTCCCGGTATTCATGGGGACAATTTTCATGGCGATTTTTTCCGGGTCGTCTGCTGTTTCCCTGGCGGGCGTGACATATTTGCGCGGCGTTGATCCAGAGCTCAAATCCAGCTACTCCGGGCTTGCCATACTGGTGCTGGTTGCAGTGATAGTGTTTGGCAACGTGATGATTGCGCGCGGACGCCCGTGGGCCACTGCCCTGGTGGCGGGTTACCTGGGATGTTGCCTGCTGTTCGTATTGCCGATGATTCAGTACCACCTCCACGTGCTGGTCTATGGCTCGGCAGTGTTCTTCCCGTTATTGGGATTGTTGTTGCTCAACAGCAAACGCCACCGCGAAATGCGCCAGAAGCTGCTCGAAGTGCGCCATCTGCGCGAAGCCGTGATTGCCAAGCGCAACGCCCGTTGACTGGATAGATTCACGACCCACCCTCACACACTCGCCACAAATATGTGCAACCCTCGCACCACGGCACCCACCTTGGCGCCGCTTTGGTGCTGCACTGCACCGGGTCTTACGATAAAGCGCAATGACCGCCGCTCTGGCATAAGTCTTGCGCGCTTTGTTTCCATGCCCTGGCTCGCAGGAGGCCGCCATGTCGATTCATGTCGCGTTGCACCACGTTACGCATTACCGCTACGACCGCGCTGTCGAGCTCGGTCCGCAGATCGTTCGCTTGCGCCCGGCGGCCCATAGCCGTACGCGGATTCTTTCCTATGCGTTGAAAGTGTCGCCAGAGCAACACTTCATCAATTGGCAGCAAGACCCCCAGGGCAATTATCTGGCGCGGTTGGTGTTCCCGGAGAAAACCACGGAGCTGCGGATCGAAGTCGATCTGCTGGCCGAGATGGCGGTGTTCAATCCGTTCGACTTCTTCCTTGAGCCCTACGCGGAAAAAATTCCTTTCGCCTATGCCGCAGACGAACAGCGTGAGCTGGCGCCGTACCTGGAAACCCTGCCGCTGACGCCGACGTTCAAGGCCTACCTTGACGGCATCGACCGCACGCCGCTGCCCGCCGTGGATTTTCTGGTGGCGCTCAACCAGCGCCTGAGCGAAGACATCGGCTACCTGATCCGCATGGAACCGGGCGTGCAAACCCCGGAATACACCCTGGAACACGCATCGGGTTCTTGTCGCGACTCGGCCTGGTTGCTGGTGCAACTGCTGCGCAATCTCGGATTGGCGGCGCGATTCGTTTCCGGTTACCTGATCCAGCTCACCGCTGACGTCAAAAGCCTCGACGGTCCTTCCGGCACCGAGGTCGACTTCACCGACCTGCACGCCTGGTGTGAGGTTTATCTGCCCGGCGCCGGATGGATTGGCCTGGACGCTACTTCTGGACTGTTTGCCGGCGAAGGGCATATTCCGTTGGCGTGTAGTCCTGATCCGTCCTCGGCGGCGCCGATCAGTGGCCTGGTCGAACCGTGCGCGTGTGAATTCAGCCACGAAATGTCGGTCGAGCGGATTTGGGAGGCCCCACGCGTTACCAAACCCTACACCGAAGACCAGTGGCTGGCGATCCAGGCGCTGGGCCGGCAGATCGATGCCGACCTGCAAGAGGGCGACGTGCGCCTGACCATGGGCGGCGAGCCGACGTTTGTCTCCATCGACGACCCGGACGGTGCCGAGTGGAACACCGCTGCGCTCGGGCCAGACAAACGGCGGCTGTCCGCCGAATTGTTCCAGCGCATGCGCAAGCATTACGGCCCCAAGGGCCTGGTGCATTTTGGCCAGGGCAAGTGGTACCCCGGCGAGCAGCTGCCGCGTTGGTCGCTGAACTGCTACTGGCGGCAAGATGGCGTGCCGATCTGGAACAACAGCGCGCTGATTGCCGATGAGCAGCAAGACTACGGCGCCGATGGCAAGTTGGCCGGGCGTTTCCTGGCGAGTGTCGCCGAGCGATTGAAACTGCCCACGCGCTTCGTGTTTCCGGCCTACGAAGACAACCTCTACTACCTTTGGCGCGAAGGGGCGTTGCCGGTCAATGTCAGCGCTGAAGACTCACGACTGAGCGACGAACTCGAGCGCGCGCGCCTGCACAAGGTCTTCAGCCAAGGTCTGGACAAGGTGATTGGCCAGGTCCTGCCGCTGGCGCGCACGGCCAAGGGGGATCAATGGCAGAGCGGCCGCTGGTACCTGCGTGACAGCCATTGCCGGTTGGTGCCAGGAGATTCACCGTTGGGTTATCGCTTGCCGTTGGCTTCGCAACCGTGGGTGACGGCGGCAGAGTATCCGTTCGTGCACCCGGTCGATCCGAATCAGGATTTGCCGGAACTGCCCGACGCCGCCAGTTTGCAGGCCCATGGCGAGCCGGCCACCGTCGATGAGCGCACACCGAAAGTCGACCAGTCCGCCGATTGGCTGACCCGCACCGCGCTCTGCGCCGAGGCCCGGGAAGGGCGGTTGTACCTGTTCATGCCGCCGCTGGAACGCGTCGAGGATTACCTCGAGCTGGTCAGCGCCATCGAGGCCACCGCCGAGGAACTGCATTGCCCGGTGTTGCTGGAAGGTTATGAACCGCCGAGCGATCCACGCCTGAGCAACTTCCGTATTACTCCGGACCCCGGCGTCATCGAAGTCAACGTGCAGCCGTCCGCCAGTTGGGACGAGCTGGTGGAACGCACCGAATTCCTCTACGAAGAGGCGCGCCAGACCCGGCTGACCACCGAGAAATTCATGATCGACGGTCGGCATACCGGCACGGGCGGCGGTAACCATTTTGTCCTCGGTGGTGCGACGCCGGCCGACTCGCCGTTTCTGCGGCGGCCGGACCTGCTGCGCAGTCTGATCAGCTACTGGCATAACCACCCGTCGCTGTCCTACCTGTTTTCCGGTCTTTTCATCGGCCCGACTTCCCAGGCTCCGCGGGTGGACGAAGCGCGCAACGATGCCTTGTACGAGCTGGAGATCGCCTTCGCGCAGATGCCGAAACCCGGCGAAGAGTGCGCGCCATGGTTGGTGGACCGCTTGCTGCGCAACCTGCTGATCGACGTCACGGGCAACACCCACCGCGCCGAGTTCTGCATCGACAAACTCTATTCGCCGGATGGCGCCACCGGGCGCCTCGGTCTGCTGGAGCTGCGTGCCTTCGAAATGCCGCCCCACGCACGCATGAGCCTGGCTCAGCAACTGTTGCTGCGGGCGCTGGTGGCGCGGTTCTGGCGCGAGCCGTATGCACCGGCCAAGTTGGCGCGGTGGGGCACCGAGTTGCACGACCGTTTCCTGTTGCCTCATTTTATCGAGCAGGACTTCGCCGATGTGATCGTCGACCTCAACGCCGCCGGCTATGCGCTGCGCGCCGAGTGGTTTGCCGCGCATCTGGAATTCCGCTTTCCCAAGGTCGGCGATTACGCAGTCAGCGGCATCGAGCTGGAACTGCGGCAAGCACTGGAGCCGTGGCATGTGCTGGGGGAGGAGGGCTCGGTCGGCGGCACGGTGCGTTATGTCGACTCGTCGCTGGAGCGTTTGCAGGTCAAGCTCACAGGCCTGGCGCCGCAGCGTTATGTGCTGACCTGCAACGGCATTCCGGTACCGCTGCAACCGGCGGGGCGGGTCGGTGAGTTTGTCGCGGGCGTGCGGTTTCGCGCCTGGCAACCGGCCAACTGCCTGCAACCGACCATCCCGGTGCATGCGCCGCTGGTGTTCGACCTGCTCGACACCTGGATGCAACGCTCGCTGGGCGGTTGTCAGTACCATGTCGCCCATCCAGGCGGGCGCAATTATGACAGCCTGCCGGTAAACGCCAACGAGGCCGAGAGCCGGCGGATGGCGCGCTTCTTCCGTCTCGGCCACAGCCCGGGAACCTTGCCGGTGCCAACGCTGACCCTTAACGACGAGCTGCCGATGACGCTCGATTTGCGACGCTTCTGAATCAGACACGACGTCCGGATTTTTCGTCTATCCGGGCGTCAAAGGTCTGCGTTAATCTGACTTTTCATTGCTGGCTGCCGAGCTTTCCATGCCTGACCTGCTTGACCGTTACCCGCTTACGCCGGGCACCTATCACGAGTTGCTCGACGATAGCGGCGCCGTGCGCCCGCACTGGCGACGGCTGTTCGATCAGTTGCAACGCAGCACGCCCGCGCAACTGCTGCAGCGGCAAGCCTTGCTGGCACGACAGATTCAGGAAAACGGCGTCACCTACAATGTTTACGCCGACCCCAAAGGCGCTGATCGTCCATGGGAACTGGACCTGCTGCCCCATGTGATGGCGGCTGATGAGTGGCAGCAGTTGTCCGCCGGGATCGCCCAGCGTGCGCGTTTGCTCAACGCGGTACTGGCGGATTTGTATGGCCCGCAGCGCTTGATTGCCGAAGGCCTGCTGCCGGCAGAACTGGTGTTCGGTCATAACAACTTCCTCTGGCCCTGTCAGGGCATTCAGCCGCCGGACGGGGCTTTTCTGCATCTGTACGCAGTGGATTTGGCGCGCACGCCCGACGGGCGCTGGTGGGTGACGGCGGACCGGACTCAAGCGCCGTCCGGTGCCGGTTACGCGCTGGAAAACCGCACCATCGTGTCGCGGGCCTTTCCGGAGTTGTACCGCGATTTGCAGGTGCAGCATTTGGCCGGGTTCTTTCGCACCTTGAAGGAAACCCTCACGCGTCAGGCACCGAGTGCCGATGAAGTGCCGCTGGTGGTGTTGCTGACGCCGGGACGATTCAACGAGAGCTATTTCGAACACCTGTACCTGGCTCGCCAACTGGGCTATCCACTGGTCGAAGGCGGTGACCTGACCGTGCGCGATGCCACGGTCTACCTGAAAACCCTCAGCGGCTTGCGTCGGGTTCACGCGATCATGCGTCGGCTCGACGATGATTTCTGCGATCCGCTGGAGTTGCGCACCGACTCGGCGCTCGGCGTACCGGGCCTGCTTGACGCGGTGCGACAGGGGCGGGTGCTGGTGGCCAATGCCTTGGGCAGTGGCGTACTGGAGTCGCCGGGGCTGTTGGGCTTTTTGCCGAAGATCAATCAATACCTGTTCGGCGAAGAACTGATCCTGCCGTCCATTGCCACCTGGTGGTGCGGCGAGCCTCCGGTGTTGGCACAGGCCCTGGAAAAAATGCCTGAACTGCTGATCAAACCGGCGTTCCCCTCGCAGAGTTTTGCCTCGGTATTGGGCCGTGACTTGAGTGAAAAACAGCGCCAGGACCTCGCCGAGCGCATGCAGGCACGGCCTTATGCCTATGTGGCGCAAGAACTGGCGCAACTGTCGCAGGCGCCGATCTGGCAAGCCGAAGACGGCCAGTTGCAGCCCCGCGCCATTGGCATGCGCGTTTACGCAGTGGCCAGTCAAGACGGCTATCGGGTATTGCCCGGCGGCTTGACCCGGGTTGCAGCCGAGGCCGATGCCGAAGTGGTGTCGATGCAGCGCGGCGGTGCGAGCAAGGACACCTGGGTGTTGGGCGAGCGAGCGCCGATCGGCGAGCAATGGAAAGCCCAGCGAACCCTCGGTGTGCATGATCTGGTGCGACGCGATCCCTACCTGCCATCGCGGGTGGTCGAAAACCTGTTCTGGTTCGGTCGTTATTGCGAGCGCTGCGATGACAGTGCGCGGCTGCTGCGGATCATGCTCACGCGTTACGTCGATGGCGACGATCCGCAAGCCTTGCAGGCCGCGGTCGATCTCGGTGAAAGCCTGTTGTTATTGCCCGACGAAGGTGAATTGCCCGAGCGTTTGCTGACGGCATTGTGCGGTGACGACTGGGCCTTCAGCCTGCGCTCCAACCTGCAACGCTTGCAGTGGGCGGCCTCCCAGGTGCGCGGCAAACTCTCGCGAGAGAACTGGCAGGCGTTGGTGGAGTTGCAGCGCGATGCCATGGAGCTGGAAACCGAAGAGCCGGATTTTGGCGAGCGGCTGGATTTTCTCAATCGCCTGGTGATGTCGCTCGCGGCGCTGTCAGGTTTTGCGCTGGACGACATGACCCGCGACGAAGGCTGGCGCTTTTTGATGATCGGGCGGCGAATCGAGCGACTGCAGTTTCTCGGCAGCAGCCTGGCCGCGTTCCTGCGCGGCGCCGGGGCTTTCGATCAAGCCGGGCTGGAGTGGCTGCTGGAGCTGGGCAACAGCAGCATCACCTACCGTTCCCGCTACCTGGCGGTGGCGCAATTGATTCCGGTGCTCGATGTGTTGCTGCTCGATGAGCAGAACCCTCACGGCGTATTGTTCCAGCTGAAACTGGTGACCCGGACCCTCAAGCGCCTGAACGATGATTTTGGTGTGCCACGCGATCCGGTGTTGCCTTCGTTGGTCGAGCGTCTGGCGCGGTTCGATCTCGGTTGCCTGGAGAACGGGTTGTTCGGCGAAACCAGCGTTCGCGCAGCCCTCATTGGATTGGCGGACCTGCTGCAAGAAATCGCCGATGTCAGCAATCAGGTGTCTGACCGCCTCGCGTTGCGGCACTTCGCCCATGTCGATGATGTCAGCCAGCGCACGGTGTCCGTCTGATGAGTGCCCGTTACCAGATTCTCCACGACACCCATTATCACTACGACAGCCCGGTGTCGCTGGCCCAGCAACTCGCCCATCTGTGGCCACGGCACTGCGCCTGGCAGCGTTGCACCGATCAGCAATTGCAGATCAGCCCGGAGCCGACTTCGCGCCGCGATGAGCTGGACGTGTTTGGCAATCCGCTGACCCGGCTGGCGTTTGAAAGGCCTCACGACGAACTGCTGGTCAATGCCCGGCTGACCGTCGAAGTGCTAAGCCGGCCAGTGCGCGATTTCAATCAATCGCCGGCCTGGGACATGACCCGCAGCGCGTTGACCTACAGCGGTCAGCCGATTGCTGCGCAGCTACTGGATGCCTGTCGCTATCGGTTTGAGTCGCCGTATGTGCACTTGAAGAGCAGCTTCGTCGAGTTCTCCGAAAGCTGTTTCCCGCTGGGCCGTCCATTGATGTTCGGCGTTCAGGCATTGATGGAGAAGATCTTCAGCGAATTCACCTTCGATGCCGAGGCGACCCAGGTCGCGACGCCACTGGTGGAGGTGCTGGAGCGTCGGCGCGGGGTCTGTCAGGACTTTGCGCACCTGATGCTCGCCTGCTTGCGTTCCCGCGGATTGGCGGCGCGTTACGTCAGCGGTTACCTGCTGACCCAGCCACCGCCGGGCCAGCCACGATTGATCGGCGCCGATGCGTCCCACGCCTGGGTTTCGGTGTTCTGCCCGGTGCTGGGCTGGGTCGATTTCGACCCGACCAACAACGTGCAACCGGCGCTGGAGCACATCACCCTGGCATGGGGCCGGGATTTCTCCGATGTCTCGCCATTGCGTGGGGTGATTCTGGGTGGCGGCAGCCATGACCCGGAAGTGCGGGTGACCGTGATGCCGCTGGAATAATGGAGATCGAGTGTGGGAGCGAGCCTGCTCGCGATAGCGATTTTTCAGTCACTTCGGTGCTGAATGTGCCTCCCTCATCGCGAGCAGGCTCGCTCCCACAGGGATTGGGATATTGCAGACTGGCCTGTGAGGGCCGGCAGCATGACTGCCGACCCTGGACACAGATCCGGTGGGTTTGATCAGAACATCAAACCCTGTGGGTCTCAGGCGTCKGGCGCCTGATCTTTCGGTGCTTCAACAGCGTCATCAGCAACCACTTCACCTTCTGCATCGGGGTTCAGTGCGCCGGCTTCTTCATCGGCGGCAGCTTTCTTGCGTTGCAACTTTTCCTCTTTCTTCTGCTCTTTGGCCAGGTCTCTTTGACGTTTGGCGAAGGAGTAATTAGGTTTAGCCATGGGCGATCCTCTGGGGTCGAAGGTGAGGTTGAGCGGCGCCTATTCTGCCTTTAAACCGGGGGCAAGGGTTAGGCTCTGTACGAAAACTGCCTGCACGTCGACCAGGCTGCGTTAAAAACAGGCTCGGAATGCTCATTTAGGGGCCTAAAGTCGCGTGCGACCCCAGCCGTTCCTCGCCTGTTTTTGCCTTGCCTGATCGCCGTTCGGCGAGTTTTCGTACAGACCCTAGCTGGGTTTTTGCCCGGCCCATTTTGGTGCTACCACCGGTTGCCAGGCATCCAGCGCATCCAGCAGATCCTGCGGCGATTCGCTCATTTGCAGCATGTCACGGTGATGCTCGCGAACGAAGCCTTCGCCGACGACATGATCAAGAAATGCAGTGAGTTTGCTGTAGAACCCGTTCACTTCCAGCAAGCCCAGCGGTTTGCCGTGGTAGCCGAGCTGGCCCCAGGTCCAGACTTCGAACAGCTCTTCAAAGGTGCCGAGGCCGCCCGGCAGAGCGATAAACGCGTCGCTCAGCTCGGCCATGCGCGCCTTGCGGGCGTGCATGCCGTCGACCACTTCCAGGCGCGTCAGGCCGGTGTGGCCGATTTCCGAATTCTTCAGGCTTTCGGGGATGATCCCGATCACTTCGCCACCCGCGGCCAGCGTCGCATCGGCCACGATACCCATCAAGCCGACAGCACCGCCGCCATACACCAGCGTCAGCTTGCGCCGGGCCAGCTCCTGGCCGAGGGCGATCGCTGCCTCCCTATACGCAGGGTCAGTGCCGGTGCTGGCGCCGCAAAATACACAAACAGACGCTAAAGACATGCCTTACTCCATGGTCGGTGATGGCCCCAGAGTAATGGCTGACCTTGGGCGTTCCAAGGACTAATCCTCGCCGCGAGGCCTTTCATAGGTGCCGCTGGCGCCACAGGCGTAGGCGGCGAGCAAACTGCACAACAGGCTATTGAAGGACATGACAAACGCTCCAGAATGAGGTGACACGCCGATCATAGGTGCGTGCCAGACGTCTGGCTGGTTAATTGTTTCGATCAGTGTCATAGCCTGAAAGTTGTATACAATTCTTGATGCAGGTCATAGGCACTTCCAAAAAAATCAGGCAGTCTTTATGCCCTACGGATTTTGTTAACCCTGCCTTGGAGATTCACCATGTTTGCCAAACTCGTTGCGGTATCCCTGCTGACACTGGCCAGCAGCCAATTGATGGCTGCAGAGTGCAAGGTCGATGTCGACTCCACCGATCAGATGTCCTTCACTACCAAGGAGATCACCATCGACAAGAGCTGCAAAACCTTCACCGTCAACCTGACCCACTCCGGCAGCTTGCCGAAGAACGTCATGGGCCATAACTGGGTGCTGAGCAAAACCGCAGACATGGCCGGCATCACTACCGATGGCATGGCCGCCGGCATCGACAAGAACTACCTGAAAGAAGGTGACACTCGCGTCATCGCCCACACCAAAATCATCGGTGCCGGCGAGAAAGACTCGGTGACCTTCGATGTATCGAAGCTGACCGCTGGCGAAAGCTACCAGTTCTTCTGCTCGTTCCCGGGCCACAACTCGATGATGAAAGGTGCTGTGGTGCTGAAGTAAGCCGGACTATCGCGTTATCGTTCTTCGCGAGCAGGCTCGCTCCCACAAGGTCTGCTGTGTGGCATAGAGATAGACTCCACACCAAAGATCCCTGTGGGAGCGAGCCTGCTCGTGATGGCGCCTTCAGTATCGACACATGGCTGACGGCCAAAGAAAAGCCCGCTGAGGATCGACTCTTCAGCGGGCTTTTTCGTTCACTCACTTTTTATGGCGCGAACGGCATCACTCGCTTGTGATGAGTCTTTTTGTACGTATCGCAGATGATCTTGAACGCCTCTTCACGCACCGGCTCCCCATGCAGGAACGCATCGATCTCGGCGTAGGTCACGCCGTGGGACGCTTCATCCGGTTTGCCGGGCGACAGGTCTTCAAGGTCGGCAGTCGGGATTTTTTCTACCAGCGACTCCGGTGCACCGAAGCTGCGAGCGATAGCCCGGACCTGGTTTTTCACCAGGCCACTCAGCGGTGCGAGGTCGCAGGCGCCGTCACCGAACTTGGTGAAAAAACCCATCACCGCTTCTGCTGCGTGGTCAGTGCCGATCACCAGGCCGTGGGCGGCGCCGGCGATGGTGTATTGCGCAACCATGCGCATCCGCGCCTTGGTGTTGCCCAATACAAAGTCCACCGAGACCGCGTGCTTGCCTTCGAACGCCGCGACTTCACTGGCCAGCGACTTGACCGCCGGGCCGATGTTCACGGTGTGGCGCTCATCCGGGGCTATGAAATCCACCGAGGCTTGCGCATCGTGTTCATCGAACTGGGTTTGGTACGGCAGGCGTACGGCAATGAACTTGTAGCCCGCATCACCGCTGCGCTCACGTAACTCGCGCACGGCGCGCTGGGCCAGAAGGCCGGCGGTCAACGAGTCGACACCACCGCTGATGCCGAGCACCAGCGTCTTCAGTCCGGAATTGACCAGGCAATCCTGGATAAAGGTAATCCGCCGTGCGACCTCAGCCTCCAGGGCTGCATGATCGGCGAAAGGTGGTTGGACCTTGAGCTGTTCAGCAATCTCACGCTGTACGGCTTGCATGAATTCACTCCTTGCTTGATGTACCAGAGAGGGCGGCAGGTACTTGAAACACATGTCGCAAATAGGCGACGAAATTCGGGTCTTTGCAGTGCGTCTTGCCGGCCTCATCGGAAATCTTGGCGACGGGCTGACCATTGCAGGCTGCCATTTTAAGCACGATGCTCATCGGCTCGACACCTGGAATATCGCACGTCAGGTTGGTGCCAATGCCGAAACTGACATTGATCCGACCGTGCAACGCGCGGAATATCTCCAGCGATTTGGGCAGGGTCAGGCTGTCGGAGAACACCAGCGTCTTGCTCATCGGCTCGATACCCAGCTTATGGTAGTGGGCGATGGCTTTTTCGGCCCAGGCAATCGGGTCCCCGGAATCATGCCGTAAACCGTCGAAGAGCTTGGCGAAATACAGGTCGAAATCGCTCAGGAAGGCATCGGTGGTGATGCAATCGGTCAGGGCGATGCCCAGCAGGCCGCGGTATTCGCGAACCCAGCAATCGAGGGCGGCGCTCTGGCTGTCGATCAGTCGCGGGCCGAGTTGCTGGTGCGCCATGATCCATTCGTGAGCCATGGTGCCGAGCGGCTTCATGTCCAGCTCGCGGGACAGGTGCACGTTGCTGGTGCCGACAAAGCGTCCGGGGAAGTCGTGCTTGAGCACGTTCACCACTTCTTCTTGCACGCGGTAGGAGAAACGCCGGCGAGTGCCGAAATCCGCCACCTGCAAGTGCGAGAGCTCATCGGCGCTGGCATTGGCGCTCAACCAGTCAAACTTGCGATAGAGCTGCTCGCGGGCCTGTTCCATGACCACTTCACGGTAGCGATAGCGGTTGCGCACTTCGCTGACGACCGCCAGCAGCGGCACTTCGAACAGAATCACATGCAACCATGGCCCACGCAGACGGATGAACAGTTCGCCGTTCTCGATGCCGGTGTGGATGTAGCGCAGGTTGAAGCGGAACAGCCCGAGAAAGCGCAGGAAGTCCGGCTTCAGGAAGCTGATGCGCTCCAGAAAACTCAACTGATCGGCGCTCAGGCTCAGCTCGGCCAGACGCTCGATCTGAAAGCGAATCTCCGCCAGATACGGGCGCAGGTCCTCGCTGTTGCGGCAGCGGAACTCCCATTCGACTTCAACGTTGGGGTAGTTGTGCAGCACCGCCTGCATCATGGTCAGTTTGTAGAAGTCGGTGTCGAGCAAGTTCTGCACGATGCGATCGGCAAACACACTCTCGCTCATAACGGGAATCTCCAGGCTGGCCGCCGCTGAGGGCAGCGACGTTTCAGCTGTTTCAATGAATAGGGCTAGTGGCGCATATCGGCGGGCGGTATTGCCAGCGTTTTTTTGATCAGGGTTAAGCCGTTACACCGTCTGTAGCAGCTGGCGCAGCCTGCGTTCGAGTGCGTAGCGCTCGCAAAATGGTCGACACAGTCATTTCAGTAAGACCGCGTTGTTCCTCTTTACGACCGCTTCGCGGCCGAACGCAGGCTGCGCCAGCTGCTACGGGATCTTTGTTGCTCTCACGACAACGGGCTATCGATCTGCTCCAGCATCCAGGTGACAAAATCGCGCACCTTGGGCACTTCCGCCGAATGTTCGGGGTAGGCCAGGTAATAGGCATCGCTGCTGGGCATTGCGTGCGGCCAGGGGATGACCAGTTTACCGTCGGCCAATTCCTCTTCCACCAGAAACCGTGGCAACAGGGCGACGCCGCAGCCGACCTGTGCGGCGCGGATGCACATATAAAAGGTTTCGAAACGCGGGCCGTGATAGCTGTGCTCGGTCTGGTAACCCTGACTGTCGAACCAGTCGTGCCAGGCCTGGGGCCGCGAGGCATTTTGCAGCAATACCAGATCGCTGAGTTGCGTCGGGTCAGTCAATGGCTGATCCGGCAGGCTACCCGGTGCACAAACCGGCACCAGCTCTTCGCCGAACAGCTTCAGGCATTCGGTGCCGGGCCGCGAGCCCTGGCCGAAATAGAACGCCAGATCACTGCGCCCTTGCAGCAAGTCGTCGGCTTCGTGTTCGTTGCACAGGTCCAGGTGAATATGTGGATGGCGCAGGCGCCAGCCTTTCAGGCGCGGCACCAGCCAGCGAGCGCCAAAGGTTGAAGGTGTGGACACGCGCAGTACTTCGGTCTCGCCGCCGTAGGAACGCAGGTAGTGGGTCGACATCTCGACTTGCGTGAGGATTTTT
The DNA here is from genome assembly GCF_056397385.1 of Pseudomonas sp. 05N36. Lineage (NCBI taxonomy): Bacteria > Pseudomonadati > Pseudomonadota > Gammaproteobacteria > Pseudomonadales > Pseudomonadaceae > Pseudomonas > Pseudomonas sp. 05N36. Next base: position 294,432 of record NZ_JBFTNH010000001.1, on the reverse strand, counting down.
CGCACTTCAACCAGATACAAATCCCCGGCCGGAGTCATTTGCAGGCGTCGACGTACCCGGCGAAACAGCAGGTGCTGCAACAGCTCTTCGAGTTGTGCGACCTGTTTGCTCACGGCGCTCTGGGTCAGGTTCAGCTCTTCAGCGGCGCGGGTGAAGCTCAGGTGACGGGTGACCGCCTCGAAACACTGCAACGCGGTGATCGACGGCAAGTGGCGTTTATTCAGCATGGGAGGGCCCTTGTTCTTGTTGCAACGCTTTGCATGAATAAACGGAATGATATCTCGCTTAATCGTCGTTTGTTGGCAAGTCTCGGGGCGGCTACAACTATAAGCCTGAAGCCCCTCGTCAGCGGGCTGTGAATTTTCTGCTTTTCACGTTGAAGGAGTGACCCATGGTTGCCGCATTGCTTGATCGCTTGGGGGTGAACCCGGCCCTGTACCAGAATGGCAAACAGCCCGTGTATTCACCGATCGACGGCAGCCATATTGCCTCGGTGAACTGGGAAGGCGCCGCAGAAGTCGAGCAGCAGGTCAGTCGCGCAGAGCATGCGTTCGACCTCTGGCGCAAGGTTCCGGCACCGCGTCGTGGCGAACTGGTGCGCCAGTTCGGCGAAGTGCTGCGCGAGTACAAGGCTGATCTGGGCGAGCTGGTGTCCTGGGAAGCCGGCAAGATCACTCAGGAAGGCCTGGGTGAAGTTCAGGAAATGATCGACATCTGCGACTTCGCCGTCGGCCTGTCGCGCCAGCTCTACGGTTTGACCATCGCCTCCGAGCGTCCGGGCCACCACATGCGTGAGTCCTGGCATCCACTGGGCGTGGTCGGGGTGATCAGCGCGTTCAACTTCCCGGTCGCGGTCTGGGCCTGGAACACCACGCTGGCGCTGGTCTGCGGCAACTCGGTGATCTGGAAACCGTCGGAGAAAACCCCGCTCACCGCACTGGCCTGCCAGGCGCTGTTCGAGCGCGTATTGAAGAATTTCAGCGATGCGCCGGAGTACCTGAGCCAGGTGATCATCGGTGGCCGCGATGCCGGTGAAGCGCTGGTGGACGACCCGCGAGTGGCCTTGATCAGCGCCACCGGCAGCACCCGCATGGGCCGCGAAGTGGCACCGAAAATCGCCGCACGCTTTGCTCGCAGCATTCTGGAACTGGGCGGCAACAACGCGATGATCCTCGGCCCAAGCGCCGACCTCGACATGGCGGTGCGGGCGATTCTGTTCAGCGCAGTCGGCACCGCCGGTCAGCGTTGCACCACCCTGCGTCGTTTGATCGCCCACGAGTCGGTCAAGGAAGAGATCGTCACCCGCCTCAAGGCGGCGTATTCCAAAGTGCGCATCGGTCATCCACTGGAAGGCAACCTGGTTGGCCCGCTGATCGACAAGCACAGCTTTGACAACATGCAGGACGCGCTGGAACAAGCCTTGAGTGAAGGTGGCCGGGTATTTGGTGGCCAGCGTCAGCTCGAAGACAAGTTCCCGAATGCCTACTACGTTTCGCCGGCCATCGTTGAAATGCCGGAGCAGAGCGACGTGGTGCGCAGCGAAACCTTCGCGCCGATCCTGTACGTGGTTGGCTACAAGGACTTCGCCGAAGCGCTACGCCTGAACAACGCGGTGCCACAAGGCCTGTCGTCGTGCATCTTCACCACTGACGTGCGTGAGGCCGAGCAGTTCATGTCGGCGGTGGGCAGCGACTGCGGCATCGCCAACGTCAACATCGGCCCGAGCGGCGCGGAAATCGGCGGCGCCTTTGGCGGCGAGAAAGAAACCGGCGGTGGTCGCGAATCCGGCTCCGATGCATGGCGCGGCTACATGCGTCGCCAGACCAACACCGTCAACTACTCACTGGAGTTGCCGCTGGCCCAGGGGATTACCTTCGACTGATTTTTGAGTCAAACAAAGATCCCCTGTGGGAGCGAGCCTGCTCGCGATGACGGCAGCACATCCGACATGGAGGTGACTGGAAAACTGCTATCGCGAGCAGGCTCGCTCCCACACTGAATTGTGTGGTGGTTAGGTTTCTGATCGGAGTCTGGCGATGCCGTTACGCGAAGAGTGCTTATGGGAAAAACTGACGCCGCAACGGCCTGACCGGGCGGCGCTCAAGGGCGATGTGACGGCGGACGTCTGCGTGATCGGCGCCGGTTTTACGGGTTTATCGGCGGCGGTGCATTTGCTGGAACAGGGCAAAAGCGTCTGCGTGCTCGAGGCCAAGCGCTGCGGGCAGGGCGGTTCGGGGCGTAACGTCGGGTTGGTGAATGCCGGGATGTGGATTCCCCCGGACGAGATCGAAGCCGGATTCGGCGAAGCGATCGGCAGCCAGCTCAATCGCATGCTTGGCGCGGCACCTGCTCTGGTGTTCAGCCTGATCGACAAATACAACATCGATTGCCAGTTGCGTCGCGAAGGCACGCTGCACATGGCGCACAACGCCCGTGGCGAAGCCGATCTGCGCAGTCGTGAAGAACAATGGAAACGCCGCGGCGCACCCGTGGAGTTGTTGACCGGTGCGGCGTGCGAGCAGGCCACCGGCACCAAAAAGATCGCCGCCGCGTTACTCGACCGTCGCGCCGGCACGCTCAATCCGATGGCCTACACCAGCGGTCTGGCCAAGGCTGCCGCGGATCTGGGTGGTCAGCTGTTCGATCATTCAGCAGTGACCCGACTCGAACGCCAGGGCCAGCGCTGGTCGGTGCAAACCGACGCCGGTTCGGTCATGGCCGAGCAGGTGGTGATCGCCTCCAACGCCTACACCGAAGGCGACTGGACGGAACTGCGGCGTAATTTCTTCCCCGGTTATTACTATCAGGTGGCTTCCGCGCCGCTGACTGAAGAAGCCGCGCAACTGATCCTGCCCGGTGGCCAGGGTTCCTGGGACACCCGTCAGGTGCTCAGCAGCATCCGTCGAGACAAAGACGGCCGGTTGTTGCTCGGCAGCCTGGGCAACGGCAATCAGAAACCAACGTGGTTTCTCAAGGCCTGGGCCGACCGGGTTCAGCAGCACTATTTCCCGTACCTCAAACCGGTGGACTGGGAATGCACCTGGACCGGTTGCATCGCTTTTACCCCCGATCACTTGATGCGCTTGTTCGAGCCAGCACCAGGTTTAGTGGCCGTGACCGGTTACAACGGCCGTGGCGTGACCACGGGCACGGTAGTCGGTAAAGCCTTTGCCGATTATTTGTGTAACGGAAATCCTCAGGCGCTACCAATTCCCTTCGCACCCATGCAACCACTGGCCGGGGTGGGCCTGCGCAGTTGTCTGTACGAGGCCGGTTTTTCGCTCTATCACGCGGGCCAGTGCCTGCGGATTGTTATTTAAGAGAGCGAATTTGTTGCCGGGAGCGGCGCTTTTTGGCGCAGCGACTAGCCTGTAATGGTGCGGGTTTGTAGCAGTTGCGCACCAGCAGTGTGCAGTTCGGTGACGCACGCTGTTACAGGCCGGTTGCACGTCGTTTGATGCCGCGGTTGCAATGATGGCGCGTGCGGGTTGCGCCTCAAAAAGAAAATGGTTTCACCTTCCGCGGTTTAGACGGTTGCACGCCCAATGAAAAAGGGCCCGAAACAGTCGAAATAACAATAAAGCAGCGACTTTTTGAAGAATAAAAAACCGATGGCACGGCCCTTGCTCTGAGCATTCAGTGAAGTCGCAGTGCCAACTAAAAAAAACCTTGGAGCACCACCTCATGTCCCAGACGTTTTACAAGAAAGGCTTTGTAGCTCTCGCAGTGGCGGCTGCGTTGGGTGTTTCTTCGTTTGTTCAGGCGGATGTCAAACTTGGTGTAGCAGGTCCGATGACCGGTCCTAGCGCTTCCTTTGGCTTGCAATACATGAAAGGCGCGCAAGCGGCGGCGGATGCAATCAACGCCAAGGGCGGCATCAACGGCGAAAAAATCGTACTGGTCCAGGGCGATGACGCCTGCGAACCGAAACAGGCTGTGGCTGTTGCGAACAAAATGGTCCAGGACAAGGTGATCGGCGTGGTCGGGCACTTCTGCTCGTCGTCGACCATCCCGGCTTCCGAGGTCTACTCCGACGCCGGCATCATTGCAATCACCCCGGGTTCTACCAACCCGACGGTCACCGAGCGTGGCCTGCCGGCCATGATGCGTATGTGCGGGCGTGATGACCAGCAAGGTATCGTCGCGGGCAACTACATCGTCGACGTGCTGAAAGGCAAGAAAGTTGCCGTCATCAACGACAAAGACACCTACGGTAAAGGCCTGGCGGATGCGACGGCCAAGCAGTTGACCGCGCGTGGCGTGAAGCCGGTTCTTGAGGAAGGCCTGACCCGCGGCGAGAAGGATTTCAGTGCCCTGATCACCAAGGTCCGTTCGGTAGGGGCTGATGTCCTTTACTTCGGCGGCCTGCACCCGGAAGCGGGTCCACTGGTCCACCAACTGCGTGAGCAAGGTCTGAAAGACGTCAAGTTCATGTCCGATGACGGCATCGTCACCGACGAAATGGTCACGACTGCCGGTGGTGCTCCTTACGTCGACGGCGTGTACATGACCTTCGGCGCTGACCCGCGCCTGATTCCAGACAGCAAGGCTGTGGTGGATACCTTCCGTAAATCCGGTTACGAGCCTGAAGGCTACACCCTGTACGCCTACGCCTCGGTGCAAGCCCTGGCTGCCGGCTTCAACGGTGCCAAGTCGAACAAAGGTGAAGAAGCCGCCAAATGGCTCAAGGCGCACCCGGTGGAAACCGTGATGGGCAAGAAGGAATGGGATAGCAAGGGCGACCTGAAAATCTCCGACTACGTGGTTTACCAGTGGGATGCCGCAGGCAAATACCACCAGCTGGACAAACAGAAGTGAGATAAGCGCACCGCCAGGTCTGGGCCTCTCGATATCCTTCGTGGGGCCCGGCTTGAGTCATGGGTTCTGCAGTCATGCCGACCCGGTATTTTTCTTCTGAGCCACATGAACCTGGCCAGGTGCGCCTCACAAGGGCTCATCGACACCGGGTTCGCGGTGGCCTCTCGAGTTAGTGAGAGTGCATGATGGACGGTATTTTCCTGCAACAAGTTATCAACGGTTTGACCCTCGGATCGGTCTACGGCCTGATCGCCATCGGCTACACAATGGTCTACGGCATCATCGGCATGATCAACTTCGCCCACGGCGAGGTGTACATGATTTCCGCGTACCTGGCGGCAATCAGCCTGGCTCTGCTGTCCTACTTCGGTGTCGAATCCTTTCCGCTGTTGATCCTCGGTACCCTGCTGTTCACGGTCTTCGTGACCGGTGTGTATGGCTGGGTCATCGAACGCATCGCCTACAAACCGCTACGCAACTCCACCCGGCTGGCACCGCTGATCAGTGCTATCGGCGTTTCCCTGATCCTGCAGAACTACGCACAGATCGCTCAGGGCTCGCGGCAACAGGGTATTCCTACGCTGCTGAGCGGTGGGCTGAGATTCGATATCGGTACTGGTTTCGTGCAGATCACCTACACCAAGATCTTCATTCTGGTCGCCGCGTTTATCGGGATGGCCCTGCTGACTTACATCATCAAGTACACCAAGTTGGGGCGCATGTGCCGTGCCACCCAACAAGACCGCAAGATGGCCTCGATCCTGGGGATAAACACCGACCGGGTGATCTCCTACGTGTTCATTATCGGTGCGGCCATGGCTGCGCTGGCGGGTGTCTTGATCACGRTGAACTACGGCACCTTCGATTTCTACGCAGGCTTCGTGATCGGCATCAAGGCGTTCACCGCTGCGGTACTCGGCGGGATCGGCTCGCTGCCTGGCGCCATGCTCGGCGGGATCATCCTCGGCGTTTCCGAGTCGCTGTTTTCCGGCGTGATCAACTCTGACTACAAGGACGTCTTCAGCTTCTCGCTGCTGGTACTGATCCTGATTTTCCGTCCTCAAGGCCTGTTGGGTCGCCCACTTGTGGCGAAGGTGTAAGCATGTCCGACACTAATAACAAACCTATCGATGTGAAAAAAAGCCTGATCGACACGGTTCTGGCCGGGTTGATTGCCCTGATTGTCTTCGGCCCGATCGTGGGCGTAGTGCTTGAAGGCTATAGCTACAACCTGCAGCCGACGCGTGTGGCCTGGATGGTCGGGGCGGTGATGATCGGGCGTCTTGCCTTGAGCCTGTTCATGCAGACGGCCAAGGGTGAGAAGGTTCAGCAACGCTTCGAAATCGTCGGCTCCGGCGTGCATGTGCTGGCCCCTGATTTCAAGTCGCGGCTGCGCTTCATCATCCCGGCGTTGATCGTGATCGCTATCGTGTTCCCGGTCTTCGCCGACAAGTACCTGCTGACGGTGGTGATCCTGGGCTTGATCTACGTGTTGCTGGGCCTTGGCCTGAATATCGTGGTCGGCCTGGCAGGTCTGCTCGACCTGGGTTACGTGGCGTTCTACGCCATCGGCGCTTATGGCCTGGCACTGGGTTATCACTACCTTGGCCTGGGCTTCTGGACCGTGTTGCCGCTGTCGGCACTCATGGCGGCGCTGGCCGGATGCATCCTCGGCTTTCCGGTGTTGCGCATGCACGGTGACTATCTGGCCATCGTGACCCTGGGCTTCGGTGAAATCATTCGCCTGATACTGACCAACTGGCTGTCCTTCACGGGCGGGCCTAACGGCATGCCGGTGCCATCACCGTCGTTTTTCGGTATCGAGTTCACGCGTGTGGCGAAGGATGGCGGGATTCCCTTTCATGAGTTCTTCGGGACCGAATACAACCCGAACATCAAGTTCATGTTCATCTATGCCGTGTTGTTCCTGGTCGTGATGCTGGTGCTGTACATCAAGCATCGCCTGACCCGAATGCCGGTCGGGCGTGCCTGGGAGGCGTTGCGCGAAGATGAGATCGCCTGCCGCGCCATGGGCCTCAACCACGTACTGGTCAAGCTGTCGGCCTTTACCCTGGGGGCTTCCACCGCCGGTCTGGCGGGTGTGTTTTTTGCCAGCTACCAAGGCTTCGTCAACCCGACCTCGTTCACCTTCTTCGAGTCGGCGTTGATCCTCGCCATCGTCGTTCTCGGCGGCATGGGCTCGACTGTCGGCGTGGTGATCGCCGCGTTCGTGCTGACCGTCGCCCCGGAATTGCTGCGCGGCTTCGCCGAATACCGCGTGTTGCTGTTCGGCATTCTCATGGTGTTGATGATGATCTGGAAACCGCGCGGCCTGATTCGTATCAGCCGTACCGGCGTGACCCCGCGTAAGGGTGCCTTGACTGAGAGGAGCGCGTCATGAGCGATGAAGTCATTCTCTCGGTAGAGAACCTGATGATGCACTTCGGCGGCATCAAGGCCCTGAGCGACGTCAGCCTGAAGGTCAAGCGTAACTCGATCTTCGCGTTGATCGGCCCCAACGGTGCGGGCAAGACCACGGTGTTCAACTGCCTGACCGGTTTCTACAAGGCCTCTGGCGGGCATATCGAACTGAACACCCGTGGTGTGAAAACCAACGTCATCAAGATGCTCGGGGAACCGTTCAAGGCAACCGATTTCGTGTCGCCCAAACGCTTCGTCAACCGGCTGCATTACAAGATGTTCGGCGGCACGCACCTGATCAACCGCGCCGGCCTGGCGCGGACTTTCCAGAACATTCGCCTGTTCAGGGAAATGTCGGTGATCGAGAACCTGCTGGTGGCTCAGCACATGTGGGTCAACCGTAATCTGGTGTCCGGCATTCTCAACACCAAAGGCTACCGCAAGGCCGAAAGCGATGCCCTGGACCATGCCTTCTACTGGCTGGAGGTGGTCGATCTGGTGGACTGCGCCAACCGCCTGGCCGGTGAGCTTTCCTACGGCCAGCAACGGCGTCTGGAAATAGCCCGGGCCATGTGCACCCGGCCCAAGATCATTTGCCTGGACGAACCGGCGGCGGGCCTCAACCCGCAGGAAACCGAAGCGCTCAGCGCAATGATCCGGCATCTGCGCGACGACCACGACATTACCGTGGTGCTGATTGAACACGACATGGGCATGGTAATGAGCATTTCCGACCACATCGTGGTGCTGGACCACGGCAACGTGATCGCCGAGGGTAACCCGCAAGCGATCCGCAACGATCCGAAAGTGATTGCCGCCTACCTGGGTGCTGATGAAGAGGAGCTGGTATGACTCAACCGATCCTCGAACTGAAAGCGATCGACGTGTTCTACGGGCCGATCCAGGCCCTGAAAAAGGTCTCGCTGCACATCAACGAAGGCGAGACTGTCAGCCTGATCGGCTCCAACGGTGCCGGTAAATCGACGTTGCTGATGTCGATCTTCGGCCAGCCACGGGCGGCCGGCGGGCAGATCGTCTATCGCGGCGTGGACATCACCCACAAGTCGTCCCACTACATCGCCTCCAACGGCATTGCGCAGTCGCCGGAAGGGCGGCGGGTATTCCCTGACATGACCGTCGAGGAAAACCTGCTGATGGGCACGATCCCGATTGGCGACCAGTACGCTGCCGAGGACATGCAGCGCATGTTCGAGCTGTTTCCACGGCTCAAGGAACGGCGCAATCAGCGGGCGATGACCATGTCCGGTGGCGAGCAGCAAATGCTCGCCATTGCCCGGGCCTTGATGAGCCGACCCAAATTGCTGTTGCTCGATGAGCCGAGCCTGGGGTTGGCGCCGATTGTGGTGAAACAGATCTTCGCTACCCTGCGCGAACTGGCGGGCACCGGCATGACCATCTTCCTGGTCGAGCAGAACGCCAACCACGCGCTCAAGCTGTCCGACCGGGCCTACGTGATGGTCAACGGTGAAATCCGCCTGAGCGGCACTGGCAAGGAGCTGCTGGTGAACGAAGAGGTGCGTAACGCCTACCTCGGCGGTCACTGAGTTTTCGCTGTTAAACACAAACCCCGGCGCGCAATCGCCGGGGTTTTTTATATCCCCTAAACACCACTTATCCCCTGTGGGAGCGAGCCTGCTCGCGATAGCGGTGGCACAGCCGGCATCAAGGTGACTGACCTACCGCTATCGCGAGCAGGCTCGCTCCCACAAGTGTCGGTGGTGTTCTATCGGGAATTGTGGAAAACAATATTCGCAACCTGTTAAAGCGCGACATAAAGCCGCTGCAAATAGCTGTTTTTCCACAGTTTTGACTTGTCCCCGTTTGCTGTGGAGCTGGCTGTGGGTAACATGGGAGCAACTGCCTGAAGGCCTTTAACGGCGTGGCTTGCAGGGTTGTGGTTGTTTTTTGATCAGGCGTTTTTCAGCGGCCTTGAGTACGCCTTGTCAACCTTTTTGTTGCCTGTGCCCGGCGCCTGAACAGTCGTTGCACAGCCTGTGGATAAGTCTGTGGTTAAACTCTGGAAAGACTCGGCAAAGGGCCGTAATGACTGGCGTGTAGCCATCGTCTCGGTGACTGCTCGGTCGCACTGACCGATGCTGGCTACACTTGTCAGTGCCCAGGTCAAGCAAAAAACTTTCAAATCTGCCCGCAAAGCCTTGTAGATAGCGCGTCTCAAGGTTTGCACTTGCCCCCAAAGACTGTGGACGGGGCTGTGGATAAGGTGCGTGCAGTTGGCTGCGAGCCAGAGCGGCCAAGGCTTGGAAGCAGTTGAGCGTTTTTTGTACAGCGAACATGACAGAATTTTCATTTTCGCGGTTTTGGGTTCAGGTACTCTGCGCGCCTTGGCGCCCCCGTATGGGCGCTCGTCATTTGACGACATGGAGCCATTGCATGACCGATAGTCCCGCCTCTGCTCCTGTCGAGCCCGTCAGCCCGATGCGTCGGCTGCTCAAGCGAATGGGCTACGACCTGGCCGTGATGGATCTCGGCGGACGGGGACTGGCACTGATCGGTGGGCTGCTTTTGCTGGCCTGGATCAGCTCCGGCATCTACAAGGTCCAGCCGGATGAACAGGGCATTGTGCTGCGCTTCGGGCGCTGGCAGCAGACCGCCGAATCCGGGCTGCACTATCACTTGCCCTATCCTGTCGAAACCGTCCTGCTACCCAAGATCACTCAGGTCAATCAGTTGCAACTGGGCACCAGTACCAGTGTGCAAAGCGCTGCGACCAATGGCGCACGCGACAAGCAGATGCTCACCGGTGACGAAAACATCGTCGAAGCCGATTGCACGGTGTTCTGGCGGATCAAGGACGCGCGACTCTACCTGTTCAAAATCAGCGACCCGGAGCGCTCGGTGAAACTCGCCGCCGAAAGCGCGCTGCGCGAGGTGATTGGGCGTACGCCGATTCAGTCGGTGATGTCCGACAAGCGTGCGCAGATCGCCGATGAAACCCGGGACTTGCTGCAGCAGTTGCTGGACCGCGAACAGGCCGGGATTCTCGTCACTCAGGTGCAATTGCAACGGGTCGACCCGCCGCCACAAGTGATCGATGCGTTCAACGATGTGCAGCGGGCCCGCGCCGACCAGGAGCGCGCCCGCAACGAAGCCGAAGCCTATGCCAATGACGTGATTCCCCGCGCCCGTGGCGACGCGGCGCGTATCACCCAGGAAGCCGAGGCTTACCAGGCGCAAGTCGGCAACCTGGCCGAGGGCGAGGCCAAGCGCTTTCTCTCGGTTTACAACAGCTACGTGCAATCCAAAGACGTCACCGCCTGGCGCCTGTACATGGAGAGCATGGATGAGGTCCTGAAAAAGGCTTCCAAAGTCATCATCGACTCTTCCGGCAAGGGCATGTCCGGGGTGGTGCCGTACATGCCGCTGAGCGAGCCTGGCAAACCGCAGCAAAAGGACGCCCGACCATGAACCGCACCGTCAAAGGGTTGGCCGCAGCCAGCATCGCGATAGCGCTTTGGGCATTGGCGGCGTCGGCCTATGTCGTCGATGAATCACAGCAGGCACTGATCATCCGCTTTGGTGCGCCGATGGGCGTTGCCGGGGAGCCGGGGCTCAAGTTCAAGGTGCCGTTCAGCGACTCCATCGTGTTTTACGACAGCCGTCTGCAAACCCTGGCATCGCCGGCCGAGCAAGTGATTCTCGGCGATCAGAAGCGTATCGAGGTCGAGACCTATACGCGTTTTCGCATTAGTGATCCGCTGCGGTTTTATCAGGCTGTCGGGACCCTGGACCAAGCCAATGCCCAGCTGACGCAGATGGTCAGTTCCTCGCTGCGCCGTGAGTTGGGCGAGGTATCGCTGCGCTCGCTGTTGTCGCCGGCCCGTCAGCAGGAGGTCGCGATCATCGAGAAAGACGTCGCCGACAAGGCCCGCGCACTCGGCATCGAGGTGACGGAGGTGCGTCTGCACCGCGCCGATCTGCCGCTGGAGGCCAGTCAGGCGATTTACGACCGGATGAAATCCGAGCGCCAGCGCGAAGCCAAGGAGCTGCGCGCGCAGGGCTTTGAATGGGCCCAGCAAATCCAGGCCAAGGCCGACCGTGATCGCACGGTGTTGCTCTCGGAAGTCCAGCGCCAGTCGGCAATCACCCATGGCGAGGCCGATGCAGCGGCCAACCAGATCCTTTCGGCGGCGTTCAGCAAAGACCCGGAATTCTACAAGTTGTACCGCTCGTTACAGACCTACCGTCAGGCGCTGTCTGACAGTCAGCCGATGTTGGTACTGACGCCCGACGCGGAATTTCTCAAGCAGTTCCGGAACGGGCCGGCAACGACCAACGGCAAGTAGCGACGGCCATGAGTGACCTGCGTGCAGACCACCGGCCTGAGCGTTCGCCGGGATGATGTTCCGATGACACCGTTTTTTGCCAGGAAACCGCTCGATGTTATTTGATGGTGTACTGCACGCGCTGAGCATGGTCTTTGAAGTGTTCCTGCTGGACTTGATCCTGTCGGGCGACAACGCGTTGGTGATTGCCCTGGCCTGTCGCGGGCTGCCGCCGGATCAACTCAAGCGGGCCGTATTGATCGGCACCAGCGGCGCCATCGTCCTGCGGACGTTATTGACCACACTGGCCGGTTGGTTGCTGCTGGTGCCGTGGCTCAAATTGATCGGCGCGCTGCTGTTGCTGGTGATCGCCATACGGTTGCTGACCGAGGAAGAGGCGGGCGAAGAGGGCGATTCGTCAGGCGGTTCGCCGCAGACGCTGGGCGGCGCAGTGGTCACGGTGCTGACTGCCGACCTGATCATGAGCATGGACAACGTGGTCGGTCTGGCGGCGGTGGCCCAGGGCAGTGTCTTTTATCTGGTGCTGGGCTTGCTGTTGAGCGTGCCGCTGCTGATGTTCGGCAGCCTGCAAATCACTCGGTTGCTACAGCGTCAGCCGGTGCTGGTGTCGATTGGTGCGGCACTGCTGGGCTATGTCGCGGGGGATATTGCGGTCTCTGATCCAGTGGTCGTGGGCTGGGTCAACAGCCAGTCGCCTGCACTCAATCAAGTGGTGCCCTTGTTGTGTGCGGTGTATGTGGTTCTTCAGGCCCGGATCATTCTTCGGCAACGTGCGCGATTGCCCAGACCTGCGGTCATGCAGCCGGTTGCGCGGGCGGTCAGGTTTCAGGAACTGGTCAGCGAAACGGTTACGTTGCCTGTGGTGAAACCCGAGGTGGTCCTGACTGCATCGCCAGTACCTGCGATCGAAGCGTCCAGTGAGCAGCCGCCGCGTCGCCTGTTTGGCAATTACAACGGGCTGGCGACAGTGTTGGCGGGGCTTGCCGGTATTTTCGTGATCAGCGCTGCGTTGTATAGCCTGGTGGGCGGATTGTCCGGTGGCCTGCTGCCCACACCGCAAAAGGATTATGCGTATGTCTGCACCGGGGCGAGCACCACCCTTTACTATCGGCCCGGCGGCAGCACGATCCGGCTGGTCACGGGCGGCGGTGAAGCCAGCGGTTACGTGAGGTACAAGACCATTCTCTGGCAGACCCCGCAGAGCGCCCTCAAGGACTTGCACCTGACGCTCCCCAACGAGATCGAGAAAACCAGCGCCACGGTGGTCACCCTCAATGGCGGCAGCTTCTCGCAGATCCAGTGCGCACGCAGCCTGTGACGTGACCACCAATGACCCGGTTGCCGCTGCGCTCCGGGCCGGGCATGCTGCTGGTTGGTTTTCTATCCCAACGGCTGCGTATCAGCCCCAACCAGGAGAACACGATGTCCAACACCCTGTTTATTACCGGCGCGACGTCCGGTTTTGGTGAAGCCTGTGCCCGTCGTTTTGCCGAGGCCGGCTGGAAACTGGTACTGACTGGCCGTCGTGAAGAGCGTCTGAATGCCCTGTGCGCCGAATTGTCGAAGCAGACCGAAGTCCATGGCCTGGTGCTCGACGTGCGTGACCGCAAGGCCATGGAGGAGGCGATCGCCAACCTGCCGCCGTCGTTTGCCAAGCTGCGCGGGCTGATCAACAACGCGGGCCTGGCCCTGGGTGTAGACCCGGCGCCCAAGTGCGACCTGGACGACTGGGACACCATGGTCGACACCAACATCAAAGGCCTGATGTACAGCACTCGCCTGCTGCTGCCGCGCTTGATCGCCCACGGCCGCGGTGCCGGGATCATCAACCTGGGTTCCATCGCCGGCAACTACCCGTACCCGGGCAGCCACGTGTATGGCGCGACCAAAGCGTTCGTTAAACAGTTCTCGCTGAACCTGCGTTGCGATCTGCAAGGCACCGGTGTGCGGGTGAGCAACATCGAGCCCGGCCTGTGTGAAAGCGAGTTCTCGCTGGTGCGTTTTGGCGGTGACCAGGCGCGCTACGACGCTACCTACGCGGGCGCCGAGCCGATCCAGCCGCAGGACATCGCCGAGACGATTTTCTGGGTCCTCAATGCCCCGGCGCACATCAACATCAACCGTCTGGAATTGATGCCGGTGAGCCAGACCTGGGGCGGGTTTGCGATTGATCGCAGTAGCAAGGCGTAAGACCGGGTAACGGCCAATCGCGAGCGGGCTCGCTCCCACAAGGACACCGTTGAACCTGTGGGAGCGAGCCTGCTCGCGATGGCGGCAAATCGGCCAAAACATGGCATAAGGTACACTCCCTCTCGAAACCCCCACCGCAAACCGCGGTTTTCAGGGTTTCAGAAGGAGGAAATGTGAGTAACCGAGGTGAGCAGGTACTGCTCAAACAATCGACCATCCTGATGTTCGCCGTGGCGGTCGCCGCGATCGTCACGGGTTTTTTTTCTGGCTCCCAATCGATCTTGTTTGATGGGTTTTTTTCGCTGATCGCGACCTTCATCAAGGTCCTGATGCTGATCACCGCCAAGCTGATCGCCAAGGAAAGTAACCAGCGCTTTCAGTTCGGCTTCTGGCACCTCGAACCGATGGTGCTGCTGATCGAAGGCAGCTTCCTGCTGCTGATTGCGATCTACGCCTTTCTCAGCGGTATGTTCGGCATCATCCAAGGTGGCCGCGAGATCGAACTGGGCCTGGTGATCCCTTTTGCGGCGGTGCTTAGCGTCGTCTGTTTCAGCTATTTCTTCTACGTCCGTTATCGCAATCGCACGTTGAAATCCTCGCTGATCCAGTTCGACAACATCAGTTGGCTGGTGGACGCGATGCTCTCGGTCGGCTTGTTGGTGAGCTTCCTCACCGCGCTGCTGCTCAAGTCGCAGGGCTATGGCCAGTGGGCCGCTTACGTCGACCCGGCGATCCTGATCCTGCTGGCCCTGAGCATGCTCGCGCCGGCCTTCAATATCCTCAAGCCGGCGTTACGCGATGTGCTGGGGATTGTCCCGGACCAGTTGGATGACAAGGTTCGCCAGGTGATGGATGAGGCCAAGGCCGAGCATGGTTTTGCCGAGTACATCTCGTATGTGCAAAAGCACGGGCGGGCGCGGTTTATCGAGATTCACGTGGTATTGCCGGCGGATTACCGACTTGATGGCGTGGCTACGCTGGATGAGCTGCGTGAGCGGATTTCGGCGAAGCTCGGCAAGCCTGACGCGGCGCGTTGGCTGACCATCAGCTTTACCGGTGATCGCAAGTGGATTGCTGGCTGAAGACCGCGTCGCTGCCATCGTCGGATCGCCGCCCGGAGCAAGCTCGCTCCCACAGGTTCAACGGTGTCCTTGTGGGAGCGAGCCTGCTCGCGATAGCGGTCTTTCTGTCAGCCGAAATATTCGCTGAGGCCACGATAACAGGTCGCCAAATGGTAAGGCGTGGTCGACGGCATGTCCCGGCGGCTGACCGCGCCATCCCTGTCCAGGCACTCGTACCAGCCACCGGCATGCAGGAAACGCTGTTGCAAGGCGTTCAATTGACGTTCAAGCAGCGCCTCGCTGTCCGGGCGCAAAGTCAGGGCGCGCAGGTATTCTGCCTGGGCCCAGATGCGCTGGGTTTCATCGCGAGGTCGGCCGTCCAGTACAAGATCGAGCATCGCTCGCACTGCGCCTGTTTGCTGATTAACCCCCAGTTGCTCGGTGAACGGGAATGCGCGGGTCAGCGACGCGTGCAGTTTTGATCCGCGCAGCAACGCCGATGACTCCAGCAGGAAAAACCATTCGAACTGATGTCCCGGCTCAAACCAGTTATCCACAGCTCCCAGCGGCTTCTCCATCATCACCCCGTGCTGCGGGTCGATGAAGTGCTTTTGCATCGCCCCGCACAGTGCATTGAGCGCGGCCTCGACCGGGGCATCGTCGCGTACTGACAGCGTGGCGAGGAACGCTTCGGCCAGATGCATCAGCGGGTTCTGCAACGGCCCGGACTTGAGCGATGACCAGTCGCGGTCGAGGCTGGCTTCGTACAGACCGTCGTCTGTGGCGAAACGCTGAGCGACCACTTCCAGCGCGGCATTGAGCACCGACTCCACCAGCGGCTCGCGAACCTTGGCCCAGTAATGGGCGCAGGCAAACAGAATGAAGGCGTGGGTGTAGAGGTCTTTACGCTGATCCAGCGGCGCGCCATGGGCGTCGATGCTGTAGAACCAGCCGCCGTGCTCGGCATCGTGGAAATGCCGTTGCAGGGAGCGAAACAGTGCAGCGGCGCGCTCTTCGGCGGCCGGCACGTCACCGATCAGGCTGGCGAACAGATACAGCTGCCGCGCGCAGGCCATGGCCCGGTAGCGTTGTGGCGGCAATGGCCGGTGTTCGGCGTCCAGCGCTTCATACGGCAGCGCCATGTCTGCGTTCCAGCCGGGCCCTTGCCAGAGCGGCACGATCACGTCCTGGAAGTGCTGCTGCACAGTGGCGAACAGGGCGGTCAATTCAGGCTGGGAGGCGGAGCGGGGAGCATCGGGCATTGGCTGGCGTCGTCACGGCAGGAGTGTTTGCGCGACATGGTAGCAGGCCTGAGAGACGCAGTGTCTGTCCGTCCCCATCGCGAGCAGGCTCGCTCCCACAGTGGAACTGCGCACACAGTCCCATTGTGGGAGCGAGCCTGCTCGCGATGGGGACGGTACTGACAATAGAAAACTCAGCCGGCGAGCAGCCAGACTCCAGTCGCCGCCGAAGCTGCACCCGCCACCCGAACCAACGGCGCAGCGGCCTGAGGCAATACGCGCACCAGTGCGTAACCGGCAGCATGCAGGGCTGCGGTCGCGGCGACGAAGCCAGCGGCATACGCCCAAGGGCTGGACATCTCCGGCAACTCCAAACCATGCGCCACACCGTGGAACAAGGCGAACAGCGCTGTCGCGCCAATCGCCAGGCTCAACGGCGGACGCACCGCCAATGCCACCGCCAGGCCCAGCGCCAGCACCGAAGCGGCAATCCCGCTTTCCAGCGCCGGCAGGTTCAAGCCTTCAAACCCGAGCAGGCCGCCGATCAGCATGACGCCGATAAAGGTACACGGCAGTGCCCAGCGCGCTGCGCCCTTTTGTTGCGCGGCCCATAACCCCACGGCCAGCATCGCCAGCAAATGGTCGAGACCGCCAATCGGGTGGCTGATCCCGGCCAGCAAACCGTTGTCGCCATGGCCAGGGTGGGCAAAGGCCAGTGCGGGTGTGAGCAGCAGGGCTGCGGCGGCAAAAATGCGCTTGAGTGTCATGAATAAGCTTCCTTGTTGATAACGCCTGTGGATAAGTTTCAGGCAGCGGTCAGCAGCCCCTGGCGCTCGATGAAGGCGATGATTTCTTCAAGGCCCTGGCCGGTTTTCTGATTGCTGAAGACGAACGGCTTGCCGCCGCGCATGCGTTGGGTGTCGCTGTCCATCATCGACAGCGATGCGCCCACCAGCGGCGCCAGGTCGATCTTGTTGATCACCAGCAGGTCGGATTTACAGATCCCCGGTCCGCCCTTGCGCGGCAGTTTGTCGCCGGCCGAGACATCGATCACGTAGATCGTCAGGTCCGAGAGTTCCGGGCTGAAGGTCGCCGACAGGTTGTCGCCACCGGACTCCACCAGAATCAGATCCAGGCCGGGAAAGCGCCGGTTCAGTTGATCCACCGCTTCGAGGTTGATCGATGCATCTTCGCGGATCGCCGTGTGCGGGCAACCGCCGGTTTCCACGCCAATGATCCGCTCGGGGGCCAGCGCTTCGTTGCGCACCAGAAAGTCGGCGTCTTCGCGGGTGTAGATGTCGTTGGTGACCACAGCCAGGTTGTAGCGATCACGCAACGCCAGGCACAGGGCCAAAGTCAGCGCGGTTTTGCCGGAACCGACCGGGCCGCCGATGCCGACGCGCAGAGGTTGTGTGTTCATGTGATTCTCCAAAATAACAGGCCCTAGGAACGGAACAGACGACTGTACTGGCGCTCATGGGCCATGCACGCCAGGGACAGGCCGAAAGCGGCGCTGCCGTAATGTTGAGGGTCAAGGCTTGAGGCGTTCTGCTGAGCCTGTTGCAGCAGCGGCAGCAGTTCGCTGGTGAGGCGTTGTGCGGCTTGCTGGCCCAGCGGCAGGGTTTTCATCAACACCGCCAATTGATTCTCCAGCCAGCTCCAGAGCCAGGCGGCGAGTGCGTCTTGCGGGCTGATCTGCCAGGCGCGTGCGGCCAGCGCCCAGCCGAGGGCCAGATGCGGTTCACTACGTTGTGCGAGAAAGCTGCGGGCGGCGTCATCCAGTTCCGGCAAACCGTTGAGCAGTTGCTGCAGGGAATAGCCCATTTGCCGGCTTTCCTGATGCAACTCGCGGGTTTCCCGGCTGGCGCGGTGTTCTTCACAGCGTTGCAGCAGCTGTGGCCAGTCGTCATTGGCCGCGGCGGTGCAATGGGCAAGCAACAACGGGGCTTCGAAGCGCGCCAGGTTCAGCAGCAACTGATCGCTGATCCAGCGTTTGGCTGATTCCGGGTCGCTTACGCGGCCGTTATCCACAGCCATTTCCAGGCCTTGGGAATAGCTGTAGCCGCCAATCGGCAATTGCGGGCTGGCCAGACGCAGCAGCGCCCAGGCCGGGTTCACGTGCGTACGCCGAACTGATGCAGTTTCGGCGGATAGTTGAAGTCCTCGTCGCCGTGCCGCGAATGATGATGGCCACCGCCATAGGCACCGTGCTCCGGCTGGAACGCGGCTTCGATGTTTTCGGTCTGTGCGCCCAGCTGTTCGAGCATGGCTTTGAGCACGTAATCGTCGAGCAGGCGCAGCCAGCCATCACCGACTTGCAGGGCCACGTGGCGGTTGCCCAGGTGATAGGCGGCGCGGGTCAGTTCGAACGTATTGGCGCAGGTGACGTGCAGCAGTTGTTCGGGGCGGGCACAGACGCGGACGATGCGGCCGTCTTCGGCCTCCAGGCATTCGCCGTCGTACAGCGGCGGTTGCCCGCGCTCCAAAAACAACCCGACGTCTTCACCTTCGGCACTGAAACAGCGCAGGCGACTTTTACTACGCGCCTCGAAGTTCAGGTGCAACTCGGCGGCCCAGACGGGTTGAGGGTCGATTCTGCGATGAATCACCAGCATTGGAAGGCTTCCAGCAAAGGACAATGCTCAGGCTAGAGC
The DNA here is from genome assembly GCF_056397385.1 of Pseudomonas sp. 05N36. Lineage (NCBI taxonomy): Bacteria > Pseudomonadati > Pseudomonadota > Gammaproteobacteria > Pseudomonadales > Pseudomonadaceae > Pseudomonas > Pseudomonas sp. 05N36. The sequence goes on along the minus strand of NZ_JBFTNH010000001.1, from coordinate 275,722 downwards.
AAGGGGCTTGCCAATCGGACGAGACGTAGGAAAACCCTGTCAGAGCGTAGAAGATGTTTCTGGATGTTGCGGGATTTTGAATAAGTGCGGGTGGGTTTGGTGCGTGCGGATTCTTGTGTGCACCCTTTTGTGGCGGTCTTGATCGTTCCCACGCGCAGCAAAGGAATTGATCGCTGGCTACTCGGTACTGCCGAGGCCTTGCCAGTGTTTGAGACCGATAAAGATAAAGCGCAGCTGTTGAGTGATCTTCGCCTGTGGCGTCAGGTGCGCGGGCAAGGCTTCGGCGGGCGGGTCGATGATGTCGGGGAGGGTGGCGAACACGCTTTTGACGATCAGGTCGGCCATGACCGACAACCCGGCAAAATCGAGGTGTTGCAGTTTGGGCATCAAGGACAGGTCGGCGGCCAGGTCCGAGCTGATGTTTTCGCGCAGTTTGCCGATGGCCAGGCGCACAGGCAGCGAGCCGCCATATTGTTCGCGCGCCAGAAACAGGAACTGCGAACGGTTGGCCGCGACCACATCAAGGAAAATTCGCACCGAGGCATCGATGATCCCGCCCATGACGAATTCATTGTGGCGCACCAGGCGGATGGTTTCGCGGAAGGTCTGGCCGACTTCGCTGACCAATTCCAGCCCCAGCTGATCCATATCGGCAAAGTGCCGGTAGAAACCGGTCGGGACAATGCCGGCGGTTTTCGCCACTTCACGCAGGCTCAGGCTGCCGAATCCTCGGCCGCATTCCATCAGGTGGCGGGCAGCGTCCATCAAGGCGTTGCGGGTCTGTTGTTTCTGTTCGGCGCGGGGCAGCATCAGGCGGCTGACTTCTAATCAAGGACAGCGGCGCACTCTAGCAAATCAGCTTTGCTGGCGTCGAACTTGAGTAAAGGAAGGTGAGGCGGGGAGTGCAAGCTACATAAAGTCAAAGCCCGATCCAGGAGATCGGGCTTTTTTCCAGGCCAGCATGGCCTTAGCTCAGGCTAGCGTTGCGTTCGATCACACGGTCACCACCACCTTCAGCAAGGGTTTGGCCTTGTGGGGTGCGATCGGAGCCGTCGGAAGCCAGGGTCTGGCCTTGTGGAGTGCGATCGGATCCGTCAGAAGCCAGGGTCTGGCCTTGTGGAGTGCGATCGGAACCGTCGGAAGCCAGGGTCTGGCCTTGTGGAGTGCGATCGGAGCCATCGGAAGCCAGGGTCTGGCCTTGTGGAGTGCGATCGGAACCGTCAGAAGCCAGGGTCTGACCTTGTGGTGTCTTGTCGTAGCCGTCCTGAGTGATCAGGCCTTTTTCTTTCAGGCGTTCGTTACCGTTGGCACCATCGGCAACCGTTTGGCTGTAAACCGAGTGGCTGGATTTGACTTGCGGAGTTGCCTGATCGGCAGCTGGCAGGGCAAAAGCGGTGCTGGCTAACATCGAAAGGGTCAGGCTAAGCAGTATTTGGCGTTTCATGATCGGTTGCTCCTTGGGAGGGCTATAAAGTGGGTACGAAGCTAATGCTACTCTCGATAAGTCGATATAAAAGTTCATAAAGACAATGGTAATAATCAACGGAATTGATTGTTCGGCGGAAAGCCTCTAGAACGGACGTTTCCGGGGAGCGCTTTTGCACCGAGGTGGGTATTTTCGACTCACTTGCGGGTCGAAAAAGTGCGGGGGCGGGTAACGCGAGCTGTCTGATCGGTCAGGAAAGTTGGTTTTTTCATGTCTGAATGGAAGGAGCGTTAAACCTGCGGGCCATTTGCCAGTCGTAGCTCCTATAATCGGCCGATTTTTGTCCTACCGTTTCCATGCAGGCGTCGCAGTCAGGGCGCTGAGTCGCAATCAGGAGTTCTGTGCAATGACGCGCACTCGTAAAATTCTCGCCTGGGTTGTCGGCAGCCTCGTGCTGCTGATGGCCGTGCTGGTGCTGATCATCGCGTTCTTCGACTGGAACCGGATCAAACCGCCGCTCACCACCAAAGTCTCCGAAGAACTGCACCGCCCCTTTGCCATCAACGGCAACCTGACGGTGACCTGGAAACGTGAAGTCGATGAAGGCGGTTGGCGCGCCTGGGTGCCGTGGCCGCATGTGGTGGCCGAGGACTTGAGCATGGGCAACCCGGACTGGTCGAAAAAGCCGCAAATGGTCAGCCTCAAGCGCGTCGAGTTGCGGATCTCACCGTTGGCGCTATTGGCGCAGCGGGTGGTGATCCCGCGCATCGACCTCACCGAACCCAATGCCGACCTGCAACGCCTGGCCGATGGCCGTGCCAACTGGACCTTCAAATTCGATCCGAAAGACCCGAACGCCGAACCGTCCCGCTGGACGGTAGACATCGGTGCTATCGGCTTCGACAAGGGCCACGTCAGCCTCGATGACCAGAGCCTCAACACTCAGCTCGACCTGCTGATCGACCTGCTGGGCAAGCCGATCCCGTTCAGCGACATCGTCGGTGATAAAGCCGCGAAGAAAGCCCTGGAGAAGGGTTCGGCGCCGCAAGACTATGCGTTCGCGCTGAAGGTCAAAGGCCAGTACCACGGTCAGAAACTGGCGGGCGAAGGCAAGGTCGGCGGGCTGCTGGCATTGCAGGACGCGGCCAAGCCGTTCCCGTTGCACGCGCAGGTGAAGATTGCCGACACCAGCGTCGAGTTGGCCGGCACCCTGACCGACCCGCTGAACCTCGGTGCGCTGGACCTGCGTCTGAAACTGGCCGGTACCAGCCTGGGCAATCTTTATCCCTTGACCGGTGTACCCCTGCCGGCTTCGCCGCCTTACACCACCGACGGTCACTTGATCGCCAACCTGCGCCAGGCGGACGGTGCGACGTTCCACTACGAGGCATTCAACGGCACCATCGGCAGCAGCGATATTCACGGCGACCTGACGTATGTCGCCAGCCAGCCACGGCCCAAGCTCAGTGGCGCAGTGGTCTCCAATCAACTGTTGTTCGCCGACCTCGCGCCGTTGATCGGCGCCGACTCCAACGCCAAGCAAAAGGCCCGGGGCGGCGAAAGCAAGCAGCCGGCAGACAAGGTGTTGCCGGTCGAGGAGTTCCATACCGAGCGCTGGCGCGATATGGACGCGGATGTCGAATTCACCGGCAAACGCATCGTTCAAAGTGAGAAGCTGCCGTTTACCGATCTGTATACGCACCTGGTGCTCAACGATGGTCAGATCAGCCTGGAGCCGCTGCGCTTTGGCGTAGCAGGCGGCAAGCTCGATGCGCAGATCCGTCTGAACGGCCTTGCCACGCCGTTGGAAGGACGGGCGAAACTGACCGCGCGCGGCTTCAAACTCAAGCAACTGTTCCCGGGCTTCGAGACGATGAAAACCAGCTTCGGTGAGCTCAACGGTGACGCCGACCTCGCAGGTCATGGCAACTCGGTGGCGGCGTTGCTGGGCAGCGCCAATGGCGATCTGAAGCTGTTGATGAACGACGGTGCGATCAGTCGTCAACTGATGGAACTGGCCGGGCTGAATGTCGGCAATTATGTGGTCGGGAAAGTCTTTGGCGACCAGGACGTGAAGATCAACTGCGCGGCGGCCGACTTCGACGTCAAGACCGGTCTGGCGACCTCCCGGCTGTTTGTGTTCGACACCGAGAACGCGATTGTCTACATCGACGGCACGGCGAACATGGCCAGTGAGCAGCTTGACCTGACCATCACGCCAGAGTCCAAGGGCGTGCGGCTGATCTCGTTGCGTTCGCCGCTGTATGTGCGCGGCAAATTCATCAAGCCGGACACCGGTGTTAAGGGTGTGCCGCTGATGTTGCGGGGCGCGGGGATGGTGGCGCTGGGCGTGATTGCCGGTCCGGCGGCGGGACTGCTGGCACTGGTGGCGCCGAGTGGCGGTGAGCCGAATCAGTGTGTGCCCTTGTTGGCGCAAATGAAGGCAGGCAAGGCGCCGGTGACGGTCAAGCCGACCAAATAGTCGGCTGTCTATGTGATCGTTCCCACGTGTGGGAGCGATCATCGTAGCCAGCGGCGGCACCTACGGGCGTTCGTGTGATGGCTGCGATTTTGGCAAAAGCCCCGAAAGCTTTGCCTCTTCATCCAGCCACTGGAAAAACGCCCGCACGGGCGGATGCCGTTCGCGACCGGGCACACACAATGCGCTGTAGCCGGCGCCATCCACCTGAACCTCAGGGCGATACCCCACCAGCAAACCACTGGCGACACTTTCCGACACCAGAATATTGCTCGCCAGCACCAGGCCCTGGCCGGCAATCGCCGCTTGCAGGGCGTAATGCTCTTCGTCGTATTCACGCGTGACGGGATGGCGACTCAGCCAGGTTTCCCCGGCTTGTGCGCACCAGGCTTCCCAGCCGTGGGCGTAGAGCTTGGAATTGTGCCAATTCACGCTGATCAGCGTCGGTGTCCGGCTGCTGCCCAGGGCGACTTGCTCGGGCGAGCCGTAGACCCCGAATTGCTCATCGAACAGGCACTGGCCGTAGAGGTTCGGGTAATCGTCGAGGCTGTAGCGGATCACCAGGTCGACACTCGCGTCCTGATGCAGGTCGATGACCTCGCAGTGGGTGTCCAGCCGCAGTTTGATGTTCGGGTGGCTGGCGTAGAAGCGCCCCAGGCGCGGCACCAGCCACAGCGTGGCAAACGCCGCCGTGGTGGAAATCATCAGCGTGCTGCCACTGCGTTGCGGGCGCAGGGTGTCGACGCTTTGCGCCACTTCGAGCAAGGCGCCATGCAGGCTGCGGAACAGCCGGTCACCGCAGTCGGTCAGTTTCACGCGGCGCGGCAAACGTTCGAACAACGGTACGCCGAGCCAGTTTTCCAGCGAGCGGATTTGATGGGAAATCGCCGTCGGCGTCACCGACAGTTCATCGGCGGCCGCTTTGAAGCTCAGCAGCCGTGAGGCGGATTCGAACGCGCGCAGGGCGGTCAGGGGCAGCGAGGCAAACATCCGGAAAGCTCCATGGATGAAATGGATTCATCCTGACTGACTTTTACTCATTTGAAGACAGGTGGCTGTGCGCTTCAAGCTTAAGTCCACCTGCTTCAACACAGTTTGATCTTTCAGGTTTAGTCATTTCAAGGGAATTCAGATGAGTAAGATTCTTGCAATACACGCCAGTCCTCGTGGTGACCGTTCGCACTCACGGCGGTTGGCCGAAGTGTTTCTTGCCGCGTGGCAGACCCATCATCCGCAGGCGCGGTTGACCCGTCGGGAAGTCGGTCGGGCGCTGATCCCGCCGGTCAACGAAGCGTTCATCGCCGCGGCGTTTCATCCTGAGCCCGAGTCTCGGCTGCTGTCGATGCAAGCCGACCTGGCGCTCAGCGATGAACTGGTTGGTGAGTTGCTCGGCCACGATTTGCTGGTGATCTCCACGCCCATGTACAACTTCAGCGTGCCCAGTGGCCTCAAGGCCTGGATCGACCAGATCGTGCGCCTGGGCCTGACCTTCAATCACTCGCTGGACAATGGCATCGCCCAGTACGAGCCATTGGTGAAGGGGAAAAAAGCCCTGATCATCACCAGCCGTGGCGGTTTTGGTTTTGGCCCTGGTGGCGAGAATGAAGCGATGAACCACGCCGATCCGCTGCTGCGCACCGCATTGGGTTTTATCGGCATCGACGACATCACCGTGGTCGCGGCCGAAGGTGAAGAGTCCGCCGAACGGACATTTGCGGTTTCATCCGCCGAGGCTGAGCAACGCTTGTTGGCGCTGTCCAGGGTGTTTTGAAATGGCCTGGGTGTTTCTGCTGATTGCCGCCGCGTGGGCTTGAAGTAGGGGGGCTGGAATGTCATAGACTGGTCGTGAAGGTGTCATCCTCGGTGGCGATGCTCAAGTCCGACGTCTTGCATCCCGCCCTGGGCCTTCTTACTCGATCACAAGGATGTCTGCCCATGTCGCAAGAGACCGCCACGCGTTATCCCTTGGTGCTGGTCCCGGGCATGCTCGGCTTTATTCGCCTGCTGTTCTACCCCTACTGGTACGGGATCATTTCGGCGCTGCGCCGGGGTGGGGCGACGGTGATCGCGGTTCAGGTTTCGCCGGTCAACTCCAACGAAGTGCGCGGTGAAGAGCTGTTGGTGCAAATCGATGAAATATTGCGCGAAACCGGAGCGGGCAAAGTCAATCTGATCGGCCACAGCCAAGGTTCGCTGACCGCCCGTTACGCGGCCGCCAAGCGCCCGGACCTGGTAGCCTCGGTGACGTCGGTAGCGGGGCCCAACCATGGCTCGGAGCTGGCGGACTATCTGCACAGACACTGTCCACCCGACAGTGCCAAAGGCCGTGTGCTGAGCGCCTTGTTGCAGCTGGTTGCGTGGCTGATGGGGCTGCTGGAAACCGGTCATCGCAGGCACAAATGGCCGGTGGATGTGCATGCCTCGCACAACTCGCTGACCAGCGAAGGGGTCGCGTTGTTCAACCGGTGTTATCCACAGGGATTGCCCGAAACCTGGGGCGGGCAGGGGCCGGAGCTGGTCAACGGCGTGCGCTATTACTCGTGGTCCGGGACCTTGCAGCCAGGCAAGACCGACCGTGGCGGCAACCTGTTCGACGGCACCAACCGCAGCTGTCGCTTGTTCGCCACCACCTTCGTCCGCGAAGCGGGGCATTGCGACGGTATGGTCGGGCGCTACAGCTCGCACTTGGGCACGGTGATTGGCGATGAATACCCGCTGGATCACTTCGACATCGTCAACCAGTCGCTGGGGCTGGTGGGCAAGGGCGCGGATCCGGTGCGGTTGTTTGTCGAGCATGGTCAGCGGTTGAAGGCGGCGGGAGTGTAGTCGCTTTTGTGGCGAGGGAGCTTGCTCCCGTTGGGTTGCGCAGCAGCCCCAAAACAGGCGACCGCTTCGCGGTCGAGCGGGAGCAAGCTCCCTCGCCACAGGGGATCAGGTGCGACCTAACACCGTGGTCCAACGCTCCGAAAGAATCACCCCGCCCAACGTCAGCACTCCACCCACCAGGTGATACAGCGCCAGTTGCTCATGCAGCACCACCGCGGCAATCAATGCGGTAATCAGTGGCAGCAGGTTGAAGAACAGCGTGGTTCGGCTTGGCCCCAGACGCACCACCGCTTGCATCCACGCCAGTGGCGCGAGCATCGAGGCCAGCAGGCAGGCATAAAGCACCAGTGGAATGTTCTGCAAGGTCGGGCCGACTTTGGGCGAGGCCAGGAACAGCGGAAACAGCACCACCACCGCCACCAGCACCTGCAAATACAACAACACCAGCGGCGGCAAACGCAGCTGCCATTTTTTCAGCAAGGTGCTGTAGACCGCATAGGCCAGGGTCGCGATCAGCATCATCGCATCGCCCAGGTTGACCCCGTGTTCCAGCAGCGCGCCCAGGCTGCCGGACGACACCACCACCAGCACGCCGGCAAACGACAGCACCGCACCGGCCAGCGCGCCTGCGGTCAGCCGTTGGCCGAGGCTGATAATGGCCATGGCCAGCGACATCAACGGCATCAGCGACAGGATGATGCCCATGTTGGTGGCCGAGGTCAGCGTTGCGGCGAAGTAGGCCAGGCTTTGATAGACCGCCATGCCAAGCACGCCGAGGACGAAGACCTTGCCCAGGTTCGGGCGAATGACCGCCCAATGACGCATCACCGGTCTGAGCATGAACGGCGTGAACAGCAACCCGGCGAGCAGCCAGCGATAAAAACCGATCTCGGCGGGAAAGATCGCGCCGACCGCCAGTTTGTTGATCACGGTATTGCCGGCCCAGATGAAAATGGCCAGCAGGGGATAAGCGTATTGCATGGGGGAAAACCAGAACGTTGATGAGGGGTGATTATCGCTTGTCTGGATGCGCGCCTATACTGCGATCCAGACAACCTGCCCCTGATGACGGACAGCATGAACAGTAAACACATCGATCTGCTGGATTTCAGCGAACTGCCGGCCCCCGTGTACTTCCGCTATGCCGACTTTGATGCTCACCGCTTTGCCTCGGCCCATCGTCATCCGTGGGGCACGCTGGAGTATTCGGCCCACGGCGTATTGCACATGGAAATCGGCGGCAGCCGCTTCATGTCGCCGCCGCAATACGCGGTGTGGGTGCCGCCGCAGACCGAGCACAGTTTCTACAGCAACCAGCCGATCAATTACCGCGCTGTTTGCCTCGCGCCACCCCTGTGTCGCGACCTGCCGCAACAGGCCTGCACGCTGGCGATCAGTGACATTCTCAAGGCGATCCTCAAGGACTTCGCCGTCCGCGACGTCAAGATCCCCGAGCGCCCGGCAGACAAGCGCCTGGCCGAGGTGTTGGTCGATCAGCTTCAACAAGCGCCGGTGCATAATTGTTATTTGCCTTACGCCAGCAGCGCCGGATTGCTCAGTGTGCTCGAAGCCTTGCAGGCATCGCCGGGCGATAATCGGCCGTTGGCGCAGTGGGCCGAGCAGATCCACGTCAGCGAACGTACCCTGGCCCGGCAGTGTGTTCGGGAGCTGGGCATGAGCTTCGGTGAGTGGCGCCAACGCCTGCGTTTCCTCGCTTCGATCGAAGCGCTGGACAGCTCGCGCAGCATTCAGGAGATCGCCTTCGATATGGGCTACAGCACGTCGTCGGCGTTTATCGCGATGTTTCAGCGCCAGGCCGGTTGTACGCCCGAGCACTACCGTCGGTACAACATTTTTTGAACGGTTTGATGACACGTTGAGTCGGCTGTTGGTTATATCGACTCATGAAACTTCAGCAAGAAATATCTTACGATCTAATCAGACGTGCACTCCATTAATGGGGCACCGAGCGTTGTACGCTTTTAGCGATGCGGCGCCACTATTTCTTAAGGGGCTGTTCATTCAAATAATTAATTCAGGTAGTGTCAGATGGTTTCGTCATCAACAAACAGTACGTCGCCTGCCAACGTTACTCAGGCAAGTATTCACCACGAATTTATAGAGCGTGCACTTCCTGCCTGGCTGACCCTGGCGACGCCGCACAGGCTTCGGGCCCTGAAAGTGAGCGGTGCAGGTATTCCTGAGTGGATCAGGAATGCTTCCAAAGCTGAACACCTCAGCATGCTCAACGCCGTGGAAGCAAGTTGGTCGTCACAGAATGATGTCGACAAAATGCTGATGGATTTGCAAGACGTCTATACATTTTCCGAGCCATTGCTGCGTCAGGCGTTAAAGGAAAAATACGGGGTTGAAGATGACGTCAAGGACACGTTCCTGAAGTTGTACTCCGAAGTAAAGTTGTCTCCATGGACCCATAACTTTGATGGCGGTGCGACCAGTCGTACTGTTTCCTTGCTGGATGCGGCGCTGCACAACTTTTCAAGTTCCGAGGTGTTTTTGTCGGGGTCGGAGTTTATCTCCCGGCCTGATGCGCAGGGACGTTTTGATATAAAGAAGATACGAAACACTATGTCCATTGAGCAATTCACGGCACTGTGTCGCGAGTTGGATATTGGCGCCAGGTACAAACACTACCTGGAAAGTTACTTGCGCCCCACCGATGGTCTGGCCCGCGGGGTCTTACAGCACAAAATCATAAAAAGCCAGCAGGCCGCGCTGAAAGTCGCCCTGCAAACCGCGCTCTTGAAAAAAGACATCGGGGCGCAGGCGTATCTCGTTGTGCAGGGCGTGATCAAGGGGCTTAAAGGCCTGACCCTGGACGGTATTCCCGTTCGTTACTATCACCTGACGATGCTCGACACGCTCCTCAAAGGCATCGTGCTCATCGCCGCGGATCTCGATGCGCCCTATGGCGCAAACAGGCGAATCATTGCCTATGTGCCGCACGATCCCGAGCATCCATTGAAAGAGTACGCCTCGCTCATCGAGTTCAGCCGCGAACTGACTCGCCAATTACGTGACACCGGCCAGGCGTCGTCACCTGCACAGACCTCGTCCGGACTCAGTTATCAGCAGTTCTTCAGTCGCTTTGTCGACCATCAGCAGCGTGGGCATTTTTTTGCCGCGCTCAATGGTCAACTGGTGCGGGTCACCCAGCACGATAAAGAATGGGGAGTGGACCTGCCCGTATGGCGAGAAACTCCTGTGGAAAACCCACGTCTGCACTTTGGCGTCGTGCGGTTCGAGAACGACACCGAGACCCGTTTCAACGGTGACTTGTGGGTTTATCTCTATCAGCAACAGCAAAACAAAATCCTCAACGACGCCCGGACGTTGGTCATTTCCACTGCCGATGCCGATCGTACGGAACGTTGGGCGTGGGTTGAAAATCTGCAAAAAATGCTCTCGGATATCTTCAATGTCGCGTTATTGGTGGTGACCCCTTTCGTGCCTTTTCTGGGTGAATTGATGCTGGCCTATACGGCTTATCAGTTGGTCAGTGAAGTTGTTGAAGGCGTACTCGATCTGTCTGAAGGATTGTATCTGGAGGCTGCTGAACAACTGATCGGTTTCACCGAGAGCGTGGTTCAACTGGCAGCGTTTGCCGGCGACATCAAGATTGGCGATCTGGCGTTCTCCAGGCTGTCACCCTTTATCGAAGGGGCAAAACCGGTCACCCTGCCCACTGGCAAACAACGCCTGTGGGGGCAGAATCTTGAGCCTTACCAGCAAAAGAACCTGGTTCTGGCCGCAGACTCAAAGCCCGACGCTCTATGGCTGCATCAGCACGACGGCAAGCCGATCCTGCGCCTCGATACATATCACTTCGAACTCAAAAGCGACCCGCAAACCGGCAAGCACCGGGTGCAGCATCCAACCCGGCCAGATGCCTATCAACCTGTGGTCGAGAGCAACGGGGCGGGGGCATTCGTGATCGAAGGTGAGCAGCCTCAGTCGTGGGATGAGCAGACGCTGATGGCGCGGATGGGGCAACCGCTTGACGGTTTGACCGATTCGTTCGACGACATCCGCACGGTCAGTCGCACCCATGTCGACGCGATGCGCCGGATGTATATCGACAATGAGCCTCCATTGCCGTTACTGAGCGATACCGCTACACGATTCAGGATTGATCGGGATATTCAGACGTTCATCGATCGGATCAGCAGCGAACAACCACAGCATTACTTGAAAGCCGATGTACGCACACAGCTGCAACTGCTGGATGGCGTGTGGCCCAGAGAAAGGCAACTGCAACTTGTTGCGCGCGATGGAAGCGTCATTTGGGAGACAGGTTCCAAGGAGTCTGCACCTGTGCGGATAAACGAGGACCGCCTGAACGATGGCGACCTGATTGCAACCTTGCTTTCGCACCTTGATGAAGGTGAAACAAAAACACTGATGGAAGACGTTTTCGGTACGTCGGTCACGACTACCGGGGCTCATGCAAAAATCCTGCGGGCGGAACTCGCTCGCCGTGCCCGTGCCAAGCGAAGCTTCATGTTCGATGCTCGCTACAAAGAACACGAGTTGCGCTGGAGTGCTCAGGTACAAGCCGTTCAGTCCGAAATGCCGGGGCTGCCTGGCGCTGTAGCGCAAGAGTTGCTGGCGGTCGCCACACCCGAGGAACTGCAAATAGTCGCCCAAGGGCGCTTGCCATCGCGACTCAAGGGGTTGGCGCTCTATGCGCGTGAAGAGGTGAGGGTTGCTCGTGCTTATGAGGGGCTTTATCTGGCGTCGGTCGAAAGCGTCGATACCGATACGCTGGTGCTGCATTCGCTTGAGAACCTGCCGGGCTGGCCCGCCGAGGTGTTCATTCAAGTCAGGCTGTTCGAGTACGAAGGCAGGGTGCTGGACAGTATCGGTACAGAACACGCCAAGCTTAAACGCACGATTGTCTCGCGCGCAGATGGCAGCTTCCAGACTTACGATGATCAAGGTAATGCCTTGCACGCAGAGACTGACCTCTACTCCTCGATCTTGCAGGCACTCCCGGATGCCGAACTGAGCGGTTTGAATATTCGCAGGAGTGACGTTCAGACACTGAAGCAGGCCGTACGTGACCACGCGGTAAGGCCTGACAGGTTGTCCACGATACTTTCGCAGTCCCCGGTCCCGATACCACCGGCTTTAAATCCCAGCTTGCTTCGTCTGCGTGGTGGTGCTCCCGCAGAGGAGGCGGTGGGGTCACAGCCGCCGAATATCCAGGAGGTTTTTGAGGATCTCGTTTTGCGGGCATATTCCTCTGAGCCCCAGCCGTCGGTAAAAAACGACTATTTGAGTGGGCTCGAGTTAATACACGACAACCTGTCGGTACTGGACCTGAATTATCTCCAGTGGGCGTTTCACGACGCTGCCGACAGTCCTTTGGTGACTGCAACAATGAGGCAGAGTGTCGAACTGTTGCCTGAGTTGAAAAAGCTGCTGTCCCCTGAGCAATTCACCGAACTGCTGGGCAACATGTTCATGGACGGTGAACCAACGCCCTTGTCGGATTCGCAGCGGGAGCTGGGAATGACCGCTCGTTACCTGAGGAGAACAGAACGTACGGATCAATATGAGTCGCTGGCCCTGGCAACGAAAGCAGGCAACGTCCCGTCGGGCATGCTGGCTGATTTGTATAGCTACGTGGAGATGCTGGGTGAGCATATGACCGCAGCCGATAAGGTCATTGAAGTCTCGTCGCAGACTATGGCCGATCTGAATATGGCGCAGCGTGCGATCACCCGCGCCAAGGAGCTTCTCCCCTTGTCCGGCAACCAACTACCGAGCATCTGGGAAAAGGGCGGATCGGCTATTGCCGCACTGAAAAACCTCCGAAAAATCGACTTGGCTACCGGCTTGCCTACGGCCGAGCTAACCATTGCCGAAGCTGCACAGGCCGCTATCAACATCAAGGGCGGGAACTGTTCGGAGAATTCGAAGGTGACGTTCTCGATCCTCGCGAACCAGCCCAGGACGTCTGAAATACACATTGTCAAAGCCAGCAACTTTGACCATCAGTATGTGGTCATTGGTGACTTGAGCCACCCGGAGCAATTGGTCGCTGCCGATTCCTGGCCAGAGTTTCCCGGTGCCCATCTGGTCAGCGAAGGCTATTTCACGTTTGATCCTGAACCGGTGCTGACCCTGAAGCCTGGCCCTGCCGTCGCTGAATATGCGTTTATCGACGATGCACCTTCTGGCCCTGCCGTTATTCCGCCTCGAGGCTCGGATGATTCAACGCTCAGGGCGATAAAAATTCCCAAGCTGCATCAGAAAGGCGGTTATGCCCAATGGACTTCATTGAAAGAGCTAGGCGCTACCTATGTAGCGCCTGATGAGCAAGCGGTTTCTTTCGAGCGACACAGCGCCTCGGTTATCGAGAATCGCCTCGAGACGTTTGAGGGCTACCACAAAGCGATCTCGTCCCGTTAACGGCCATTCTTGAAGCGTTGTTCGAGCCGGGGCCGAGTCACTGATAACTCGCTCCCGGCTTTTTTGCAGGTCGTCATAGTTGAAAGATGAAGGTGTAACGGCATTTGTCTACACTCCGTTCGAGGCCGTGCCCATCGGCGCGGTAACAAGGAGAAAACTCCATGAAGATGCTGCGTATCCCTTTGTTGATGATCGGTCTGCTGCTCTGTTCCCAGGGCTTCGCCGCCACGGCCCAGCAGAACAAAATGGCCACCTGCAACGCCGACGCCACCGCGAAAGCCCTCAAGGGTGATGAGCGCAAAGCCTTTATGAGTACCTGCCTCAAAGCCGCGCCAGCAGCAGAAGCGGCCAAGCCGATGACCCCTCAACAAGAGAAGATGAAAACCTGCAACGCCACCGCTACCGCGCAGGCGCTAAAAGGTGATGCGCGCAAAACCTTCATGAGCGATTGCCTGAAGAAAAAATAATCTGATTGAGTAACACACGGTCGAGTGTGGGGGCGAGCTTGCTCGCGATTCAGGCAACTCGGTATGACTGCTGAACGCGGTGATGCCATCGCGAGCAGGCTCGCTCCCACATTTGATCTCGGGGGGGCACAAAACCTGTGCCACGAACAATCCAGTGTGGGAGCGAGCCTGCTCGCGATGAGGCGGCAAGAACGCGGAAATACCCGCACTGTGCCCGAATCCCTAGTGCTGGCATCGGAAGGCTGGCAGACTGCCAATCCTTTAACGCCGTTTGTTTTGAGGCTGTATGCCAACGTTTTCTCAGCGTCACATGTTGCTGTCGGTCAGTTGGGTGATCATTTTTGGTGGGCTACTGCTGGTGATACCGCTGCGACTGTTGCCCAGTCTGCTGGCCGGGTTACTGGTGTTCGAACTGGTCAACATGCTCACCCCGCAACTGCAACGACTGATCGAAGGGCGGCGCGCACGCTGGCTGGCCGTGGCCTTGCTCGGCACGCTGGTGGTCAGCGTACTGGCACTGATTTTTGCCGGTGCTATCAGTTTTCTGCTGCATGAGGCGGAAAACCCCGGGGCTTCCCTGGACAAATTCATGCTGGTGGTCGACAAGGCACGCGGTCAGTTACCGCCGTTCATCGATGCCTATCTGCCGGCCAGCGCCGCCGAGTTTCGCGTGGCCATCGGCGAATGGTTGAGCAAGCACCTGAGCGATCTGCAACTGGTCGGCAAAGATGCCGCACACATGTTTGTCACGTTGCTGATCGGCATGGTGCTGGGGGCGATCATCGCCTTGCAGCGCATCCCTGACCTGACCCAACGCAAACCCCTGGCGGCGGCACTGTTCGACCGTTTGCACCTGTTGGTTCAAGCGTTTCGCAATATCGTCTTTGCGCAGATCAAGATTTCCCTGCTCAACACTTTTTTTACCGGGATCTTCCTGGCGGTGATCCTGCCGCTGTTCGGGATCAAGCTGCCGTTGACCAAAACCCTGATCGTGCTGACCTTCCTGCTGGGCTTGTTGCCGGTGATCGGCAACCTGATGTCCAACACGCTGATCACCATCGTCGGTTTGTCGCTGTCGATCTGGGTCGCGGTGGCGGCGCTGGGCTACCTGATCTTTATCCACAAGCTGGAATACTTCCTCAACGCGCGGATCGTCGGTGGGCAGATCAGTGCCAAGTCCTGGGAGTTGCTGCTGGCAATGCTGGTGTTCGAAGCCGCATTCGGCCTGCCGGGGGTGGTGGCGGGACCGATTTATTACGCGTACTTGAAGAGCGAGTTGAAGCTGATCGGGATGGTTTGATCTGGCATCTGTAGTGCCTGGACTGACATCATCGCGAGCAGGCTCGCTCCCACATTTGCTCACCTGTGTTCACACAGAGTGTGTTCACCGGAGATCCGGTGTGGGAGCGAGCCTGCTCGCGATGGACGCGCCGCGAAAGTCAGGTCAGGCCAAGGTACCGTAACGCTTCATCGCCTCGATCGCCAATCCGCTGCCGATGCTGCCGAAGATATTCCCTTCAACATGCTGCGCGTTCGGCAGCATCGCCGACACGCTGTTACGCAGCGCCGGAATCCCGCTCGAACCACCGGTGAAGAACACCGTATCCACCTGATCGACGCGCACATTGGCGTCGTTGAGCAATTGAGTCACGCTGTTGCGCACCCGCTCCAGCAGGTTGTCGATGGCCGACTCGAACAGCGCCCGGCTCAGTTCGACGCTCAAACCCGGCTCGATCCGGTCCAGCAGTACGTGGCGATTGTCGGCGTGGGTCAGCTGGATCTTGGTTTCTTCCACTTCCATTGCCAGCCAGTGCCCGGCGCGCTGGTCGATCAGCTTGAACAGGCGATCGATACCACCGGTGTCTTCGATGTCGTAACGCATGCTGCCCAAAGCCAGGGTCGACTTCTGCGAGTACACCGAGTTGATGGTGTGCCAGGTCGCCAGGTTCATGTGGTGGCTGGTGGGCATGTAGGCACCGCTCTTCATCCGGCTGCCGTAGCCGAACAGCGGCATCAGGCCCTGCAGACTCAGTTGCTTGTCGAAATCGGTCCCGCCGATGTGCACGCCGCCGGTGGCGAGGATATCGTCGTGACGGTTGTCGTGGCCGCGTCGTTCGGGGGACAGGCGCACCAGGGAGAAGTCCGAGGTACCCCCGCCGATGTCGACGATCAGCACCAGCTCTTCCTTTTCGATGGTCGACTCATAGTCGAACGCTGCGGCAATCGGTTCGTACTGGAACGAGACGTCCTTGAAACCGATGGCGCGGGCTACGTCCACCAGGGTGTTTTCGGCTTCCTGGTCGGCCATTTCATCGTCATCGACGAAAAATACCGGACGCCCCAGCACCACTTCTTCGAATTCTCGACCGGCGGCGGTCTCGGCACGCTTCTTCAGCTGGCCGATGAACAGCCCGAGCAGGTCCTTGAACGGCATTGCCGTGCCCAGGACGCTGGTGTCGTGTTTGATCAGCTTGGAACCCAGCAGGCTTTTGAGCGAGCGCATCAAGCGTCCTTCGTAGCCTTCCAGGTACTCGTGCAGCGCCAGCCGGCCGTACACCGGGCGGCGTTCTTCCATGTTGAAGAAGACCACCGACGGCAGGGTGATCTTGTCGTCCTCCAGCGCGATCAGCGTTTCCATGCCAGGGCGCAGCCAGCCGACAGTGGAATTGGACGTGCCGAAGTCGATACCGCAGGCACGGGCCGGAGATGCGTTTTTCATGTCTTTCAGGTTCCGGTTAAAAAACGGCCGCGCAGTGTATGTCAGAGCGGCGCAGAATCGAAGGCCGACTATCCGCTAAATTCAAGGTCATCGCTCACTTGAAAGACTATCCTTGCCCCCAAACTTACAGGCATGAGCCTGGCAGCCACTCTGCGATCAAGTGATCCACCCCGGCTGCCGATAAACTTCAGATGTGCTGCCCGATCGTATACTTGAGATTGGTCAAGCCTGCGACAGCCAATCAGTGCATGCTGTGTCTGGCTGCGTGATATCGATAACGGATGGTGATTCCCTCGATGGACTTCAAAGACTATTACAAGATTCTCGGTGTGGAGCCGACCGCTGACGATAAGGCGATCAAGGCCGCCTATCGCAAGCTGGCGCGCAAATACCACCCCGACGTCAGCAAGGAAAAGGACGCCGAGGCCAAGTTCAAGGATGCCTCGGAAGCCTATGAAGCGCTGAAAAGTGCCGACAAGCGCGCCGAATACGACGACTTGCGCAAATACGGCCAGCACGGCCAGCCGTTCCAGGGCCCGCCGGGTTGGCAGCGGCGAGGTGGTGCGGGTGGCTTTGGCGGTGGTCAGGACAGTGGCGACTTCTCGGACTTTTTCAGTTCGATTTTTGGTAACCGTGGCCCGGGTTTCGGGGGTGGACAGTCTGGTCGCAGTGCCGGTCGTCGAGGGCAAGACGTGGAAATGGAATTACCGGTTTTTCTGGAAGAAACCCTGTCGACCGAATCGAAGAAGGTCAGCTTCCAGGTGCCGCAGTACAACGCGGCCGGCCAGCACGTCAGCAATACCAGCAAAAGCCTGAACGTGAAGATTCCGGCGGGTGTCACCGACGGTGAGCGCATTCGGCTCAAGGGCCAGGGCGCACCGGGTGTCGGTGGCGGCGCCAATGGCGACCTGTACCTGACCATTCGTTTTGCGCCGCACCCGAAATACGACGTCGAAGGTGAAAACCTGATCATCACCTTGCCGCTGGCCCCGTGGGAGCTGGCGCTGGGTGCAGAGGTCGCGGTGCCGACCCTGACCGGCAAGATCAACCTGAAAGTTCCAGCCGGTAGCCAGAACGGCCAGCGCATGCGCGCCAAAGGCCACGGCTTGCTGAACAAGGCTGGTCATCGCGGTTACCTGTTCGTGCAACTCAAGGCGGTAATGCCCAAACACACCGACGATGACGTCAAGGCGCTGTGGCAAGAGCTGGCGAAGAAAGCCGCTTTTAATCCGCGGGAGCATTTTTGAGTCAAGAGAAGGAGTAGCCAATCATGAGCAACCCCCTGATCGTTCAACTGGACATGGCAGAATTCTGTGAGGCGACCGATTTGTCGGACGTCTACGTGATCGAAATCGTCGAGCACGGCATCCTCGAACCTCAGGGCTCGCAGCCCAAGGATTGGCGTTTCAACGACTACGAACTGGCGGTCGCCAAACGCGCCGCCAAGTTACGCCGCGACCTGGAACTGGAATGGGAAGGCGTCGCCCTGGCGCTCGACCTGCTCGACGAAGTGCAGCAACTGCGTGCCGAAAACCGCATGCTCAGGCAACGGTTGGGGCGGTTGGTGATCGAGTAGCCCCCTCGCCACATGCGGTGCTATGGAGCCGCTGACTGCTGCTAAACCACCCGCGACACTCTCGGCAACACCACGCTGAACGTCGTGCCCTGGGCCTCGCTGGAACTGACTTCGATCGTGCCCTGGTGGGCGTCCACCACTTGTTTGACGATGAACAAGCCGAGCCCAAGGCTGGTGGAAGGGCCGGCGAGTTCTTCGCCGGCGCTGCGTACCAGTGGGTCGAAAATCGTCGGCAGTGCCTCGGCGGGAATCGGCTCGCCATGGTTGTGCATGGCCAGCGTCACCTGATCTTTTTCTCCGATGATGCTCAGGGTTACCGGACGGTGATCGGCACCGTGTTGCAAGGCATTACCGATGAGGTTTTGCAGCAGTTGGCCGAGGCGCGTGCGGTCCCAGATGCCATGGGTGTCGCCTTCGACGATCAGTTGCGAGTTACAGCCGGGCTGCCCGGCGCCGGCTTCGTCCAGCGCAGCTTTTGCGGCGGCGGACAGGTCCATCGGTGCCGGTTCGATCGGCAGGCTGCTGCCCAGTCGGCTGCGTACCAGCTCCAGCAAGTCGCTGACCATCGCAGCCATGTGCCGGGCACTGGTCTTGATGCTTGTCACATAGGTCTGGGCGTCGGTGTCCAGTTTGGCCTTGCGTAGCAGCATCTCAGTGGACATGTTCACCGCCTGCAAGGGGGTGCGCAGATCATGGCCCAGAATGGCCAGGAAGATGTCCCGTGAACGATTGACCTGCTCGGCGTAGGCCGCAGTGGACTCGGCCAGGGCTTCGTCGATGGCTTCGTTGAAACGGATCATGTCCTGCAAGTACGCCACGTCCGGCGACTCCAGGCTGTTGACCCACAGGCGAATCACGCTGGCCCGCAAGTGCCGGAACTCAGAGGTCATCTGCACCAGATCAAACCCCACGTTATGCCGAAGCTCGCCATGGCTGGCGGCTGCCTTGTCCAGGCCCGGGGTTTTTTCCGGGCCTTCGCCCCTGGCCTTGGCCGCTTGTTCGCGGGCGGTCTGGGCGGTCTTCATGTCGCGGGAAGCGGCCAACAGGATCGATGTGGCGTGGTCGCGCAGGAGCGTCCGGTCCATGGAGTCAGGGTCGGGGGCTATGGTTCGGGCGAACTGCTCCCATTCGTCGACGATGCGGTCGACGTGAGTCACGATGAATTCGGATAGACGCATGGTCGAAGGCTCCACGCAGTAAGCGCCGGACTGTCTCGCATTCTAGCGCCTTTAAGATCGGGTCAAAACTACCGTTGACGAGCAGGATCAGCCACGGTGGTTGTCAGGGTGGTATTTAATTGTTTTTCAGGTTCTGAAGTTGAATGTTGTTGGGCGTTTATTCTGGTTTTACAGCAGTTATTTAATCTTTTGTTATCGGGTGTATTGAATAAGCTGGTGGTTCTTATACGCGCACAGGGACAGTTGCGAAAATGAATGAATTATCAGAAATGCCGCGCTCGGAAGTTTCCCCGGTGGCGGTGGGTGACAACGAAAACAAGTACCTCGATTATTTAGTGGGAAACATTCCAGCGCTGCTGAAAAATGCACCGGTTTCGAGGCTTGCATCGATCACTGATCTGAAACCAGCCTTTCCCGAGTGGTACAGCAATGCACGTGGTATCGACCGCCAATACCTGAAAGAGCTCATTAATGAACACTGGCGTTTGCGGGACACGCTGGACAAAACACTGGGAGATTTGCAAAAGGATATTAAAGGGTTCGCTGAACCGTTGCTCGTTCAGGCGTTGAAGCAACAGTTGAATCTGGAACTGGATGTCAGGGCGACGTCACTGCGACTTTATGTTCCCGCCAAACTGGGGTTGGGTACCATCGATACGAATGCCAGTCGACTCAGACACTCCACACTGCTGGAAGCCGCGCTGCATAACTTCGAAGAACCTGAAACCCTGGCGGGGGCATTTCGCGAGGGTTCTGGCGTCTTTACGACGGACGCCGAAGGCGCTCCCCTGCGCCATGAACTGACCGTCGAGAAGTTTGCAGCCCTGTGTCGGACACTGGACATCGGAGCGCAGTATCAACGACACATCACGGCCTTGCTGAGGCCTGTAGATGCCGAGGCCAGGGCGATACTTGAGTTACAGTCCATTGCCAGTGAAAAAGCAGCTTTCAACGAGTCGGCGCTCATTGCCTATTTGAAGAAGGACATCACTTCCGATGTCTATGGAAAGTTGCAACAGGTGCGCGATGACAAGACGGACATACGGCTGGGTAATCGCCCCTTGCACTGTCATCGACTGTCACTCATGGGGTTCAAGCTGACCGGTATTGTGCTGTTCAGTGCAGTGGCTGATCCGTCGACAATCAAAACCACTTTTGACAGCCTGGTTCCGGAACATCGGCGAACGATGATGGAGTGGTCGCGTCGGCTGATGCTTCTACCGGGGCAGGAGTTTGAGCAATTCAAGGTGCTGAAGGCGTTTTTTGCCAACGGTCCCAGCGCGATGGTCGAGGAAATGTTTCGCCGCGACGATATCCATGAACAAAGTCGTCTGGAGGGAAGGCTGATCGCTTATATTCCCGACGACCCCGATCATCCGCTCAAGGAATATGCCTCCTTCACCGACTTCATGAAGGCGCTGACGAGCCAACTGCGCACCTCGGACTATCAACAGTTTTTCAGTCGGTTCGTGGCGCACAAAGACCAGGGCAGATTCTTCAGCCGAGTCCGGGAGCGGTTCACCACCTTTACCTGGACGCAGCGCGAGCCGTTGGACATGGGGCCGTGGTGGCGAGAGAGCGCGGTCGAGAACCCCGACGCGGAGCCCATTACCAACATCATTTCAGGCGATCTCTGGCCGCAGCTTAGTCGGTGGCGGGTGGACAAAGCGATTGCCGATGCGCGACAGATCGCCGTGCCGACCGACGATGAAGACAGTGCCACCCGCTGGAATCGGCTGACCAGCTACCTGAATATCGGCTGGAACGTGTTCAACGTTGGTGCCATGTTGGTCCCGGGCCTTGGGGAGGCGGTTCTGGCTGCCATGGTCGGGCAGATGCTGTTCGAAACCATGGAAGGGATCGAAGAGTGGAGCAAAGGGGACAAGGAAGAAGCCGCTGCCCATCTCACCGGCGTCATGATCAATTTCGCCCAGTTGGCAATCATGGCTGCCGGGCATGTGTTGCCGGGCGGTACGCCCGCGCCCGTCAAACCATCGTCTTTTATCAACCAGCTGAAACAGGTTGAGCTCCCTGGCGGCAAGACCCGCCTCTGGAATGCGGACCTGAAGCCCTACGAATACGACATGACGTTGCCACAAGGGGCAAAGCCGAGCGAGCAGGGCCTGTATCGGCACAACGAAAAAGACATCCTGAAGCACGAGAACAGGTATTTCGTCGTCAGTGAGGATCCACACACTGGCCAGCCACACCTGCGGCACCCGAACAGGCCGGGGGCTTATCAGCCAAAACTTGCGCACAACGGTGCAGGGGCCTGGAAAACCGAGCTGGACCGCCCCGTTGAGTGGGACAAAACCACACTCATGCGCCGCATGGGGCCGGCGGTCGAAGATTTCTCTGATGCCACACTGGAGCAAATTCGTATTGCCAGTGGTGTGGAGGAAGACGTGTTGCGCAGACTGCATGTCGTGAGCGAACCGCCACCGGCGCTGCTGAGCGACACGATCGAACGCTTCAATGCGTGGGCTGATGTGCGCAAGCTGCCCGAGCAGATTCTGGCCAGTGAAGTCCCGCCAGCGTTCGTTGAGCAGGTGCCTCGTTTACTGGCAGAGCTGCCGAGATGGCCCGAGCAGAAAGGCATCGAGGTTTTTGAAGGGGCCGAGCATCGGGGGCCTTCGATCAAGTATGGCAATGCCGATGCGTCGCCGGCCAACACGCTGAAGATAACCCACGCCGAGGTCCGCGCCGGGAAGCTTCCGGAGCTCGCCGTGAAGTTCGTTGATGAGAGCGACATCCACGCGCTGCTCGGGCAGGGTATATCCACTGACGAGCGCATCCGTATCGACGCGTTGAAAGGCAGGCTTGCCGTGCAGGCTGGCAAGCAACGCGCAGGTCTGTTCGATACGCTTATCCGGCGGCAGCAACAGGCGAGCAATCCTCAAGTGCTGGTGCTTCAGGACGCCTTTAACGAACTCCCCACTTCGGTAGCCCGGGAGTTGCTGGCCAGTCTCGACGCCGAAGAGCTGCGCAAAATGACGGAGCCATCGCGCATACCCTTGCAACTCAGGGAGCGCGTGCGCATGACCTTGCAAGCGTTGCGAACAGCACGTGCCTATGAAGGGCTGTTCCTCGATTTTGCAGGCACTGTGGATACTGAACGGCTGGCGCTGCATTCATTGCAGACGTTGCCGAATTGGCCCGAGAACGTTCGGATCGAAATCCGTGAATACTCATTCGACGGGCCGTTGCGCGACAGCGTCGGCCCGGTAAATGCCGCCATACGCAAAGTCCTGGTCAACGAGGATGGCCAATACCAGGCACGCGATGCCGAAGATAATCATCTGCATGGGGCCGACGACCTTTACGCTTCCGTGTTGCATGCCTTGCCTGATGCTGAACGAAACGCGCTGGGGTATGAGATCAATCAAGGTGCGCAGTTGAGACGGGCGATTCAAACAGCGCCGTTGCCACGCGACACCCTCAACGTCCTTCTGGCGGACAACCCGATCCGCAAACCGGCCTATGACCCGGCCACGATGAAACTGCGTGGTGGCATGCAAGGCATCACTCAAGGTGTCCGCCAGGTAACCGGAAGGCTGACGCCACAAGAACGGGTCAGGATCGTTCGCCCCGGCTGGTCAGAGGCCGAAGCCCAGGTCTATCTGGAGGGCGGCGGCAGTGAAAGTAGCGTGGAAGAGCGGGCAAGCGCGCTTGAAGCAGAATTCAACCGGCTGAACGCCAATTTTCAACGCTGGTTGAAGTCGCCTACCGAGGCCTTCGGATTCAGCGCTGCCGGCATCGCCGAATGGCAATCCAGAAACGCTTTGTACAAAGCGATCAGGGAAGCCTGGCAGCGAATCGGCCGGCGGGATGTGGATCCATACGGGAATCTGCATGGCGTGGTACTCGACCTTGAACAGGTTCCGCTGGGGCGGCACCTGGGGACAATGCCGCCCCTGGAAGGCAACTTCAACCATGTCACCCGACTCAACCTGAACCGAACCGAGTTGATCGATGCACAGGTTTCTTTTCTCGACCACTTCCCGCGGCTTCGGTCGTTGAACCTCGATAACAACCCACTGACACGGCTTCCTCACGTCATCGGTCGTATGCGAGGGCTGATGGAGTTGACCCTGCGCGGGAATCGAATCGTGCTGGATGGACAATCGGTGGCCGACCTCAGAAACCTTACCCGGCTTCAGACCCTGGACTTGCAGGGGAACCCTTTGGGGCGAGTTCCTGATATCGGCCATATGCGCAATCTGCATTCGTTATACCTGGCTGATACCGGCATTCGCACCTGGCCCGACGGCCTGTTTTCCCAGCCGCGGTTCCGGCATTTTTACCTGGATATGCGGCACAACGAAATCACCTACATTCCTGCGGTTGCGCCAGGCTCCGTCCAGGCAGAACTGATGGCTCGCACGCTCTTGAGCCGAGAGCGCCAGTGGTTGCCGGAATTCAATCTCCAGACACTCAGGCATTACATCCGGTCCGTCGGCATGGACCCTGATCGTCCCTATCCACCTCGCGGCGTGCGCGACAGTCTTGACTGGGAAGCGGGCATGACGCGACCTGAATGGGTTGCCCGACAGCCCATCTGGAATGCCGTCGAAGACGAGTTCGACTCGGTGCCGTTTTTCAACCAGATCAGGAAACTCACCGAGTCCGCCCACTTTCAGAACGATCCGGCATTCAGGGTGGACATGACGAGCAAGCTCTGGCGAATGCTGGAGGCCATGTCCAAAGACAGCGAACTGCGCAAGAACCTTTTTGTCCTGGCGAAAGAGACCACCCATTGCGTCGATGCCGGCGCGCAGCTGTTCAATGCGATGGGCGTTGAGGTGCTGATTCATGAGGCCTATGAGCTTGCCAACCCGAGTCTGGTAGAGGCTGAACTGCTGCTGGCCAAAGGCAAATCGCGGCTCGATGAGTTGAGCCGGATCGCCCATAAGCACATTGCCGAACGACTGGAGAACAATGAGACATTCAGGGTTTTCGATCCGGAAACTGGCCTGTACTCGGGATCCATTGATGAGGTCGAGACCCATCTGGCCTACATGACGGACCTGGCCGGTCGACTGGATCTACCCTGGCAGTCACGCGACCTGCAGTTTCGAACGCACTCCGGTGTCACTTCCCAGATGATCGAAAGTGCCTATCGGCGTGTGCTCAGTCTGGAGGAGGGGGATCTACTGCGCGATTCGATCATCGAGCAGCCATTCTGGGAGTCTTATGTTCAGGGCTCCAATCGGAGTGCTTTCAAAGCCTTCAGGCGACGAATCGATGCGACCACAGAGTTCTACACGGCGCTGGAGAGGAGGGCGACTGAACCCACCCTGTCACTTGAGGAAAAAGCCCGGCTGAAGGAGGACATCCGGGTGCTCGCCGCAGAGTTGGGCAAACAGGAAAGCGAGTTTGCTCCGGGGCGGATCATGACTGAAGAGGAGTATGCCGCCGAGCTGAGTCTGATAGACGCCGAGATGAAGGCGTTGCTCAAGACATTGACTCAGCAGGCAATGGATCGGGCAAGACTGCAACGGGTTGAAATCCCCTTCACTGTCGAACCAACAAACTGATCACCGCACAGGCTGTCCTCCCGGCACGAAGACTGACGATCTTCGTGCCGGTTTTTTAGGTGTGGACGAACCTCAAAACAAGAAGTAGCGCTGCGCCATCGGCAGCACATCCGCCGGCTCACACCACAGCAGCACACCGTCGGCCCTGACCTGATAGGTCTGCGGATCGACATCGATGTTCGGCAGGTAGTCGTTGTGGATCAGGTCGGTCTTCTGCACCTCGCGACAACCTTTGACCACGGCGATTTTCTTTTTCAGCCCCAGCGCTTCGGGAAGGCCCGCCTCCTGCGCGGCCTGGCTGATGAACGTCAGGCTGGTGGCGTGCAGCGAGCCTCCATAGCTGGCGAACATCGGGCGGTAGTGCACCGGTTGCGGCGTTGGAATCGAGGCGTTGGCATCGCCCATCAGGCTGGCCGCGATGGCGCCGCCCTTGAGGATCAGCGTCGGTTTGACCCCGAAAAACGCCGGGCGCCAGAGCACCAGGTCGGCCCATTTACCGACTTCGATCGAGCCCACTTCATGGCTGATGCCGTGAGTGATTGCCGGGTTGATGGTGTATTTGGCGATGTAGCGTTTGACGCGGAAGTTGTCGTTGCCCTCGCCATCACCTGCCAGTGCGCCACGCTGCTTTTTCATCTTGTCGGCGGTTTGCCAGGTGCGGGTGATGACTTCACCGACGCGGCCCATGGCCTGGCTGTCGGAACTGATCATCGAGAATGCGCCGAGGTCGTGAAGGATGTCTTCGGCTGCAATCGTTTCGCGGCGGATACGGCTTTCGGCGAAGGCCACGTCCTCGGCGATGCTCGGGTCCAGGTGGTGGCAGACCATCAGCATGTCGAGGTGTTCGTCGATGGTGTTGCGGGTGAACGGCCGGGTCGGGTTGGTCGAGCTCGGCAGCACATTGGCGAAACCGCAGGCCTTGATGATGTCCGGCGCGTGGCCGCCACCGGCTCCTTCGGTGTGGTAAGTGTGGATGGTCCGCCCCTTGAACGCGGCGAGGGTGGTTTCGACGAAACCCGATTCGTTCAGGGTGTCGGTGTGGATCGCCACCTGTACGTCGAACTGGTCGGCGACGTTCAGGCAGTTGTCGATGCTCGCCGGCGTGGTGCCCCAGTCTTCGTGCAGCTTGAGGCCGATGGCGCCGGCCTTGACCTGCTCGATCAGCGGCTCCGGCAGGCTGGCATTGCCCTTGCCGGTGAGGCCGATGTTCATCGGGAACGCGTCCGCCGCTTGCAGCATGCGCGCCAGGTGCCATGGGCCGGAGGTGCAGGTCGTGGCGTTGGTGCCCGTCGCCGGTCCCGTGCCGCCGCCGATCATGGTGGTGACGCCACTCATCAATGCTTCTTCGATCTGCTGCGGGCAGATGAAGTGGATGTGCGTGTCGACACCGCCCGCCGTGAGGATCATCCCTTCGCCGGCGATCACTTCGGTGCTGGCGCCGACCGCGATGGTGACGTTCGGCTGGACGTCCGGGTTGCCGGCCTTGCCGATCGCCGCAATACGCCCGTCCTTGAGGCCGACATCGGCTTTGACGATGCCCCAATGGTCGATGATCAACGCGTTGGTGATCAGCGTGTCGACCACTTCCGCAGCCAGTAACTGGCTCTGGCCCTGGCCATCGCGGATCACTTTGCCGCCGCCGAATTTCACCTCTTCACCGTAGGTGGTGAAGTCTTTTTCGACTTCGATCCACAGCTCGGTATCGGCCAGGCGAACCTTGTCACCGACGGTAGGGCCGAACATGTCGGCGTAGGCTTGACGGGAAATCTTCATGTGCTTGCCTTGGGATTCAATTGATTTTGAGACCGCTCGCGTAGCTCGCTATCGCAGCCTCGCGCTGCTCGACAGCTCCTACAGGGGAATGCGATCAACTGTGGGAGCGAGCCTGCTCGCGATTGGGTCGGTGGAGACGCCGCATGATTTAAAGGTCGCCCATGATCCTGCCGGCAAACCCGAACACCCGGCGATGCCCGGCCAGGTCCACCAGCTCGACCTCGCGGCTCTGCCCCGGTTCGAAGCGCACGGCGGTGCCGGCCGGGATGTTCAGGCGCATGCCACGGCTGGCGGCACGGTCGAACGTCAGGGCGTCGTTGGTTTCGAAAAAGTGGTAGTGCGAACCGACCTGAATCGGCCGGTCGCCACTGTTGGCCACGGTCAGGCTCAGGGTGCGACGGCCGGCGTTGAGCTCGATATCGCCTTGCTTGATCTGATATTCGCCAGGAATCATTCGGGTTGTCCCAGGGTCTTGTAGTAGATGGCGGTCGGGGTGTAGCGACCGTCCGGGCTTTGGCAGTAGTTGGGCAATTCACCGACGCGGGTATAACCCAGGGACTGATAGAACGCTTCGGCCGCCGACCCCGCTTCGGTGTCGAGGTACAGCAGGCCACGTTTGTGCTGGCGCGCGGCAAGCTCCACAGCATTCATCAGTTGTTGCGCCAGGCCGCGTCGCCGCGTGTCATGGCGCACCTGCAGCTTTTGCACTTCGGCGCGATTGCGGCCGTTGGCTTTCTGGCACAGGGCCAGTTGCACGCTCGCCAGGACCTTTTCATCGTGAACCACGACCCACAGCAACAGACTGCCGTCCTCGAGCCCGGCCTGGACACTGTTGATGTAGGCGCGGGCCTGGGCATCATCAAGGTCGGCCATGAAGCCGATCGAGGCGCCGTGCTGCACGGCGTCAAACAGCAAATCGATCAAGCCCTGACGGTAGTGCGCAAAGCTTTCGGTGTTCACGCGTCGCAGTTGGGCAGTGTTCATGACATATCACTCCTTGTTGGCGACGGGCGGCTCCGCGCCCGGATTGAGGATCAGCTGCATGAAGGTCAGGTCGAGCCAACGGCCGAACTTGGTACCCACTTGCGGCATGTGCCCGGTGGTGATGAAACCGACCCGTTCGTGCAGGCGAATCGAGGCGGCGTTAGCGCTTTCGATGGCGGCGACCATCACGTGTTTATTGCAGTCCCTGGCGCGTTCGATCAGTACGTCCATCAGCTGTGGGCCGAGGCCGTTGCCGCGCTGATCACTGCGCACGTACACCGAATGTTCGACGGTGTGGCGGAAACCGTCGAACGGCCGCCAGTCGCCGAACGAGGCATAACCGAGCACGCTGTTGTCGGCGTCGACAATCACCAGAACAGGGTAGCCCTGGGATTGCCGGGTGCTGAACCAGGCCAGGCGGTTGGCGAGGTCCACGGCCTGTTCGTTCCAGATCGCGGTCGTATTGAGGACCGCGTCGTTGTAGATGTCGCGGATCGCCGGCAGGTCGGCGGATACGGCATCACGAATGTGATAAGTCATGGCGCAGTCTCAGACGATGGGTTGGTGGACGGTGACCAGTTTGGTGCCGTCGGGAAAGGTCGCCTCGACCTGAATCTCCGGGATCATTTCCGGGATGCCTTCCATCACTTGCTCGCGGTTCAGCAGGGTGGTGCCGTAGTGCATCAGTTCGGCGACCGTCTGGCCGTCGCGTGCGCCTTCGAGCAGCGCCGCGGAAATGTAGGCCATCGCTTCCGGGTAATTGAGTTTCACGCCACGGGCCAAACGCCGCTCGGCGACCAGGCCGGCGGTGAAGATCAGCAGCTTGTCTTTTTCGCGTGGGGTCAGGTCCATCGTTAAAAATCCGTATTGGGCAGTTAAAAAAAATAGTGACTCGGTCCCTGTAGCAGCTGGCGCAGCCTGCGTTCGGCTGCGAAGCAGTCGTGATCTGTCTGACGCGGTCTACCTGACACAACGCATTGGCAGGTTTTACGACTGCTGCGCAGCCGAACGCAGGCTGCGCCAGCTGCTACGGGGATCGTGTGCGCGGTCATGTCAGGTGCTCCAGATTCTGGGGGGGACTGCTTCGCGACCGAGCAGGGCCGGTCTGAGCAGTTTCCACAAATCAATCAGCCAGCCTCGTGCCAGTAATGCTTCACTGGCCAGGCAACGAGCGACGAGCAGCCCCGGTAACTGAGTCAGGTCACCGCGTACTGGGTTGGGCAACGAGCGGCAGGTCTGTAGTAAATCGCTGTCGATTTCCCCCGTCACCAGCAACGTCGCAAACACCGGCTGGCCATCCAGCCCTATTGGCGAATCAAGCAAGCCGTCATTCCCGACAATGCGCTGGCGTTCGTGCCAGAGCAACTGGCCGTCGCGGCGGATTTCCAGCTGTGACTGAAAGTGCCCGCGTTCGAAGCGTTCACCGCTGGCCGGGCGACCCAGCGCCACTACGTCCCAATAGAACAGCCGGGCGTCACCTTGCAGTTCAATCGACGTGCTGAGCTCAGCCTGGGCGGCGCTGAACACGATGGTTTCCTGCGGTAGCCACTCCAGCGTGGCACCGGCGGCGACGTTCAAGTCGAGCCGCTGATAGGCTGGCCCGGCAGCGCGATACCACTTGGCGGCACCTGGGCTGGTCAACTGCGCCCAGGCGTCGGCACCGACGCAGGCCGTGATGTCCAGCCGATCACCACCGGCAATGCCGCCGGGCGGGTGGACGATGATGTGCTGGCACACCTCGGGGCCTTCGGCGTACAGGTGTTTTTGCACCCGCAGCGGGCCCTTGTGGCGACGCAGGACCGGGCGCGTGCTGTCGCCGAAGCGGGCGTAGCCGAGCTCAAGCTCGGCGTGCCAGCTGGGCGTGAACAGTGCGTTTTGCGCAAGAGCAGTCATATATTTTTAATTATCGTCAGGACGCTACAGACTAGATCGTAACCAGTCCGCGCACACCCTCGGCTTCCATATTTTCTCCGCGGCCTTGCTGGACGATCTCGCCCCGGGACATCACCAGGTACTGATCGGCCAGCTCGGCGGCGAAGTCGTAGAACTGCTCGACCAGCAGGATCGCCATGTCACCCCGTGATGCGAGCTTTTTGATCACCGCGCCAATCTCCTTGATCACCGACGGCTGAATGCCTTCTGTAGGCTCGTCGAGGATCAGCAAGCGTGGCCGACTGGCCAGTGCGCGACCGATGGCCAATTGTTGTTGCTGGCCGCCCGACAAGTCGCCACCGCGGCGTTGCTTCATTTGCAGCAAGACCGGGAACAGCTCGTAGATGAATGCGGGGACCTCTTTGGCCTCGGAACCCGGGAAGCGCGACAGGCCCATCAGCAGGTTTTCTTCCACCGTCAGCCGCCCGAAAATCTCCCGGCCTTGCGGCACGTAAGCGATGCCGGCGTGAACCCGTTGATGCGGCTTGAACGAGGTGATCGGTTGACCTTCCCAATTCACCGCGCCTTCCTTGGCTGGCAACAGCCCCATCAGGCATTTGAGCAAGGTGGTCTTGCCGACGCCGTTGCGCCCGAGCAGGCAGGTGACTTCACCGACCTTCACCTCAAAGCTCAGGCCCCGCAGGATGTGGCTACCGCCGTAGTACTGGTGCAGCTTGTCGACTTGCAGCATGTTCAAATCCCTTGTAGTTCACACAACCCCTGTGGGAGCGAGCCTGCTCGCGATAGCGGTGTGTCAGCCGCGGTGATGTTGGAGGTGCCGCCGCCATCGCGAGCAGGCTCGCTCCCACAAAAAAGCGGATTGCGTTATCGGCCGAGGTAGACCTCGATCACCCGCTCGTTGTCCTGCACCTGTGCAAGCGACCCTTCGGCCAGCACGCTGCCCTGGTGCAACACGGTGACGTGGTCGGCAATCGAACCGACGAAGCCCATGTCGTGCTCCACCACCATCAGCGAATGCTTGCCGGCCAGGTTCTTGAACAGCTCGGCGGTGAATTCGGTTTCGGCGTCGGTCATGCCCGCCACCGGTTCATCGAGCAGCAGCAGTTGCGGGTCTTGCATCAGCAACATGCCGATTTCCAGAAACTGCTTCTGCCCGTGCGAAAGCAGGCCGGCCGGGCGATTGACCGAGGTGGTCAGGCGAATGGTCTCCAGCACCTCGCAGATACGATCTTTTTGTTCGCCGCTCAGGCGAGCCCGCAGGCTGGCCCACACCGACTTGTCGGTTTTCTGCGCCAGCTCGAGGTTCTCAAACACGCTCAAGGCTTCGAACACCGTCGGCTTCTGGAACTTGCGGCCGATCCCGGCCTGGGCGATCTGCACTTCGCTCATCCGTGTCAGGTCCAGGGTTTCACCAAACCAGGCGTTGCCGTGACTGGGCCGGGTCTTGCCGGTGATCACGTCCATCAGTGTGGTTTTGCCGGCGCCGTTGGGGCCGATGATGCAGCGCAGTTCGCCGACACCGATGTACAGGTTCAAGGCGTTGAGTGCCTTGAAACCATCGAAGCTGACGCTGATGTCTTCAAGGGTGAGGATGGTGCCGTGGAGGGTGTTCAGGCCTTTTTCGACACGTTGCCCCAGACCGATGGCGTCGCGGCTGCTGCCGGCGTCCTTGTTGGGCTCCGGTGGAAAAAAGACCGGTTCGAGCATGAACTCGGCTGTTGGAGCTGCTCTCATTTCTATAAGCCTCATGATTCGCCCCTTTTCTTCAGCAAACCGATCACGCCTTTGGGCAGGTACAGGGTCACGACGATGAACAGCGCGCCGAGGAAGAACAGCCAGTATTCGGGAAAGGCCACGGTGAACCAGCTCTTCATGCCATTGACCACACCCGCGCCGAGCAGCGGCCCGATCAACGTGCCGCGCCCGCCGAGTGCAACCCACACGGCGGCTTCGATGGAGTTGGTCGGCGACATTTCGCTGGGGTTGATGATTCCGACTTGCGGCACATACAGCGCACCGGCCAGACCGCACAGCACGGCACTCAAGACCCAGACAAAAAGCTTGAACCCGCGTGGGTCGTAGCCGCAGAACATCAGGCGGTTTTCCGCATCACGCAGGGCGGTCAGTACCCGGCCGAATTTGCTTTGCGCCAGGCGCCAGCCGATGAACAGACTGGCGACCAACAGCAGCACCGTGGCGACGAACAGCACCGCACGCGTGCCCGGTTCAGTGATGCCGAAGCCGAGAATCGTGCGGAAATTGGTGAAGCCGTTGTTGCCGCCAAACCCGGTCTCGTTGCGAAAAAACAGCAGCATCCCGGCGAAGGTCAGGGCCTGGGTCATGATCGAGAAGTACACGCCCTTGATCCGCGAGCGGAAGGCGAAGAAACCGAACACCAGCGCCAGCAAACCCGGCGCCAGCACCACCAGGCACATCGCCCAGATAAAGCTGCTGGTACCGGTCCAGTACCACGGCAGTTCGGTCCACGAGAGGAAGGTCATGAATGCCGGCAGGCCATCGCCCGATGCCTGGCGCATCAGGTACATGCCCATGGCATAGCCGCCGAGGGCGAAGAACAGGCCATGACCCAGGGACAGCAAACCGGCGTAACCCCAGACGAGGTCCAGGGCCAGCGCAACGATGGCGTAACAGAGGATCTTGCCGACCAGCGTCAGTGTGTAGGCCGAGACGTGAAACGCACTGTCGGCAGGCAGCAATGACAGCAGCGGCAGCGCCAGCAATAAGGCGAGAATCACTGCGCCCAGCGCAATCGTGACTTTGGGGCCGGCCTTTTGTGTGGCCGTGAGCATCAGGGGCTGGTTCATCAGTCGATCACCCGTCCTTTGAGTGCGAAGAGTCCTTGCGGGCGTTTCTGGATGAACAGAATGATCAGCGCGAGGATCAGGATCTTGCCGAGTACGGCGCCGATTTGTGGTTCAAGAATCTTGTTGGCGATCCCCAGGCCGAACGCGGCAAGTACGCTGCCGGCCAGCTGACCGACGCCGCCGAGCACCACCACCAGGAACGAGTCGATGATGTAGCTCTGGCCGAGGTCCGGGCCGACGTTGCCGACCTGACTCAGGGCCACGCCGCCAAGGCCTGCGATGCCCGAACCGAGGCCGAAGGCGAGCATGTCGACACGCCCGGTGGGCACGCCGCAGCAGGCGGCCATGTTGCGGTTCTGGGTGACTGCGCGCACGTTCAGACCGAGGCGGGTCTTGTTCAGCAGCAGCCAGGTCAGCACCACCACACACAGTGCGAACGCGATGATCACGATGCGGTTGTATGGCAGCACCAGATTAGGCAGTACCTGAATCCCGCCTGAAAGCCAGGCCGGGTTCGCCACTTCGACGTTCTGCGCACCGAACAACAAACGCACCAGCTGAATCAGCATCAGGCTGATGCCCCAGGTGGCGAGCAGGGTTTCCAGCGGTCGGCCGTAGAGGTGGCGAATCACCGTGCGCTCCAGCGCCATACCGACGCCTGCGGTGACGAAAAACGCCACCGGCAAAGCGATCAGCGGGTAGAACTCGATGGCTTGCGGCAGGAAACGCTGGAACAGCAACTGCACCACGTAAGTGGAGTAAGCCCCGAGCATCAGCATCTCGCCGTGGGCCATGTTGATCACCCCAAGCAGGCCGAAAGTGATCGCCAGGCCGAGGGCCGCCAACAGCAGGATCGAGCCCAGCGACATGCCACTGAAGGCCTGGCCGAGCAATTCGCCGATCAGCAGTTTGCGTTTGACTTGCGCCAGGCTGGTTTCGGCAGCCGTGCGCACCGCGGCGTCGGCTTCGACACCGGGTTGGAGCAAACCTTCGAGGCGGGTACGGGCCAGCGGGTCGCCGGTTTCACCGAGAAGGCGCACTGCGGCGAGGCGCACGGCCGGCTCGGCGTCTACCAGTTGCAGATTGGCCAACGCCAGGCTCAGGGCGGCGTGAACGCTCGGGTCTTTTTCGCCAGCCAGTTGCTGGTCGAGGAACTTCAACTGCGCCGGTTTGGCGCTTTTTTGCAGTTGCAGCGCGGCACTCAAACGCACTTTGACGTCAGCGGCGAGCAGTTGATGACTGGCCAGTGCAGTGTCGATCAAGCCCCGCAGACGATTGTTCAGGCGCAGGGTCTTGGCTTCACCGTCGACGGTCAATTGGCCTTGTTGCAGGGCGTTGATCAGTTCGATGCGGGTCGGGTCGGGTTGCGCGGCCCAGCTTTCCAACAGCTTGGCTTGCTGCACCGGATTGGCCGCGACAAAGTCTTCGGCGTCCCCGGCATGGGTGGCCATCGGCAACAGCAGTGCGATGGCGAGGATGAAGCGGTAA
Organism: Pseudomonas sp. 05N36; assembly: GCF_056397385.1. Lineage (NCBI taxonomy): Bacteria > Pseudomonadati > Pseudomonadota > Gammaproteobacteria > Pseudomonadales > Pseudomonadaceae > Pseudomonas > Pseudomonas sp. 05N36. Next base: position 242,113 of record NZ_JBFTNH010000001.1, on the reverse strand, counting down.
AGGGCAGTGGGCATGTCGTTGGCCTTGCGCGGACTAGTGTGGGAGCGAGCCTGCTCGCGATAGCGGGCTGACATTCAGCATCAATGTCGACTGTCATGGCCTCATCGCGAGCAGGCTCGCTCCCACAGGAGTTGTGTCGGTCCCGAGCTCCATGCTCGGGGCCCAGTGGCTTAGTTGCTCTTCACCGCATACTCCGGCTTCTTGTCGTTACCCGGTATGAACGGGCTCCACGGCTGGGCGCGGATCGGGCCCTCGGTCTGCCAGACCACGTTGAACTGACCGTTGGCCTGGATCTCGCCGATCATCACCGGCTTGTGCAGGTGGTGGTTGGTCTTGTCCATGGTCAGGGTGTAGCCCGACGGCGCGGCGAAAGTCTGGCCGGCCAACGCTTCGCGGACCTTGTCGACATCGGTGGACTTGGCTTTTTCTGCGGCCTGCGCCCACATGTGGATGCCGACGTAGGTGGCTTCCATCGGGTCGTTGGTCACCGCTTTGTCGGCGCCCGGCAGGCTGTGTTTCTTGGCATAGGCTTTCCAGTCGGCGACGAACTTCTGGTTCACCGGGTTTTCCACCGATTCGAAGTAGTTCCACGCCGCGAGGTTGCCTACCAGCGGTTTGGTGTCGATGCCGCGCAGTTCTTCTTCGCCCACCGAGAAGGCCACGACTGGAACGTCGGTGGCTTTCAGGCCCTGGTTGGCGAGCTCTTTATAGAACGGCACGTTGGAGTCGCCGTTGACCGTGGAAATGACCGCCGTCTTGCCGCCCGCCGAGAATTTTTTGATGTTGGCGACGATGGTTTGATAGTCGCTGTGGCCGAACGGCGTGTAGACCTCTTCGATGTCCTTGTCAGCCACACCTTTGGAGTGCAGGAACGAGCGCAGGATCTTGTTGGTGGTGCGCGGGTAGACATAGTCGGTGCCGAGCAGGAAGTAGCGCTTGGCGCTGCCGCCTTCTTCGCTCATCAGGTATTCCACTGCCGGGATCGCCTGCTGGTTAGGCGCGGCGCCGGTGTAGAAGACGTTCGGCGACATCTCTTCGCCTTCGTACTGCACCGGGTAGAACAGCAGGCCGTTGAGCTCTTCGAACACCGGCAATACCGATTTGCGCGACACCGAGGTCCAGCAGCCGAACACCACCGCGACCTTGTCCTGGGTCAGCAACTGCCGGCCCTTTTCCGCGAACAGTGGCCAGTTCGACGCCGGGTCGACCACCACCGGTTCGAGCATCTTGCCGTTGACCCCGCCCTTGGCATTGATCTCGTCGATGGTCATCAGCGCCATGTCTTTGAGCGAGGTTTCGGAGATCGCCATGGTTCCGGACAACGAATGCAGAATCCCGACCTTGATGGTCTCGGCGGCCTGGACTGTCCAGGTCATACCCATCGCGGCAATGCTTGCCGATAGTGTGAAAGCCTTGATCAAACTGCGACGCTTCATTGTGCGATCTCCATGAACTTATGAGTTTTCTTGGTTGGCAGATGCGGACTACTGAAGGGTCTTTAGCAAGGGCTGTGCCCGGTCGGAGAAAGGCAGGGAAATGTCGTATTAGAGCGGTTGCGTGGTTTGCTGGCGCACCATGAAAGAACGTGTCTGGTGTGCTGGTGCGCGAAGGTGCGCCACATTAGGGCGCCGAGTAGTTCGGGGGGGGTACCCCAATCAACTGTGGGAGCGAGCCTGCTCGCGATGACGGTGTGTCAGTCGCTATCAATGCTGACTGATCCACCGCTATCGCGAGCAGGCTCGCTCCCACAGGTTCGGTGCTGGATCAACGGCGGCGCATCAGGCCGATGAAGAACAGACCGCCGATGGCGGCGGTGGCGACGCCGATTGGCAAATCTTCCGGTGCAATCAAGGTTCGTGCTGCTACGTCGACCCAAACGAGGAAAACACTGCCGAGCAACACGCATACCGGCAGCAATCTGCGGTGTTCCGCCCCGACCAGACGCCGGGCAATGTGCGGCACCATCAGCCCGACAAAACCGATGGAGCCGCTGATCGACACCAGCACTCCGGTCATCAGCGACGCAATCACAAACACCCGTAAACGCACGGTGCGAGCATTCAGGCCGAGAGTGACCGCGGTTTGCTCGCCAGCCATCAAGGCATTCAGTGGCCGGGCCATGCCCAGCAGTAAAACCAGCCCGAGCAGCACGCTGGCCGCCGGCACTGCCAGCAACTCCCAGCGCGCCAGCCCGAGGCCGCCGAGCATCCAGAACATCACCGCAGAACTGGCGCGGTGGTCGCCGAGAAACAGCAGCAGGTTGGCGACCGCCATCATCACGAACGACACTGCCACCCCGCACAGCAGCAGCCGATCGCTGTCCAGCCGCCCGTTGCGGTTGGCGATCGCCAGGACGATCAGCATGCTCAACAGCGCGCCGATGAACGCAGCAATCGGCAAGGTCAGCAGGCCGACGATCTCGCCCACATGCAGCACCACGATCACCGCGCCAAGGGTCGCGCCGGAGGTCACACCGAGCAAGTGCGGATCGGCCAACGGATTGCGCGTGACCGCTTGCAGCACCGCGCCGATCAGCGCCAGCCCGGCGCCCACCAACGCGCCGAGCAACATGCGCGGTACGCGGATCAGCCAGACGATATGCTCCTGTCCGGCGCTCCAGTTCACCTCGCCAATCCCGAATGCCTGATGCAGCAGAATCCGCCAGACCACGTCCACCGGCACCCTTGCTGCACCAAAGCCCAGCGATACCACACAAGACACCAGCAACAGCGCGCCGAGGGCGATCAGCAACAAGGCATAACGACGATTGATCATTCGCCGTGGAAACCCTTGGCCAGGGTCTCAACCGCCAGCACGTTGTCGATCCCTGGCGTGGCTTGCACATAAGGAATGACGATGAAGCGCTGGTTCTTGATCGCATCCACCGATTGCAGGGCCTTGTTGTTCAGCAGGAATTGTTCCTTTTGCTCGGCGCTGACTTCGCCGTAGTCGACGATCACGATCACCTGCGGGTTGCGTTCGACGACGTTTTCCCAGTTGACCCGGGTCCAGCTCGCGTCGACGTCATCGAGAATATTGCGCCCGCCGGCGGCGTCGATCAGCGCTTGCGGCATGCCCAGGCGACCCGAGGTCATGGCCCGGTCTTCGCCACTGTCATAGAGGAACACCCGCGGTTTTTCACTTGGCAGGTCTTTGCGAACCTCGGCCACTTGCGCCTGCATGTCGCTGATCAAGCGGTTGGCGCGATCCTGTACGTCGAAGATCTTGCCGAGGTTGCGCAGGTCGTTGTAGGTGTCATCGAGGCTGGCCGCCGAGCGCTTCATTACGAAGGCGCACGACTCGCTCAGTTCATAGACGTTGATCCCCAGCGGCCCGAGGGTTTGCGGGGTCAGGTCGCCACCAATGCGCATGCCGTAATCCCAACCGGCGAAGAAGAAATCGACGTTGGCGTTGAGCAGGGTTTCCACCGATGGGTACTTGGCGGCGAGTTCCGGCAGGCCGTCGAGTATGTTCCGCATCTCGGGGGTCACGGCTTTCCAGCCACTGATGCCGCTGTAGCCGACCATCCGCGGTTTGAGGCCGAGGGCGAGCATCATCTGGGTCATGTTGATGTCGTGACTGAGGGCGTGTTTCGGCGCCTCCTTGAACGTCACTTCACGGTTGCAGCTCTGTATCGTCAACGGGTAGCGGGTTGCTTCGGCGAACGCCTGGGTGCTGCCCAGCAGCAGGGCGATGGACAGGCCGGAGCGGAGCAGGGTGCGCAAAGTCATGTTGGGTTATCCAGGTAATTCGGGGGTAGCCGGACAGCGGGTGTTCATCGATCAACGCTTCGACGCCGAACACCTCGCGCAGCAGGGTGGTGGTCAGCACTTCTTTTGGCGTGCCGCTGGCGACGATGCGTCCGTGGTCGATCACGTACAGCCGATCGCAGAACGCCGCGGCCAGATTGAGGTCGTGGATGCTCGCCAGGGTGCCGATCTGCAAGCGCTTGACCAGTTGCAGCAATTCGAGCTGATAGCGTGGATCGAGGTGGTTGGTCGGTTCGTCGAGGATCAGCAATTGCGGTTGCTGAGCCAGGGCGCGGGCGAGAATGACACGTTGTTTTTCACCGCCCGACAGCGTGGCGAAGGCGTGATCTTCAAAGCCTTTGAGGCCCACCGATTCCAGTGCCTGTTCGGCGATTCGGCGGTCTTCCAGCGTATCGCCATCGAACAGGCCTTTGTGCGGTGTGCGGCCCATGGCGACCACTTCGTCGACGGTCAGGCCGAAGGCATCGGGGAACTCCTGCAACACCACGGCGATACGCTGCGCGCACCAGCGCGACGACTGCTTCCAGACATTGTGATGGGCCAGATGCACCTCGCCGGATTCCGGTTTGCTGAACCGGTAGGCGCAGCGCAACAGGCTGGTCTTGCCGCTGCCGTTGGGGCCGATCAAGCCGACGAACTCACCGGCCGCCACGTGCAGGCTGGCCTCACGCAGCTGGAACTGGTGATGACAGTGGCCATGGCCCAGCGGTGTCCAGGCGAGGTGGGTGAGGTTCAGCGAGGTCATTGCATGCTCGTTTGGCGGGTGTTCGCAGCGGGCCGACATTGTAAGGTCAACCGCGCTGCTATAGGCATCTCGCTGTATTCAGGATGAAGATGAGGCCGATTCAGGCTGGCGGCTCAAGCGCGACAGCAGCACGCGGTCCAGCAGCCACACCACGACCAGCGAAGCACCCACCAACGGGAATATCACCGCCAATGCGAGGATGATCACCACCCCGGTTTTCCAGGTCGGCAGGTCATGACGCAACGGTGGAACACCGAGCTTGCCCTGCGGGCGGCGCTTCCACCAGATCACTACACCGCTGACGGCGCTGAGCAGGATCATCAGGCAGATCAGCAACACGACGATCTGGTTGAACGGCCCGAACAGTTTGCCTTCGTGCAGCATCACGCCCATTTCCGTGGCGCGGGCAACGTTGCCGTAATGCTCCCAACGCACGTCGGCGAGGACTTCACCGCTGTACTGGTCGACATGCAGGGTGGCGTCGTTGCGCGGGTCGTCGGCGAATACGGCGATGGTGAACACGCCGCTGGCGGTGGTCGGGAAGGTGATGCTGTAACCCGGTTCGACCCGGCGTTGAACGGCAATGTCCTGCACGTCTTGCAGGCTGATGGTGGGCGCCGCCGGGGCGCTGCTGCCGCCGTTGTGCGCCATGTGTTCGGCGTGGTCACCGGACATTGGCATCGGCGTGTTTTCCATGGCCCAGGGCACGGTCTGGCGCGTTGCGGTGTTGAGGCTACGGGCCTCTTGGTCGGATTTCGGTACGTTATTCCACATGGCTGCCGGGAAGCGGTTCCAGACTTCAGCGTATTGCTTGCCCCAGAACCCGGTCCAGGTCATGCCGCTGAGCAGCATCACCAGCAAAAACGCCGCGCCCCAGAACCCGGTCACGGCGTGCAGGTCACGCCAGAGCACACGTCCGCGACTGCTGAATCGCGGCCACACGATCCCCGCGCCGGTTCGCCCGCGTGGCCACCACAGGAACACCCCGGAAACCACCAGCACCACGCCCCAGCCAGCGGCGAGTTCGACCAGCCGATCACCGACGGTGCCGATCATCAACTCGCCGTGAATCGCCCGGGCGATGGCTTGCAGGTTTTTCTTCGCGTCCTGCTCGCCGAGGATATCGGCGTGATACGGATCGATGAAGACGTTGAGCTCGCTGCCAGCATTTTTAACGACAAACTGCGCACTGCGCTCGGCATTGAGCGGCGGCAGGTACTGTTTGATCTGGCCCTGTGGATACGCCTCTTTGACACGGCGCAGCAACTCGTCGGCACTGACGGTGTGATGGCCGTCCGGCACAGTGAGCAGGCTGCCATACATCAGTGGGTCGAGTTGCGGTTTGAACAGGTAAACGATGCCGGTCAAGGCCAGCATCACCATGAACGGCGCAACGAACAGCCCGGCATAAAAATGCCAGCGCCAGGCCAGGTTGTAGAAATTCGGTTTGGGTTGGTTCATCAGGTGCTCCGCTTGGCGTGGATCTTTGTTGTTTGTTTGTGGTCGCTGCGCAACCGATCGCGAGCATTCGAGCGTCGACCGGCTGCTCCCACAGGTTCAGCAGCGATCCTGTGGGAGCGAGCCTGCTCGCGATGCCTTTAGAAGCTCATATCGACCTTGGTCCAGAACGTGCGCCCTGGTTCGTTGATCGCTTGCGGGTTATTGGCCGGGTAGCCGAACCCGGCGTTGCCGGCCAGGTTCAAGTGCTCGGCGTAGGTCTTGCCAAACAGGTTGTCGACGCCGCTACTGACCTTCCAGTGCTTGTCGATCCGGTAGGCGCCATTAAGCGAGAACACACCGAACCCCGGGCTCTTGTCGTAGTCCTTGCCGACCACGTTGCCCTTGTTCTGCTCGATGCGGTTCTGCGCCGCGACCACTCGCCACAAGGCGCCGGCGCTCCAGTTGTCTTCGCTGTAGGTCAGGCCGAAACGTGCATCCAGCGGCGGCATTTGCGGCAGTGCCGTGTCGTGGGTGGTGTCTTTGCCCCAGGCGTAGGCCAGGGTTGCATCGGCTTTCCAATGGGAGGTGAGGTTGTAGGCTGCGCCGAGTTCGCCACCCATGATGCGCGCGTTGATGTTTTCGGCCCGAGAGGTCACGCCCATAATGCCGGGGGTGTAATCGAACAGGATGTAGTCGTGCACTTCGCCGACGTAACCCGAGACCCAGGCTTCGAGGTCCTGGGTTTTGTATTGCAGGCCGACGTCGAGCTGGGTGGTTTTCTCGGGTTTGATCGAGTCGAAGGCGTTGAGCGAACCGGCAGGGCCGGATTTCGGTGAGAACAGCTCCCAGTAGTCCGGGAAACGTTCAGCGTGGCCGAGACCGGCGTAGAGCGTGGTCGGGCTGTCCGCCAGGTCATGTTCATAGCGCGCGAAGCCGCTCGGCAAGGTATCGGCGCGGGACTTGTCGGCGGTCGGGTTGGGTCGGCTCATCATCCCGGAACCGATGGTCTGGCGAAAATCCTTGGCCGAGGCGCGGTCCAGTCGTGCTCCGCTGATCAGGCGATCACGGTCGGCGGCATACCAGGTCAGCTCACTGAAAACGCCGTAGTTATGGAAGTCCGCATCCTTGTTGCGCGGCACTTCTTTGTAGGTGTCGATGCCCATGGCGGCGCGCTGACGGTGTTCGTTGGTTTGCGCATCGATGCCGCTGATCAACTGCACATCGGCCCAGCGCCAGGTGGCCTTGATCCGTGCTCCGAGGGTGCGGCGGTCGACGTTGGAGGCCATGGGCCCGGCCATCATCCCTGTACCGGATGGCGTGCGCAGGGTGTAGTTGTCCATTACATGGTCGGCGTAGTTGTAGTAGACCTGCGCTTCGACTTTATCCAGTACTTCGCCAAGGTTCGACTTCTCGAAACGCAGGCCCAGGCTTTCGCGCTTGAACTGCGAACCGTCCATGCCACGCCCGGCCGAACGTGCCTCGCCGTCGCCCTTGCCGGCGGTCAACTCCAGCAGCGTGTCGGCATCCGGCGTCCAGCCCAGGGCGACATCGCCGTTCCATTTGTCGTAGCGCGACGGCACGGTGTCGTTGTTACCGTCGCGGTAATCGTCGGCGTGCGCGGTGTTGCCGATCACCCGGATGTAACCCTGTGGGCCACCGGCAGCGGCGTCGACGAGCTTGTCGAAACGCCCATTGGAGCCGGCCAGCAGGCTGGCGTTAACCCTCGTGCCCAGCTCGCCGAAGCTCTCCGGCTCGCGGTCGAACAGGATGGTGCCGGCAGAGGCGCCAGGTCCCCAAAGTACGGTTTGCGGGCCTTTGATCACGGTCAGCTTGTCGTAGGTTTCCGGTGAGATGTAGGAGGTCGGGGCGTCCATCCGGCCAGGGCAGGCACCGAGGATCATGCCGCCGTTGGTGAGAATGTTCAGCCTTGAGCCGAACATGCCGCGCAGCACCGGATCGCCGTTGGTGCCGCCATTGCGAACCAGTGCGAAGCCGGGAATGGTCTTCAGGTAATCGCCGCCATCGCTGGCCGGCACCGGTTGGCGCGGGTCCTTGGGGTTGGTGACGATGGTCAGCGGCGAACTTGGGGCGATGGCGGTGATCACCGTCGGGCTCAGCTCTTCAGTGTGCTGGCTGTGATCAACCGGTTGCTCGGCCGCACTGGCCAGCGGGGAAAGCAGGGCGCCGCACAGAACGGCAGCGGCCTGTTTGAAACGGGCGCGTGGCGCGTTCAGGGTGAAAAATGCCTGAGCAGCGCTCAAGCGTGTGTCAGCAGAAAACCTGGACATAAAGGTTCCATCAATCAGTCGTCAACAACACGGCCAGCAGCCTGCGGCTGTCGTTCTCTACAGTCGGCCGTATGAGTAGGGGTGGGTGTTTACGCGACGATGGGCGGGGCGCGGGTGCGGGCGCCGGGGAAGACGGTTTGCCGGGCATGGCCCAGGCGGGGGGAGGGGCTGATGAAACTGTGGGCGGAAGGTGTGTCGAAGGCCGCGAACGACAGGCTGCCGGGCAGCGCGGGGCAGTTGAAGAGCAGGCTGCAATAGCCGCACTTTTCCCAGAGCGCATGATGATCGGGTTTTGGTGCGCAGTGTTCGGCAGCCGCTTGCGCGTCAGGCTCGGCGTGGGCGTTCGCCGACATATCTATGCTCATGTCCATCGACATGTTCATGGGTATCGGCATGCGTTGATCCATCGGCATCGACTGAGAAATCAGTGGGCCGATAAAGATCATCAACATGGCGAACAGGCTGATCCAGCTACCGCGTGCAACCTTCAACGAGGTGTTACGCGGCACTGATTGCCTGACGCTGAGCGAGCGCCGTGCGTTCACAGGTTTTTCAGGCTGTGATTACTGGGCGTGCATGTGCGCTTCGGTGCCGGCGGGCGGTTGTTTCTGTACCGCGACTTCGACGGTCACATCGCCGGACTTTTCGAAATGCAGGGTCAGCGGGAAGCGCTTGCCGTCGCGGAGCAGGCTGCGGTCTTTGAGCTCCAGCAGCATCACGTGATAAGCCATCGGTGCGAACGTGATGTCATCGCCAGCCGGAATCTCGACGCTCGGCACTTGCTGCATTTTCATCAAATCACCTTGCATCACATGCTCGTGCAGCTCGGCAATGCCTGCGATCGGCGAAGCAACGCTGAGCAGGCGGTCGGCGGTTTTGYCGTTGTTGTGAATCACGAAATAGGCAGCAACCGTTGGCGCGTTGGGCGGTAGCTCTTGCGACCAAGGGTGTGCGATTTCCAGTTCGCCGGCTTTGTATTCATGGGCATTGGCAAAGCACGCAGGCAGCAACAAGGCGGCCAGAACGATGAGTTTCTTCAACATGGCAGTTCTCCAGAACGATTAGACACGCAGATCAATTGCGAGGGTAATCAGACCAGAGGAGAGGCTCGGGGATTGAGGCTGGGCCATTGCTGGCGTGGCGTGGGGATGTCGAGGGTCGGCGCCGGTCGGCTTCGATTGGCCTCGAAACGTGCGAAATACAGTTGCGGAACATGGCCCGGCAACGCCACCAGAGGCGCCGAGCCCGAGCAGCACCAGCAATGCTGCATGTTCGAGTGATCGTCGTTTGAGGGGGCTTTTTGTTCAAGCTTGCCCAGAGAAATCGCCACCATCTTCGTCCCGCTGGACGAGCAGAAACTGCCCCACAACAACTGCTCGGCCGGCGACTGACTGGCCGCCTTGGCCATCGCGCCGGACATTGGCATGGCGAGCATATTGAACAGCACTGCGAAGCAGGCGATCCAGGCAAATGCTAGCCGTTGTCGGGACATGGGTCATATCCGGTTGGGTGGGTGATCAAGCCGGGTATTTAGCCTGATCGGGGGCGATAAGTAAAAAACCGCCGTGCGGTGTGGTGTCGCAGCGGCTTTTGATTCATTCCTGTCAGTGAGCAGGTACGGCATGCACTTGTATATCTACGCCGAGCGTCGTTCGAATGACTGCAAATATTGCCGCCAGGTTATCCATGCTTGGGTTGCCCTTGGCAGACAACATTCGATGCAGGCTTTTGCTGGGTTTTGACGTTTCCTTTGCCAGCTCTTCGAAACCTACGGTGGCGTTGACCAAATCGCGAAGAATGATCCGAGCGATTTCCGGCTCTCCATTGAGGAACAGAGTAGCAGCCTCATCCAATAGCGCCTGGGCGAACTCGGGGTCACGCTGGGCGCGCTCGGCAATTGTATGTTTGTAACTTCGGGTGAGAGCCATTGCGTTACCTCATGTTCCGTTCAGCTTTTTTTCGGGTCCGAAATTCGGCAACGAGCGTTTTTGCCTGTTTGATATCCTTTTTCTGGGTGGACTTATCGCCTCCTCCAAACAGGATGATGAGGCGCTTACCCTCTTGCACCAAATAGATTCTGTATCCCGGGCCCCAATTGATACGGTATTCGCCGAGACCGTCGAACCATTTGATGTTTGACGTATTGCCGATCTCCAGCCGCACCAGAGCGTTGGACACCTTGCGTGCCGCCTGTGCGTCCAAGGTGGAGAACCAGCGCCCGAACGGGCTCGTATCGTTATCCTGAAGGTATTCTTCGAGTGTGATCACAGGTGGCCTTGAAGGTAACAAATAGGTTACTGTTCATGCAAGCAAGTGATCCTGCCTCATCGAGTGAAGGCTGCCAACGTCTGAAGTGTTTCGTCGAGCGTCAAGAACTCCCGCTCAACCTCCGGCAACTCCGGCCGCTTGAGGATCAGCACCGGCACCCCGCGTTCGCGGGCGACTTCAAGCTTGGGTTCGGTGGCGCTGCTGCCGCTGTTTTTGCTGATCAGTACATCGATCTGCCGGCGTTCGAACAGCGCGCGTTCGTCTTCGATGAAAAACGGTCCGCGTGCACCGATCACTTCGCAGCGCTCGTTGCCGGGATAAACCTCCAGCGTGCGCAAGGTCCAGAACTGCTCGGGCGGGATTTCATCCAGGTGCTGCAGCGGCTCGCGGCCCAAGGTAAACAATGGGCGCTTGAACGGTTTCAACGCTTCGATCAGTTCGGCCCAGTCGTTGACTTCGCGCCAGTCATCCCCGGCCTGCGCTTGCCACGCCGGACGGCGTAGCGCCCAGCACGGGATGCCGCTTTGGTGCGCGGCAGTGGCCGCGTTCCGGCTGATTTGCGCGGCGTAGGGGTGTGTGGCGTCGAGCAACAGATCGATGCCTTGATCCTTGATGAATTGCGTCAGGCCTTCAGCGCCGCCATAGCCGCCGACTCGTACCTGGCAGTTCAGGTCGGTCGGCACCCGACCTACGCCCGCCAGGCTGTAGATATGTTGCGGGCCGAGTGTTCGGGCAATTGCCAGGGCTTCGGTGACGCCGCCGAGCAGCAACAGACGTTTCATTGAAAAGCTCCGGCATGACCGACGATGCCACCCTGGCGATCGATGGCAAACACTTCGACCTGAACCTGTTTGGGCACTACGCTGCGGGCGAAATCCAGCGCGTGCCGGCACACTGCATCACCCAACGCGATCCCAGCGGCGCTGGCCATCGCCAGGGCTTGCTGGCTGGTGTTGGCCTCGCGGATGCCTTGCTGCAATGCAGCGTCAGCGCCAACGTTCGCGGCCCATTCGGCCAGTTGTGGCAGGTCGATGCTGGAGTGGCGACTGTGCAAATCCATATGTCCGGCGGCGAGTTTGCTGATCTTGCCGAAGCCGCCGCAAATGCTCAGTTTATCCACAGGCACTTTGCGCAGATGTTTGAGTACTGCACCGACGAAGTCGCCCATCTCGATCAGGGCGATTTCCGGCAGGTCGTAGACCCGGCGCATGGTGTCTTCGCTGGCGTTGCCGGTGCAGGCGGCGATGTGCAGGTAACCGTTGGTTTTGGCGACATCGATGCCCTGATGGATCGAGGCAATGTACGCCGCGCAGGAAAACGGCCGAACGATGCCGCTGGTGCCGAGGATCGACAGCCCGCCAAGAATGCCCAATCGCGGGTTCATGGTTTTCAGCGCCAGGGCCTCGCCGTTCTCGACGTTGACCGTCACCTCAAAACCGCCGCCGTAGCTGAATTCTTGCGCGAGCAGTAGCAGATGGTCGGTGATCATCTTGCGCGGTACCGGGTTGATCGCCGGTTCGCCGACACTCAGTACCAGCCCCGGGCGAGTGACAGTGCCGACGCCTTTGCCGGCGCAGAAACGAATACCGGGTTCGCTGATCAAACGCACCTGACTGTAGAGCAACGCACCGTGGGTTACGTCCGGGTCGTCGCCGGCATCCTTGATGGTTCCGGCTTCGGCGCCGTCGACAGTCAGGCGACAAAACTCCAGGCGCATCTGCACCTGTTTGCCTTTGGGCAGCACGATCTCCACCGCGTCGCTGGTCACAGCGCCGAGCAACAGGCGCGCGGCGGCGAGGCTGGTGGCGGTGGCGCAACTGCCGGTGGTCAGGCCGCTGCGTAGGGGCGCGGGTTGTTCGGCGGTTTCGTCACGCATCGAAGGGTTTAACCACGTCCAGCAAGGTGATCGGCAACGCCTGGCGCCAGGTGTCGAACTCTCCCAGCGGCTGCGCCTGAGCGATATGAATCCGCGTCAGCTCGCCACCGTGTTGTTCGCGCCAGGCCATCAAGGTCATTTCGCTTTGCAGGGTGACCGCGTTGGCGACCAGTCGACCGCCGGGTTTGAGCTGGGCCCAACAGGTGTCGAGCACACCGTCCCGGGTCACACCGCCACCGATGAAGATAGCGTCAGGTCGCTCAAGACCGTCCAGTGCCTGCGGCGCGCTGCCACGAATCAGTTGCAGGCCGGGCACGCCGAGGGCGTCGCGATTGTGTTCGATCAGTTGCTGGCGGCCAGCATCGGCCTCGATGGCCAGCGTGCGGCAACTCGGGTGTGCACGCATCCACTCGATGCCGATCGAGCCGCTGCCGGCGCCGACGTCCCACAACAGTTCACCGGGCACCGGCGCCAGGCGGGCGAGGGTGATGGCGCGGACATCGCGTTTGGTCAGTTGGCCGTCGTGCTTGAAGGCGGCATCCGGCAAACCAGCCAGGCGCGACAAGCGCGGCGCATCAGGGGCAGCGAGGCACTCGATGGCAATCAGGTTGAGGTCGGCGACGACCGGGTCGGTCCAGTCGCTGGCGATGCCGTCGACGCGTCGTTCGCTCGCGCCGCCCAGGTGTTCCAGCACGGTCATCCGGCTCGGCCCGAAACCGCATTCGCGCAGCAGCGCGGCAATTGCGGCGGGGCAGTGCCGGTCGTTGCTCAACACCAGTAAACGAACGCCGCTGAACAGCTGGGCGTTCAGCGCTGCGATTGGCCGGGCAACCACCGACAGCGTGACGACTTCTTGCAACGGCCAGCCCATCCGGGCCGCAGCGAGAGAGCAGGAGGATGGCGCGGGCAGGATCAGCATCTCATCGTTCGGCACTTGCCGCGTCAGGCTGGCGCCTACGCCGAACAGCATTGGATCACCGCTGGCCAGCACACAGACCGGCTCACCGCGCTGCGCCAGTACCGGCTCAAGGGAAAACGGACTCGGCCAGAGCTGTCGTGCGCCACGAATGCACACGGGCAGCAGATCCAGTTGCCGTTGGCCACCGAAAATCCGCGAAGCACCCAGCAGCGCGCGCCGAGCGTTCTTGCCCAGGCCGTTGAAGCCGTCTTCACCGATTCCCACTACTGTCAGCCAAGGGGCCATTTATATTCCTCAAACCGGGTGTTCCGACGGGCAGGCTTTTCATGCCGTCAGACAAAGCAGGCATAATACCGCGCCTTCGCTCGCGAAGTGCTTCTACCTCTTAGCCGGTCGCCCCCTTGAACGAACGTCAGATGCACACCGCCTTACGCCCCTCGGCTTGTCCGGGGTTGCTGCGTATCGTCCAGGCTTCGGACGGCGGCATTTGCCGGATCAAGTTGAATGGCGGGTCGATCAGCGCTGCCCAGGCCATGGCTGTGGCCGAGGCCGCCGAGCGTTATGCCGGTGGAGTGATTGAGGCGACCAACCGCGCCAATCTGCAAATTCGCGGAATTGGTAGTGAGCACCGGCCCTTGATCGACAGCCTGCTGGCCGCCGGATTGGGCCCAAAGACGGCTGCCGGCGATGATGTACGCAACCTGATGCTCAGCCCCGGTGCCGGCATCGATCGGCACATGTTGTTCGATACTCGTCCGCTGGCCGAGCAGATCCTCGCCACCTTGCAAAGCCATGAGCGTTTCCATCAGCTGTCGGCCAAGTTTGCCGTGCAACTGGATGGCGGCGAGGCGCTGGCGATGCTCGAGCATCCGCATGACCTCTGGTTGAGCGCGGTTGAACGCAATGGCGAGCAATGGCTGGCGTTTGGCCTGGCGGGTTGCCCCACGGATACACCGGCAGGGGCGGTGTTGCGCAATGACGGTCACGCCTTGGTGGTGGCGGTGCTGGAGCTGTTTCTCGATCTGGCGCGGCCGGATCAGACTCGCATGCGGCATGTGCTGGCCGAGCGTTCGCTGGCATCGGTAGTGCAGGCCTTGGCCGAACGGGTGCCGTTGACCCCGATCAGTGACTGGCAACGTCCCGAGTCGCGCCCCGGGTTGCACATCGGTACTTATCCACAGCGCCAGGAAGACGTGGTCTATGTCGGCGCTGTCCCGCCGCTGGGGCGGCTGGATGCTTCGATGCTCGAAGGCGCGGCGCGCCTGGCCGAGGCGTTCGGTGACGGCAGCTTGCGTTTGACTCCCTGGCAAAGCCTGCTGCTGCCGAACATTAGCCCGCAGGATGCCCCGGCGCTCAGTGAGCGATTGCAGGCGTTGGGTTTTCTGGTGAGTGCCGATCAAGCACTGGCGCATCTGGTGGCCTGCACTGGATCGGCCGGGTGCGGCAAAGGTCTGGCAGAGACAAAGGGTGATGCCCTGCAATTGTCCACACAGCTGCAAAGTCGCGGCGAGCGAGTTCACGTTCACCTGTCTGGCTGCCGACGTTCGTGTGCTGCCGCGCACATCGCGCCGGTCACCTTGCTGGCAGTCAGCCCCGGTCATTACGACCTCTATTTTCGCGATGCAGGGCAGCCGGGTTTCGGCGCCCTGCAAGCACGCAACCTCACTATTGAAGCGGCCGGCGCAGCGCTTGATGCCCGCCCACGGAGTCCCCTTGATGCTTGATTACATCCGCGACGGTCAGGAGATCTATCGCAACTCCTTCGCGATCATTCGCGCCGAGGCCAACCTCGACCGGATCCCGGCCGATCTGGAAAAACTCGCGGTGCGGGTGATTCACGCCTGCGGCATGGTCGAGGCGATCGACGGTCTGCAATTTTCCGAAGGCGCCGGCAAGGCCGGACGCGATGCGCTGGCCGCCGGTGCGCCGATTCTGTGCGATGCGCGGATGGTCTCCGAAGGCGTGACCCGCGCGCGGTTGCCGGCGAACAATCCGGTGATTTGCACCCTGCGTGACGAGAGCGTTCCGGACCTGGCCCGTGAACTCGGCAACACCCGTTCGGCAGCGGCGCTGGAGCTGTGGCGTCCGCACCTGGAAGGCAGCGTGGTGGTGATCGGCAATGCCCCGACCGCGTTGTTCTACTTGTTGGAAATGCTCGATGCCGGCGCGCCAAAACCGGCGCTGATTCTTGGCTTCCCGGTGGGCTTCGTCGGTGCCGCCGAGTCCAAGGCGATGCTGGCGGCGGACAGCCGTGGCGTGCCGTTTGTGATCATGCAGGGCCGGTTGGGTGGTAGCGCCATGGCTGCCGCTGCGGTCAATGCCCTCGCCACGGAGATTGAATGATGCAGCAGCCTGGACGTTTGATCGGCCTCGGCGTGGGGCCTGGTGATCCGGAACTGATCACCGTCAAAGCCTTGCGCCTGTTACGCGAGTCGCCGGTGGTGGCGTACTTCGTCGCCAAGGGCAAAAAAGGCAATGCGTTCGGCATCATCGAAGCGCATTTGCAGGACGCGCAGACGCTGTTGCCGCTGGTCTATCCGGTAACCACCGAGACCTTGGCGCCACCGCTTTCCTATGAGCAAGTGATCAGCGATTTCTATGATGCGGCCGGCGAACAGCTCGCCGCACATCTGGATGCCGGGCGTGACGTGGCGGTGATTTGCGAAGGTGATCCGTTCTTCTACGGCTCTTACATGTATTTGCATGATCGTCTGGCCGAACGTTACGAGGCCGAAGTGGTGCCGGGCGTCTGCTCGATGCTCGGCGGCGCTTCGGTGCTGGGGGCGCCGCTGGTGTATCGCAATCAGAGCCTGTCGGTGTTGTCCGGGGTGCTACCGCACGAAGAACTCAAGCGTCGTTTGGCCGATGCCGACGCGGCGGTGGTGATGAAGCTGGGGCGCAACTTTCCCAAGGTGCGTCAGGTGCTGGAAGAGCTCGGTCTGGCAGAGCGTGCGCTGTACGTTGAACGCGCCACCATGGCCAATCAGAAGATCGTGCCGCTGGATCAGGTCGAGCCGATGTCCTCGCCGTATTTTTCCTTGATCATCGTTCCCGGCGAAAGGTGGCAAGGCTGATGACTCGTCCAGTTCCGGCGATTGTCATTCTGGGTAATGGCAGCCTCGCGACCGCGCGCAAGATCCAACAGCTGTACCCCGGCGCCTTGATCCACGGCCTGGCCGAACGGGTCGACGGCGCGGACCGCGTTTACCACGAGTTCGGTGCGACGCTGCGCCAGCTCTATCAACAGGACACGCCAATCATTGCCTTGTGTGCCGCCGGTATCGTCATTCGCACGCTGGCGCCATTGCTCCTGGAAAAAGGCGCTGAGCCGCCGGTGCTGGCCGTCGCTGAAGATGGTAGCGCGGTCGTGCCGTTGCTCGGAGGGCTGGGCGGAGTGAATGTGCTGGCCCGCGAGATTGCGGATGGGCTGGGAGTGGCGGCTGCCATTACCACCAGCGGTGAGTTGCGCTTCGGCACTTGCCTGCTCAACCCGCCGAGTGGCTATGCGTTGGGTGACCTGGAACTGGGCAAGCGCTTTGTTTCGGACTTGCTGGCCGGTGAGAGCGTACGTATCGAAGGCGCCGCCCCGTGGCTGGCGCAGGCGCAGTTGCCGCAGGATCCCCAGGCGCGTCTGGCCATTCATATTGGTAGCGCCGAACGCGCACCTGCGGCCAATGAGTTGCGGATCTACCCGAAAAACGTTCTGGTCGCGGTGAGCGCCGATGTTGCCGATCTGCCGAACGCCGTACGCGATGCCTTGCACCAGGCGAAAATCGCCGTGCAATCGGTCGCATGCCTGTTGGCCAGCGATCTGCAGATGGCCAGCCCAGCGTTGCGTGAAGCGGCGCTGGAATTGGGTGTGCCACTGCGTTTTGCGGTGGCTGCCGGGAGTCTCGGTGAACTGGCGCACAATGCGCTCGCAGAGCCGGTCAGCGTCTGTGACGTTAACGGAATCACCCTCGCGATGGCTGAGCAACCGCTTGACCCGTTGCAGATTGGTCGTGCTCGTGGCCGTTTGGCGGTCATTGGTCTGGGGCCTGGCGCTGCCGAACTGATGGTGCCGGCGGTCAAGGCGGAACTGACTCGTGCCAACGACGTGCTCGGCTATGAAACCTACGTGCGCATGGCCGGGCCGTTCCGTGCCGATCAAGTGTTGCACTGCACCGACAACCGCGAGGAGATGCAGCGCGCGCGCCACGCATTCGAACTGGCCGCCCAAGGCCGTTCAGTGGTGGTCGTCTCATCCGGTGACCCAGGCGTATTTGCCATGGCAGCGGCGGTGCTCGAAGCGCTGCACGAATCTACCGATACGAGCTGGCACAGCGTCGATCTGGAGATCCTGCCGGGTGTCTCCGCTTCATTGGCGACCGCCGCTCAAGCGGGCGCACCGTTGGGGCATGACTTCTGCGTGATGTCGCTGTCGGACAACCTGAAACCCTGGACGATCATCGAGAAGCGTCTGGACCTGGCGGCAGAGGCTGACCTGGCCCTGGCCTTCTACAACCCGATCTCGCGTTCGCGGCCGTGGCAATTGGGCCGAGCGCTGGAAATCGTCGCGCAGCACCGCACGCCGGAAACGCCTGTGGTGCTGGGGCGGGATATTGGGCGTCCGGGGCAGACGTTGCGGGTCACGACCCTCGGTGCATTAACGCCTGATCAGGTGGACATGCGCACTATGGTGCTGATCGGTTCATCCACCACCTGCGTGTTCCCGCGCGCTGAAGGTGGTGAGTGGGTTTATACGCCACGCTGGTATCCAACCAAGCCGGTCTCCTGAATAACGGCGACCTCACCTCGAGGTCGCTTGCGTTCTAATAATGATTAGCCTCGAAACTAACGCCGCCAATAAGCGGCGTTTTTTTGTGCTCTGGGTGTGGCGGGCAGTTGGAAGTGCTTGGGGTTGGAAACTATTGGCATAGGTTCTTTTTTGAATAAGTTTGACGGTTGCGGTTGGCTATCTTAGTTTTGTTTCTACCGCATGGAGCGGTAGTTAATGACTAAGGATGATTTATATGAAGAACGAAATAATCAATGTTGTTGAAGGGCTCCCTTTCGATGAGGCCGTGCAGGATAAATACTTTGAGGGAATTGAGGCTCAGTTAGTTGAGGTTTCCGCGCGTCCCCGACTCAAAATGCTTGCGAGGAGCGGCGGTACTCTGGCGAACCTCACCGCGGAGAAAATTGATGCGTCGGTCGTCGGTCCGTCCCTTGTGGTATTTGATCAGCAGCTTGGCGAAGATGATAAGCAGGATGCTCTGGATAGTCAGGCCTTTGCCGAGGCTGTCGTCAGAAAGTTGCCTGCAGAAACATCGAGAGAGCAGCGATACATGGCATATAACGAAGCCTTGTCAGCGATTGGCTGGGTCACGGAAAGCTACACGTATAAGAAGTATGACTCCAAAAAGCTGACGCTGACGATGAACGACGCACTGTTGCAAGTGCTTGAGACCGTGATCAGCGCGGGCTCTGGGAATGTGTTGAGCCTGGTAGCGGCAGGTTTTGACAAGCTCAAGGGCGATAAAGCAGCACTGAAGATCGTGGACGTCGGAAGCAAGGAAAGTTCGGTTGTCAGCTTTAAAGCAGTTCCTTGTATCGTGGCTCCTGGTGGTGGCATGGCGATGGTCATGGGCGGCCTGGATGTGTTCAGTAAGGACTACGATGGCGATTTTCTGTTTTTTACGTTCAAGACGGAGGGGGTTCATCTTTTTCAGGCGGCGGGTGTTCGCAAATTCAATAAGCGTGCATTCGACCGGAAGCGTCAACAGGTGTATTCCTACATTGATCAGTTTGCGGATGACCTGTTTAAAAAGATTACAGAGTCGTAAGGTCGTCAGGACTTTCAGTCGCGCGTTTGTTTTTAACGTCGATGAACAAGGTGTTCAATATGTCAGAGCTTGCTGATGCTGTAGTAGTGGGTGGCTGCTTATTATCCTTTGTGCCCGAAGTTTGCCCGCGGGACCAGCAGGATATACAGGACTGTTTGTTGTATGCGGAACTGGCCGCGAATGATAAATACCCAGGGCAAGTATCAAAAAAAGTCTGGTTCGATTATTACCAGGGCCGGTTGTTGAAGGCGGGTTTCACACTCAAAGCTATCGTCCCCTCTGAGCCGTTGAGGGTGTCGAATGTCAATCAACTGCTGAATGTCAGCCATACCATCATCGGTGACTTGGGGGCGGAACGTTTAGGTCAGCTGGTTGAGGAAACTTACGCGGCGTTGAAGCTGGACGAGTTTGCCTGGAACTTCTTTCGCGGCAACGTCGCGAACAGTGGCTCGGGTATTCTCAAATGTGCACCTTGCGAACGTCTTGATTCCGGCGACGTGGTCGTCTGCCTGTACGGATTGCGCTATAGCACCACCGTGATTGAGGATGACTTCTTTTTCTGGAGTGAATTCGACAAAGAAGTGGTCATCATCCCGGATGGCGGCGTTTTTGCTTTCAATCGGGAGGTGTTTGAAAACTACCGTGGACGGGTCCACGAGAAAATCGACGCTTACTCAGACAAGATCCTGGTGAGGAAACTGAAGCTCTGAGTTGTTTGGTTTGATCAACATTGGCAAGGCCTTGTGCTTTAACGACAAGGCCTTGTTTTTCGGTGGGCAATCTCGTGATGGACGACGAACTAAGGCACCAAATACCCCTTCACCCCGGTAAAGATAATCTGCGCCGCCAACGCACACACAAACAACCCCATCAACCGGCTGACAATCTGCAAACCCTGGTCACCGAGAATCCGCTCGATGCGGTTGGACAGGTACAGCACCACGCCGACGGTCAGGCTGGCCATGGCGATGCTGAGGATGGCGGTGAGTTTGTCGTCCCAGTGCGGCTGGCTGACGCCCATCACCAGCAAGGCGCCGATGGTGCCGGGGCCGACAGTGAGGGGAATGGTCAGCGGGACGATGGTCACGTCTTGCTGCACGTTGTCGGTCTGGACCGCTGACTTGCCCTGAGCCATGCCCAGTGCCGAAATGAACAGCACACTGCCGGCGCCAATGCGGAAGGCGTCTACGGTGATGCCGAACACGCTGAAAATCATCCGCCCGAACAAATACAACAGCACGCTGGAAACCAGGGTCGCGAGGGCGACATTCCAGGCCAGTCGACGTTGTTCCTTGCGCGAATAACCGCGGGTCAGGCTGATGAAGCAGGACAACACGAAGAAGGGGCTGTAGAGCACCAGCATCTTCAGGTAAACGCTGAACAACACGTGGAGCATGGGGCAAGCTCACTGGCGAGGGAAGTCGGGGAGGAGTCTATCAGGCGCGGCGGGGTCTGTCGGCTCAGGACGTTTGAGCCGTTGCCTGATTCTGCTGATCGCGCTGTGCGACCCAATGCTCGATCAGTTCGCGCAGTTGTGAAAGCTCGACGGGCTTGGCCATATGGCCATCCATGCCGGCCTGGCGCGCGCGTTCTTTGTGTTCGGCGAGGATATGTGCGGTAAGTGCTACGACCGGTGTGCGGGTTCGCTGGTTGCCGACCTCCCAGGCACGCAGTTGCTGGGTGGCGGAGAAACCATCGAGGATCGGCATTTCGCAGTCCATCAACACCAGGTCGTAGCGCTGGGCCTTCATCGCCTTCAAGGCTTCTTCACCATTGCAGGCGGTGTCCGGCTGAAGGTTGAGCTTGCCGAGCATGCCGCGAATCACTTTGGTTGAAATGCTGTTGTCTTCGGCCACCAGAATGCGGAAATCGCTCGGCACCTTGACCACCGCAGGCGCGCCAGTCGGCAGTTGCAGTGAGATCGCCAGGCCTTTGCTGCGTTGGCTCAGTTCGTCTGCCAGCGTGGTCTTGAGGGTGTAGCCGGCCACGGGTTTGGCGAGGATGCGTTTGATTCCGGCATTGCGTGCGATGACCTTGCTCGGCGCGTTGCTGATGCCGGTGAGCATGATCAGCAGTATGTCGTGATTCAGGCTCGGGTCTTCCTTGATCTTCGCCGCCAGTTGCATGCCGGTCATGCCGGGCATGTTCTGGTCGAGCAGGACCACGTCGAAGTAGTCACGCAGGTGCGCCTTGGTGCGCAGCAGGGCGAGGGCTTCCTTGCCGGAAGGTACGGCGCTGACGTTCAGCCCCCAGGCGCTGCATTGCTGCACCAGGACTTTGCGGCAGGTGTCATTGTCGTCCACCACCAGCACCCGTGCGCCTTGCAGCGGGCCATCGAGATCGGAGGTCGGGTGTTCGAGGCGCTCGGGGTCCAGCGGCAAGGTCAGCCACAGTGTGCTGCCCTGATTGCTGCCGCTCTTGATGCCGAATTCGCCGTGCATCAGCAGAATCAATTGCCGGGCGATCACCAGCCCCAGGTTACCGCCCAGGCGGGTGGCGGACAGGAAGTTCTTGCTGTGCAGTTCGGCATGCAGCAGGGCTTCTCGTTCTTCGGCATCCATGGGTTGCCCGCTGTCTTGCACGGCAATGCGCAGGCGCGGTTTGAGGCTGCGTTCGTCGAGGGCTACGACGATCAGGATTTCGCCTTCGTCGGTTTTCTTCAGGGCGTTTTCCAGCAGGCTCAGCAGTGTCTGGCGCAGACGCGTCGGGTCGCCGCTGATCACGCGAGGGACCTGTGGCTGGATGAAGCTGATCAGCTCGACGTTCTGTTGTTCGGCCTTGGCGCGGAAGATGCTCAGGCAGTCTTCGATCAGTGCGTTGAGGTCGAACTGCACATCGTCGAGTTCGATTTGCCCGGACTCGAGCTTGGAGATGTCGAGGATTTCATTGATCAACGTCAGCAGTTCATTGCCGGCGCTATGGATGGTTTGTACGTAGTCGCGTTGCTTGACCGACAGCGGGGTGCCCAACAGCAGTTCGGTCATGCCCAGCACGCCATTCATCGGGGTGCGGATTTCGTGGCTGATCTTTGCCAGGAATTCGGCTTTGGCGTTGATCTCGGCGTTACTCGCCGCCAGGTCGCGGCTGATGCTGAAGCGGTCTTCGGTGATGCTGCGCTGGCGTTCGCTCAGGGCGATGCTCATCAGCACGCCGCAGATGCAGATGAAGGCCATCAAGGTCATGATCAGGCCTTGCGGCGCAACCAGGGTCAGCCCCAGCAGCGCCGGCAGGATGATCAGCGTGCCGACGTTGAACACCACCATTGCGGCCACGAACAGGCGTGCCGGTCGGTATCCCTTTTGCCAGTGATAGGCGCTGACAAAGAGCATGCTCAGGCCCGCCAGGGCCACCAGCGCATAGGTGATGATGTTCAGCGGCAGGGTGTCGACGAACAGCAACAGCAGGCTGCACAGGACAATGAACAGGATGTCCCCCAGCAGCAACCTGTTCAATGGATGCGGGCCCAGCGGGGCAAAGAAGCGGTAGGCGAACATCAGGCCGCAAGGGGCCGTCAACAGCAGCGCCAGATAGGCGCCGGGTGTCTGCACGGCATGCCAGTCGGGAAGCCATGGGCCTGCCAGGTTCAGCAACAGCACCAGGCTGAGCAACAACAGCCCCTCGCACGCCGCCAGCCAGAGGCTGCTTCGCGAGCGCGAATAACCGTAGCGCGTGAGGTTATACAGGATCAGCATCGCGATGCAGCCAAAAAACAGGCCGTAGATCAGCGTCTGGTTCTGGTGGGCTGCCGTCATCACTGCCGATTGCAGGGTGATATAAGGCCGCAACTCGTGCTCGGAAACCAGCCGCAGATAAACGTCGAGGGGTTTGTCGCTTTGGGGCAGCGGCAACATGAAGTCGCTGCTGGGGAGTGGTCGCTCGCTCTGCGGTTGTTCGTTGCCGCTGGTCAATTGCTCGACCAACGTGTCGCCATCCAGAACGTAGAGGTTCAGGTGCGACAAATCGGGGGCGAAGATGCGCAGCAGTTGTTCGTGTTTGCCGGGACTGAGCTTGAAACGCAGCCACAACGCGCCACTGGGTTCGGCGGCGGTGATCTGGTCGAGTTCAATCGGGCTGAATTGGTTGGTGTAGCGAGGCGAGCGGATATCGCTCAGTTGCAGGTCTGCCTGTTCGTCGAGCAATACCGCCCAGCCACTGCCTTGCGCGGCCTGGGCCGGGAGCATGCAGAGCAGGGTCAGCAGAGTGACGGTGAAACCTATGGCAATCCTGAGCCAGCGCACGGCGAAATCCCTTCGTAGGTTGATGCCAGATTATAACTATGCGCGGCGCCGGAATAGTACGGCAAGGGCCATAGGCCCTTGCCTAGCCGAATGGATAGCTTATTCCTGATTTTCGCCACGCTCACGGGCAATGGCGCGATAGCCAATGTCCTTGCGGTAGAAACAGCCTTCCCAGTTGATTTTGCCGGCCAGTTTGTAGGCCTGCTGCTGGGCGGCATCGACGCTTGCACCCATGGCGGTGGCGCAAAGTACCCGACCACCGGCAGTCACAACCTTGCCGTCCTTGAGCGCGGTACCGGCGTGGAAGACTTTGCCTTCCAGCGCAGCGGCGGCATCCAGGCCTTCGATCACGGCGCCCTTGGCGTAATCACCCGGGTAGCCGCCAGCCGCCAGTACGATGCCGACGCTTGGACGTGGATCCCACTGGGCTTCGACCTTGTCCAGTGCCTGTGCCAGCGCCGCTTCGACCAGCAATACCAGGCTCGACTGCAGGCGCAGCATCACCGGTTGGGTCTCGGGGTCGCCGAAACGGCAGTTGAACTCGATGACTTTCGGGTTGCCGGCCTTGTCGATCATCAACCCGGCATAGAGGAAGCCGGTGTAGACGTTGCCTTCTTCGGCCATGCCGCGCACGGTTGGCCAGATCACCAGGTCCATGACGCGCTGGTGAACTTCGCTGGTGACCACCGGGGCAGGGGAGTAGGCACCCATGCCGCCCGTGTTCGGGCCGGTGTCGGCGTCGCCAACACGTTTGTGGTCCTGGCTGGTGGCCATCGGCAGCACGTTCTTGCCGTCGACCATGACGATGAAGCTGGCTTCTTCGCCATCGAGGAACTCTTCGATGACCACGCGCGAACCGGCGTCGCCAAAAGCGTTGCCGGCGAGCATGTCGCGTACGGCGTCTTCGGCTTCGGTCAGGGTCATGGCGACGATCACGCCTTTACCGGCCGCCAGGCCGTCGGCCTTGATCACGATCGGCGCACCTTTTTCACGCAGATAAGCCAGGGCTGGCTCGATCTCGGTGAAGTTCTGGTAGTCGGCCGTCGGGATCTTGTGGCGAGCCAGGAAGTCCTTGGTGAATGCCTTGGAGCCTTCCAGCTGGGCGGCGCCAGCCGTTGGGCCGAAGCAGTCCAGGCCACGTTGACGGAACAGATCGACCACGCCCGCGACCAGCGGGACTTCCGGACCGACGATGGTCAGGGAGACGTTTTTCTCGGCAAAGTCAGCCAGTTGTTCAAGGGCCAGCACGTCGATAGCGACGTTCTCGCACTTGGCTTCAATGGCCGTGCCGGCGTTGCCCGGGGCAACGAAGACTTTCTGTACGCGCGGATCCTGAGCGACTTTCCAGGCCAGGGCGTGTTCACGGCCACCGCTGCCAATGATCAAAACATTCATTTCAAAAACCTCGGATGACGCTAATTCTTGATAGCACCGCAGGGGTGCTCTTATGTGGGAGCGAGCCTGCTCGCGATGGCGGCGGTACATCCAGAATCAATGTGGCCGGCAGAACGCTATCGCGAGCAGGCTCGCTCCCACAGGAGTTCGCCCACAGAGGGCAATAATCAGTGACGGAAGTGGCGCATGCCTGTAAAGACCATTGCGATGCCGGCTTCGTCAGCAGCAGCAATCACTTCGTTGTCACGCATCGAGCCGCCTGGTTGAATCACGGCGGTGATGCCGACCTTGGCGGCGTTGTCGATGCCGTCGCGGAACGGGAAGAACGCATCCGAGGCCATGACCGCGCCCTGCACTTGCAGGCCGGCGTGTTCAGCTTTGATGGCGGCGATGCGCGCAGAGTTCACGCGGCTCATCTGGCCGGCGCCGACACCGATGGTCTGACGGTTCTTGGCGTAGACGATGGCGTTGGATTTGACGTACTTGGCGACTTTCCAGGCGAAGATCAGGTCGTTGATCTCTTGCTCGGTCGGTGCGCGCTTGGTCACAACCTTCAGGTCTTCGCTGCCGATCATGCCGATGTCGCGGCTCTGTACCAGCAAGCCGCCATTGACGCGCTTGTAGTCCCAGGCAGCTGCACGATCAGCCGACCATTGGCCGCAGGCCAGCAGGCGAACGTTGGCCTTGGCGGCGACGATGGCGCGGGCTTCTTCGCTGACCGATGGGGCGATGATCACTTCGACGAACTGACGCTCGACGATGGCTTTGGCGGTTTCAGCGTCCAGTTCGCGGTTGAACGCGATGATGCCGCCGAACGCCGATTCGGTGTCGGTGGCGTAAGCCAGTTCGTACGCCTGGCGGATTCCGCCTTCGGCATCCGGGCTCACGGCAACGCCGCACGGGTTGGCGTGCTTGACGATGACGCAGGCCGGTTTGACGAAGCTCTTCACGCATTCCAGCGCAGCGTCGGTGTCGGCCACGTTGTTGTACGACAGTTCTTTGCCTTGCAGTTGGGTCGCGGTCGCGATGCCTACTTCGGCTGGCTTGGCTTCAACGTAGAACGCCGCGCTCTGGTGCGGGTTCTCGCCGTAGCGCATTTCCTGAGCCTTGATGAACTGGCTGTTGAAGGTGCGCGGGAACTCGCTGCGACCTTCGGTGCTGAGGGTTTCAGCAGCCTGGTTCACGGTGCCCATGTAGTTGGCGATCATGCCGTCGTAGGCGGCAGTGTGTTCGAAAGCCTTGAGCATCAGGTCGAAACGCTGGGCGTAGGTCAGGCCACCGGCCTTGAGGTTTTCCAGCACGCTGGCGTAATCGCTGGCGTTCACCACGATGGCCACGTCTTTGTGGTTCTTGGCAGCGGAGCGCACCATGGTCGGGCCGCCGATATCGATGTTCTCGATGGCGGTCGGCAGGTCGCAACCTGGCTTGTTGATGGTGGCTTCGAACGGGTAGAGGTTAACGGCGACCAGATCGATCGGCTTGATGCCGTGTTCGTTCATGATGGCATCGTCGATACCGCGACGACCGAGGATCCCGCCGTGGATTTTCGGGTGCAGGGTTTTCACCCGACCGTCCATCATTTCTGCGAAACCGGTGTAATCCGCGACTTCCACAGCGGCTACGCCATTGTCCTGCAGCAGCTTGAACGTCCCGCCGGTGGAGAGGATCTCGACGCCGAGGGCTTCGAGTTCCTTGGCGAATTCGAGGATCCCGGTCTTGTCGGAAACGCTGATCAAGGCGCGGCGGATCGGCAGGCGGGTGGTCTGGTCGGTCATCTCAATTTCCATCAAAAGCAAAGGAAGTCAGCAAAAAAGGCGACCGGTTTTACGCGGGCGCCTTTCTGGTTTGATTGAATGCTTACAACAAATCGTACTGCTTGAGTTTCTTGCGCAAGGTGCCGCGGTTCAGTCCCAGCAGCTCACTGGCCTTGGTCTGATTGCCCTTGACGTAGTTCATCACGCTTTCGAGCAGGGGAGCCTCGACTTCGGAGAGCACCAGGTTGTACACATCCGTGACGGCCGCGCCTTCAAGGTGGGCGAAATAATTGTGCAGCGCCTTCTCGACACTCCCGCGAAGGGTCTGGCCTTCTTCGCTCGGTGTATTGAGGTGCTGTTTCAAATTTACGTTGTCGCTCACGGGTGCTGTTCCACTCACTAAAGTCTCGGTCATCATCGTCATGCGGCCACCCCTTCTCCGTCCCCTGTCAGGCTCTTGTAGCGCTCGGAGAAGAACTCCCGAACGTTGGCGCATTGTGTTTCCGTACCATCCAAACGATTGAAGTGGGCGCGAAACTCCCTGGCGCCCGGCAGGGTTGCGAGATACCAGCCGACATGCTTGCGGGCGATGCGTACGCCCATGACATCTCCATAGAAAGCATGGAGCGCGGCCAGATGCTCAAGCAGAATACGTTCCACCTCGATCAACTCTGGTGCCGGGAGTTTTTCGCCGGTACGCAGAAAATGCTCGATCTCACGAAAAATCCATGGCCGCCCCTGGGCAGCCCGGCCTATCAACAGGCCATCGGCACCGGTCGCGTCAAGCACGTGCCGGGCCTTCTCGGGCGAGTCGATATCGCCATTGGCGAAGACCGGAATCGACACCGCCTGCTTGATCGCGGCAATGGTGTCGTACTCGGCTTCCCCGGTATACAGATCGGCACGGGTCCGGCCATGCACCGCCAGCGCCGTAATGCCTGCCTGTTCGGCGATTTTCGCCACCGTCAGGCCATTCTTGTTCGCCCGGTCCCAGCCCGTGCGGATCTTCAGCGTGACCGGCACATCAACCGCCGCCACGACGGCGTGCAGGATCTCGGTCACCAACTCTTCATCTTTCAGTAACGCGGAGCCGGCGGCCTTGTTGCAGACCTTCTTGGCCGGACATCCCATGTTGATATCAATAATCTGGGCGCCCAACTCGACGTTGGCGCGTGCTGCCTCCGCCAGCATCTGTGCATCGCCACCGGCGATCTGTACCGAGCGTGGCTCGGGATCGCCTTCGTGGACCATGCGCAGACGCGATTTGCGGGTGTTCCACAAACTCATGTCGCTGGTGACCATTTCCGAGACTACAAGCCCTGCGCCCAGTCGTTTGCACAGCTGACGAAAGGGCTGGTCGGTGACACCCGCCATTGGGGCGAGAATCAAGCCGTTGTGCAATGTATATGGGCCGATGCGTACCGCCGACATAGGACTTCCCTGTTGTGGGGTCGGATCATGAGAGTTCGAAAAAGGGTTGGCATGATACCCGCTCTCGATGACTGGATAAAGGCTGAATTGGATAAAATCTGAACAGTTATTCCGTTATTGCCAGCAGTTTGGTTCGAGGCGCCGGGAGTCGGAAAATTGCCGTCAACGGCGCGAGACTCAGCGCCGAGTGAGGTGATTCACTCGGGCGAGTGGAAGCTCAGGCTGTAGTTCACGGCTTTTGGGCCGGGATCGAGGATGTCCAGGGCAATATGGATCGGGGTTTGCGGCGGCATTTCTGCGAGGTCCGCGAGGTCGCCATTGAGGTACTCGCCCGGTTTGAAGCGGCGGCTGGCGATCAGATGGCCATTGAGGTCGGCAAAGCGCAGTTCCAGCAATGGGAACGGCTGCGAGAACGACGCGCGGTTGTAGATGATCGCGTCGACTACCAGCGCGCCGTTGAAGTCCGGGTGGCTACGCACCACCAGATTGCTGCTTTTGATTTTCGCGATGTCGACTTTGGACGGCACGCTGCAACCCATCTGCGGGCACAGTTGCTGGAACCAGKGGCGGTATTGGTCCTGACGGGCCAGTTCGTCGAAGTGATAGGCAACGTACTGGCCGGCAAGGGCTACTGCGCCCAGCAGGACCATCAGGCCCCAGAAGAGCCGGCGACCCCAGGGTGAGCGGCGTTTTTGCCAGTCGAGTTGCAGCGGATCGTCGACCAGGTCCTGCAGCACCTCGTCATGCACGGCTGATTCGTTGCGCGTGCGCTTCTTGCGTACTGGCTCGGCTTCAGGGGCTTCGTCGTCGATATCGTCATCGGTTGCGGACAGGCGTTCGTGTTTGCCTGCAGGCTCCGGCGTTTCGAAGGGCTGGTCGAGGCGCAACTGCGGTGCCTCGGGCTCATCGTCCAGATCGACCAGCTCAAGCGACAGCGAGGGTTCGGTGCGCGAGGGTTTTTCCGGTTCGTCGATGATGTCTGGTGGTCGATGGCTTTCGGTAGGCGTATGCGTGTGCTCGCTGGCCCGCGCGCGTTCGGCGGCGGAATCGCTGAACAGGCTGTCGGCCCAAGGCTCTTCACCTTCGGGTGTATCCCGGCGGGCGCTCAGCGAGTCTTCCTTGTGCTTGCGCTCATGATGGCCGAACTCTTTGGTGGGCTGGATTTCCCGTTGTTCAAGCTTGGCGAGTTCTTCGTCGAGGTCGAGGCTGTCCAGATCCAGTTCGGCGGCTGTCCACTGCTTCTGGCTGATCGCCCGTTGCGTGGGCGGCTCGACCGGAGGCGGGGTCGTGAGGGCGCTAGCTTCCTTGCCCATGCGCTGCTCGAGCAACTGCCGCGCAGCATTGAACACTTGCAGGCAAGAGCCGCAGCGAACCACTCCACGGGCCACGCTCAATTGGGCGTGGCTGACGCGGAAACTGGTCTGGCAATGCGGGCACTGGGTGACGAAGCTATCGGTCATGCGGCCATCCGGAGTATGCAGGCGCTCATTTTAGCGCCGACGGCCGGTAATGCGCACCCAGCCATCGCGATTGGCAATCGGGTCCAGATCAAAGTCTTTGGCATAAGCCTCTGCGACTTCCGCACCTTGCTCGGCAAGGATGCCCGACAGGGCCAGGCGACCGCCGGGCTTGACCAGGCTGGAGAGTTGCGGGGCCAGGGAAACCAGTGGTCCGGCGAGAATGTTGGCCACCAGCACGTCAGCCTGCACCTGCGGCAGATCCTGGGGCAGGTACAGTGGGAACAGCGCTTCGTCGATGTTGTTGCGCCCGGCGTTGTCGCGGGAGGCTTCCAGTGCCTGCACGTCGATGTCGGTGCCGACGGCTTCCTTGGCGCCCAGCAGCAGGGCGGCGATCGCGAGGATCCCCGAGCCGCAGCCGAAGTCCAGTACGTGGCAGTCCTTCAGGTCCTGGCCATCGAGCCATTCCAGGCACAAGGCGGTGGTCGGGTGGGTGCCGGTGCCGAACGCCAGGCCCGGATCGAGCAGCAGGTTGACCGCATCAGGCTCGGGTGCGGCGTGCCAGCTCGGGACGATCCACAGGCGCTGGCCGAAGCGCATTGGCTGGAAGTTGTCCATCCAGCTGCGCTCCCAGTCCTGGTCTTCGATGACTTCGCTGTGATGCTCGGGCAGCGGGCTGCCGGTCAGTAGCTCAAGGTGAGCCAGCACGCTGGCGGCTTCGGTGCCACCTTCGAACAGGGCCAGCAGGTGCGTGTGCGACCACAGTGGGGTGGTGTTCAGTTCCGGCTCGAAGATCGGCTGATCTTCGGCGTCCATGAAGGTCACCGAGACGGCGCCGACTTCAAGGAAGGCGTCTTCGTAGGTTTCGGCTTGTTCTGGGCTGATGGCGAGACGGACTTGCAGCCAAGGCATGGCGGGCACCTTTGAAAAATGTAATGTGCAGCCTGGCGGGCTGCGAGAAGCGGGCAAGTTTACGCGAGAGCGGCGCAGAAGACGACCGGCTTGCCAGGGATATACCTGTGGCGAGGGAGCTTGCTCCCGCTGGAGCGCGAAGCGGTCCAAAAATGGGCACCTCGGTTTTACCTGGGGCACTGCTGTTGGATGGTTTGCGGCTGCTTCGCAACCGAGCGGGAGCAAGCTCCCTCGCCACAAGGGTTCTGCATTCAGTAATCCCGGAAACAACAAAGCCGCTCGAAAGCGGCTTTGTTGGTCTGGATCAAGCTTTAGTGCTGTGCAGCCAGCTTGTGTTCCAGGTAGTGGATGTTGACTCCACCTTTGCAGAAGCCTTCATCGCGGGTCAGGTCGCGGTGCAGCGGGATGTTGGTCTTGATCCCGTCGACCACGATTTCGTCCAGCGCATTGCGCATGCGCGCCATGGCTTCTTCACGGGTTGCCCCGTAAGTGATCAGTTTGCCGATCAACGAATCGTAGTTCGGCGGAACGGCGTAGCCGCTGTACAGGTGCGAATCAACCCGCACACCGTTGCCGCCCGGGGCATGGAAATGCTTGACCGTGCCTGGGCTTGGCATGAAGGTTTTCGGGTCTTCGGCGTTGATCCGGCATTCCAGCGCGTGACCGCGGATGACCACGTCATCCTGGGTGAACGACAGCGGGTTGCCAGCGGCGATGCTGAGCATCTCCTTGACGATGTCGATGCCGGTGACCATTTCCGAAACCGGGTGCTCTACCTGGACACGAGTGTTCATCTCGATGAAGTAGAAGCTGCCGTTCTCGTACAGGAACTCGAAAGTCCCGGCGCCACGGTAACCGATGTCGATGCACGCCTTGACGCAGCGAGCGAAGACTTCCTGGCGAGCCTTCTCGTCGATGCCCGGTGCCGGCGCTTCTTCGAGAACCTTCTGGTGGCGACGTTGCAGCGAGCAATCGCGGTCACCCAGATGGATAGCATGGCCCTGGCCATCGGAAAGTACCTGAACTTCCACGTGACGTGGGTTGGTCAGGAATTTTTCCAGATAGACCATCGGGTTGCCGAACGCCGCGCCAGCTTCGGAGCGGGTCAGTTTTGCCGAGGAGATCAGGTCTTCTTCTTTGTGCACAACGCGCATGCCGCGACCACCACCGCCGCCAGCGGCTTTGATGATCACCGGGTAACCGACTTCACGACCAATGCGCAGAGCGGTTTCTTCGTCTTCCGGCAGCGGGCCGTCGGAACCTGGAACGGTTGGTACGCCAGCAGCGATCATGGCGTGCTTGGCCGAAACCTTGTCGCCCATCAGGCGGATGGTTTCAGCTTTCGGGCCGATGAAGGCGAAGCCGGAGTTTTCCACCTGTTCGGCGAAGTCGGCGTTTTCCGCGAGGAAGCCGTAGCCTGGGTGAATGGCGGTGGCGCCGGTCACTTCGGCAGCGGCGATGATCGCTGGAATGTGCAGGTAAGAGTGCGCGGCCGATGCCGGACCGATGCACACCGATTCGTCTGCCAGGCCCAGGTGCATCAGCTCCTTGTCGGCCTTGGAGTAAACGGCGACGGTCTTGATGCCCATCTCTTTGCAGGCACGCAGGATCCGCAGGGCGATTTCACCGCGGTTGGCGATCAGAACTTTTTCCAACTTCGCAGGTTTCAACATCGTTGGCTCTCCGCGGTTCAAACGATGGTGAACAGCGGTTGGTCGTACTCAACCGGCTGGCCGTCTTCGACGAGGATGGATTCGATCACACCGCTGGTTTCAGCTTCGATGTGGTTCATCATCTTCATGGCTTCGACGATGCACAGGGTGTCGCCTTTCTTCACGCTCTGGCCAACTTCAACGAAGGACGGCGAGGACGGCGAAGATTTGCGATAGAAAGTGCCCACCATTGGCGAACGGGCAACGTTGCCGTTCAGCGCTGGCGCAGCGGGAGCAGCAGGTGCAGCGGCGGCAGCAGGCGCGGCAGCAGCGACAGGTGCCGGAGCCGGAGCGTGCATTGGCGCAGGAGCGTAGTACTGCTGAGCCGGGGTTTTGCTGTGGCGGCTGATACGTACGGACTCTTCGCCTTCCTTGATCTCGAGCTCGTCGATGCCGGACTCTTCCAGCAGTTCGATCAGTTTCTTAACTTTACGGATATCCATGAATCATCAACTCCCAAGGGTCGGTCAGGGGCGTTTAACGCTTGTTGTTCAAGCCGTTGCCTGTCTTTCAAGCTGTTCTAGTGCGGCCTCCAGGGCCAGTCGATAACCGCTGGCGCCAAGGCCGCAGATCACTCCCACCGCAACGTCGGAGAAGTAAGAGTGATGGCGGAAAGGTTCGCGTTTGTGCACGTTAGACAAATGCACTTCGATGAATGGGATGCTCACCGCCAGCAGCGCGTCACGTAATGCGACACTTGTATGCGTAAAAGCTGCTGGATTGATCAAAATGAAATCCACACCCTCGCCGCGAGCGGCGTGAATGCGGTCGATCAATTCATACTCGGCGTTGCTTTGCAGGTAGAGCAAATGGTGGCCGGCATTTCGCGCACGCTGTTCCAGGTCCTGATTGATCTCGGCCAGGGTCACAGCCCCGTAGACGCCCGGTTCGCGGGTGCCGAGCAGGTTCAGGTTGGGTCCGTGCAGTACCAGTAGGGTCGCCATCGGCTGTTCCTTGTTATCTGTGTGCAGTTATCAGAACCCGGCGACTATGCCGCAAAGCGTTTGTGACTGTCCAGTTCTCTGCAATAGCCAGCACAATGACCGATGATTGCGCGAATTATGTGACCAACTGATTAAATCCGGTCATTCGCTTTGGCGACACGTTCGGCGAAGTCCCTTGCATTGATCTCGCCAATCACTCGCACATCGCTACGTTCATTGCCGTCCTTGCCGAAAAACATCAGCGCCGGTGGTCCGAACAGCTTGTAACGGTCGAGCAGGGCGCGTTGTTCGGCGTTGCTGGCGGTGATGTCGAAGCGGATCAGTCGATAACCTTTAAGGCGTTCGACGACGCTGCTGTCGTTAAGCACCTCGTGCTCGATGACTTTGCAGCTGATGCACCAGTCGGCGTACCAGTCGAGCAGCAGCGGGGTGTTGGCGGATTTTGCTTCAGTCAGCACTCGATCGAGTTCCGCCGGGGTGCTGATGGTTTGCCATTCACTCGGGTTTTGCGCTTGAGCGCTGCCAGGAGTGTTGATGACTTTTGGCTGGCTTATCGGGCTGAACGGATCGGCCTGGCCGCTGAAGGCCCCGTACCAGCACGCCAACCCGTAAAACACCAGGAGTATCCCGAGCAATTGGCCCAGGCGTTTTCGCGGTGGCTTATAGCCAAGCTCCAGCGCCCCGAGGAACAAGCCAACCCCGGCCGCCAGCAAACCGATCAGCAGCAAGGTGATGGGGCCTGGCAATACCCGGCTGAGCAAGCCGATTGCCAACCCCAGCAACAACACGCCAATCGCGTTTTTCACGTAGATCAGCCACGGTCCGCTTTTCGGCAGCCAGGCCGCGCCGCCGGTGGCGACCAGCAACAATGGCGCACCCATCCCCAGGCCCAGAACGAACAGCTTCAACGCGCCGCCCAACGCATCGCCGCTGGCGCTTATATACAGCAGTGCTCCGGCCAAAGGTGCAGATACACACGGCGAGACCAACAGGCTCGATACCACTCCGAGCACGGCCGCGCCCCACAGCGAACCCCCTTCGGTGCGACCGGCAATACGGTCCAGGCGGCTGCTGATTGCATAGGGCAATTTCAGTTCGAAGATCCCGAACATCGCTAACGCAAACACCATGAAGAACAAGGCAAATGGCGCCAATACCCACGCCGATTGCAGGCGTGCCTGAAGGTTGAGCTGGGCGCCGAACAACCCCATCAATGCACCGAGTGCGGCGAAACAGGCGGCCATCGGCAAGACGTAGGCCAGTGACAGATTAAAACCGCGCAGCCCGCCGACCTGACCGCGCAACACCACGCCGGAGAGGATCGGCAGCATCGGCAGCACGCATGGGGTAAATGTCAGGCCAAGGCCCGCAAGGAAGAACAGCGCCAGTTCGCGCCAGCTCCAGCCTGCGGCACTGGCCGGGGGGGTAATGGCTGCACCGTCGATTGTCAGGCGTTCGGTTTCCGGTGGATAACACAGGCCTTTATCGGCGCAGCCCTGGTAGGTGACGGCCAGCGTGAAAGCCCGCTGATCAGCACTGTTGCGTGGCAGGTCGACGTCGAGAATGCCGTGGTAGACCTCGACATCGCCGAAGTACTCATCGTGCTTTTTTTCGCCTGTAGGCAGTTGCGCGGCCCCCAGGCCAATGTCGGCGGGCTCGCTGTGAAACTGGAAGCGATGCCGGTAAAGGTAGTAACCCTCGGTAGCGACGAAACGCAGTTTGATCGATTGCGGCGTGCTCTCCACCAGGCTCAGTTGAAAAGCTTCGCGCACGGGCAGGAAGTCGGCGCTGTTATTGATCGAGCCCAGGGTTGAACTGGGGCGACTGTCCAGAAGGCCGGCGGCATTCACCGGCAGGACCAGCACTAACAGCATCAGGCAGAGCAGACGGCGCATGACAATCTCGCGTATCGAAAGTGGGAACATGATAACTGAGTGCGCGATGCATGCGCCTACGCCGAATCTTCGACAGCTCCCAGGGGAACGCGTTTACTTTGTTGATTGATCGCTGGAGTGGTTGCACAAGTTGATTGTCACGGGGCTGTAGTCGGCGCTGTTGGCATGTCGGAACAGCGTGCTGCTGTGATACTCATAGACTTCCTGATGGGTCGATACATTGATGACCGAGCCTTGGACATTGATCTTTATGGCTGGATCTCGGGTGACTAAAAACGGAGCTGCAGTCTTGAGTTCAGACGCTATTTGTTCGTCGGATGCCAGTTCGCGATAGACATAGTATCGATAGCTGAACGGTACTGTTGCTCCGCCTCGATCATCCTTGACGCCGTAGACGAAGCCATTTTCGCCAACGGATAGTTTGAGTACTACATCGGTCAGCACCGGGGCGCCGGGAGACATAAGCCAGGTCCAGCCGATGTAGCCCAGGCATACCGCCAGCAGGCAGGAGGTGACGATGGTATATACAGTTTTTTCAGTAGTTCCTGAAGCGGGCATACCTGACTCCTTTTTTGATCCATTCCTGATCTGCAGGGTCATCGCCAAAAGGGGCCTCGCTCCACCAGCTTCCAAATTCTACTTTTGTCGTTTTTGCCTGCGTCTGGGCAAAACCGGCGGCACGTAACAGGACATTTTCGGAAAAACCCGCAGCAATCCCGGCCGCGCCATAATTGAAATTACCGAAGGCTTCATAGTCAGGAGACAGTTTTTTGTAATCCCAAGGGCCGCGATTCCTGACCTGGGTATAGAACCAGGAGTAAATGAACGCGGATCCCTCTTTCAAAACTTTTTTCTTATGGAAGGCAACAGCCATGTTTTCCTCCACAGATACACTAGGGGGCGAAGTTGGAACTATCACGGGGCACTCCTTTGCGCGCTCGATTAATTGAAGCGCTAAACCTTAGCATCAAAGCGAAGACTAAATACTGCCGTATGGACAAATAGGTGTGTTTATACAAGAGCTTAGGTGGCGATAGTCCTGCTGGCCAGTGTGTTCGGGGCCGCAGACTTAAACCCGAAATGCCTGCACTGCCGTATGCAATTGCCCACCCAGCACCAGCAGATTCTCGCCCTGGCTGCGGCCTTCACCGATACGCACCAGGTTATCCCCGCCCAACTGATGAATCCGCTCGCTGTGATCGCGGATTTCACTGACGGCGCCACTTTGCTGGGCCGTGACATCGGCGATGCGCACCGCGGTGTCGGCAATGGTCTGGATCGCCCCGACGATTTTATCCAGCGCACCGTCAGCCGCTTGTGCCTGACTGGCGGTGGCTTCTGCGTGCTCGACCTGGGCACGCATGCCTTCTACCGATTGTCTTGCGGCCTGTTGCAGGCCGGCAATCAAGGTCTGGATTTCTGCGGTAGCACCGGCGGTGCGTTGCGCCAGCGAGCGAACCTCCTCGGCGACCACCGCAAAACCGCGGCCCATTTCCCCGGCGCGAGCGGCTTCAATCGCCGCGTTCAGGGCGAGGAGGTTGGTCTGATCGGCAATCGAGCGAATCACCGTCAGTACGCCACCGATGGTGGCCGACTCTTCGGCCAGATGCTCGATCATTTGTGCGTTGCCCTGGACTTCGCCGACCAGTGCGTGCAATCCGGTCAGGCTCAAGCCAATGACCTTTTGCCCGTGCTCGACCGCCAGACCGGCGTGACGGCTGGCGTCGGCAGCCTGGCTGGCATCGCCGGCGACTTGCTGAATGGTCGCTTCCAGCTCGCCAAGCGAGTCGCGGATCAGCGCGGTGTCGCCGGCCTGATGTTCGGCGCCACTGTGCAAGTCGCTGCTCAGTTCGGCTAATACCCGGCTGCTGCCGGCCACCTGTTCGGCGTTCAAACGGATTGTCCCGACCAGATCCACAAGATAAGCGCGCAGGCGATTCAGCGATTCTTGAATATCGTGCAGTTCACGGTTGGTTGCGCCGAGCTGAATGTCCCGACTGAAGTCGCCTTCGGCCCAGGTCGACAGCGCTGGCGCCAGATTGGTCAGCACACGGGCGAGGCGTCGTTGCAAGGTGTCGATGAGCAGCGCGATCAGCAGGATCAGGCCGATCATCACGCCCTGCATGAGCCGCACTTCACCCTGGATTTGCCCATGTTGCGCGCGAACGGTGGGTTCCAGCCCGGCGATGGCCTGTTGCACGGCGGCAATTTTCAGGTGGGTGGCGGCGCTGAGGTCGGCGCGTTTCTGGATCTGTTCGCGGGTGCGACCGAGTTCGGCGGGGTAGCGGGTCAGCAGGCTGGCAAGATCACGCTTGAAACCGGTGCCGGCATCTTCGGCGACGGTTTTTTCAGTGTTCTCCAGGCCCATCATCGCCGAGAAATCGTCGGTATTCGATTCTTTGCTGGCGGTCACGCCAAGCAGCGGCAGTGCTTCGATCAGCTCGGCCTGAGCGCGGATGCTGCTGACTTCGCGCTCGACATCGGCCGCCAGTTCGCTGCGGCCACTGCTGACCAGTTTGTCCCGGGCCAGCGAGAGTTTGCCGACGTGCTGCGAGGCAATGAGCAAGGGTGGAAGATAGGCGGCAGCGGCAGGTGTATTGGCGTTGGTGGCGTATTGGCTGAGTTGCTCCAGACTGGCGCCCAGTTCGCGCTCGGCCTGGAGCAGCAAGGCTTGCGGATCACCCGCCAGTTTGCCAGCGGCCAGCAGGTCGGTCTTGCTGAAGTCATCGAGGCTGGCGAGGCTCGGACGCAGGCTGTCGGCCAGCTCGGACGGCAGTTCGTCGAGGTCTTTTTGCAGGGTTTCGATGGCCTGGCTGGCGCTGCTCAGGCGCAGGGCATCGCCGCTGGCCAGGTAGTCTTCGACGTTACGCGCCACTTGATTTTGAAAGTGTTGCGACAGGCCCAAGTAGCGCTCCATCAACAGATAGGGGCGCTCCAGAGCTTTTTGCGACCACCAGAGGGTGGCGCCGAGTGCGAGGCACACTGCGACTAATAGCAGGGTATTGAGATTGGTCAGCAACTTCAGGCGCATCGCGGTTCTACCAACGACAGAATGGTAAGTGCCTGAAGTTATTGCGTTTGTGTTACAGGGTTATGACCGAATCGGTGGATTCAGGTGAAAAAGTGGCACTTTGATTTGACGACCGCGCGGCTTGAACGCGATTGCGTCCGGCGTGCTTGGCGCGGTACAGCGCCTCGTCTGCCTGGCTGGCCATCATCAGGCTGTCGGAATCCTCGTGCAGGTCCACCACGCCGGCGCTGAAGGTGCACCAGAGGTCCTGCGGCTGGGCCGGGTAGTGGATCTCGGCAAAGCGCTGGCGGATTTCATCGAGCACTTTATAGGCCGATTCGATATCGGTGTCCGGCATCACAATGGCGAACTCTTCACCGCCATACCGGCCGATGAAGTCGGTCTTGCGCAGGCGTTGCTTGAGAAACAGAGCCAGGCTCTTGATCACCCGGTCGCCCATGGGGTGGCCGTGGCTGTCGTTGACCCGCTTGAAATGGTCAATGTCGAGCATCGCAAAGCTCAATGGCTTGTTCTCGCGGCGGGCGCGGAAGCTGCAGTCTTCGAGCAATTGCAGAATATGGGTGTGGTTATAGAGGCCGGTCAGGCTGTCACGGACCATCCGCGCCTTGAGGTTGCGCGCCCGGGCCGCCCGGTTGCGCACGGTGGTGATCAGGTGTCGCGGCTTGATCGGCTTGGTCAGGAAGTCGTCGCCACCTTCGCTCATGGCGTCGAGCTGCTTGTCCAGGTCGTCTTCGGCCGACAAGTAGATGATCGGCACGCTGACATAACGATCATTGTGCCGGATCACCTTGGCCAGTTCGGTGCCGGTGCAGGYCGGCATGTACATGTCGAGGATGATCAGGTCCGGCTGGAAATCCGCCAGCTCGGCCATTGCCTGAATCGGTTCGATCAAGGTGCGGGTGACGATTCCGGCACTGTTGAGCAGGCGCTCGGTGTGCAGGGCCTGGGCACGGGAGTCGTCGATGATCAGCACTTTATAAGGTTCGTACTGGGCGACGCAGGTCAGCACTTCGATCTTTTCCAGCAGGCTCGACGCTTCGAGGGTGCCGGTCAGAAACTCCTGGCCGCCGGCGCGTACGGCTGCGAGGCGGGTCGGGGTGTCGGTTTCCAGCAGGCTGAAAAACAGCAGCGGCAGTTTTTGCTCCAGGCCTTCCTGGGCTTCGGCTGCCAATTGCAGGCCCATGCCGGGGCCGCTGAAGTCGACGTCCATGACAATCGCTGCCGGCAACCGCTCGACCATCGAGGAGCGAAACGCCGCCACGCTGTCCAGCGATTGCGCGCTGAGACCGAAAAACTCGAGTTGCTTGGCCAGTCGCTCGGCGCGGTCGTGATCTTGCAGCATCACGTAGATCGGCTTGCGCAGTGGCGGTAGAAAGGTTTGTTCGAGCTGGTCGCCATGCCGCAGGCCGGTGCGCGACAGGCGCTGCATCAGGCGATTGAGGTCGGTGATCAGCCCGCTGCTCAGGCGCCCGCGGTTGGCATCGACGGCCGCAAGCGACTGGCTGATGCTGTGCGCCAGGTGGGTGTGCTCGGGTTGTTCGAAACGTTCGGCGAAACGCAGCAGCCGCAGGTTCGCTTCACTCAGCTCTGCCAGGTCGGCGCCTGACCATTCACAGCGTTGCAGGCGCTGCCATATCTCAAGAATCTGACGTGCTTGATGAATTACCCGCTGGGCAAAGTGGTGCTTGAGGCGCTCACGGCTGGGGTCTTCTGGCTCGGTCATATCCTGACTACTAGTTAGGGTGCATGCTGAGATCGACTGGTGGCTCTATGCTAGCACCTCTTTCCGATGCCATGAGTGTCGTACATCAATAAACTGTAAAGCGACGTTATTCAGTTCCTGACCGACTGGTCGCATAGGCTCAACGCTGTGCTTCATTTATAGTGGCTGCTCGACTCGCGGCCACTGTGCGATCCACGGTCTGCCGGGCAGATTTAATCTGCTCGCAACAAAGCACGATGGGGTAGGGTTGTGGTCGAACCGACGAACTCAAGTGATTGAAAGGATATCGCCATGCTGGACTGGAAGAACCGCACAGGCAGCGCGCCTGAACGTGCCGCCGAACCCAAGTCGGCAACCCGCAGCTATTTAGGTGGCCTGCTGTTCAGCCGCGCATTGGCCACCTTGATCGGCCTGTATTTGCTGGTGGTCCTCGCCGTGGGCTGGTACTGGAGCCATGAACCTGCGCTGTTTCCGGTTCAGCAGAACGCGCAACTGGCCGCCGAGAAGGAAGGCAAACAGATGGTCATCGGCTACACCACGGTCGAAACCCTCAAGACCGTCGCCGGTACCTTGCTGCACAAGCCGGGTGGCTATATTTCCAACGACCGTTTTCCACCAGGCTTGTGGCTGGACGACATGCCGAATTGGGAATATGGCGTGCTGGTGCAAGTCCGCGATCTGACTCGCGCCTTGCGTAAAGACTTTGCCCGTTCGCAATCGCAATCGGCTGAAGACGCTGATCTGGCCAAGGCCGAGCCGCGTTTCAACTTCGACAACAAGAGCTGGATGCTGCCGTCCAGCGAGTCGGAATACCAGGAAGGCATCAACTCCCTGAGCCGTTACCAGGCTCGCCTGTCCGATCCAACGCAAAAAAACGCCCAGTTCTATGCGCGTGCCGACAACCTGAACAACTGGTTGGGTGATGTCGCGACCCGTTTGGGGTCACTGTCGCAACGCCTGTCGGCCAGTGTTGGCCGGGTCAAGCTGAACACCGCGCTGAAAACCGAAGCCCTGGCGCCGGGTCAGGTGCCGCAGGTCGATGAAGAGCGGGTGGAAACCCCTTGGCTGCAGATCGACGACGTATTCTATGAAGCGCGCGGTCAGGCCTGGGCACTCTCGCATTTGCTGCGCGCCATTGAAGTC
The DNA here is from genome assembly GCF_056397385.1 of Pseudomonas sp. 05N36. NCBI lineage: Bacteria > Pseudomonadati > Pseudomonadota > Gammaproteobacteria > Pseudomonadales > Pseudomonadaceae > Pseudomonas > Pseudomonas sp. 05N36. Next base: position 201,347 of record NZ_JBFTNH010000001.1, on the reverse strand, counting down.
GATTTCGCCGATGTGCTGGCGAAGAAGAACGCGACGGTCAGCGTACGTCAGATCATTCGTGAACTGGAGGCCTCCCAGGAAACAGTCTGGAGCCCGATGATCCTCAACGGCAGCGGTTTCGGGATTTTGGCCAACCACTCGCTGGTCATGGCCAACTACATCTCGCGGGCCAACGCGGCAGTTATCGATTTGCGTCAATTGCTCAATCAGGGCTGAGTCATGGTCGATAACCTGAATGAGGCTGCGCACCGCGCAGCCTCGGACGCCGAACAGATCGCCTGGGTCGACGAGCAGGACAACCTGCTCGGCTCGCTGGTGCGCTCGGACTTACGCGTGCGCGGGCTGATCGGGCGCGGCACTTACATCATGCTGTTCAACTCGGCCGGCGAGCTGTGCGTGCATCAGCGCACGTTCAGCAAAGCCATCTATCCGGGGTTCTGGGATGTGGCGGCGGGGGGCATGGTGCTGGCGACCGAAACCTACGCCGAATCGGCGGCCCGTGAACTGGAAGAAGAGTTGGGCGTCAGTGGGGTCGAGCTGACCGCCCATGATCATTTTTTCTTTGAAGACACTGGCAACCGCCTGTGGTGTTCGGCGTTTTCGGCAGTCTGGGACGGGCCATTGATCCTGCAGCCGGAAGAAGTGCTTCAGGCCCGCTTTATTCCCATCGAACAGGTGATGCTGGAAATCACGCAGAAGCCTTACTGCCCGGACTCTCTGGCGGCGTTGAAGCGCTATCTGCGCGCGCGCGGGGGTGACGCTCTGAAGGGCGTCGCAAAAGATCTATAAAATGGCGCCGATTGGCTCTTAGCAAGTGCGCTTTTTGCCGTTACACTGCGCGACCTTTTCAAGCTGAACCGGCACTCCTTTTTGTAAGGGCGTCCGGTCAGTAGCGCTGCCCCTGCCTGAGTGGGGCTTCGCGGTCGATAGCACGTGCCAACGTTGCTGCGACCAGTCTTTGTCCTCCCAAGAGGATTGCCGGTGGCCAAAAAAGCCGCATCCTTCGCCGCCCTTGGTGGCCTGGTATTTTCCACCGACGCAGGTCGACATTGCCCGGACTGTAGCCAGCCGGTGGCAGCCTGCATCTGCAAACAAACCGTTATCCCGGCCGGCGACGGCATCGCGCGCGTGCGCCGCGAAAGCAAGGGCCGGGGCGGCAAGACGGTGACCACCATCAGTGGCGTGCCGCTGGCCGAAGACGCGCTGAAGGAGCTTGCCACGACGTTGAAGAAACGTTGCGGCACCGGTGGTGCGTTGAAGGACGGGATCATCGAGATCCAGGGCGATCATGTCGAGCTACTCTTGGCAGAGCTGATCAAACACGGTTTCAAAGCGAAGAAATCCGGCGGCTAGCAGCCTCTGTGAAAACCACCCCGACTTGATGCAGTCCTGATCCGATTCAGGTTGAACGTCGTCTCCATGGTTTTCACAGAGCCTGTTCTGACCGGTTTCTAAACTCAGCGCTGCAAGTGTGGTCTATCCCGCTTGCAGGCTAATCGTCATTTTTTCACTTTAGACTGCGCCAGCCCTCAACCCGGGTGGCGCTCTTTGACTTCATTTATAGGGGACTTCGATGTCCGTACGACGCACACGCAAAGACGATGGCAGCCAATGGACAGTTGCGGACAGCCGCAGTGTTTACGGGATTCGCCATTGGGGGGCCGGGTATTTCGCGATCAGTGACGCCGGTCGCGTAGAAGTTCGTCCGAACGGTCCGAACAGCTCGCCTATCGATCTGTTCGAGCAAGTCGCACAGCTGCGCAAAAGCGGCCTGTCCTTGCCACTGCTGGTGCGCTTCCCGGACATCCTGCAGGACCGCGTCCGTCAGCTGACCGGCGCCTTCGACGCGAACATCGAGCGTCTGGAATACCAGAGCAAGTACACCGCCCTGTACCCGATCAAGGTTAACCAGCAGGAAGCGGTGATCGAGAACATCATCGCCACCCAGAACGTGTCCATCGGCCTGGAAGCCGGTTCCAAGCCGGAACTGCTGGCCGTGCTGGCCCTGGCGCCAAAGGGCGGCACCATCGTCTGCAACGGTTACAAGGACCGTGAGTTCATCCGTCTGGCACTGATGGGCCAGAAGCTGGGCCACAACGTGTTCATCGTGATCGAGAAAGAATCCGAAGTCGGCCTGGTGATCGAAGAAGCAGCCTCGCTGAAGGTCAAGCCTCAAGTCGGCCTGCGGGTTCGCCTGTCGTCCCTGGCATCGAGCAAATGGGCTGACACGGGTGGCGAAAAGTCCAAGTTCGGGCTGTCTGCTGCCCAGTTGCTGTCGGTAGTCGAGCGCTTCCGTGCAGCCGGCCTGGATCAAGGTATTCGTTTGCTGCACTTCCACATGGGCTCGCAGATCGCCAACCTGGCGGACTACCAGCACGGCTTCAAGGAAGCGATCCGTTACTACGGCGAACTGCGCAACCTTGGCCTGCCGGTGGATCACATCGACGTGGGTGGTGGCTTGGGCGTCGACTACGACGGTACTCACTCGCGTAACGCCAGCTCGATCAACTACGACATGGACGATTACGCCGGTGTCGTGGTCGGCATGCTCAAGGAATTCTGCGACGCGCAGAGCCTGCCGCATCCGAACATCTTCTCCGAGAGTGGTCGTTCGCTGACCGCTCACCACGCCATGCTGGTGGTGCAGGTCACCGACGTCGAGAAACACAACGACGACGTGCCGATGATCGAGAACAAGGAAGAGCTGCCGGAAACCGTGCAATGGCTGGTCGACCTGCTCGGTCCGACCGATATCGAGATGGTCACCGAAACCTACTGGCGCGCGACTCACTACATGAGTGACGTGGCCAGCCAGTACGCCGATGGCAAGCTGACCCTGGCCGAGAAAGCCCTGGCCGAGCAATGTTACTTCGCCGTCTGCCGTCGCCTGCACAACTCGTTGAAAGCCCGCCAGCGCTCGCACCGTCAGGTGCTCGACGAACTCAATGACAAGCTGGCCGACAAGTACATCTGCAACTTCTCGGTATTCCAGAGCCTGCCGGACACCTGGGCCATCGGCCAGGTCCTGCCGATCCTGCCGCTGCACCGTCTTGATGAGGAGCCGATGCGCCGTGCCGTGCTGCAAGACCTGACCTGTGACTCCGACGGCAAGATCAAGCAGTACGTCGACGAGCAGAGCATCGAAACCAGCCTGCCGGTACACGGGCTCAATGATGGCGAAGACTACTTGCTGGGGATTTTCCTGGTGGGCGCTTACCAGGAAATTCTCGGTGACATGCACAACCTGTTCGGTGACACCGACTCGGTAAACATCTACCAGAATGCCGATGGCAGCGTTTACCACGCCGGTATCGAAACCCACGACACCATCGAAGACATGCTGCGTTACGTGCACTTGTCGCCGGAAGAGCTGATGACGCACTACCGCGACAAAGTGGCCAGCGCCCGAATCAGTGCTACCGAGCGCACCCAGTACCTCGATGCCTTGCGCCTGGGTCTGACTCGCTCGTCTTACCTGTCTTCTTGAGGTAGCGAACCGCTGTGACCAGGTTGTCTGAAAATACTCTGCGTAGTGCGGAATTTTCGGAGGACCTGGTACGGCATTTCTTTATTTTTGTAGCGATTTGCCGTGCCCACGCACTTTCAACGCTGTGTGGTCTTCATTTCGCGTAGGTCATTTCCTAAGTTGTACTTCGGCACTCTACTCGGCCATGTCTCTCAGCGAGAATCCCCGGCCGTCCCTCCTGTAGAGAAACGCCGATGTTCGATCCCGTCAACGAGCCGTCATTTCGTCTGGAGATAGCGGGTCAGCCCCAACCCTTTGTCGTCGTCGCCTTTACCGGCTGCGAGTCCATCAGCCAGCCCTTTGCTTTCCAGCTGGATGTGCAGCTCGATGAGCCGCGGCTGGACATTGCGAGCCTGATGTTTCGCCCGGCGTACCTGAGTTTTGGGGGCGCGGGCACCGGTATCCACGGACAGATTCATGACCTTGCCCCGCTTCATGACGACGCGGTGCCGACGCTCTGGCGTCTGTGCCTCGGGCCGAAGCTGGCCTGCCTGGCGCAACGCTGCAACCAGCGAATTTTCAGCGGACTGTCAGTCCCGCAGATTCTGGCTCAGGTACTGAAGGAGCACGGCATAGATGATAGAAACTGTCGATTCGAACTCAGGAACGACTACCCCGTGCGGGAGTTTTGCACTCAGTACCGTGAGTCGGATTTGACGTTTCTTCAGCGCCTGTGCGAGCAAGAGCGGATTCACTACCACTTTCAGCACCGCAAGCAGGGTCATTGCCTGATCTTTGGCGACTCCCGACGAAACTTGCGTCCCGGTGACAGCGCACCCTTCGATGCGCAGGGCACTGCACCGGCGGTCAGGCGTTTCAAGGTTCGTGCTCATGTTGATGTGGCCACTCAGGATCGGTCGCCGCAACCCGTCGCAGAAGCTGAAACGGACCTGCCGAACCTGCGTAGCGGCATGCTGATGCCGTTGTCGGGCCATCCGTTTGCTGACTGGAATCACCTGTGGTTGCTGACCCGGGTCGAGCATTCGGGCAGTCAGGCGCGGGTGCCGTACTACCACAATCGCATTGATGCGATTCCCTGGGAGGTACCGTTCGTAGCGTTATGTCCAGGCGCGAAGCCTCGGATGAGCAACGTGCAGCGTGGTTGGGTGGTCAAGGTTGACGAACTGCGCAGCGACGCGGCGCTACGGATCGCCGTGCAGTTCGATTGGCTTTATCAGGGTGAGGGTGCAAGGCCCAGCCATTGCTGGCTGCCGGTTTCGCCCCAACTGTCTGCAGAGTCGGTTGCCGGTTTAACGGCGGGGGTTGAGGTCTGTGTGAGCTTTATCGAGGGCGACCCGGACCAGCCATTGATCACCGGCATATTTCGGAGGGCGACGTTGAACGTCGACAGCGTATTGTCGACCGAAACCTCCCCGCCCTCAGCGGTCGAGGAGGCGCCCCCGGCACTGGAAGATTTATCGCCCGAGGATCGCCAAGACTTATTGGCGTTGGTTCAGAGCAGTCAGCCCCTGGTGTTGCTGTGTCTGATACCTGGCGGGGGGAGTTTCATGTTTTGCCGGCAAGCGATCTGCGCCTGCCGCACAGTGGCAGGGCTTGGCCAAAGTGGTGCGGCATGATCGCTGCCCAGTCGGCTCAATGGCTTTTGCTGGATGTACCGGGTTCGCCGCAGGCAAGGTGGAACCTGCAACAGCGGTTTGCCGATGTACCGCGTTACGCGTTGTTCGAGAACACCGACCTGCATGCGTTGCGCGACCAGGGGCCGCAGCTGATCGAACTGTCGGCGCAATCGCCGCTGATGCAATGTTGCCACGACGAGCCTGCGGACTGGCCGGGGTTGTTGCTGGTCAGCGCAGCATCGCCGGAGCAATTGCTCGGGCACCTTCGACGTATGCTCACGGTCACGTTCGGGCTTCATTACAAAGGCTTGCTCAGCTATTACAACCCCTTTATCGCCAGTTACTTTTTTGATGCCAGCGATGCCCACGAGTTGAGCCGCTGGCTGGGGCCCATCGATAAGCTGTACTGGTACGGTGGAACCTGGGCGGACCGGGCGATCGGCAGTCTGGGGTGGTTGCATTTGATCAATCCACGATTGGCCGTCAGCGAACTGGTCATCGACGACAGCCTCAGTTTTCTCCAGCAGAACAAGTTGCAAGCCTGCCTGCTCGAGCGCCATGCATGGCACTGGAGTCGCTCGACGGGCCACGACTTTGGCACGATCTGGTCTTTTGTGCAGGAAGGACTCGAACAGGGTTTCAGCGAACGCCCGGTGCTCGATGGCTGGATGCGATTGCGTTTGCAGTACCCGTCAGCCACACCCGAAGCACACCTGCCGGGGCGCACTCAGCAAGAGCGGCTCGACAGCCTGCGCAACCGCTGGCAGGGCCATCGTTCCTGAACTCGTAAATTATGATGAAGATCTGTACTCGTAGCAGCTGTCGAGCCCGCGAGGCAGCGTTCGAGGACGAAGTCCTCGTAAATCCTGAGTACGCGGTTTGCCTGAAAGAACACGCTGCCTGATTCAACGACTGCTTCGCAGCCGAACGCAGCCTCGCGGGCTCGGCAGCTGCTACACGAGCTGGAGCAGCACGATGTTCAGACGGTGAACCAGCCATCGTTCTTGCGCAGGGTCCAGGCGAATACTCCAAGTGTCAGGCTGCGCAGCACCATGAACAGTAGAAAGGTCAGCCACAGTCCATGGTTGCCGAACCCTTGCAGTGCCCAGGCAAATGGCAGCAATAGCAGCACCGTCAGCAGCATGCCGTTGCGCATTTCCCGGGCCCGGGTGGCGCCGATGAACAGGCCGTCGAGCAAGTAGCTCCAGACGGCGATCAGCGGCAGTGCGGCAAGGTACGGCAAGTAGACGAACGCAGTGTCGCGCACGCTCTGGATGTTGGTCTGCATCTCGATGAACAGATGTCCGGCGCAGAAAAACAGCAGCGCAAAACCCAGGCTGGCAATCAATGACCAGCCGCAGGCGACCACCAGGGACCGACGCAAGGCCTGGCGGTCACGGGCGCCGATGGCGTGGCCGCACAGGGCCTCCACCGCATGGGCCAGGCCATCCAGGGCATGGGCGGTCAACAGCAAACCATTCAGCAATAATGCATTGGCCGCCACCGTCGCATCGCCGAGCCGTGCGCCTTGCACGGTCACCATGAAAAACACCGATTGCAGCGCCAGGCTGCGAATGAAGATATCGCGGTTGACCGCCAGCAGCGGCCGCCAGCTCTGCCACAGCGCCAGTGCCGCCCAGGCGATATGCCCGGGGTAGGCGCGCAGGGCATGACGGGTCATGGCCAGGCCGAGCAGGGCGCCGGTCCATTCGGCGATCACTGAAGCACGGGCCGCCCCGACAACGCCCCATTGCAGACCCAAGACGAACCACAGGTTCAGAGCGATGTTCACCAGGTTGGTGGTCAGCAGAATCGCCAGCGGTGCGCGGGCGTTCTGGGTGCCGAGGAACCAGCCGACCAGTGCATAACTGGCCAGCGCCGCCGGTAAGCCAAACAGCCGTGTGTGGAAAAACTCGCGGGTCAGTTGATCGAGCTCGGCAGAGGGTTGCATGAAGTGCAACGCCACGCCACTGAGCGGTACGCCCAGCATCCCGAGCAGCAGCGCCAGCCCCATCGCCAATAGCAAGCCTTGCAGCAGGATCTGCCGCAACGCCGCGCCGTCACCGCGCCCGGCCGCCTGCGCCGCAAACCCGGTGGAGCCCATGCGCAGAAACCCCATGGCCCAGGCCAGAAAGGTGTACAGGCTGGCGCCCACCGCGACCGCGCCGAGCTGATGCGCGTGAGGCAGGTGGCCGACCACCGTGCTGTCGACCAGCGCCACCAGCGGCACGGAAATGTTCGAAAGAATCATCGGCGCGGCAAGCGCCCAGACGCGGCGATGGGTCGCACGATCGCGCCAGTCGGTGATCAACGTAGACATTCAGGCTCCTTTCGAGAGCGGGCATTGTAGCGGTAGATCCAGGCGTCGTTGGGCGCTTGTTGTGGGGCATCAGTCAATCTGCCACGCACGACGAGCGCCCCGCGTTTAACCGTGCCGAAGATGGTAATTCAGGCCACTAGTTGCCGCGCACGCTGAATGGTGGGAGCGAGCCTGCTCGCGATAGCGGTCTTGCAGGCAGCCTGTTTGTCGAGTCTGAAACCGTCATCGCGAGCAGGCTCGCTCCCACATGGGGTTTGGGTGTTAGTGAACCACCCAGCTCAACACCCACAACCCCAGCACCAGCCAGATAATCCCGGCGATGATCGACGCACGCATGAACGCGCGGACCGCGGAGTACAGCAGCATCAAGCCGATGATCAGCACGAGAATGCTGATGATCGAGGGCTCCATGCCCAGTGCTCGTGACAGCCCGTCGACAAAATTGCCGCTGGCGTGAGTCAAGGCGCTGAACAACCCACTGAGCGTATCGACGATGAACCGGATGACCGAACCCAACGCCTGACCGAGCCATTCGAAAAAGCTATCTACCTGCATGTGTACGTCCTGATGAAAGAGTGGGTGCCGGCGCTGAGCGCTTTGGCCATTGTCAGGGCTGGCGAGCACCCTTGAAGCATAGAGGTTTGGTGGTTTGAATTCGCGAATAGTAACTGAACGCCTGCGCCCACTGGGCAAGCTTCTGAGTTCTGTACTGGCCAGAGTCGGAATCGGGCTTTTTAGTCCCACCCACCCCTTCAAGTCTGAACATACAAGCGGGCTCGCTCGCGAACTGTCGCGAAGCGACAGCAGTGTTCGGCGCTTGCCTTCATCCGCCATCGGCCCGAAGCTATACGCCTTCAGGAGAGCCCGATGAACCTTGTTGAACTGACCGAACGCCTACACTGCATCCGTGACCGCAACGACTGGCGGCAATTTCATAGCCCGAAGAACCTGGCCATGGCCGCCAGTGTCGAAATGGCAGAACTGGTGGAAATTTTCCAATGGTTGAGCGAAGACCAGTCACGCCAGTTGTCGGCGGACAAACTCGCGCATGCCGGTCAGGAAGTCGGCGATATCGTGCTCTATCTACTGCTGCTGTGCAGCGAGCTGGGGTTGGACATGGAACAGGTAGTACGCAGCAAGCTGGCTGACAGCGAACGGCGGTTCAGCTGATGAGTGACCGTCATTTCGATCAGTTGGCGACCCGTTTCGCCGAAAAAATCTACGGCGGTGCCAAAGGCGCAATCCGTCTGGCGGTGCTTCAGGCCGACCTGGCCGAAACCCTGCCGGATCGCCCGTTGCGGGTGCTGGATATCGGTGCCGGTCTTGGGCATATGTCGTTGTGGCTGGCCCAGCGCGGCCATCAGGTGACCCTGGCCGAGCCTGCCGAACCGATGCTCGAAGGCGCCCGCCAGCGCTTCGCCGAGGCCGGGCAAGCGGCGACGTTTATCCAGGCGCCGTGGCAAGAGCTGCTCGGTCAACTCACCGAACCTTACGACCTGGTGCTGTGCCACGCGGTGCTGGAGTGGTTGGCCGAACCCCACGCGATTCTGCCGGTGCTGCATCAACTGACGACCAAAGACGGCTGGCTGTCGCTGGCGTTCTATAACCGTGATGCACTGATTTATCGCAATTTGCTCAAGGGCCATTTCCGCAAGATGCGCAAGAACGACATGGCCGGCGAGAAGCAGAGCCTGACCCCGCAGATGCCTCTGGATCCGCGCGAACTGGCGACGCAACTGGACGGTTTGTGGCAGGTCGAAACCCAGAGCGGAGTGCGGGTTTTTCATGACTATATGCCGCTGGAGTTCCAGGCCCGTGCCGAACTCATCGACCTGCTGGAAATGGAGCTGGCCCACCGTCGTCACCCGAGTTTTGCGGGGCTGGGGCGTTACCTGCACTGGATCTGCCGCCCGGTCTGAACCATGGTTTCTGTGGAGAGCATCATGAAACGCCGATTGGGAATGATCATGTTGTGTCTGGGGCTGGGTGCCTGCCAGGGCAGCAATCCGTATGTCGCCAGCTCCAATCCGCTGCCGCCGGCTCCRCCACACGCCGCCAACACCTTTGACCGTAGCGCCTACCCGGCGGCGCCGCGTGATTACAGCCGTTATCAAAGTTGGGCCTGGCTCAACGGCCGGTTGCCCAACGGCTCGGCCTTGGCCGACTCGGCGCAGATCGCCGAAGCGGTCAGTAATGCGCTGGATCAACGGGGGTTACGCCCGCTGCACGACAATCGTCCGGCGGACCTGTGGGTCAGCGCCGACCTGCACCAGGAAACCCGTCTGAAGCAGGTTCAGGAGGACTACGGTTATGGCGGCTACGGGATGTACAACACGGTGCCGATCGTTCGTACCTATCAGGTGCAAGTGCTGGTGATTCGTGTGGATCTGTTCGACGCCAGCACCGGGCAGCCGGTCTGGAGTGCCAGCGCTGAAACCGGCCTTCAGGGCAACGAAATCGAGCGTGGCGATGCGTTACGAACAGCTGTAGAAAGGGCGGTTGCGGCGTATCCTCCTAGTTAGGTTCCCTGATTAGAACCGGAGAAAAATCATGTCCCGCCGTCTCTCATTACTGGCTTGCGCCGTGCTGCTCAGCGCCTGCCAAACGACCCAGGTCAATCACGATTTTGATGCCAGCCGCGACTTCGCCGCCTACCGCAGCTGGGCCTGGAAAGAGCCTGCCGTGCAATACCGTCCCGACGATCCGCGGATCAAGAGCGACCTTACTGAACAACGCATTCGCCAGGCGGTTGCCGATCAACTCGACCAGCGTGGCCTGCGCCCGGCCGCTACCGGTGCCAAGGCTGACGTCAATGTGCGGACCTACCTGATCGTCGAGGACCGCCAGCAGCAAATCACCACCAACTATGGCGGTGGTTGGGGTGGCCCCTGGAACGGCTACTGGGGCGCGCCGATGTACAACGAAACCCGCAACGTCTCTTACAAGGTCGCCACGCTTCAGATCGACCTGTTCGATGGCAAGGATGGCAAGCTGGTCTGGCGTGGCAGTGATGAGCAACTGCTCAGCAGATCGCCCCAGCCCGCCGACCGCAGCGCCGCGATTCGCGCGACGGTAGGGCGGATATTGAGCAATTACCCGCCGAAGTAAATGCGGGAATATGACTGGCCGACCTTTCAAGGAGCTGCCCTCACCACCGGAGGTAGCGCTCGGCAGTGCGCCGGCAAAGGAGTGCTCGATGTCTCCCCGTTTGCGGTTTCGCAGCCCCGCCGGGCAACGTGGTGCTATTGGATTGCTCGCGCACTGGCCTGGATCCGCTAGTCGTGCGGCTCGACTAGCGCTATGTACATAGTAGGAAAGTAGGTCTACTTTCAGTTCAGGCCTGTACAGCTCGCCGCTGTCGGTACAGGAAGTGACAGTCTTCGGACAGGGCATGGAGGCGCACATGAACAAGCCTACCTCTGCGGTAAAAGTGCTGGTGGTCGACGATCAACCGTTGATCGTGGAAGAGCTTTGCGAGTTTCTTGAAAGCAGCGGTTACCGTTGCGTCCCTTGTGATTCCAGCGAGCAAGCCATCGCGCGCTTCAGTGAAGATGTCGACATCGGCCTGGTCCTCTGTGATTTGCAAATGCCCGGGCTCGACGGTATTCAACTGGTTCAGGAGCTGCAACGCATCGCCGGCAAGCACCGGGTATTCGAAGCCATCATGCTCACCGGGCGCGCCGACAAACAGGATGTGATCAAGGCCCTGCGCGCCGGGATCGCCGACTACTACCAGAAACCGATTGACCTGGATGAGCTGCTGGAAGGCTTGCAGCGTCAGGAAGTCGCGCTTCAGGAACGGCAAAAAAGTGTGCAGTTGGGGCACTTGAATCAGAAGCTGCAAGACCTTTCCGAATCGATCGATGACCTTTATCAGGACCTTGATAAAGTTCGTCGTGCTCCGTTTGCGCCGTCGGGTGGGGAGGGTGATCGGGAGCAGATGCCGGCGATCTTTGATCAGCTGTCGCCTCGTCAGCTCGATGTTGCGCGGTTGGTGGGCAAGGGGCAGACCAATTATCAGATTGCCTGTGAGTTGGGGATTACCGAGAACACGGTGAAGTTGTATGTGTCGCAGGTGTTGCGGTTGACGCATATGCATAATCGGACGCAGTTGGCGTTGGCTTTGTCGCCGGGTAGTTCTGGGGGGCGGTCGCGGGTTACGGCGCACTAGGCTTTGGTGTACATATCCGTTGCTGCGGTAACGGCGGCTGACGGTTTCGCCCTTACGGCGAGTCCCTTTTGGCAAACGCCCGGGGTGCCGGCCCAGCCAAAAGGAACCAAAAGGTCTCGCCGGGGTATGACTCACCCCCTGATGAACACCTCCACTCGGCCTCCCGAAGGGGCGGGTGGATCAAAAGCACAGCAAGGCGGCCTGAGTGGTAAGAGCGCGTACGGCGTTAGATTGATCGTTTCCACGCGCAGCAAAGGAATGCCGCCAGGACCCCGACGAACCGGCGGAGTATGTCGTTAAACCTTGGTCGCTTGGGACGGCGATTTTTCAACGTTGAAATACGGTGCAGGACTCCCTCCGTAGCAGCTGCCGAGCCTGCGAGGCTGCGTTCGAGGACGAAGTCCTCGCAAATCCTGCATACGCGGATTACCTGTAAAAACGCGCCGTCTGATTCAGCGACCGCTTCGCGGTCGAACGCAGCCTCGCAGGCTCGGCAGCTGCTACGGACTACTCGCCCGTCGTATTTCAACGTTGTATAGCAACCTGTGACGCGATTTTAAGACCCAAACGCCCGGCCAATAGCAGTGAACCCCGGGCAGGCCAAGACGATCAGCAAGGCGGGAAACAGAAACAGCATCATCACCACGGACATCTTGGCGGACATTTTCGAGATGTATTCCTGCTGGTGTGTCAGGCGCCGGTCGTCGAGCAATTGCTTGAGTGTGAGCAGCGATTTCATGGCGCCGCCGCCTTGATGGATCAGTTGCTGGAGGATCACGCAGGTGTCGGTGAGTTCGTCCACCGCCAGCAGTGTCGCGCTCTTGTGCAGCTCCTGGCCGAGTTCCAGGCCAGAGTCGACCCGAGTCAGGATCAGGCGTAGTTCACTGGTCAACTCCGGCAGCAGTTTGTGCGCCTCGCTGCTGAGCACTCGCAGTGACTGTTCTACGGCCATGCCCGATTCGAAGAGAATCCGCAGCAATGGAATGAACGTCGAGATCTCGATGGCAATGTTTCTTTGCCGACGTTTTACGCAATAGGCCAATAGTCTTTTGGGCAAGAGATAACCCAGCCCGGCGCCCAGTAACGGCGCAAGCCAGTGGTTTTGCGCAGTGGGGTGGAGCACCTGTTGAAAGAACACCGCGAGCCCGAGCACCAGCAGGGGCGTGCCGACCTGGCACGCGGCGAATAATGAGCGCTCGCTGGATTTGCGCCAACCCAGGCGTGCGAGCAAGGTCTGGGTTTCACTGTCGATGCTGAGCGAGCGCTGGCCAAACCGGCTGTTGCCGAGTGCCCGCAGCCAGTTGCCGAATGCATTGTCGTGCGCCACATGCCCTTGCAGGCGTTGGGTGACGTGTCGCGCGCGTCGTCGCTGTTCCAGCCAATGGCCGAGCACCAGCGCCAGGGCTCCCAGGAACAGCAAGGCGCTCACCAGTAAGGCCATCTCAGACACTCCGTAACATGCGCCGTAGCGCCAGGCACCCGACGATCTGTAAGCCAACCGCGGCGATCAGCATGTGCTGGCCGGCAGGGTCGTGCCACATGCTCAGCATGTAACCGGGGTTGGTCAGCATGAAGTAACTCGCGATGAGGAGGGGCAAGGCCCCCAGAACCCAGGAGGTCATTCGGGTTTCGCCGGTCATGGCCCGAAGCTGACGGGCGCCTTGCTCGCGTTCGCGAATCAGCTTCATCAGGTTCTCCAGCAGCTCGCTGGCATTGCCGCCGTAACGGTGATTGACCTTCAATCCCAGGGCAAACATGCGCAGTTCGTCCTGATCGTAAAACTCGGCAAAATCGTGCACGGCGTCGGGCAGGTTGATCCCCAATTGCACGTTGCGCTGAATTCGTCCCATCGCTCTTTTAAGCGGGTCGGCGCTGGCGTCGATACCGCCCATCACCGCGTCGGCCAGAGTGCGCCCGGACTTGAGGCTGCGTATGGTGTGATCGAGCAACGGCGGCAACTGCTCGATCATTCGCCTCAGGCGACGTCGATAACGCCAGGAAATGTACAGGCGCAGAATCAAGGGTTGCAGCACTAACAGTGTCAGCAGTCCCAGCCAGCCTCCCAGCATAAAACCAAGCAGGCCGATAAACCCCCAAAGTCCCAGCCATAGCGGCAGACGCTCGGTCGGACGGCCCAGGCCGGCACGTAAAAACGCGCGTTCCAGGCCGGTCCACGCCGGGTTTTCGACGATCAGATGCGGTTGCCCCTGAGAGAGGCGATTCAGCACGCGTTCGTTGCTGGTCTTGCGCAGGCCTTGATAGAACAGCCAGATCGACAGTCCCAGCAACACGAGGAACATCAGGCTGAGCAGTATCGGACCGATCATCGCGCAAGCCTCGCCAAGTCAGTTGAGGGGCAGAGTCAGCTCATGGCGCAGCTTGTCGCCAGCGGGGTTGAACGCATCGCGCAGAAAGCCGAAACCGGTCCGTCGGTCGAAACGAAACAGGGTGTTGGTGACGTAGATGTCCTCGCGGATACTCACCACTTCCACCACCTCGCTGACACAGCGCCGGCCATCGGGCAGGCGCGTCAGTTGAATCACCACGTCGAGTGCCGCGCAAATCATCTGCCGTAGCGTGCGTTCGGCGATTTGACGCCCGGTCAGGCCTACCAATGTCTCCAGGCGCAACAGTGCGTCCTGAGCATTGTTGGCGTGGACAGTGCTCATCGAACCGTCGTGACCGGTGTTCATGGCGGTCAGTACGTCGAGCACTTCAACGCCACGGATTTCGCCAAGGATGATTCGGTCCGGGCGCATCCGCAGGGCGTTGCGGATCAGGTCGCTGGCTTTCACTTCGCCGTGGCCCTCGGCGTTCGGCGGGCGGGTTTCCAGGCGCACGACATGAGGGTGCCCCAGTTGCAGTTCGGCAACGTCTTCAATGGTCACCAGGCGTTCGTGAGGGTTGATCAGTTGACTGAGGATGTTCAGCAGCGTGGTTTTACCGGTGCCGGTCCCGCCGCTGATCAAGATGTTGCAGCGTTTGCCGACGGCTCTCTCGATGAAGTCGAAAATGGCCTGGTCAATGGTTTGCATCGCCACCAGGTCACTGCTTTTAAGCATGTCCTTGCGAAATTTACGAATCGACAGGCACGGCCCGTCCAGCGCGATGGGCGGGATGATCGCATTGACCCGGCTACCGTCCGGCATGCGCGCATCGACCATCGGCGACGACTCGTCCAGACGCCGTCCGAGGGGGGCGAGGATCCGGCGCCTGCGCGAACACACTTCCCGCCAACACTTACCCGTTATCGTCACCTCGGGTCATGCCGATATGGACGATGTCAGCGATCTGTTGCGTTTGCAGGTTCTGGACCTGTTTCGCAAACCTGTCTATCACGTGCGTCTGCTGGAAACCCTGGACACTCTTTTTCCTCAGCCGAGGATTCACAGGGTCAGTCCTTGAGCGTTCGTGCCTTGCTCTGATGCAAAAATTGACGTCATGCATTGGCATTTTTTGATGATCTCTAAATGACGGCTCCTGTAGATTGCCCGCGCCTGAACCTGCCCCCGCTGGTTGGCCGGTAGGATGCCTGAAATAAGCTGGGCGCCATCGATTTTGCACCCCTGCCTGAAACCTGAAAAATCGCAGCCTTCGGCAGCTCCTGCGGCTGACGGTGAGAGCGGCGTATACTGCGCGCCTCATTCACTCAATGGAGAACAGCATGCCGGCCCCCGTCTGGTGGTTGCTTTGCCTGCCTTTTATCGCGGGTGCGTTTTTGCCCTTGCAGGCCGGTATCAATGGCCAACTGGCCAAACAAGTGTCGAGCGTACTGGCCGCCGCGCTGATTTCGTTTTTTGTCGGCACCGTGGCGTTGTTGCTGCTGGTCGTGATCCAGCGCGAAACCCCTGCATTGGAGACACTCAAGAGCCTGACCTGGTGGCACTGGAGCGGTGGTCTGCTCGGCGCATTTTTTATTACCACGGCGGCTTTCGCCGGGCCGCGCATTGGCGCCATGCTGTTCATGGCGCTGGTGCTGGCGGGGCAACTGGGGATGGCGATGACCCTGGATCATTTCGGCTGGGCCGGGTTTCGCGAAGCGCCCGTCAGCGCCGGCAAAATTGCCGGGCTGGTGTTGATCATGGCGGGTGTGTTTTTTATCCGGCGCGGCTGAGCTGCCTCAGGCAAGCGGTCGCCAGGTGCCGAGCATGTGTTCCAGATCCCCGGCGCCGATCACCTTGAAGTCACCGCTTGAGCCGGCAGCGCTGGTCAGCAAGGAGACCTCGCTGGGCAAACGCACCGGTTTCTTGAACTGCACGGCAATCTCGATGTTCGACGTCGGCAGATGCCCGCTCAGGGCCGCGAGGGTACGCGCCTTGATCCACAAACCGTGGGCGATGGCCCGGGGGAAACCGAAGAGTCTGGCGCTGAAAACGCTCAGGTGAATCGGGTTGTAGTCACCGGAAACCCTGGCGTAGCGCCGGCCAATTTCACTGGGCGCCCACCAGCGGGTGACCTCGTTCATGGTCAGAACCGAATCCGACGACGGCTCAATCGCTTCGCCGGGAAGCTTCACGCCTTTGCTGAGCATCTGGCTTTCGGCTTCCCAGAGCGGCCCGAGCGCGTCGTCAATCGTGGTGATCAACTCAAACACCGCACCCTTGGCGTGGGGTTGCAGGTTCTGCACCCGCACGCTCACCCGCACTCGAGCGACTGCGCCCAAGGGACGCAGAATGCGGATGCGATTGGCCAGGTGAACCAGCCCCAGCAGTGGAAACGGAAACGTCCTGGCCGTGAGCAATTGCATCTGCAAGGCGAACGCCAGCACATGAGGATAGGTCGCTGGCAGCACGCCGTTATCGGTAAACCCGCACACCTTGCGATAGGCGGCCAAGCGCTTGGGGTCAACGTTGACCCAACAACGAAAGCCATCCTCGGGCAGGGTGGTGCCGGTGATCTTGCGTCGCGTCGCCGCCCGCCAATACAACTCGGGCAAGTACGGTGTCGTACTCTGTGAATGCCAATCTGTTGCCATGTTCAGGCCCCCAATACACTTTGCCCACACACCCGCAGCGCTTGCCCGCTGACCGCGCCGCTACCGGGTTGGGCGAGCCAGGCCACGGCTTCGGCGACGTCTTGCGGCAGTCCGCCTTGGCCCAGTGAACTCATGCGTCGCCCCGCCTCACGCAAGGTAAACGGAACCTGCGCAGTCATTCGGGTTTCGATAAAGCCTGGGGCAACAGCGTTGATGCTGATTCCGCGCGCTGCCAGCAGTGGCGCCCAGGCCTGCGCCAGGCCGATCAACCCGGCCTTGCTCGCGGCGTAATTGGTTTGCCCGCGATTGCCGGCGATGCCGCTGATCGATGCCAGCAGAATCACCCGACCGTTATCGTGCAGGGCGCCGCTGTCGAGCAGCGCTTTGGTCAACACTTGCGGTGCATTCAGGTTGACGGCGAGCACCGCATCCCAGAATTCCGGCGTCATGTTGGCCAGGGTTTTATCGCGGGTGATGCCCGCGTTATGGACCACAATGTCGATGCCGTTCGGCAATTGCTCGATCAATTGCGTGGCAGCGTCTTCGGCGCAGATATCGAGGGTGATGCTGTGGCCGCCGAGGCGGGCGGCGAGGGCATCGAGATCGGTCTTGGCCGGTGGCACATCCAGCAGCACCACCTGCGCACCATCGCGGGCCAGGGTCTCGGCGATCGACGCACCGATTCCGCGAGCCGCGCCAGTGACCAGCGCCGTGCGCCCCGCCAACGGACGAGTCCAGTCCTGGACCTGAGTGACGCACGCGTTCAGCCGCACCACCTGTCCCGAGACAAAAGCACTCTTTGGCGAGAGGAAAAACCGCAGCGCGCCTTCGAGTTGGCCTTCAGCCCCGGCCCCGACATACAGCAACTGCAAGGTGCCGCCACTGCGCAGTTCCTTGGCCAGCGAGCGACTGAAGCCTTCGAGTGCACGTTGGGCACTGGCGGCGAACGGGTCGCTCAAGGTCTCCGGCGCGCGCCCGAAAATCACCAGATGGGCACTGTGCTCGAGATTTTTCATCAGCGGCTGAAAGAATTCACGCAGCTGCTTGAGTTGCCCGGTCTGCATCAGGTCACTGGCATCGAACACCACGGCCTTGAGCTTGGGCCCGTGGCCTGGAATCCACGCCTGGGCCAGCAAGGGTTCGGGGCCGTAGCTGTAAATCTGCTCGGTGAGTTTGTTGGCGAACGCGCTGACGTTCTGAGACAACGGGCCGCCACCGATCAGCAGCGCGCCATCGACGGGCCTTAGGCGACCGGCCTCCCAGCGTTCCAGGCGAACCGGCGACGGCAGGCCAAGGGCCCCGACCAGGCGGTGACCGAGGGCCGAATTGGCGAAGTCGATATAGCGGTCAGACATGGAAGGCTCTCCGGTAGTAGGGGCAAGGTGTGGACCACGAGTCGCGATCAGTCGTTCGATCCGCGAGATAAGGCCTACGCTTGATCACAGCAGATTAGTTTGGATCCGGGGTTTTTGTTGGTTGGCATGGAATACAGAACTTGAAGCGCAATGCAGTACCTGTGGGAGCGAGCTTGCTCGCGATTGCGGTGTGTCAGCCAGCAAAAACTTTGAATGTGCCGGCCTCATCGCGAGCAAGCTCGCTCCCACAGGGTCCTGTTTTTACATTCAGATATTGATAGGGAGCTTTTCATGACTCAGCTGCGCCGCGTCGCGATCATCGGCGGTAATCGCATTCCTTTCGCCCGTTCCAACGGGTCGTATGCAACCGCCAGCAACCAGGCAATGCTGACGGCGGCGCTCGAAGGCCTGATCGAACGCTACAACCTGCATGGCCTGCGCATGGGCGAAGTGGTGGCGGGGGCGGTGCTCAAGCTTTCCCGGGACCTCAACTTGACCCGCGAATGCGTGCTCGGCTCGCGGTTGTCCCCGACCACCCCGGCCTACGACATTCAGCAAGCCTGCGGCACCGGCCTGGAAGCGGCGTTGCTGGTGGCGAACAAGATTGCCCTGGGGCAGATCGACTGCGGCATTGCCGGTGGTGTCGACACCACGTCCGATGCGCCGATCAGTGTCAGCGACGGCTTGCGCAAGATTCTGCTGCAAGCCAACCGCGCCAAGAGCACCGGCGACAAGCTCAAAACGTTCCTGCAATTGCGTCCCCGGCATTTGATCCCCGAGTTTCCGCGTAACGGCGAGCCGCGCACAGGGCTATCGATGGGGCAGCATTGCGAGTTGATGGCGCAGACCTGGAACATTCCCCGTGCCGAGCAGGATCAGCTGGCGCTGGAAAGCCACCAGAAAATGGCCGCGGCCTACGCCGAAGGCTGGCAGAACGATCTGATGACCCCGTTCCTCGGCCTGACCCGCGACAACAACCTGCGCCCGGACGTGACGCTGGAAAAACTCGCCTCGTTGAAACCTGCTTTCGAAAAGAGCGACAAAGGCACGCTCACTGCCGGCAACTCGACACCGCTGACCGATGGCGCGTCGCTGGTGCTGCTCGGCAGTGAGGAATGGGCGAAAGAGCGCGGCTTGCCGATCCTCGCTTACTGGCGCGATGGCGAAGCGGCAGCGGTGGATTTCGTCAACGGCGCCGAGGGATTGCTGATGGCACCGGTCTACGCCGTGCCGCGTTTGCTGGCACGCAATGGCCTGACCTTGCAGGACTTCGACTATTACGAAATCCACGAAGCCTTCGCCGCGCAAGTGCTCTGCACCTTGAAGGCCTGGGAAGACCCGGACTACTGCAAAAACCGACTCGGCCTTGACGCACCGTTGGGCTCGATCGACCGCAGTCGGCTCAACGTCAAGGGCAGTTCACTGGCGGCCGGGCATCCGTTTGCCGCGACCGGTGGGCGAATCGTCGCCAACCTTGCCAAGCTGCTGGACGCCGCCGGGAAAGGGCGCGGATTGATCTCGATCTGCGCCGCCGGCGGTCAGGGTGTGACGGCGATTATTGAGCGCTGAGGGCAGCCGCATTTTGTCGCTCGGCCAATACCCGATTGCGATTGGCATAACTCTCGGCCATCACCGAACAGACGACCAGTTGCAGCGGGTGATAGATCATGATCGGCAACAGGATCAGGCCCAGCCCCGGGTTGGCGCCGAAGATCAGCGCGGCCATCGGTGCCCCGGCGGCCAGGGACTTTTTGCTGGCGCAGAACACTGCGGCGATCTCATCGGCGGGGCTGAACTTCAGGGCACGGGCGGTGCGGGTGGTCATCCACAGAATGATCGCCAGCAACACGGCACTGCCGACCAACGCACTGAGAATCACCGTGTCGCCCTGTTGCTGCCACATCCCGGAAACCATTGAGTTGCAGAACGCCGCGTAGACCAGCAGCAGGATCACCAGTTTGTCGACGATGTTGGTGTAGCGCTTGTGGCGACTGAAAAACTTGCCGAACAGCGGCCGCAGCAACTGACCCAGTACCAGCGGCAGCAACAACATGGCGCAGAGATCGAGCAAGGTTGAACCCAGGTCGATACCGCCAGCACCGCTGCCCACCACCAGGCTCACCAGCAACGGCGTGAGGAAAATCCCCAGCACGCTGGACAGGCTGGCGTTGAGAATCGCCGCCGGAACGTTGCCGCCGGCGCTGCCGGTCAAGGCTACGGAAGAGGAAATGGTCGAGGGCAGGGCGCACAGGTAGAGGAACCCGAGCATCAGCAGCGACGGAATGTGTGAGCCCAGCAGCTTGTCGCTGACCAGCCAGATCAGCGGGAACACCAGAAAGGTGAAGCTCTGGACCATCAGGTGCAGGCGCCAGTTTTTCAAACCGTGGCGGATCTGCTCGCTCGACAGGTTGACCCCGTGCAGGAAGAACACCAGGAACACGCCGATGTTGATCACCCACTCGGCGTGCATCGTGCCGCCAGTGGCGCCGAAGCGCGGGAAGATGTACGACAGCAGCGTGGCGATCAGCATCCCGCACAGGAACCAGTCGGTGACCACGCGTTTGAGGTGTTTGAAGGCATGCATAACGGGCACCGAAGGCATTGTAAGAAGAGATGACCTAGCCTAAGGTCAAGACTTCCGCCCGTCTTGCGACATAAGGCCAACCAATGCCGGCTAACGGACAAGTTTCCCTCGAACGGACCATTCCGACCCTGACGGCGTTGCCGCGCCCGCTGTTTGCCCGTGCGGAAAGCCTCAGCGCCGGCTCGTGGACGCCACCTCATCGCCACGATTGGGTGCAGTTTTCCTACGCCATCAGTGGCGTGCTCGGCGTACACACCGCCGAGGGCAGTTTCTTTGCGCCGCCGCAGTGGGGGATCTGGATTCCGGCTGATCTGGAGCACCAGGTGGTGACCTCGATGCGCGCGGAAATGCGCAGCCTCTATGTGCGGCGCGAGGCATGTGCCTGGGCGGACGAGCGGTGCCGGGTGCTGGAAGTCACGCCGCTGGCGCGTGAGCTGATCAAGAGTTTTTGCCTGCTGCCGGTGGACTATCCAGAAGGCGACAGCCGTGAAGCACGCCTGGTCGAGGTGCTGCTGGATCAGTTGGCGAGCCTGCCGGAAGTCGGGTTCTCTCTGCCGTTGCCGCGTCACCCGCGTTTGCTTGGGCTGTGCAACGAGCTGATCGAAAGCCCCGGGCAGAACGTGACGTTGCAGGTATGGGCCGAACGATTGGGGACGTCGGAGAAAACCTTGATGCGCCTGTTCCAGCGTGAAACCGGATTGAGTTTCCGCAGCTGGCGCCAGCGCATGCGGCTGTTGTCGTCATTGAGCCTGCTGGAAGACGGCAACAGCGTGACCACGGCGGCGCTGTCCAGCGGTTATGACTCGACCTCGGCGTTTATTGCGGCGTTCAAAGGCCTGTTCGGGTTTACCCCGGGAGAGTTGTTCAAGCAGTGACGGCCTCATCGCGAGCAGGCTCGCTCCCACAAGGACACTGCAAAAACCTGTGGGAGCGAGCCTGCTCGCGATTGACCGCGAAGCGGTCACCGGTCAGGTACGGAACCGCCGCACCAACCCGTCCAGTTCATTCGACAGCCCCGCCAGACTCTGGGAGTCGAGCCGTGCCGAGTTGGCCAGTTCGGCCACCAACTGCGCATCGCCGTGGATCTGGCTGATGTGCCGATTGATGTCTTCGGCGACCTGATGCTGTTCTTCCGCGGCCGTGGCGATCTGGGTGTTCATGTCGCGGATCACGTCCACCGATTCGCGGATTTGCCCAAAACTGTTGCGCGCTTCGCCGATCCGGCTGACCGACTGTTGCGACACCTCGAGGCTGGCGTGCATCTGCTGAGTGACCTGGCTGGTGCGCTTGGCCAGGTTACCGAGCAGTCCGTCGATTTCCGCAGTGGAATCGGCCGTGCGTTTGGCCAGTGCGCGAACCTCATCGGCCACCACCGCAAAACCGCGACCTTGCTCGCCGGCACGGGCCGCTTCGATCGCGGCGTTCAGGGCCAGCAGGTTGGTTTGTTCGGCGATGGAGCGAATGGTGCCGAGGATCGACTGAATGTCATTGCTGTCGCGTTCCAGCTGCTGCATCGACTGCGCCGACTGTTCGATTTCCTGGCTCAACTTGTCGACGCTGTGCACGGCCGCATCGATCTGTTGCTGACCTTCGCGGGCCTGACGCTGACCGCTGTCGGCCGACTCGGCGGCCTGGCTGCAGGAGCGCGCGACTTCGTTGGCGGTGGCGACCATCTCATGGAAGGCCGTGGACACCATGTCCACCGCTTCACGTTGGCGCCCGGCGGCGTCGGCCATGTCGCTGGAGACCTGGGTCGCGCTTTGCGAGTTGGCAAGAATTTTGGTCGCAGCGCCGCCGATGTGCTGGATCAGGCTGCGAATCGCGGCAAGGAACTGGTTGAACCAGTTGGCCAGTTGCGCGGTTTCGTCGCTGCCACGGATCTGCAGGTTCTGGGTCAGGTCGCCTTCACCTTGGGCAATGCCTTCCAGGCCGCTGGCGACGCTGCGGATCGGCCGCACGATGAGGCTGGCGAAACTGGCACCGACCACGGCGAAGATTATGGCCAGTACGGCGGCGATGATCGCGATCAGCCAGGTCAGCGCAGTGGCGGAGCTCATCACGTCGGTTTGCTTGATCAGGCCGATGAAGGTCCAGCCTAGTTGCTCCGATGGCCAGACGTTGGCCATGTAGCGCTCGCCGTTCAGCTCGACTTCGACCAGGCCTTTGCCGGCCTTGGCCAGCTGTGCGTAACCGTCGCCCAGGCTGCTCAGCGCTTTGAAGTTGTGCTCTGGCTGTTTCGGGTCGACCAGCACGGTGCCGTTGTTTTCCATCAGCATCAGGTAGCCGGTTTCACCGAGCTTGATCTGTTTGACGATTTCGGTGAGCTGCTTGAGCGTCACGTCGATGCTAACCACGCCGCCATTGGTGCCGAGCTTGTTATCAATGGTGCGCACGGTACTGACGTAAGTCGCATCATCCTGGGCCCAGTAATAGGCCTCGGTGCGAAACGGTTTGCCCGGTTTGGCTTGCGCTGCCTTGTACCAGGGACGCTGGCGCGGGTCGTAGTTGGCCAGTTTCGGGTCATCGGGCCAGGACACGTAACCCCCGGCACTGGTGCCAATGATGGCGTACGCGTATGACGGATGACTGGCGCCCAGGTCTTGCAGCAAGGCAAACACCTGCTTGTCCATCTCGCCTTGCGGAATCTGCGTCGCATTGGCGCTCATGTAGGTCTTGAGGCTGGCGTCGCTGTTTTTGATCAGCGGCTGGGAGGCCAGGTAGTTGACGTTCTGGCTGATGCCGTCGAAGAACAGTTGCATGGCATTGCTGACCTGGCGGATCTCTCGACCGCTGCCGTCGACAAAGTTTTCTTTGGCATCGCTGCGCAGGTTCATGACCACCAGGGTGGCGACCAGCACAACCGGCAAGCAGGCGATGATTGCAAACGCCCACGTCAGTTTTTGTTTGATGTTCATCCGCGCTCCAGTTTTTTTCTTATTAAGCCCACGTAGTGCTGACGCCCCGCGGATTGTCGGACAAACTCCTTTCTCTTTGATGACTTCGGCCGCCAGAGGCGGAAATTGAGGACTATCGGTAAAAATCCTACAAGGAGTGACTTGTCTGATCTCAGACTCTGTCGCAAATGCCCGCTGATCCAGTCGCCAACGTGCGGCTGGCTCTCGGCTATGATCTTCGTCGCTCAACAGGGTTTACCTGATTAATCTGGCACATTGGGTGCATCTGCAACGTTCATAGGTCGGCAACCCCTCCCCGACGGGGAAGGATTGCCGTATAACGAATGACATTCGCGTGTTTGGTAATAAAGGACCCACAATAAAAGCTGATGAAGACTCCAAAACGCATTGAACCGCTGATCGAGGACGGTCTGGTTGACGAGGTGCTGCGCCCACTCATGAGTGGTAAAGAAGCAGCTGTTTATGTGGTGCGCTGCGGCAACGAGTTACGTTGCGCCAAGGTTTACAAGGAGGCGAATAAACGAAGTTTTCGTCAGGCGGCCGAGTATCAGGAAGGTCGCAAGGTCCGTAACAGCCRTCAGGCTCGCGCCATGGCCAAGGGCTCCAAGTTCGGTCGTAAAGAAACCGAAGACGCCTGGCAGAACGCCGAGGTTGCGGCATTGTTCCGTTTGGCCAGTGCCGGGGTGCGAGTGCCCAAGCCGTTCGACTTCCTGGAAGGCGTGCTGCTGATGGAACTGGTGGCGGACGAGTACGGCGATGCCGCACCGCGTCTCAATGACGTGGTGCTGGAAGCGGATCAGGCGCGTGAATACCACGCCTTCCTGATTTCGCAGATCGTGCTGATGCTGTGTACCGGTCTGGTGCACGGTGACCTGTCCGAGTTCAACGTACTGCTGACCCCGGACGGCCCGGTGATCATCGACCTGCCCCAGGCCGTCGACGCTGCCGGCAACAACCACGCGTTCAGCATGCTGGAGCGTGACGTGGGCAACATGGCCTCGTACTTCGGGCGCTTTGCGCCGGAGTTGAAGCGGACCAAGTACGCCAAGGAAATGTGGGCCCTGTATGAAGCCGGCACCCTGCACCCGGCCAGCGTACTGACCGGTGAGTTCGACGAGCCGGAAGAGTTGGCGGACGTGGGCGGCATCATGCGTGAGATCGAGGCCGCGCGCCTTGACGAGGAGCGTCGGCAAGCGGTTCGCGCCGCAGACGACGCACCGCCAGGGAAAACCGAAGAACCGCCTCCGCCGTGGATGCAGTGATCGGTTGACAAAAAACCCGGCTTCGGCCGGGTTTTTTGTATTGAGCGAATGTAATCAACGTCGGGTCAGCAAGACCCCGGATTCCATGTGGTGCGTCCACGGGAACTGATCGAACATCGCGCAGCGGGTGATGCGGTGGGTGTCGTGCAATTGGGCGATGTTGGCTGCCAGCGTTTCCGGGTTGCACGAGATATACAGAATGTTCTCGAAGCGTCGGGTCAGCTCGCACGTGTCCGGGTCCATGCCGGCGCGCGGTGGGTCGACGAACACGCTACCGAACTCGTAGCTCTTCAGATCAATGCCGTGCAAACGGCGGAACGGGCGAACTTCATTCAGCGCTTCGGTCAGCTCTTCGGCAGACAGACGCACCAGGCTGACGTTATCCACAGCGTTTTCACTGAGGTTGCTCAGCGCCGCATTCACCGAGGTCTTGCTGATTTCGGTGGCCAGCACTTTGCGCACGCGGGTCGCCAGCGGCAGGGTGAAGTTGCCGTTACCGCAATACAACTCCAGCAAGTCGTCGGATCGATCGCCCAGAGCGTCGTAAGCCCAGTTGAGCATCTTCTGGTTCACCGTGCCGTTCGGCTGGGTGAACGCGCCTTCCGGTTGGCGATAGCTGAAGGTACGACCGCCGACTTCAAGCTGCTCGACCACATAATCATGCCCGATCACTTCGCGCTTGCCCTTGGAGCGACCGATCACGCTGACATTGAGGTCCGCGGCCAGTTTCGACGCCGCCGCGTGCCAGTGCTCGTCCAGCGGGCGGTGATAACACAAGGTGATCATCGCATCGCCGGCCAGGGTGGTCAGGAACTCCACCTGAAACAGCTTGTGGCTCAGGGCGGCGCTGGCTTGCCAGGCGGCCTTGAGTTGCGGCATCAACTGGTTGATGCGCAGGCTTGCGATCGGGAACTCTTCGATCAGGATCGGCGTGCGTTTGTCTTCCTGGGAGAACATCGCGTAGTGACGCTCGCCGGCTTCGCGCCACAGGCGGAATTCGGCGCGCAGGCGAAAGTTCGCCAGCGGCGAGTCGAACACCGCAGGTTCGGGTGCATCGAACGGCGCCAGCAGGTCACGCAGGCGCGTGGCCTTTTCTTCGAGCTGAGCGGTGTAAGCCTGGGAATCGAAAGTCATGCGTTGAACCAACCCAACTTGATCACGAACAGAATCGACAGAACCACCAACGCCGAGTTCAGTTCACGGCCACGGCCGGACAGCAACTTGATGCCGGTCCAGGAAATGAACCCGAACGCGATACCGTTGGCGATGGAGTAAGTGAATGGCATGGCCAGCGCGGTAACGACCACGGGCGCGGCAACGGTGATATCGTCCCAGTCTATTTCCGCCAGGCCCGAGGTCATCAGTACGGCGACGAACAGCAAGGCCGGTGCGGTGGCGAAGGCCGGTACGCTGGCGGCCAGTGGTGCGAAGAACAACGCCAGCAGGAACAGAACGGCCACCACGACGGCTGTCAGGCCGGTACGGCCGCCGGCACTGACACCCGCTGCCGACTCGATGTAACTGGTGGTGGTCGAGGTGCCCAGCAGGGAACCGGCCATGGCCGCGGTGCTGTCGGCGATCAGCGCACGCCCCATTTTCGGCATGTGACCGTCCTTGCCCATCAGGCCGGCGCGCTTGGCGACGCCGATCAGGGTGCCGGAGTTATCGAACAGGTCGACGAACAGGAAAGCGAAAATCACGCTGACCAGGCCGATGTTCAGGGCGCCCTTGATGTCCAGTTGCAGGAAGGTCGGCGCCAGCGAAGGTGGCATCGCCATCACGCCGCCGAACGCTGTGAAGCCCAGGGCGATGGAAACGATGGTCACCGCCAGGATGCCGATCAGCACTGCACCGCGGACTTTCAAGGCTTCGAGGGCGACGATCAGCGCAAAACCCAGGGTCGCGAGGATCGGTGCCGGTTGTTTCAGGTCGCCGAGGCCAACCATGGTCGCCGGGTTGCTGACCACGATGCCCGCGTTATGCAGGGCGATCAGCGCCAGGAACAGACCGATGCCGGCGGCAATCGCCGAGCGCAACGCCAGCGGGATGCTGTTGATGATCCACTCGCGGATGCGAAAGATCGACAGCAGGAAAAACATGACCGCCGAGATGAACACCGCCCCCAGCGCCACTTGCCAGGTATGGCCCATGTGCAGGACAACGGTGTAGGTGAAGAAGGCGTTCAGGCCCATGCCCGGCGCCAGCGCGATCGGGTAGTTGGCGATCAGGCCCATCACCGTCGAGCCAATGGCTGCTGCCAGGCACGTCGCGACAAACACCGCGCCCTTGTCCATGCCGGTCTCGCCGAGGATGCTCGGGTTGACGAACAGAATGTAGGCCATGGCCAAAAAGGTCGTGATACCGGCAAGAATCTCGGTACGCACGTTGGTGTTGTGTGCCTTGAGTTGAAACAGCCTTTCCAGCATGTCTGCTCCCCGTGGCGCGCCCGGCGCCGTGAATGTATCGACTTCAACAGCAAAGCACAGGCCGTGCCAGGCGCCTGAGTATTTTCTGTCGGTCGGAAAAAGCCGCGCATCATACCAGCAGCGTGCGGCTATGGCTGCGATCGTCGCCGATGTTTTGCCGTAAACCGGAGTGGGGCATACTGCGCGCTGGTTTTGGGAGTGGATATGTCTTCTATAAAGAACAGGATGATTCTGGCTTTTGGCCTGTCTGGCGCCATGTTGCTCGGTGCGCACACCGCACTGGCAGCGTCCGCACCACCGCTGAGCGAAGTCAAGGTGCTCAAGGTCCAGTCGACCTCCTGCGGCATTGAAGATATTGCGCCAGGCCAGGACAAGACGAAGTGCGATCACGCAGGCCCCAACATCAAGATCTACGTGCTGGAGATCGGCTACGGCCGCCTGCCGAATGCAACGCTGGACGGCTTTGAAGTCAATGGCGTGCGGGCCCCGGTCTGCGCCTATGGCAACGGCAATCTGACGGAATGCTCCGGGGTGGCCAGCAAAATCGTCGGCAACCTCTACACCTTTGATCTGGCGGGTAAGCAGGAAGGCACGTTCACTTTCAGCAATACCTCGATCAATGCGCCGGGCAATACGATGTCGACGCAGCTGTACATCAAGTAGCTTTCATTGGGTAACAGCACACTCGAACATCTGTCGGCAAAGCTGACTACGCTTTAAGGATCACCCTGTGGACGCAGACCATGACCTTTAGAGCCCTGATTACCCTTGCCGAAGGTATCGACGACCTGCAAGCCGTGACACTGATCGACGTGTTGCGCCGGGCGAAAGTCGAAGTGGTGGTGGCGAGCATCGAGTCACGGCGCATGCTCACCTGCGCCCGTGGCACCCGATTGACCGCCGACGCGATGCTGATCGATGTGTTGGCGCAACCGTTCGACCTGGTCGTTTTGCCGGGTGGCGCCGTCGGTGCTCAGCGCCTGGCCGCTCATCAACCCTTGTTGCAGCTGGTCCAGGATCAATCCGCCGCCGGGCGCATGTTTGCCGGTATCGCCGAATCACCGGCGCTGGCGCTGCAAGCCTTTGGCGTATTGCGTCAGCGGCGCATGACCTGCCTGCCCTCGGCCAGTCATCAACTGCTCGGCTGCACGTTCGTCGATCAACCCGTGGTCATCGACGGCAACTGCATCACCGCCCAAGGTTCGAGCGCTGCCCTGGCGTTTGCCTTGGTGCTGGTTGAACGACTGTGTGGCAAAGCCGTCAGGGCTGCGGTGGCGGGGGAGTTGCTGGTATAGCGGCTTTCACGCCTGGGCGGCGAAACGCTCGATGGGGGGTTGTTCGCGGTGCTCGGCTTGCCAGAGGTCGTAGTCAGTCTGAACGCCTAGCCACGTTCTTGCCTTGCCGATACCGGCGCGCTCCAGCCGTACCGCCAGATCCGGGCTGATAGGGGCATGACCATGAAGCACCCGCGAGAAATGCGGGCGGGCGTAGCCAAGCCGCTTGGCCAGTTCGGTGATACTGACGCCGAGTTCCGGCAACACATCCAGCAGAAGTGTTTCGCCAGGGTGTGGCGGGTTGTGCATAGGCATGTCCTGCCTCCTGTTCAGTGATAGTCCAGATAATCGACCAGTTCGATGTCTGAACCGATAAAGCGAAAGATCAGCCGCCAGTTCCCGGAAACGTTCAGTGACCAATAGGTCTGAAGATCGCCCTTGAGCGGATGCAGTCGCCAGCCGGGAAGGTCCAGGTCGCCCGGGCTCAGTGCACGATCCATGAACGGCAACATGCGGGCCAGGCGTTTCGCATGATCGGCGCGGATCCCACGAGTCGAACCGGTTTCATAGAAGCCACGAAGGCCTTTGTGCTGAAAGGATTTGATCATGGCGTCAGTGTAAGGCGATACATTACACCTTATGCACTAACTATGTACCGCCCTGCGTCGCCTAAATGCTGCTTTGTTCACCTGGCAAACGCTCGGTACTTGCCTTCGTTTCATCCACCGGCACATGCATGCGGTCGCGTTGGGCCAGGGTCGGGAACAGTTTGATCCATGTCCCGGTGACCAGCAGCGTACCGATCCCGCCCATGACCACCGCCGGTACGGTGCCGAACCAGTGGGCGGTGAGTCCGGATTCGAACTCGCCCAACTGGTTCGAGGCACCGATGAACAAGCCGTTCACCGCGCTGACCCGGCCGCGCATTTCGTCCGGGGTTTCCAGTTGCACGAAGGACGCGCGGATCACCATGCTGATCATGTCGGCGGCGCCGAGCACCACCAGCACCGCCAGCGAGAACCAGAACGAGGTCGACAGGCCGAAGGCGATGGTCGCGACGCCAAACACCCCGACGGCCGTGAACATGACCCGTCCGACGTTGCGTTCCACGGCAAACCGCGCCAGCCATAACGACATCAGCAAGGCCCCGACCGCTGGCGCCGAGCGCAACAGGCCCAGCCCCCAGGGACCGGTCAGCAGGATGTCCTTGGCAAACACCGGCAGCAGCGCCGTGGCGCCTCCGAGCAATACCGCGAACAAATCCAGTGAGATCGCCCCGAGAATGTCCGGGCGGCTGCGAATGAAGCGAATCCCCGCGAGTAACGAATCCAGGGTCGCCTTGCCCTTGTTCAGCGGGGTTTGCCGTGCGGGCAGGTTGAGCATCAGGCTGCAGGCGATGAGGTACAGAATCACCGTCGGGCCATACACCCAGACGCTGCCGAAGGCATACAGCAATCCGCCCAGCGCTGGCGCGACGATGGTGGCTGACTGTTGAGCCGACTGGGACGCGGCCACCGCGCGCGGAAACAGTGCACTGGGGACAATCGTCGGCAATAACGCCTGGGTGGTCGGTAGTTCGAATGAACGGGCGGCGCCGAGCAGGAACGCGAGGATGAAGATCATCTCGCGCGTGACGTGGTCAGTGGCGCTGCCAATGGCCAGGGCTAGAGCGATCATCGCCTGCACGGACTGGCAGATGGCCGCGACCTTGCGCCGGTCATAACGGTCTGCCACATGCCCGGTGTGGAGCATGAACAACACCCGTGGCGCGAACTCCACAAGCCCGACCAGACCCAGGTCCAGCACGTTGCCGGTGAGTTGGTAGAGATTCCAGCCGATGGCCACGGTAAGCATCTGGAAACCGCTGGCGGTGAATACTCGTGCCAGCCAGAACGCAATGAACGGGCGGTGATGGCGCAACAACAGCGGGGCTTGGGTCGGCATCGGCGGGTAGTTCTGAGCGGGGAAAAATCGAGATTATCACCAACTTGTAACCTGAAGTTGCGTGTGCGGAGAATTTAGTTAGCTAGACACCTATCCCGGAGCCCGCGTCCTGTCTTCGCTACAGCCAATACCGCAGCCCTGAACAGAGCGGTGAGGCAACCTGTCACGCGGCAAAAGACCACACAGTCGGGCGCTGAAAATGGGACTACTCTTTCATCGTTACTTGATCCAGATCAAAACCCTTGGTGGATTTGCTCTGGCGGCCAGATGGCCAGACTCCCTGCGTTGCGATGGTTGTAAAAAAAACAACGAATTTGAATTCGCCACACTCCATAACCGTGGGGGCGGTGGGTGCAGGCTTCCAGCCAGCAGCCGTATTACCAGACAGAGGAAGACTTATGTTCGGTTTGGAGGCACTTGATCTCGCCCGAATTCAGTTCGCGTTCACCATCTCGTTCCACATCCTGTTCCCGGCGATCACCATCGGCCTGGCGAGTTACCTGGCGGTGCTCGAAGGCTTGTGGCTGAAGACCCACAACGATACCTACCGTGATTTGTACCACTTCTGGTCGAAGATCTTTGCCGTCAACTTCGGCATGGGGGTGGTCTCCGGGTTGGTCATGGCCTATCAGTTCGGCACCAACTGGAGCCGCTTCTCGGACTTTGCCGGTTCCGTCACCGGGCCGCTGCTGACCTATGAAGTACTCACGGCGTTCTTCCTCGAAGCCGGTTTCCTCGGTGTCATGTTGTTCGGCTGGAACAGGGTCGGGCGCAAGCTGCATTTTTTCGCCACCGTCATGGTGGCCATAGGCACGCTGATCTCGACGTTCTGGATTCTGGCCTCCAACAGCTGGATGCAAACTCCGCAGGGCTACGAAATCGTTAACGGCCAGGTGATTCCGGTGGATTGGATCGCGGTGATCTTCAACCCGTCGTTCCCCTACCGCCTGATGCACATGGCTACGGCAGCGTTCGTTGCCACTGCATTCTTTGTCGGCTCGTCGGCCGCCTGGCACCTGTTGCGCGGCCGTGATAACCCGGCGATCCGCACGATGCTGTCGATGGCCATGTGGATGGCCTTGATCGTTGCGCCGATTCAGGCGGTGATCGGTGACTTCCATGGCCTCAACACACTCAAGCATCAGCCGGCAAAAATCGCTGCGATTGAAGGTCACTGGGAAAATGTCGGCAATGAGCCGACCCCGCTGATCCTGTTTGGCTGGCCGGACATGAAAGCCGAGAAGACCAAATTCGCGGTAGAAATTCCGTACCTGGGCAGCCTGATCCTGACTCACTCGCTGGACAAACAGGTGCCGGCACTCAAGGAGTTCGCGCCTGAAGACCGGCCGAATTCGACCATCGTGTTCTGGTCGTTCCGGATCATGGTCGGGCTGGGCTTCCTGATGATCTTTACCGGGCTGTGGAGTCTGTGGCTGCGCAAGCGTGACAGGCTGTATTCGAACCGTGCGTTCCTCTACCTGGCGCTGTGGATGGGGCCATCGGGCCTGATCGCGATCCTTGCCGGTTGGTTCACCACTGAAATCGGTCGCCAGCCGTGGGTGGTGTACGGGTTGATGCGCACTGCCGATGCTTCATCCATGCACAGTTTCCTGCAGATGAGCATTACCCTGGCGCTGTTCGTCGTGGTGTATTTCTCGCTGTTCGGGGTCGGTCTGGGCTACATGATGCGCCTGGTGCGCAAAGGGCCGAAGATCAACGAAGGTGCCGAACCGAGCCACGGTGGTCCCGGGCAGCAACGCACACCGGCCCGTCCGCTTTCCGCTGCCGATGAAGGCGACGAAAACGGTGACGCCAGCCTGAACAAGGGGAATTGAGTCATGGGTATTGATCTTCCGCTGATCTGGGCCGTGATCATCATCTTCGGGATCATGATGTACGTGGTCATGGATGGTTTTGACCTGGGAATCGGCATTCTCTTTCCCTTCATCAAGGGCCACCGTGACCGCGATGTGATGATGAACACCGTCGCGCCGGTCTGGGACGGTAACGAAACCTGGCTGGTATTGGGCGGCGCGGCGTTATTCGGCGCCTTCCCGCTGGCGTATTCGGTGGTGCTGTCGGCGCTGTACATGCCACTGATCCTGATGCTGATCGGCTTGATTTTCCGCGGTGTGGCCTTCGAGTTCCGTTTCAAGGCCAAGGACCACAAGCGGCACATCTGGGACAAGTGCTTCATCGGCGGCTCGCTGACGGCGACGTTCTTCCAGGGTGTGGCACTGGGTGCGTTTATCGACGGCATACCGGTGGTCAATCGGCAGTTTGCCGGCGGCACGCTGGACTGGCTGACACCGTTCTCGCTGTTCTGTGGCGTGGCGCTGATCGTCGCTTATGCGCTGCTCGGTTGCACCTGGCTGATCATGAAGACCGAAGGCAAGTTGCAAAAGCAAATGCACGACCTGGCCCGTCCGCTGGCATTCGTGGTGTTGGCGGTGACCGGTATCGTCAGCATCTGGACCCCGCTGGCCCATGCCGAGATTGCTGCGCGCTGGTTCACCCTGCCGAACCTGTTCTGGTTCCTGCCAGTGCCAGTCCTGGTGCTGGTGACGATGTACGGTTTACTGCGCGCTGTGGCCCGTAACGCTCACTACACGCCGTTCCTGTTGACGCTGGTGCTGATCTTCCTCGGCTACAGCGGTCTGGGAATCAGCCTGTGGCCGAACATCGTGCCGCCGTCGATCTCGATCTGGGACGCCGCCGCACCGCCGCAAAGCCAGGGCTTCATGCTGGTCGGCACCCTGTTCATCATCCCGTTCATTCTGGGCTACACCTTCTGGAGCTACTACGTGTTCCGCGGCAAGGTGACCCATGACGACGGCTACCACTAGTCTGCGTGACTGCGGCTCGGGCCCGGTGCCCGAGCTGCCTGACAGGAGCATTCGACAATGGCTGGCAAACACTCTTTGCAGGAAATCGAACAGGCTGAAAAGAAGCCGCTCTGGCAGCGGCTTGGCTGGCTGGTAATGATCTGGACCGGTAGCGTACTGGCGCTGTTTGTCGTGGCCAGCCTGATGCGCATGTTCATGAATGCTGCAGGCCTGACTACTCACTGATCGACCCGAACATCCCATCCCGTGCCTTGCGGCATGGATTTATAACCCTCCGCTGGAGGGTTTTTTGCCTGGGGCCGGCGGTTATTTACGGGCCTTGAGGATCACGAATTTGGGCGTTGCCGCGACCTGTTCGACACCGCGGAACAGGCGCGCCAGTTTGCTGTGATAGCCCAGATGACGGTTGCCGACGATGTACAGCGCGCCGCCCACCACCAGCGCTTCGCGAGCTTGCTGGAACATCCGCCAGGCGAGGAAGTCACCGACCACTTGTTGCTGATGGAAAGGCGGATTGCACAGCACCACGTCCAGCGACTGTGGTTCCTGCCCGGCCAGGCCATCGCCCGCCCGCACGATGACTTCGCGCTCACCGAGAGCGGCTTGCCAGTTTTCGGCAGCGGATTGCACGGCCATGAACGATTCGTCCACCAGCGTGTAGTGCGCTTGCGGGTTTTGCAGGGCACTGGCGATGGCCAACACGCCGTTGCCGCAACCCAGGTCGGCGACTCGCGCGCTACCCAGGTTTTTCGGCAGGTGGGGGAGAAATGCCCGGGTACCGATGTCCAGGCCTTCGCGACAAAACACATTGGCGTGGTTCAGTAGCTCGATCGCCGGCTCGTCGAGCGTGTAGCGAGTCGGGTAGGGCGACTGCGCGGGTTGCCTGGCGTCGGGTGTGGCAATCAGCAAGCGGGCTTTCTTGACTGCAAGCGACGCTTGTACCGGGCCGATGTAGCGCTCCAGCAGATCACCTGCTGCCCGCGGCAGGTGTTTGATCATGGCCGCAGCAACCACTTGCGCGCCGGGTGCCAGTTGCGTTTGCAGGCGGATCAGTTGCTCTTCCAGCAACGCCAGGGTTTTGGGGACGCGGATCAGTACCCGATCGAACGGACCGACCAGTGGCGCGCTGGCCGGTAGCACTGACACGACATCAAAGGGAAGGCCATTGCGTACCAGGTTCTTTTCCAATGCCTGGGCGGCGAGAAACGAATCACCGCTACTGCTGACCCGAACCTTGCCGACAAGGCTCGCTGCCAATGCACCAAAGCTATCATTGAGCACCAGCACCCGGGTATCGGCGCCGGGTTGCTGTTCGGCCAGATGATTGAGCAGGTACTCGTCGGCTGCATCGAACGCTTGCAGCGGTTCATTCTGCTGTTCGGGCTGGCGGATCAGGTCAAGTTGGGCGAAGGGGCTTTCGAGCAGGGGCATGGGGCGGGGACTCTGGATAATCAACGGGTGTCCCGCGGTTTTGCACGTATTCGATGCTGGACGGGACCGTCTGAGTGGACTGCGTCGCGGTGTCGTTCGCGGCATCACTCAGAAGGGGCGTAAATGGTACGTTTTTTTCTGTTGGATTACTCGCGGGTTTTACCGTCGTGATCAGCACTGACAAGCGGTGGTGCGGGCTTTGGCTCAGATCAGATGGCACTTCGTTGCTTGCACCACGGCAGAAATCCTATTGGTGACGCCCAGTTTGTGGATCGCATTTTTCAAGTGAAAAGTCACCGTGCGCGAGCTGAGATTGAGGATGATCCCAATTTCCGTCGCGGTCTTGCCTTTCGCGGTCCAGCTCAAAACCTCAGTTTCTCGTGACGATAAATGAGGCGCGCTCATGCCATCCGGATGCTTGCTGGCCTGCGTTTGCATCGCGAGAACATGCAGCTTATGGCTGATGAACGTCGCATAGCCGAGGTTTTCATAGAGTTCATACGCGGTGATACGGCAATGGCTTCGGGCGACACTGAGCATGCCGCTGTAGTGCTTGTTCAGGTCATGCACCGGCAGCGCCCAACCGTATTGCATGCCATGAGCTGCAAGTGCACGCCGCAGATCGGGGACGTTGGTGAAGGTCTCGCTGTCCCAGAGAATAGGCAGCATTGAGTGATTGCAATGGGCTACTGTCGGGTCTATCACGCAGTAATTGTTTTGCTCATAACGGGTGTTCCAGCCCTGTGAGTAATTATTAAGGTTTATCGTGTTAAAACAGTGGGTTGGTGCATGGGAAAACATCGAAAATGCACAATATTCGTAGCCAAGATTATTAAAGAAACCGAGTGCTATTTTGTAGGCGTTTTCAATGTTTGGCTCATGAATCAACTGTTGTAGCTGAGTCTCCTTCCAGGTATCCATAGAAACCACTCCCTGTATCTCACCTTGCAGATGTAGATTAGATCCAGAATTTATGTCACGAGTGTAGGGTAAATCTTACATATGTGAAGTGAGTTTTTGCTCTTGAGGGACTCTTCAAATGAACAGCCGGTTCTTAGAAGAACAGAACTTGTACAGAACATGAGATTTCGTCCGTCATCTGTAGAAATATTAAAATTGTCTTCTCGCTATAGAGCCAGCTCTTAACTCTTTAGTTAACACTTTGTCGTCTGTTCATTAATACCACTACAAACCGACGGTGTTTCTTCGGCCGGCTTTGCGGGACACTGGAGCAACCCGATCTATGGAGCGCCCCATGACAGTCAGCGCAGAGAAGTTCACCCGCCAAACCCTGCTCGATGTCCAGCCATTGACCTCCAGCCTGTTCACGCTGCGTACCACGCGAGATCCGGGCTTTCGTTTTCGGGCGGGGCAATTTGCTCGTTTAGGGGTTACCAAGGCTGACGGCAGTACGGTATGGCGTGCCTATTCCATGGTGTCTTCACCCCATGACGAATTTCTTGAGTTCTTTTCCATCGTCGTTCCGGGGGGTGAATTTACCAGCGAGCTGAGTCGTCTGGAGGTGGGCGATACCCTGATGGTCGACCGTCAGGCCTTTGGTTTCCTGACCCTTGATCGCTTCGTCGATGGGCGTGATCTCTGGTTATTGTCCACCGGGACGGGGATTGCGCCGTTTCTGTCGATCCTGCAGGACTTCGAGGTCTGGGAGAAGTTCGAGCGAATCATTCTGGTGTATAGCGTGCGCGAAGCACGGGAGCTGGCATATCAGGCGCTGATTGCTGAATTGGAAGAGCGTGAGTATTTGGCGGAACACGCCCATAAATTGCAATTTATCACCACGGTCACCCGTGAGCCGCATCCGCAAGCGTTGAGCGGGCGTATCACCCGGTTGATCAAAAATGGCGAGCTGGAGCGGGTGGCTGGCGTCGCCATCACGGCCGAACATTCGCGAGTGATGCTCTGTGGAAACCCGCAGATGATCGATGACACACGCAACCTGCTGAAAGCGCGCGACATGCAACTGAGTCTGACGCGGCGACCCGGCCAGGTGGCTGTGGAAAATTACTGGTAAAAAAACGACGCCATCAGGCGCCGTTTATTTCGCAACGCAGCCTTCAGGGCTTGTTGTTCTGCGCTTTAAGCAGGTCGCGAATTTCGCTCAACAGCTCTTCTTCCTTGGTCGGAACCGGCGGCAGGCTTGGCGCCACCGCTTCTTCGCGCTTCAGGCGGTTGATGGCTTTCACGCCCGCGAAGATTGCGAACGCGACGATCAGGAAGTCGATGATGCTCTGGATGAATTTACCGTAGGCCAACACCACGGCCGGGACCGTGCCTTGTGCCGCTTTCAGCGTGACCGCCAGGTCCGCGAAGTCCACCCCACCGATCAGCAGGCCGATTGGCGGCATGACAACATCGCCGACAAACGACGAAACGATCTTGCCGAACGCGGCGCCGATGATAATACCGACGGCCATGTCGACCACATTACCTTTGACCGCGAAGGCCTTGAACTCACTGAGCACGCCCATAGGTTATTCCTTGTTACAGATGAGGTTGGTGAACGCAGTGTAAATCAGCAAGTCGGGTCTTGCTCGACACAACTACTTACAGTGCTCGCGGTTATCGACCCGCTTACTGGCAAATAGTTTACAAAGTGCCATCAATCGCGCGTGAATACGCGCCAACCCGCTGATAGACCAGAAAAAACTCTCAATCGACGCATTGCGTTCTTTCTATTTATGTTTTGACTAACTGGTCACTAGCCTCTGTTCAGCGCACCTGGATGCGCTACACAAAACCAGAGGAGCTCGACATGACCACCGCCATTAGCCGAGGGGCTTTTTCCCATCGCCGTGCATTCGGCGTCTTGACCGCCAGCCTGCTGTCATTCTCCGTTCACGCGGCGACCCTGACCCGTGATAACGGCGCCGCCGTGGGCGACAACCAGAACTCGCAAACTGCGGGGGCCACTGGCCCGGTGCTGTTGCAGGACGTGCAACTGATCCAGAAACTCCAGCGCTTTGACCGCGAACGCATCCCGGAGCGGGTCGTCCATGCCCGCGGTACGGGTGCCCATGGCAGTTTCACGGTAACCGATGATCTCAGTGACCTGACCAAGGCCAAAGTCTTTGCCGCTGGCCAGACGACGCCGGTGTTCGTGCGCTTTTCCGCGGTGGTACACGGTAACCATTCCCCGGAAACCCTGCGCGACCCACGAGGCTTTGCCACCAAGTTCTATACCGCAGACGGCAACTGGGACCTGGTCGGCAATAACTTCCCGACCTTTTTCATCCGCGATGCAATCAAATTCCCGGACATGGTCCACGCCTTCAAGCCAGACCCGCGCACCAACCTGGATGATGACTCACGCCGGTTCGACTTCTTTTCCCATGTGCCGGAAGCCACTCGGACGTTGACCGAGTTGTATTCCAACTCCGGTACGCCGGCCAGTTACCGGGAAATGGACGGTAATGGCGTTCACGCCTATAAATTGATCAATGCCAAAGGCGAAGTCAGCTATGTGAAGTTTCATTGGAAGAGTTTGCAGGGGATTAATAACCTCGACCCACAAGCCGTTACCAAGGTTCAGGGGCAAGACTACAGTCATATGACCAATGACTTGGTGGCTCATATCAATAAAGGCGACTTTCCAAAGTGGGACTTGTACGTTCAGGTTATAAAGCCGCAAGATTTGTACAAGTTTGACTTCGATCCGTTGGACGCTACCAAGATCTGGCCGGGTATCCCTGAGCGGAAAGTTGGACAAATGGTGCTCAATCGTAATCCTGCGAATGTCTTCCAGGAAACCGAACAAGTTGCCATGGCGCCGGCCAATCTAGTGCCGGGAATTGAACCTTCGGAAGATCGTTTGTTGCAAGGTCGAGTGTTTTCTTATGCCGATACGCAACTGTATCGCCTGGGCGCCAATGCGTTGCAGTTACCGATCAATGCGCCAAAAGTAACGGTGAACAACGGTAATCAGGACGGAGCGATGAACGCGGGTCGCAGCAGCGGCGGTGTGAACTATCAGCCGAGTCGCCTGGAGTCACGTGAGGAACCTCAAGCGGCACGCTACAGCCAGTCGACGCTGTCGGGGACGACCCAGCAGGCGAAGATCCAGCGCGAGCAAAACTTCAAGCAGGCCGGTGATCTGTATCGCTCGTTCAGCAAGAAGGAGCGCAGCGACCTGATCGAAAGCTTTGGTGGCTCGCTGGCTACCACGGATGACGAAAGCAAGCACATCGTCCTGTCCTTCCTCTATAAGGCTGACCCGGAATACGGCACCGGCGTGACCAAGGTCGCCAAGGGGGATCTGAGTCGCGTCAAGGCGCTCGCGGACAAACTGGTCGACTGATCGTCATTGCCTCAACCGGTTCTCGCACGACTCAGTGCCGTGCGAGAACCCAGGAGCTTTGCCATGCGAATGTATCTTTACCTGTTTCTGGCCGGCCTGGCGTGCAGCGTTCATGCAGAGCCGGGTGCCGACCTGACCAAGGATCCGGCAGCGCTCAAGGCGCAATTGCAGGATTACTACTTTGACGCCGCTCGTCGCGGCGACGTGCCGATGCTCGAGACGTTCATCGAGGCGGGTTATTCCCTCGATACTCGCGACAGTAAGGGCTACACCGCGTTGATCCTGGCGGCTTACCACGGTCAGTCTGCGGCGGTGGAGCGCTTGCTCGGCGCCGGGGCCAATGCCTGTGCCCAGGACCTGCGTGGCAACACGGCGCTGATGGGGGCGATCTTCAAGGGCGAAGTGCAAATCGCCCGGCGACTGTTGGCGACCGATTGCAGCCCGGAGCAGCGTAATGGCGCAGGCCAGACAGCGGCGATGTATGCGGGCCTGTTCAAACGGGTCGAGTTACTCGACGCCCTGGCTGCCAAGGGTGCCGACCTGAATGCCGAAGATCCGCTGGGTAACAGCGCCGCGCGTCTAGCCGCGGGTGAAATCCGTACCCCGGCGCCGCGCTGATCGTGTCCAGCTGAGCTATCATCGCGGTTTTTTCCGGGAGTTCAGATGGCCAAGGCAAAGCGCATGTACGGCTGCACCGAGTGCGGCTCGACCTTCCCCAAGTGGGCCGGCCAATGCGGCGAATGCGGGGCCTGGAACACCCTGACCGAAACCCTGGTGGAAAGTGGCGGTGCTGCCGCCCCCAGCGGTCGCACCGGCTGGGCCGGGCAGCAGGCACAGATCAAGACGCTGGCCGAAGTCAGTGTCGAAGAAATTCCACGTTTCTCCACCGCGTCCGGTGAGCTGGATCGGGTGCTCGGTGGCGGCCTGGTCGATGGCTCGGTGGTGTTGATCGGCGGTGATCCGGGGATCGGCAAGTCGACGATCCTTCTGCAAACCCTGTGCAACCTCGCGACCCGGATGCCGGCGCTCTATGTCACGGGCGAAGAGTCCCAGCAGCAAGTGGCCATGCGTGCCCGACGTCTGGGCTTGCCGCAAGATCAACTGCGGGTCATGACCGAAACCTGCATCGAAACCATCATTGCCACGGCTCGGGTGGAAAAACCCAAGGTCATGGTGATCGACTCGATCCAGACGATTTTCACCGAGCAACTGCAATCGGCACCGGGCGGCGTCTCTCAGGTTCGCGAAAGCGCGGCTTTACTGGTGCGTTACGCGAAACAAAGCGGCACGGCGATTTTCCTCGTCGGCCATGTGACCAAGGAAGGCGCATTGGCGGGGCCCCGAGTGCTGGAGCACATGGTCGACACCGTGCTGTATTTCGAAGGCGAGTCGGATGGACGCCTGCGTCTGTTGCGGGCGGTGAAAAACCGCTTCGGTGCGGTCAACGAGTTGGGTGTGTTCGGTATGACCGACAAGGGTTTGAAAGAGGTCTCCAACCCTTCGGCGATTTTCCTCACCCGCGCGCAGGAAGAAGTGCCGGGCAGCGTAGTGATGGCGACCTGGGAAGGCACGCGACCGATGCTGGTGGAGGTTCAGGCGCTGGTGGACGACAGTCACCTGGCCAACCCGCGCCGTGTCACCCTCGGCCTGGATCAGAATCGCCTGGCCATGTTGTTGGCGGTGCTGCACCGTCATGGCGGTATACCGACGCACGACCAAGACGTGTTCCTCAACGTGGTCGGCGGGGTCAAGGTGCTGGAAACGGCATCCGACCTGGCGTTGATGGCGGCCGTGATGTCCAGCCTGCGCAATCGACCATTGCCACACGATCTGTTGGTGTTCGGTGAGGTTGGTTTGTCTGGTGAAGTGCGGCCGGTGCCGAGCGGTCAGGAGCGCTTGAAGGAAGCGGCCAAGCACGGTTTCAAACGCGCCATCGTGCCCAAGGGCAATGCGCCGAAGGAAGCGCCTGCCGGGTTACGGATCATCGCGGTGACGCGACTGGAACAGGCCCTCGACGCTTTATTTGAATAAACCCAGCCCTCGTAGGAGCAGCCTGCGGCAGCTCCTACGAGAGTGGTCTGATTTGGATCAGCGCACCCAGTTCCCGCTCAAGCTCGGCGTGATCACCGATGTTGAGTTCGACCAGCCGCCGCAGTTTGCTGACAGACTCCAGATCGATGTACCGACAGACGAAGCCTAACTGGTTGTTATTGTCATGGGACAGTTGCACGTCCATGCGGATCTCGGTGTCACTGCTCAGGTGAATGTCGACCGAAAACATCTTCTCTTCGTCCCCAAGCCAGGGCTCGGGACGTTCGATCAACAGGCCCTTGAGTGACAGGTCGAGCAGTTTCACCGGCCAGCGATGCTCGCCTTGGCTGAGCTCGGTTTTGGCATCGAAGGCAATACGTTTGAAACGGCGGTGATTGGCGGGGTGGTCCCTCATGGCGCAATCCTCTGGGTGTTCGCTGACTATAGACCGGCATCCGCATAGGCTGCCACCCAAGGCAGCTTTCATACAGAGCCTGGGACCTATGTCGGGGTATGGTCTTTGGCGCCAGTAGCGCTAAACTCGGGGTGACGGTCTTTTTTGTCCACTCTGGCTGGAATAAAAAAATGAAAAATAATAATAGCCCGCTGCGCCACTTACCCTGGCTGTTGCTGGCAATCGTAGGCGCCTGTGCCCTGGGCGTAGTGGCTTTGCGTCGCGGCGAGGCGATCAATGCCTTGTGGATTGTGGTCGCGGCAGTGGCGATCTATCTGGTCGCTTACCGTTACTACAGTCTGTTCATTGCCAATAATGTGATGCAGCTCAATCCACTGCGGGCCACCCCTGCCGTCGTCAACAACGACGGTCTGGACTACGTGCCCACCAACAAACACATCCTCTTCGGTCACCACTTCGCGGCCATCGCGGGTGCTGGTCCGTTAGTCGGTCCGGTACTGGCGGCGCAGATGGGCTATTTGCCCGGCACGCTCTGGCTGATCGCCGGCGTGGTGCTGGCCGGTGCGGTCCAGGACTTCATGGTCCTGTTCATGTCGACCCGCCGCAACGGTCGCTCCCTGGGCGACATGGTCCGTGAAGAAATGGGGCAGATCCCCGGGACCATCGCGCTGTTTGGCTGCTTCCTGATCATGATCATCATCCTCGCGGTGCTGGCGCTGATTGTGGTCAAGGCCCTGGCCGAAAGCCCGTGGGGCATTTTCACGGTGATGGCGACCATTCCGATCGCGATGTTCATGGGCGTGTACATGCGCTACATCCGCCCGGGCCGCATCGGTGAAATCTCCATCGTCGGCGTGCTGCTGTTGCTCGGTTCGATCTGGCTGGGCGGGCAGATCGCCGCTGATCCGGTCTGGGCCAAGGCCTTCTCCTTCACCGGGATCCAGATCACCTGGATGCTGATCGGCTACGGTTTCGTCGCGGCAGTATTGCCGGTCTGGCTGATCCTGGCGCCGCGTGACTACCTGTCGACCTTCCTCAAGATCGGTACCATTGTCGCCTTGGCAATTGGCATCCTGATCACCATGCCCGTGCTGAAAATGCCGGCACTGACCCAATTCATCGATGGCACCGGACCGGTGTGGAAAGGCGGGCTGTTCCCGTTCCTGTTCATCACCATTGCCTGCGGCGCGGTCTCGGGTTTCCATGCGCTGATCGCTTCCGGGACCACCCCGAAACTGTTGGCCAGTGAAGGTCATGCCCGTTACATCGGTTACGGCGGCATGCTGATGGAGTCCTTCGTGGCCATCATGGCGATGGTGGCGGCGTCGGTGATCGAACCGGGCGTCTAYTTCGCGATGAACAGCCCGGCGGCGATCGTCGGCGGTGAAGTGATGCAAGTCGCGCAAACCGTCAGCAGTTGGGGCTTTGCGATCACCCCGGACGCCCTGCAAGCGGTGGCCAGGGACATCGGTGAAACCACCGTGCTGGCCCGTGCCGGCGGTGCGCCGACCCTGGCGGTCGGTATCGCGCAGATCCTGCACAGTGTTCTGCCGGGTGAAAACACCATGGCGTTCTGGTACCACTTCGCGATCCTGTTCGAAGCGCTGTTCATCCTGACGGCGGTCGACGCCGGCACCCGTGCCGGGCGTTTCATGCTGCAGGATTTGCTCGGCTCCTTCGTTCCGKCGCTTAAACGYACSGARTCCTGGACCGCCAACCTGATCGCGACCGCCGGTTGCGTGGCAATGTGGGGCTACCTGCTGTACCAAGGCGTGATCGACCCGYTGGGSGGCATCAACACCYTGTGGCCGCTGTTCGGTATCTCCAACCAGATGCTSGCCGGTATCGCGCTGATGCTCGGCACSGTKGTGCTGATCAAAATGAAACGCCAGCGCTACATCTGGGTGACCTTGCTGCCCGCCGCCTGGCTGCTGATCTGCACCACCACCGCAGGCTTCATCAAGCTGTTCGACGCCAACCCGGCGATCGGCTTCCTGTCRCTGGCCAARAAATACAGCGATGCCCTGGCCAACGGTCAGATCCTCGCCCCGGCCAAGGACATCACGCAGATGCAGCACGTGATCTACAACGCCTACACCAACGCRACGCTGACGGCG
Source organism: Pseudomonas sp. 05N36 (assembly GCF_056397385.1). Classification (NCBI taxonomy): domain Bacteria; kingdom Pseudomonadati; phylum Pseudomonadota; class Gammaproteobacteria; order Pseudomonadales; family Pseudomonadaceae; genus Pseudomonas; species Pseudomonas sp. 05N36. Next base: position 157,863 of record NZ_JBFTNH010000001.1, on the reverse strand, counting down.
CTGTTCCTGTTCGTGGTCTTCAGCATCCTGTTCTATGCGATCAAGGTCGGTATCTCSGCCTGGGGCAGCAAAGAGCGCACGGATAAAGAATCGCCATTCCAGGCTGTTCCAGAAGCGTAATCGAGGGTTGCAAGCATGTTCAATGACCTGAGTCGCCTCGGTAAATACCTCGGTCAGGCCGCGCGCCTGATGGTCGGCATGCCCGACTACGACACCTACGTCGAGCATATGCAAACCAAGCACCCGGACAAACCGGTGATGAGCTACGAGGCGTTCTTCCGGGAGCGCCAGGAGGCTCGTTACGGTAGCAAGGCTGGGCCGAAGTGCTGTTGACCCGCTGACGGCGGGTGATCAGATGTGATGTGGGAGCAGGCTTTTTGTGGGAGGGAGCCTGCTCGCGATAGCGGTCCGACAGTCAGCTGCAATATTGGATGTCAAGCCGTCATCGCGAGCAGGCTCGCTCCCACATTGACCTGCTCCCATTTTTCGTTAGTGATCCGCAACAACTCGTTCCTTGAACGCAGATTCGCTACTATGTTTGCCCCGCTTTCCTTGTCTGCGGATTTCTTCGTTCTGGAGCCCGAATGCCTAGCCAAAAGGACATCGCCGCCGAAAGCGGCGCACCGATGATTCCGGAACAACGCCGTGAATTGATGCTGCGCCAGTTACGCAAGCATCAGGTGTTGAGCGTTCATCAGTTGATGGAAATGTTCGAGTGCTCGCACATGACGGTGCGCCGCGACATTGCGTTGCTCGAGCAGGAAGGTCGGGCCTACTCGGTCACCGGTGGCGTTCGAATCGCCAGCCAGCTCCACAGTGAGCCCAGCCATCAGCTCAAAGCCGTGGTCGAGTTGCCGCAGAAGCAGGCGATGGCGAAACTCGCCGCCCGGCTGCTGCATGCCGATATGACGATTTACCTGGATGCGGGAACCAGTACCCTGGAGATCGTCCCGTACGTCAAGGCGCTTTCCGGCATGACCGTGGTGACCAACGACTTCGGTGTTGCCCAAGCCTTGATGGACGCGCCCCACGTCACGGTCATTCATACCGGCGGACAGCTGGATCACTCCAACCATTCCTGCGTAGGCGGTTTGGCAGTCGCCACCTTGCGCCAGGTGGTCACCGATATCGCCTTCATCTCCACCAGTTCCTGGGATTTGCGTCGCGGCCTTACCACACCTTCGGCGCTGAAGGTGGAGGTCAAGCAAGTGGCGATGCAATCGGCCGCGCAAACGGTGCTGGTAGCCAGCAGTTCGAAGTACGGCACTTTCAGCATGTACCGGATCGCCGGGCTCGAGCAGTTCGACATCATCCTCAGCGACGACGCGCTGACCGCTGCGGCGGCCGATGGCATCCGCAAGCATGGTGTGGAACTGCTGTTGCCCTCCGGGAGCGGCGCGTAGGGCTTTGTCTTAACGCGCTTTCCAGTCGCGCAACCACTGCAAGCCCGCCGAGGTGTCGCCGCGGGGCCGGTATTCGCACCCTACCCAACCGTCATAACCCAACTGGTCGATCAACTCGAACAGATAGGGATAGTTGACCTCTCCAATATCCGGCTCGTGCCGGTCCGGCACACCGGCTATCTGAATATGGCCGATCCCCGCGAAGTCCCGGCGCAATTTGCTGGCCAGGTCACCCTCGACGATCTGGCAGTGATAACAGTCGAACTGGACCTTGAGGTTGCTGGCGCCCACTTCCTTGCAGATAGCCTGGGCCTGATCCTGCCGATTGAGGAAAAAGCCCGGCATGTCTCGGGTATTGATCGGTTCCAGCAACACCGTGACACCGACCTTGGCCGCCTGAGCGGTGGCGTAGGCAAGGTTCTCCAGGTAAATGTTGTGATGCCGTGGCCGGTCGTTCTCGGAGGGCAGCAGGCCAGCCATGACATGGATGCGCGAGTTGCCCAGCACGGCGGCATATTCCAGGGCGCGATCAAAACCGCTGCGAAATTCACTCTCCCGGCCGGGCAACGTCACGGTGCCCCGCTCCCCCGCCGCCCAGTCACCAGGCGGCGCGTTGAACAGCGCCTGCACCAGACCGTTGTCGCTCAAGCGCTGCTTGAGTTCCTGGGCGCTGTAGTCGTAGGGAAACAGGTACTCCACCGCTTCGAAACCATCGGCGGCGGCAGCGGCGAAGCGATCCAGAAACGCATGTTCCGGGTAGAGCATGCTGAGGTTTGCAGCAAAACGAGGCATGGTAGCTCCCAGGGTCAAGGGTTAGACAAACGGCCAGATCAGCAAGGTAATACCGAAACCCAACGTACCGAGCAAGGTGGTCAGTACCGTCCAGGTGCGCAAGCCGTCGGCCACATTCAGCCCGGCCAGTTTGGTGAAGATCCAGTAACCGGCATCATTGATATGCGACATGGCCAACCCGCCACCGCCCATGGCCAGGCACAGCAGGGCCATGTGGTTCGGGGTGAGGTTGAGGGTCGCGATCAGCGGACTGATAATGCCGGCGGTGGTCACCAGCGCCACCGTGGTCGAGCCCTGCACCGCACGCAACAGCATGGTCAGCAGAAAGCCCAGCGCGAGTACCGGCAGACCGGTGGTACGCAACATGTCGGAGACCACGGCACCGATTCCGGTGTCCACCAGGACCTTGCCAAATACACCGCCGGCACCGGCAATCAGGATCACCATCGCCACACCGGGCAAGGCCGAGCCGATCACATCGGACACCTGAGTGCGACTCCAGCCCCGACGCGAACCCAGCAACCAGGCACACAGCAAGGTATCGATCAGCAGCGCTACCAGCGGCGCGCCGAGCACGGTCATGATCCCACGCAGGATCGATTCGGCCGGGAGCATCGAGGTGGCCAGGGTGCCCAGCAGAATCAGAATGATCGGCAACAGGATCAGGCTGACGATCAGCCCGAAACCTGGCGGCGGTGCCGGTGGCAATTTGGAGACGATACTGCTGACGGCCTCTTCCAGGCCCATGTGCGACACGGCCTCGGCAGCTCGCTCAGTGCTCTTGCCATTGCCATTGGACCAGGCGACCAGGTCTTCATTGGTGACATGCGGGCCGTAGACCTCGGCACGAATGTCGTCAGTCATCGGGTACACACGACGGGTCATGCGCCCGGCCACGCGGTAACCGACGTAGCACAGCAGCGCAGTCATCGGCAGACCGAACATCAGCACGCGGCCAAGGTCGGCGCCCAACTGGCTGGCAGCGGCCACTGCGCCCGGGTGTGGCGGCAGGAAGGCGTGTACGGTCAACAAGGCCGCACACATCGGCAGCGCGAACACCAACAGTGGCTTACGCGCGCTGCGAGCGACGCTATAGGCCAGCGGCATCAGGATGATCACGCCAACTTCGAAGAACACCGGCACCCCGACCATGAAGCCGGCAATCGTCAGCGCCAGAGGCGTACGCCGGTTGCCGAAACGGCTGATCAGCGTCTTCGCCAGCGCCTCGGCACCTCCGGACAGCTCGATGATCCGGCCGATCATCGCGCCCAGGGCAATGATGATCGCGATATGGCCCAGGGTCTTGCCCATGCCGCCTTCAATGGTGGCGACCAGTTCGGCCGGCTTCACCCCGGCCACCAGCGCCACCAGGATGCTCACCAGCATCAAGGCTACGAAGGGCTGGAATTTGTACTTGAGCACCAGGAACAGCAACAGCGCGATGCCCACCCCTGCGGTCACCATCAGGATCAACGGGCTCATTTCAGAAACCCTCCACGCCGGGTGAACGAAGCGGTCCTGCCACTGGATCTGAAAATGCCGCGATGAAGATAAGTCATGCCTGGATTTCCTGTTGTTATTGTTTTTTCAAGCAAGCCGGGACCATCGAGAGTCGCGCGCGTCTCCCGGACAGGGCCTGCGTTATCAATCTGTCGTATTAGAAAATCAGCGCTCTACCAGTGCGCACCGAAGGTCTCTCGCAGCTCATCCAGCGCTGCCTGATCGAGCGGTTCGGGCTTGGGGTTGCTCATCAGCCAGAGCCGTGCAGTTTCCTCGAGTTCTTCCAAGGCGTAGCTGGCCTTGGAAACCGAACTCTCCCAGACCACCGGGCCAAGCCGTTCGAGCATCACACCGCGAACGCTGTTGGCCAGCTGTGCGACCTGCTCGGCGACCTTCGGCGAGCCGGGTCGCTGATAGCCAATCAACGGGATATGCCCGACTTTCATCACCTGATACGGGGTCAGCGGCGGCAGGATGTCGTCTGGCTGCCAGACTCCCGCCAGGGTCAATGCCACCAAGTGGGTGGAATGGGTGTGAACCACACCGCCCACACTTGGGTTGCGGTCATAGACCTGGCGATGCAGCGCCAGGGTCTTTGAAGGTTTGTCACCGGACACCCACTCGCCAGCCAGATTGACCTTGGCAATCGTCGCGGGGTCGAGGCGACCGAGGCAGACGTCAGTCGGTGTGATCAACCAGCCATCGTCCAGGCGCGCACTGATATTGCCGGCGCTGCCGACGGTATAACCGCGCTCGTAAAGGCTGCGGCCAACCTCACAGATTTCTTCGCGCAGGGCGTTTTCATTGCTCATTTCGCATCTCCGACCTGGGCCAACTGCTGCAAGGCTTTGCTAAAAAAATCACGGCCACCGAAGTTGCCCGACTTGAGCGCCAATGCCAGAGGTTCATCCGTACTGCTGACCGTCGCCGGTACCCCCGGATCAATCTGCGCCCCGATCCGTAGCAGTTGCACGCCCAACGCCTGAACCACAGCGCCCGAGGTTTCACCACCGGCAATCACGAAGCGCCGCACGCCGCTCTGGCGCAGACCCTTGGCGATTTCACCCAAGGCGTTTTCCACCAGGCTGCCAGCCCGTTCGACGCCCAATTGCTGTTGCACCGCCTTGACCTCTTCCGGCGAGCTGGTGGCATAGATCAATACGGTTTCCTGGTGATCACGGGCGAAGGCCAAGGCTTGCGCGACGACAGGTTCGCCGGCGGCCAATGCCAGCGGATCGATACGCAGAGCCGGTCGGCCGGCTTCGAGCCAGGCCGCCACTTGGCCGTTAGTCGCCACCGAGGCGCTACCGGCCAACACCACTTCGCCACCGGAGACCGGCGTCAGTTTCGATGCGTCGAGGTCGCGCAATTTTCCGGCGCGACGGAAGTTATCCGGCAAACCCAGGGCCAACCCCGAACCTCCGGTCAGCAACGGCAGGTCAGCGCAAGCCGTGCCCAGGGTGTACAAATCGCTGTCCGACAAGGCATCGGCGATCGCGATGCCGACACCTTGAGCCCGCAACTCGGCGATTCGGGTACGCACCTGTTCGGCCCCTTGGGCAATGGTGTCGTAGCGCAACAAACCGACATTCAGGCCTGTCTGCGATTGCAGAACCCGAACCAGGTTGGCATCGGTCATTGGCGTCAGCGGGTGGTGCTGCATGCCCGACTCGCTGAGCAGTTGATCCTGGACAAACAAGTGGCCACGAAAGATCGTCCGCCCATTCTCCGGGAACGCCGGGCATGCGAGGGTGAAGTCACCGCCCAGTGCCGCCAGCAGCGCTTCGCTGACCTGACCGATGTTGCCGGCTGCCGTGGAGTCGAACGTCGAACAGTACTTGAAGAAGATCTGCTCGCAGCCTTGTTCGCGCAGCCAGGCCAGCGCCGCGAGGGACTGTTCGATCGCCTCGGCGACCGGTGTGGTGCGCGATTTCAGGGCAATGACGATCGCATCGGCGTCGATCCCGGCGGCGACTTCGCTGCTCGGGATACCGATGCTTTGTACGGTGCGCATGCCGCCACGCACCAGCATGTTGGCAAGGTCGGTGGCGCCGGTGAAATCGTCGGCGATGCAGCCCAGCAATGGACGTGTACTCATTGTGCGTTCCTCAAACAGGCTCGGTCTTGGCAGTTGGCAGCGTGATGCCCGGGAAAATCTTGATCACTGCCGAGTCATCCTCGCGACCGAAACCTGCACTGGAAGCCTGCATGAACATCTGGTGAGCCGTGGCCGACAGCGGCAGCGGGAATTTGCTGGCGCGCGCGGTATCCAGCACCAGGCCCAGATCCTTGACAAAAATATCCACCGCGGACAACGGCGTGTAGTCGGCCTTGAGAATGTGCGGAACGCGGTTTTCGAACATCCAGGAGTTACCGGCGCTATGCGTAATCACCTCGTAAAGCGCGTCGGCATCAACCCCTTCACGCAGACCCAATGCCATGGCTTCGGCAGACGCTGCGATATGCACCCCGGCGAGGAGCTGGTTGATGATCTTGACCTTCGAACCCAGGCCATGGACGTCACCGAGGCGATAGACCTTGCCGGCCATGCCCGCAAGAATCGCCTCGGCCTTGGCGTAAGCATCCGCCGGGCCCGAGGTCATCATGGTCATCTCGCCGGCAGCCGCCTTGGCCGCACCACCGGAGATCGGTGCATCCAGATACAGCAGGCCTTTCTCGGCCAAGCGCTGGCCAAGATCGACGGCGTAGGTTGGGGCCACGGTGGCGCAGCCGATCACCAGGCTGCCAGGACGCAACGCCGCCACGGCGCCGCCTTCGCCAAACAATACGGTTTCGGTCTGCTCGGCATTCACCACGACAGTAATGATCACGTCGCACTCGCCAGCCATGTGCGCCGGGGATGCGCACGCCACTCCGCCCTCGCTGGCAAACTGTTCCGTCACCGCCGCCCGCACATCACAGGCATGCACATTAAAACCGCTGCGCAACAGCGAGCGGGCAATGCCCAGGCCCATCGCGCCGAGACCGACAACACCGACATTCTTGTTATTCATGGCGTACTCCAGGAGAAAACAGCGGCTTATTCAGCGCCAGCAAGGCGCAGACGGCGGGCCGCGTTGTAGATATGAGCGCGGGCGGCATGGCCGGCAGCGAGCGGATCGCCCAGCCGTATGGCCGCGACGATCGCCAGGTGTTCTTCATGGACCTGACGGGAGAAATCCGCCCTGCCCGCTTCATTGGTACGGGTGATGCGGGTCGCGGCCTCCAGGTACTGGCTGACGAATTCAAGGGTCTTGAGGAAGTAAGGATTGCCCGTGGCCTGAGCGATGGCCCGGTGAAACGCCACATCGGCGCGAACGCCGTCCAGCCCTTCAGCGACCTCTTCATCGATGCGCGCCAGCGCTTCGTCAATCAGCACCAGATCGGCTTCGCTGCGATTGAGCGCCGCCTCGGAGGCTATTTCCGCTTCGATGGCACGCCGCAGCGCCAACAGGTGAAAGACACTGCCGGGCAGATGGGCTTCAGCGTAATCGATACGCAGCGGACGGATATTGGCGTTGGCCGTGACGAAGATGCCGCGCCCTTGGCGGGGCTGCAGCACGCCTTCGTTCTTCAGACGGGAAATGGCTTCGCGAACCACGGTGCGACTGACACCGAACGCTTCTGAAAGCATGGCTTCGCTGGGCAGCTTGCTCCCAGTGCCGAAGACACCGGATTCAATCTTCTCCAGCAGTTGCTGAGCGACGCTGTCGCTCAGCACGTGAGTGGGGACCTTGTCGAACATCGAGACGATCCTGGTTTTGTCTTGTTATCAGGTTGTCATACAGGTTGAGCAGATAATCCTCCAATGAACAGATAATGTGAAGCTGTTTTTTAAAATAACATTTTTTAACATGCAGTTTGAAGGGCCGCGCCGGAGCATTGACCCGCAACCCGCCCCATGCCTGACTAGGTTTTGAAACGCGCCACCGTCTGGTGCAGTGCTCCTGCCATCTGCGCCAATTCCAGACCGGCAGAGTGGGTATGCTGGGCACCCAGCAAGACCTGCCCGGACACGTTACGAATGCTCACCAGATTGCGATCCACCTCACGAGCCACCAATGCCTGCTCCTCCGTGGCGCTGGCGATCATCAGGTTGCGCTCATTGATCTGCGAGATCGACCGCGTGATCGCCTCCAATGCCTCCCCGGAGCGTTGCGCGACTTCCAGGGTCGTCTGCACCAGGTGACCGCTGCTTTGCATGGCGGTCACCGCATGCCCGGTATCACGCCGAATGTTGCCAATCATCTGCTCGATTTCCTGGGTCGACACCTGAGTGCGATGGGCCAGTGCCCGCACCTCGTCGGCGACCACCGCAAAACCTCGTCCGGCATCGCCGGCACGGGCCGCTTCAATTGCCGCGTTGAGGGCCAGCAGATTGGTTTGCTCGGCAATGCTGCGAATCACCTCCAGCACCGTGCTGATGTCTTGCACACGCCCGGCTAGTTGCTGGATACGCTGCGAGGTATCCGTCATGCCGTCCGCCAGCACACCGATCGAGGCCACTGTTTCCTGAACGTGTTCACGGCCGCGCTGCGCGGTTTGCTCGGACACCCGGGACGCCTCGCTGGTGCTGACGGCATTGCGTGCGACCTCGTCGACGGCCGCGGTCATTTGATTGATCGCCGTCGCAGCCCGCTCGATCTCCAGGCCCTGCAACTGCAAACTGTCACGGGTCTGGCTGCTGACCGCACTCAGCTCTTCGGACGAACTGGCCACCTGATCAACCGACGCCGCGATGTGTTTAACCATTGCGTTCAGGCTTTGCTGCATCTGGTGCATGTTCATCATCACGCTACCGTCGGCATTGGCCTTCACTGGCACTTGAATCGTCAGATCGCCTTGCGCAATTTGACTCAGTGCCCGCGCAGCGACATCGGGTTCTCCACCCAAGGGCCGGGTGACACTGCGCGTCACGATGACCGCCGCGGCGATGACCGAGGCCAGGCAGAAAACCAGCAACCCCAGCATGTTCAGGCGCGCATCGCTGTACAGGGCCTGCGCCGACCTTTCACGATCGGCGAAGATCTGCCCTTGCTGTGCCATCAGCACGTCCAGGCTTTTATAAACCTGCTGTTCGGCGGGGATCACTTGCTGTTTCAACTGCGCCATCGCGGCATCAAAGGCGCCTTGCCTGATCAACGCCTGCACCTGGGTGAACGCGGCGACGTAAGCCTCGCGATTCTTTTTCAGGGCCACATAGGCAACCTTGCCTTCCGGTAGATCGAACAACGACTCGAGCGTTTCAAGTGCCTGGCTGATGCGCTTTTTGGTGGCATCGATGGCCTGTTGCGCTTGCTGATTGTCTTTGTCAATCAGCAAGTCCCGGGTGTTCCTGGCGTTGTCCCGAACACCTGTGGCAATGACCATGATCGGATCGATTTTCGGCCAGTCCTGTTTGACGATCACCATTGCCTGGTCCTTCAGCGTTGCCAGATCGTGCAACGCATAGAACGCCAGGCCTGTCAGTACCAACGGCGCGATTGCAAAGCCGATGACGATGCGTTGAGCCGTGCTTAACTTGGCCAAATCAAATGCTCCCTGATGAGTACCTGCCCGACGGGCAGCACACTTGAAAACTTCATGTACCAATAAGCCTTGAATCCAGCTCGTCCAAGGTCGCTTTAATGTCCGCGAATGTAGTGTTCCAGTTGCCGTATCAGGTCGGCCTGCTCGGCGATGGCTTCTTTGACCAGATCACCAATCGACAACAGGCCAATCAACTGGTCGCCTTCCACCACCGGTAAATGGCGCAAATGACTGTCGGTCATGACCGCCATGCAACGCTCGATGCTCTGCTGACTGTCTGCCGTCACCACGGGCGCGCTCATGATGTCCCTGACCGGCGTACCGACCGAAGAGCGCCCCTGTAGAACAACCTTGCGCGCATAGTCGCGTTCGCTGATAACGCCGACCACCTGCCCCTCCTCTATGACGGGTAGAGCACCCACATTCTTTTCGGCCATCAGCTTCAGCGCTTCAAGGACCATCTGGTGTGGCGCGATGCTATGCACCTGCTGATTTTGCACGACCTTGAGCTTCAGCAATTGCGCGGCTGTTTTCATACGGATCTCCAAAGCCAATCACGGATAAAAAGCAAAAAAAAACGCCTGAAACCTTTCGGTTCCAGGCGCCTTTGCCTGTTCTTACTGCGGTGTTAAAACCAGACATCCATGCCTGATGCAGCGAAGTTGCCCATGACCTGTTCGGTCGATCGATCATCGTTGACCGAGGGGGCTGTCCACTGGAGTCCGTTCCAGATGAACCTGATACGAGCCTTGCAGCCTTTGTGCCAGTCGGCAACAGGAAGCGTCATCCTGTGCGCGAATCCAGGCTCCTGAGCGATAGAGGCAGGCGAAAGTTCATTGCGCTGTCCCCCACTGGTGCAAATCGTTACGCATAGCGCTTTATAAAAGTGCATCCAGGCGGTCGACCCGGGACCGCCGAGCGGTGTGGCAAGTTTTGAGCACTGCCTTACACTGCGATACACCCACTGCGAACGAAGGACTGTTCATCGGATCGATAGGTCCCACGGCAATCCGTGGCATCACCTCATGATCTGGGTGAAACCACCATGAAAACGGTCACCGCCCTTTTCACCGGTCTGCTCGCTGCCAGCGTGTGCGTGGCGACAAGCCCCTGTGCGAATGCTGCCCCTCCTTCGCCCACCTTCAAGACCAGTTTCGACTGTGCCCAGGCAAGGGCATCCATCGAAAAGCTGATCTGTCGCGATCCGCAACTGGCGCAGATGGACATCGAACTGACGCGTCTTTATCGACTGGCGCTCACGGATGAACATTCAGTGCCGCCTCCAGACACAGTCATGATCGACCAGCAGTTCTGGATCGAGGCCCGTAATCAGTGTGCTTCCGCGCCTGCGCCCAAGGTGTGCACGATCCGAAGTTATGCCGAACGCGCGCACCAGTTGCGCCAAGGCTCGGCAATTGTGAGAACCAAGGATCCAGACCGGCTCACCGAAGGCCCCCTGGCTTTTCGTTGTACGGGGTTTGACGCGCTGATTACCGCCACCTTCTTCAGCACGCAACCGGGTGTCGTGTACCTGAAATGGGCGAATACTTCGATCACCCTGAGCCAGGTGCCGAGTGATTCGGGAACCCAATACAAGGGCAAGGACTACCAGGGGAATTACAGCTTCTGGCAAAACGACAACGTGGTCCTTTTCCAAAAACCAGGCTCAGCGGAAATGAGTTGTACGGCGGAGCCGGCTGGCTGACTGCTCTGGCGCAACGGGCGTTTAGTTTCCGCTTGGAGACCCGCAGGCGAGGATAGAGCACCCTCGCCACTCACCCGTCCCTCAACAAACAGCGATATGCGCGTCCGTTCGCGGCTCGGTTCCGCCACACAACACGCCCGTTTCAGGATCGCGCAGGATGATTTGTCCGCGGCCATAACGGGTCCGGTCGCTGGCCACTTGCACTTGATGCCCCCGGCGCGCCAACGCTGCGACCATGTCCCGTGAAGCGTCCTGCTCGATGCCGACCTGCAGCCCGCCCAGCCACTGCCAGCGCGGTGCATCCAGCGCCGCTTGCGGGTTGAGGCCAAAATCCACCAGGTTCATCACCATCTGCACGTGCCCTTGGGGCTGCATGTAGCCGCCCATCACGCCAAAGGGGCCCATCGCCACGCCATCTTTGCTGAGAAACCCCGGGATAATGGTGTGGAAGGTTTTTTTGCCGGGCGCCAGGCAGTTCGAGTGCGCCGGATCAAGGCTGAACTCTTCACCGCGGTTTTGCAGGGCGATGCCGCTGTCGGGCAAAACCACGCCGGAGCCGAAACCGTGGTAGTTGCTTTGGATAAACGAAACCATGTTGCCTTCGGCATCGGCGGTGGCCAGGTACACCGTGCCGCTGGCGTGAGGGTCACCCGGTTGTGGGGCCACCGCCTGCTCACCAATCTGTGCCCGACGATGGGCGGCATAGTTTTCGCTGAGTAAATCCTCCACGGCGACCCGCATGTGCTGCGGGTCAGTGATGTAGTGCAGGCCGTCGCTGTAAGCGAGTTTCATGGCCTCGAGCTGACGGTGCCAGGTCTGCTGACTGTCGCGGTGATCGAAGTCGAACCCCTCGAGAATCTTCAAGGCCATCAAGGCCACGAGGCCCTGGCCGCTCGGCGGAATTTCCCAGACGTCGTAGCCTCGATAATTGACCTTGATCGGATCGACCCATTGGGCGCGGTAACCCTGTAGATCACTGGCGCGCAGATACCCGCCAGTCGCCCTGGAATGGGCGTCCAAGCGTTGCGCCAGTGCCCCACGATAAAAGCTTTCGCAACCTGTGGCCGCGAGCTCCGTCAGGGTCTGCGCCTGGGCCGGGTTGCAAAACATCTCGCCGGCGCGGGGTGCCCGGCCGTCAATCAAGAAGGTTTCGAACCAGCTGTCGAGCACTTCGTTGCGGCTCGGGGTGAAGTTCTCCAACGCGGCTTGCCATTGAAGAGCAACCACTGGCGACACCGGAAATCCGTCGCGCGCCAAACTGATGGCTGGCTGCAACACCTCAGCAAAGGGCAGACGACCGAAACGTTTGGACAGCTCAGCCCAGGCCGACGGGCAGCCTGGAACTGTCACGAGTGTCCATCCGTGCAATGGCATTTTTTCGTGGCCGGCAGCTCTCACCGCGTCGATGCTCAGGGCCTGCGGGGCCCCGCCATTGGCGCTCAAGCCATGCAGTTTGTTCTGCGTCCAGACCAGTGCAAAGGCGTCGCCACCGATACCGCAACCGGTCGGTTCGACCACGGTCAACGCGGCGGCGGTGGCAATCGCGGCGTCAATGGCGTTGCCACCGCGCCGCATGATCTCGATACCGGCTTCGGCGGCCAACGGCTGGGAGGTGGCGACCATGCCGCGTTTAGCGAAAACACTTTGACGCTGTGAGGCGTAGGGATACTCATGGGCAGAAAATGTGAACATGGCAGGTCTCACGCATTAAGGATGTTCGGGCTCACAGCACCCAACTGAGAAAGGCGCGGGAGCGGGCGTGGCTCGGCTGGCGGAAGATCTGAATGACGACCGGCCATACCGTCATGGAGACGGTATAGCCGGTTTTGGTGACGGTGCGAGCGGGTTTTATTGGTGCTGAACCTGAAACAGCGACGTCACTTGTACCCGCGCGAGCATTTGCTCGGCCCCTCCCCCGCGACGCATGCCACGCACCGGGCAAGCGTCGAGGTACTCGAGACCCACCGCCAGTTTCAGATGGCGCTCGGGCCGTGCCAATCGGTTGGTGACGTCGAAACTGTACCAACCATCGTCGAGCCAGGCTTCGGCCCAGGCATGGCTGGCCAGATGACTTTCATCTTCTGTGCACAGATAACCGGAGACGTAACGCGCAGGAATGCCCAGGCTGCGAGCACAGGCCAGGAAGGCATGGGTATGGTCCTGGCAGACCCCGACGCCAGCGGCAAAGGCTTCGGCTGCGGTGGTGTCCACCGCGGTAGCGCCCGGGCTGTAGGCCATGTGCTCGGCGAGGCCATTCATCAGGTCAATCAACGCCCCGCGATCACGCCGCGTACCGCACTTTTGTATGGCAAAGGCATTGAGGGCGTCGTCAGCCTTGGTCAGTTGGCTGGTGCGCAAGAACGGCAACGGCGACTGACTGTCGTGCTCCACCTCCAGCGCCTGGTCGATTTCAACCTGACCATAGGCGGTCAGCACGAGGGCACCGTGGGGCTCGTCCATCGTCAATACATGCAGGATGTTGCCGTATGGATCGAGTTGGCTGCGCACCAGGCGCGGCAGTTCCAGATGCCATTCCAGAATGTGCTGGCGCTCGGTGTTCTTGGGCGTCAAACGCAGGAACTGGATGCTGGTGCAGACATCGTCGGTGTAGCTGTAGGTGGTGTCGTGGCGTATGGACATTTTCATACGGCCTCCAGATAGGATTCGTGGACGGTCTGGCCAAGATGGCGAACCTGGGAGATGAAGTCAGTCAGCCAGAGGTGCAGACCGAAGCCGAGGATTTCGTCGATCCCGGTGTAGCGCAGCCGCGCATTCAATTCGGCGGCCAGCCGCTGGGCCGCCCGCCCGTTACTGCCCGGCAGGCTGGCGAGGATCTGGTCCAGTTCCTCGATGCAGGCGTGCAGCGAACGCGGAACGGCGGCGCGCAACAGCAGCATTTCGGAGACCTGCTCGGCGTTCGGTGCATTGCGGTAGAGCTCATTGAATGCCTCGAAGGACGACAAGGCACGCAGCAAGGCGCTCCATTGGTAGTAGCCGCGAGCCGAGTTGTCACTGACCTCCTCCGACTCCTCGCCATACATTTCGTAACGCGCATCCAGCAGGCGCAGGGTGTTATCGGCGCGCTCGAGGAAGGTGCCCAGTCGAATGAAGCAGTAGGCATCGTTGCGCATGATGGTGCCGGAGGTCGCCCCGCGGAACAGGTGCGAGCGCTCCTTGACCCACTCGCAGAAATGGCTGATGCCATAACGCCCCAGGCCATTGCGGGCGATGTTGCGCATCTCCAGCCAGGTGGCGTTGATGTTCTCCCACATGTCCGCGGTGATCCGTCCGCGCACCGCGTGGGCGTTGGCCCGCGCCGCTTGCAGACAGCAATAGATACTGCCGGGGTTGGTTTCATCCAGCGCGAAGAAATGCAGCATGCGCTCGGTGTTGAGTTCGCCATAGCGCTGGTTGTAGTCGTCCAGCGTACCGGCGGCCAACAGCGACATCGCCAGCTCGGCATGGCCATCGGTGCGCCCGGCCTGGGGCATCAGCGACAGCGAGTAACTGACTTCGAGCATGCGCGCCAGGTTTTCGGCGCGCTCCAGGTAACGGGACATCCAGTAGAGGTCCGAAGCGGTTCTTGAAAGCATGTCTTAGTCCTCCACTACCCAAGTGTCTTTGGTGCCGCCGCCCTGGGACGAGTTCACCACCAGCGAGCCTTCGCGCAATGCCACGCGGGTCAGGCCGCCGGGCACCAGGCGGGTTTCACGGCCCGACAGCACAAACGGGCGCAGGTCGATGTGGCGTGGGGCGATACCGCTTTCGACAAAGGTCGGACACGTGGACAGGCACAGCGTTGGCTGGGCGATATAGGCTTCGGGGCGGGCCTTGAGACGCGCGCGGAAGTCCTCGATTTCCGCCGCCGTGGCGGCCGGGCCGACCAGCATCCCGTAGCCACCGGACCCCTGGGTTTCCTTGACTACCAGCTCGGGAAGATTGGCCAGCACATGGGACAGCTCTTCTGGTTTACGACATTGCCAGGTGGGAACGTTCTTGAGAATCGGCTCCTCGTCGAGGTAGAAACGGATCATTTCGCCTACATAGGGGTAGATCGACTTGTCATCCGCCACGCCGGTGCCGATGGCATTGGCGAGGATCACGTTCCCCGCGCGATAGACCGCCACCAGCCCCGGCACGCCCAGCATGGAGTCCGGATTGAACGACAGCGGGTCGAGAAACGCATCGTCGAGGCGCCGATAAATCACATCCACCTGTTTCGGGCCAGCGGTGGTACGCATGTAGACATGATCGTCGCGGACGAACAGATCGGCGCCTTCAACCAGTTCCACGCCCATTTCACGGGCCAGGAACGCGTGTTCGAAGTAAGCGCTGTTGAAGCGACCCGGGGTCAGTACCACGGTCGTCGGGTTGTCCAGGGGGCTGGAGCTCTTGAGGGTGTCCAGCAGCAGGTTCGGATAGTGGTCGATGGGCGCCACACGCTGGGCGGCGAAGAGTTCGGGAAACAGGCGCATCATCATCTTGCGGTCTTCGAGCATGTAGCTGACGCCGCTGGGTGTGCGCAGATTGTCTTCGAGTACGTAGTAACTGCCGTCGCCATCACGGACCAGATCGACCCCGGAGATGTGGGCATAGATGCCGCGGTGCAGATTCAGGCCCTGCATGGCGACCTGATAACCCTCGTTGGCCAACACCTGTTCGGCCGGGATAATGCCCTCCTTGAGAATCCGTTGTCCGTGATAGATATCGGCCAGGAACATGTTCAAGGCCTTGACCCGCTGAATGCAGCCACGCTCGACCATCTGCCATTCGCTGGCCTTGATGCTGCGTGGAATGATGTCGAACGGAATCAACCGCTCGGTGCCTTGCTCGTCCCCATATAACGTGAAGGTGATGCCGGCTCGATGGAACAGCAGGTCGGCTTCGCGACGACGCTGATCCAGCAGCTCCAGGGGCGTGTCCGCCAACCAGCGCGCAAACTCCTGGTAATGTGGGCGGCAGCCACCACTCGCATCATACATTTCATTAAAAAAAGCTCGGGACATACCCCACTCCTTGCCGCGATACAGCCGGCATTTTTTTATAACTTTGTCATTCCAATAGATGAAGCCTTACGTTGTTTTAGTGAGTACTGTTTCTGTAAAGCACCTCAGTGTGCATCGTGAACTTCCTGTCCCTTTATGAAGCTGGAAGCTCACGATTCCGACAGCGTCCTGACGCATTTTGGCGTCAGAGATCTGGCCGTTTCCGGATTAGCTTACTGGCGCTCCTACTTGTAACGCCCCCAGTTTCTTTTTCTCGCAAAAACCACACTTCCGGTGGTTTGAAAGTGCTTTTGCAAGGGCTGTGCCCACGCAACGCCAGGGCCGCTAAAAATCGGAAAACCCCCAGTAATGATACTGAGGCGACATTTCCGTTCATTTTTACGGTGTTTTTCTTGTAACACGCTGAAACGTTTATTGCACTTATCGTTTGCACAACTCTGGCGCGGACAAAATCGGTGCATTGGGTAAACAAGTTGACTTTATTGCCCTGTAAACGGGAAATTTTTACCCACTGTTTTTTATGAGGTTTGTAATACCAATCTTTCAGAGCCGTGCATCGAACTGCATCCTTGCACCATTAATGCGCACACAAATGCACACTGTGGCTGCGTATGGAATTAAAGTGCCTGTTAGTGATGCACGACGGTATTCAGTTGAATGTGCGTTCAGGTGCCGTCGAACTCCCGGTTGTCAGGCAGACCCAGCCTTCAACCCTATCCCCGTTTCGAAGCGACCGATCGGTCCTGCCTGCAAGCGATCTCCATAGCACCTGCGGCACAGCGCATGACCTGCCCGCGAGATGCCCTTTGCTCTTTTTATCGCCTTCCGACCGGAAACTCATTGCCGCCTCTTGCGCTACCGATATTATGGTATACCATCATACGCACAGACACCTCTCAACCCGAATACGGAGCAGCTCATGAGTTTCGAAATCCGCAAGATCGTCAGCTACGTCGAAGAAACCTTTATTGAAGGCGGCAAGGCCGCCGACAAGCCGGTGACCATGGTCGGCCTGGCCGTGGTGATGAAAAACCCCTGGCTGGGCCGCGGCTTTGTCGAAGACCTGAAACCGGAAATCCGCGCCAACTGCTCCGACCTCGGCGCACTGATGGTCGAACGCCTGGTGGGCATCATCGGTGGTGCCGAGAAGATCGAAGCCTACGGCAAGGCGGCTGTAGTGGGTGCCGACGGCGAAATCGAGCATGCCTCCGCCGTCATCCACACCCTGCGCTTCGGCAACCATTACCGCGAAGCGGTTAAAGCCAAGAGCTACCTGAGCTTTACCAACAAACGCGGCGGTCCGGGCACCTCGATCCAGATTCCGATGATGCACAAGGACGACGAAGGCCTGCGTTCGCACTACATCACCTTGGAAATGCAGATCGAAGATGCACCGCGTGCCGACGAAATCGTCGTGGTCCTGGGGTGTGCCGATGGCGGCCGTCTGCACCCACGCATCGGTAACCGTTACATCGATCTGGAAGAACTGGCTGCCGAGAAAGCCCAGTAATTCCGGTGAGAGCCACTACAACAAAAAGGCAAGCAGGAGCGCTCCATGATTCGGCTCACCGCTGAAAGCACCCCGGCTGGCACCAGTTACCTGGCGACCGGCCAAGGCCAGCCCGTGGTCTTGATCCACGGCGTGGGCCTGAACAAAGAAATGTGGGGCGGACAGGTCGTTGGCCTGTCCACTAAATACCGTGTGATTACCTACGACATGCTGGGCCATGGCGCCAGCCCGCGTCCGGAAAGCGGTACGCCCCTGCTCGGCTATGCCGATCAGTTGCTGGAACTGCTCGACCATCTGCAATTGCCGCAGGCGACGGTCATCGGCTTTTCGATGGGCGGGCTGGTGGCCCGGGCATTTGCCTTGCATTACCCGCAACGCCTGCAAGGCCTGGTGGTGCTTAACAGCGTGTTCAATCGCAGCCCCGAACAGCGCGCCGGGGTGATTGCCCGCACCGCCCAGGCTGCCGAGCACGGACCGGATGCCAATGCCGAAGCAGCGCTGTCGCGCTGGTTCAGTCGCGAATACCAGGCGGCTAATCCGGCGCAGATTGCCGCACTACGCCAGACCTTGGCGGATAACGACCCGCAGGGTTACCTGACCACTTATGAGCTGTTCGCCACCCAGGACATGTACCGCGCCGAGGATCTGGCCAATATTAAGGTGCCGACACTGATCGCCACCGGTGAACTGGACCCTGGCTCGACACCGGAAATGGCCCGGCAACTGGCCGAGCGAATTCCCGGCGCAACTGTGGCCGTACTCGCCGAGCAACGGCATATGATGCCCGTAGAATCGCCGCGCCTGGTCAACCAGCTGTTGCTGGAGTTTCTCGACACCGCGCACGCCCGACAAAACCCAATAAAGGGGATCGTTGCATGACACTCGCACGCTTCCAGATGTGCATCGGCGGTGAATGGGTCGATGCCCTGTCCGGCAAAACCTTTGAAAGCCTGAACCCGGCCCTGGCCCAGGCCTGGGCTGAACTGCCCGATGCCGACGAAGCCGACGTCGAACGCGCCGTACAGGCGGCGCAGACGGCTTTCGACAGCCCGGCCTGGCGTGGCCTCACCGCCACCGCTCGCGGTAAATTGTTGCGTCGGCTGGGCGACCTTATCGCCGAAAACAAGGAACAACTGGCGCAGCTGGAAAGCCGCGATAACGGCAAGCTGATTCGCGAAACCCGTGGCCAGGTGGGCTATTTGCCGGAGTTCTTCCACTACACCGCAGGCCTGGCCGACAAACTCGAAGGCGGCACCCTGCCCCTCGACAAGCCGGACCTGTTTGCCTACACGGTGCACGAAGCCATGGGTGTGGTCGCAGCGATCATTCCCTGGAACAGCCCGCTGTACCTGACGGCGATCAAGCTGGCCCCGGCCCTCGCGGCGGGCAACACCATCGTGATCAAGCCGTCGGAACATGCTTCGGCAACCATTCTTGAGCTGGCCCGCCTGGCGCTGGAAGCCGGGATTCCGCCAGGCGTAGTCAACGTCGTCACCGGCTACGGCCCAAGCACCGGCGCGGCCCTCACCCGCCATCCGCTGGTGCGCAAGATCGCCTTCACCGGCGGCGCCGCCACGGCGCGGCATGTGGTGCGCAGCAGCGCCGAGAACTTCGCCAAGCTGTCGCTTGAACTGGGCGGCAAATCGCCGAACATCATCTTTGCCGACGCCGATCTCGACAGCGCGATCAACGGTGCGATTGCCGGGATCTATGCGGCCTCCGGTCAGAGCTGTGTTTCTGGCTCGCGCCTGCTGGTGCAGGACGAAATCTACGATGAGTTCGTCTCGCGTCTGGTTGAACGCGCCAAGCGCATCCGCATCGGCAATCCTCAGGAAGACAGCAGCGAAATGGGCCCGATGGCCACTGCGCAACAATTGGCCGTGGTCGAAGGCCTGGTGGCCGATGCCATCGCCGAAGGTGCGCGCCTGCGCCTGGGCGGCAAGCGCCCAGAGAATCTGGGCGACGGCTGGTTCTACGAACCGACCTTGTTCGAGTGCGACCGCAACTCGATGAAGATCATGCAGGAAGAAGTCTTCGGGCCGGTGGCCTCGGTCATCCGTTTCAAGGACGAAGCCGAAGCGCTGGCGATTGCCAACGACTCGCAGTTCGGCCTCGCCGCCGGCATCTGGACGCGCGATCTAGGCAGGGCTCATCGCCTGGCACGGGATGTGCGATCCGGGATCATCTGGGTCAACACCTACCGCGCCGTATCGGCCATGGCACCGATCGGCGGCTTCAAGAACAGCGGCTATGGACGCGAAAGCGGCATCGATTCGGTGCTGGCCTACACCGAGCTGAAAACGGTGTGGATCAATCTCTCTCAGGCCCCCATGCCTGATCCCTTCGTGATGCGCTAGGAGACCGCCGACATGATCGAACCCGGCATTTATAAAGACGTCATGAGCTCGTTCCCTTCCGGGGTCACGGTGGTCACCACCCTGGACTCGGACGGCGGCATCGTCGGCATTACCGCCAGTGCTTTCAGTGCACTGTCGATTGATCCGGCGCTGGTGCTGTTCTGCCCCAACTATGCCTCCGACACGTACCCGATCCTGCGTGACAGCAAGCAGTTCGCGATTCACTTGCTGTCGGCCGACCAGACTGCCGAAGCCTATGCGTTTGCCGGCAAGGGCAAAGACAAGGCCAAAGGCATCGCCTGGCACCTCAGTGAGCTGGGCAACCCGCTGCTGGACAACGCCACGGCGATCATCGAGTGCGAACTGTGGCGTGAATACGATGGCGGCGATCACGCCATCATCGTCGGCGCGGTGAAGAACCTGATTCTGCCCGAGCAACCGGTGACGCCGATGATCTACCACAAAGGCAAGCTGGGCCCCCTGCCCGCCCTGGCCTGATATTTTTCTTCAGGGGCGCGCCCCCCCATTTTCTCAGGAGCCGGCATGAGCCCAGCAGCCTTGCAACTGTTCCGCCAGCAGGCCTTTATCGATGGCCAATGGCTGGATGCGCCGGATGGCGCCTGTCAGGACATATTCAATCCGGCCTCCGGTGAACTGATCGGCCGGGTGCCAAACCTTGGCGCCGACGAAGCACGCCAAGCCATCGCCGCCGCCAACAAGGCCTGGCCGGCCTGGCGTGCGCTGACGGCCAAGGAACGCAGCCAGACGCTCAAACGCTGGCACGCACTGATGCTGGAACATGCCGACGCACTGGCCGAAATCCTCACCCTCGAACAAGGCAAGCCACTGGCCGAAGCCAAGGGCGAAATCCTCTACGCCGCAAGCTTCATCGAGTGGTTCGCAGAAGAAGCCAAGCGCATTTATGGCGACACTATTCCCAGCCACAAAGGTGACGCGCGCATCGTGGTCAGCAAAGAGCCGATCGGTGTGGTGGCGGCCATCACTCCGTGGAATTTCCCGGCGGCGATGATCACCCGCAAGGCCGGTCCGGCGCTGGCGGCAGGATGCCCGTGTATCGTCAAACCGGCCCCGGAGACGCCGTTCTCGGCGCTTGCGATGGCCGTGTTGGCCGAACAGGCGGGAATTCCAGCGGGCATCTTCAACGTGATTACTGGCGACGCGGTTGCCATCGGCGCCGAGCTCACCGCCAGCCCCTTGGTGCGCAAACTGTCGTTCACCGGTTCCACTGCCATCGGCAAGCTGTTGATGGCGCAATGTGCACCGACGCTGAAGAAGGTGTCGCTGGAGCTGGGAGGGAATGCCCCTTTCATCGTGTTCGACGATGCCGATCTGGAGCGAGCCGTGGAAGGTGCGCTGATCGCCAAGTTCCGCAACGCCGGACAGACGTGCGTCTGCGTTAACCGCTTCCTGGTCCAGCGCGGTATTCATGACGCCTTTGTCGCGCGACTGGCCGAGCGCGTAAAACAACTGCGCGTTGGCAGTGGTTACGATGCCAACGTAAATCAGGGTCCGCTGATAAACGAACGCGCCGTGGCCAAGGTCGAAGATCACGTTCAGGACGCGCTCGCATTAGGCGCGCAGCTGCTTTGCGGCGGCGAACGTCATGCGCTGGGCCACGGATTTTTCCAGCCGACGGTGCTGGCCGGCGTGACCGGTGAGATGAAAGTCGCTCAGGAAGAGACCTTCGGCCCGCTGGCGGCGGTGTTCCGCTTCGACACCGAAGCAGAGGCGATCCACAGGGCCAACGACACCGAATTCGGCCTCGCCGCTTATTGCTACACCCGCGACCTGGGTCGTGCCTGGCGCATGAGCGAGGCGCTGGAGTACGGCATGGTCGGGATCAACGAAGGGCTGATCTCCACCGAAGTCGCGCCGTTTGGCGGAATCAAATCCTCGGGCCTCGGCCGCGAAGGTTCCAAGTACGGCATCGAGGATTATCTGGAACTCAAATACACCCTGATGGGCGGTTTGGAAGACTTCGGGAGCACACCGCGATGAGCAACGAGAAATATGAACAGGGGCTGAAAATTCGCACCCAGGTGCTGGGCGAAGCCTACGTGAAACGCTCCATCGAGAATGCCGACGACTTCACCCGGCCGCTGCAAGAGATGGTCACCGAGTACTGCTGGGGCCACGTCTGGGGCCGTGAGGGTTTGTCGCTTAAAGAGCGCAGCATGATAAACTTGGCAATGATTTCGGCCCTCAATCGGCCCCACGAACTCAAGCTGCATGTGCGCGGTGCCTTGCGCAACGGGCTGACTCGTGAACAAATACGCGAAATTCTGCTTCAGGTCGGTATTTATTGCGGTGTCCCCGCTGCCGTAGACAGTTTCCGGCTTGCCCGTGAAGCCTTCGCCGAAGCCGATGCCGAGGCCTCCAGTTAACCCTTGGCTGTTTGATCTGACCGAGCACGGAGATTCTTGCGATCGAAGTGCTCTTTTTGCATGGACAGCCACATTCAGAGCGGACCCCATGAAACGCCTGCCACTCGACGACAGCTTCAAGGTCAATCGCAACCCCGTTACCCTGCGCGAAATCGTGCTGGATAAACTGCGAAGCGCCATCATGAACTTCCAGCTTCTGCCGGGAGACCGTCTGGTCGAACGCGATCTGTGCGATCGCCTGGGGGTCAGCCGCACTTCCGTACGGGAAGCCTTGCGCCACCTGGAATCCGAAGGCCTGGTGGAGTTCGCCGACGCCAAGGGCCCACGGGTTGCGATCATCACCCTGGCCGATGCCGTCGATATCTATGAGCTGCGTTGCGTGCTCGAAGGCCTGATCGTCCAGCTGTTCACCCTGCGCGCCAAGGCCAAGGACATCAAGGCACTTGAGAAAGCCCTCGAGGAAAACCGCAAGGCCCTCAAGGATGGCGAACTGCAACAGGTTATCGACTCGGTCCAGGGCTTCTATGACGTCCTGCTCGAAGGCTCCGGCAACCATGTCGCTGCCACCCAGCTGCGTCAGTTGCAAGCACGGATCAGCTACCTGCGGGCGACGTCGGTCTCCCAGGAAAACCGTCGCAGCAGCAGTAACCAGGAAATGGAACGCATGGTCGAAGCGATCAAGAGCGGCGATCCGTTGGCCGCTCACCAGGCGTGTGTCGACCACGTGCGCGCCGCCGCCAAGGTCGCCCTGGATTACCTCAAGCGCAAGCAGGAAGAAACCGGTGTGATTCCGGAGATCACCCTGCCCATCGCGCTCAAAGAACCGCGCATAGGTCGCTAACCATGTTCAGCCCGAGCTTTTGTCCAAAGTGCGGTGGCAATGACCTCAGGTCTCAGCTTCCGCCGGGCGATACGCACGAGCGCCTGATGTGCTGCGGTTGCGGCTACATCCATTACGTCAATCCGAAAATCATTGCCGGCTGCATCATCGAGCAGGACGGCAAGTACCTGCTGTGTCAGCGCGCCATCCCGCCGCGTCCAGGCACCTGGACCTTGCCGGCGGGGTTTATGGAAGGTGGCGAGACCACCGAGCAGGCAGCACTGCGCGAAGTCTGGGAAGAGAGCGGCGTGCGCGCGGAAATTATCTCGCCCTACTCGATCTTCAGCGTGCCGACGATCAGCGAGGTGTACATCATCTTCCGCGCCATTGCGCTGGAGATCACCGGCCAGTACGGGCCGGAAACCCTCGACTACAAATTCTTCGCGCCCGAGGACATCCCTTGGGACAGCATCTACTACCCGGCGATCCGGCAGATCCTCGAACGCTATATCGAGGAACGCCAGGCCGGGGTCTACGGCATCTACATCGGTAACGACGACACCGGCAAGATCCACTTCATTCGCTGACAGCCCTCAGGGCGCTACGCCCTCGACAATGATCACTTCGGCCCGAGCCGCGCCCTCGCGGTGCCGTTTCGCCTCTTGATACTGCTCGCTGTGGTAACAGGCCAGCGCCTGCTCGTAGGAATCGAACTCGATCACTACGCTGCGTTGCGGTGTGGACCGCCCTTCCAGCGCTTCGCTGCGCCCGCCCCGGGCCAGCATCCGCCCACCGTATAGCGCGAAGGCCGCCGGTGCCCGCTGGGTGTAATGGAGGTATTGATCGGGGTCGGTGACATCCACATGTGCAATCCAGTACGCCTTCATAGTGACCTCTTGGTTTAATTTGTATTATGGTATACCAACAAATGTACCCACCCAACACTGAGAGTTCCAGCATGGCCTTCAACAGCATCGAAGAAATCATCGAAGATTATCGCCTCGGCAAAATGGTGCTGCTGGTCGATGACGAGGATCGGGAAAACGAAGGCGACCTGCTGCTCGCCGCCGACTGTTGCAACGCCGAGGCCATCAGCTTCATGGCTCGCGAGGCTCGTGGCCTGATCTGCCTGACCTTGACCGACGAGCACTGCCAACGCCTCGGGCTGGAGCAGATGGTGCCGAGCAACGGCAGCGCCTTCAGCACCGCCTTCACCGTGTCTATCGAGGCCGCCACTGGCGTGACCACCGGTATCTCTGCCGCCGACCGGGCGCGCACCGTCGCGGCGGCAGTTGCCGCCAACGCCGGGCCTGCCGATCTTGTGCAACCCGGCCATATCTTTCCCTTGCGCGCCAAGGAAGGCGGCGTGCTGACCCGCGCCGGGCATACCGAGGCCGGTTGCGACCTGGCGCGCCTGGCCGGCTTCACACCCGCTTCAGTGATTGTCGAAGTGATGAATGATGACGGCACCATGGCCCGCCGCCCGGACCTGGAAGTGTTCGCGCGCAAGCACGGGATCAAGATCGGCACCATCGCCGACCTGATCCACTATCGCCTCAGCACCGAACGCACCGTGGTGCGTATCGGTGAACGCGAGCTGCCGACGGTGCATGGCACCTTCCGGCTGATCACCTTTGAGGACCGCATCGAAGGCGGCGTCCACATGGCAATGGTCATGGGTGAGTTACGCCATGGCGACCCGACGCTGGTGCGTGTGCATGTGATCGACCCGCTGCGCGATCTCGTGGGCGCGCAATACAGCGGCCCTTCCAACTGGACGTTGTGGGCCGCGTTGCAGCGAGTGGCCGAAGAAGGTCGCGGCGCGGTGGTCGTGCTGGCCAACCATGAATCGTCGCAGGCACTACTTGAGCGCGTGCCCCAGCTGACCCAGCCGCCACGGCAGTTCAGCCGTTCGCAATCGCGCATCTATTCTGAAGTCGGTACCGGGGCGCAGATTCTGCAGGAACTCGGCGTGCGCAAGCTGCGTCATCTCGGCCCGCCATTGAAGTACGCCGGTTTGACCGGTTACGACCTGGAAGTGGTGGAGAGCATCCCTTTCACCGAATGATTCCGGGCTTGTCGCTATACCCGCGCAGGCTGCTACCCGGCGGCCTGATGAAAAAAAAAAGCGCTTTTGGCTGATAGCCGGTCAGGCAAAGTGCTTGCACAAAGTTTGGAATACCATAATATGATATTCCATAGACCGGACAGTCGTAACTGACCAGATGGACCTACTGCTCCCGATAGGCGGGCACTCAAAAGCCCCGCTCATAAACACAACAATGAGGGCGTGAAAATGGTGTTGAACAAATCTGCAACCGCAATACTTTTTGCGGGACTGCTTAGCGTGACCAGCCAGGCGTTGATGGCGGCGGAAAGCGTCAACTTCGTCAGTTGGGGCGGTAGCACCCAGGATGCGCAGAAGCAGGCCTGGGCCGATCCGTTCAGCAAGGCCAGCGGCATCACCGTGGTCCAGGATGGCCCTACCGACTACGGCAAGCTCAAAGCCATGGTCGAAAGCGGCAACGTGCAATGGGACGTGGTCGATGTCGAAGCCGACTTCGCCTTGCGCGCAGCCTCCGAAGGCTTGCTCGAACCTCTCGATTTCTCGGTGATCCAGCGCGATAAAATCGACCCGCGTTTCGTCTCCGATTACGGCGTCGGTTCGTTCTTCTTCTCCTTCGTCCTCGGCTACAACCAGAGCAAGCTCGGCGCCAGCAAACCTCAGGACTGGTCAGCACTGTTCGACACCAAGACCTATCCCGGCAAACGCGCCCTCTACAAATGGCCGAGCCCGGGCGTGCTTGAACTGGCCCTGCTGGCCGATGGCGTAGCCTCGGACAAGCTGTATCCGCTGGACCTGGATCGTGCCTTCAAGAAACTCGACACCATCAAGAAAGATATCGTCTGGTGGGGCGGCGGTGCTCAATCGCAACAACTGCTGGCCTCTGGCGAAGCGAGCATGGGGCAGTTCTGGAACGGTCGGATCCACGCCCTGCAAGAAGATGGCGCACCGGTGGGTGTGAGCTGGAAACAGAACCTGGTCATGGCCGACATTCTGGTAGTGCCTAAAGGCACGAAAAACAAGGCAGCGGCCATGAAGTTCCTGGCCACCGCCAGCGGCGCCAAAGGCCAGGCCGACTTCTCCAACCTGACCGCCTACGCGCCGGTCAACGTCGACAGCGTGGCGCGCCTGGATTCGGTGCTGGCCCCTAACCTGCCGACTGCCTACGCTAAGGATCAGATCACTCTTGATTTCGCGTACTGGGCCAAGAACGGTCCGGCCATCGCGACACGGTGGAACGAATGGCTAGTCAAATGAAAATGACGGCCACTGCGTCCCGTCACTCCATTGCGACCGGGGGCGTCTCTGACGCCGCCGGCTCGTCCTCAGGCAAGGCGGCTGTGATGAAGCAATCCCCGTCACTGGCACAGCGCTGGCGTGGCGCGAGTAATCTGCTCCCCGCCCTGCTGTTCCTCGGCCTGTTCTTTCTGGCGCCGTTGATCGGCCTGTTGTTGCGTGGCGTGCTGGAACCGACTCCAGGCCTGGGTAACTACGAACAGCTGTTCGCCAACTCGGCCTATGCGCGGGTATTGTTCAATACCTTCTCGGTGGCCGGACTGGTGACCCTGTTCAGCCTGCTGCTGGGCTTTCCTTTGGCCTGGGCGATCACGCTGGTGCCCCGTGGCTGGGGCCGGTGGATCCTGAACATCGTGCTGCTGTCGATGTGGACCAGCCTCCTCGCCCGCACCTATTCCTGGCTGGTGCTGCTGCAAGCCTCCGGGGTGATCAACAAGGCGTTGATGGCGATGGGCATCATCGATCAACCGCTGGAGATGGTGCATAACCTGACCGGCGTGGTGATCGGCATGAGCTACATCATGATCCCGTTCATCGTGCTGCCCTTGCAGGCGACCATGCAGGCCATCGACCCGATGATCCTGCAGGCCGGTTCGATTTGTGGTGCCAGCCCGTGGACCAACTTCTTCCGGGTGTTCCTGCCGCTGTGCCGGCCGGGACTGTTCTCCGGTGGCCTGATGGTGTTCGTGATGTCTCTCGGTTACTACGTGACCCCGGCCCTGCTGGGCGGCGCGCAAAACATGATGCTGCCGGAATTCATCATTCAGCAGGTGCAGTCGTTCCTCAACTGGGGCCTGGCCAGCGCCGGCGCCGCCTTGCTGATCGTGATCACGCTGGTGTTGTTCTACTTCTACCTGAAGCTCCAACCGGAATCCCCGGTTGGCGCCAGCAACGCGAGGTAAGTCGTCATGCTCCTGACCCCCAATGCCATGAGCCGGCGCATGCGTTTCGGCCTGTATTTCACCACTGGGCTGATTGCACTGTTCCTGCTGTTGCCGATCGTGTTCATCGTGCTGCTGTCCTTCGGCTCCTCCCAGTGGCTGGTGTTCCCGCCACCGGGCTGGACGCTGAAATGGTACGGCCAGTTCTTCTCCAATGCCGACTGGATGAACGCGGCCATGGCCAGCCTCAAGGTTGCGGTGCTGACCACGATCTGCGCCGTAGCCCTTGGATTGCCGACCGCGTTTGCCCTGGTGCGAGGACGCTTCCCGGGACGGGAAATGCTTTATGGCCTGTTCACCCTGCCAATGATCGTGCCGCTGGTGATCATCGCGGTGGCGGTGTACGCGCTATTTCTCAAGCTCGGCTACACCGGGACAATGTTCGCCTTCGTGGTCAGCCACGTGATCGTTGCGTTGCCGTTCACCATCATTTCGATCATCAACTCGCTGAAGCTGTTCGACCAGTCGATCGAGGACGCTGCGGTGATCTGCGGTGCCTCACGCCTACAAGCGGTGTTCAAGGTGACCTTTCCGGCGATTCGTCCGGGCATGGTTGCCGGCGCGCTGTTTGCCTTCCTCGTTTCCTGGGATGAAGTGGTGCTGAGCGTGATGATGGCCAGCCCGACCCTGCAAACCCTTCCCGTGAAAATGTGGACCACCCTGCGCCAGGACCTGACGCCTGTGATCGCCGTCGCCTCGACGCTGCTGATCGGCCTCTCGATATTGGTCATGGTCATCGCCACCGCCGTTCGCCGGCGCAATGAAATCAGCGCCTGAGCGCCCAGGAGTACGACATGAGTGCCGTGATCAAAAATTCCTCGCAGCAGAACGACCAGCCGCTGGTCAGCCTGTGCAACCTGAACAAGCACTACGGCGACTTTGCCGCCGTGGACAACATCTCGCTGGACATCAAAGACGGTGAATTCCTGACCTTCCTCGGCTCCAGTGGCTCCGGTAAAAGTACCACCCTGTCGATGCTCGCCGGTTTCGAAACCCCGAGCAGCGGCGAGATCCTGGTCAATGGCCAGTCGCTGGTCAACGTGCCGCCGCACAAGCGCGACATCGGCATGGTGTTCCAGCGCTACTCGCTGTTCCCGCACCTGTCAGTGCGCGACAACATCGGTTTCCCCCTGGCCATCCGCAAACTGGCCGCCAGCGAACGCGAACGGCGTGTCGATGCGATGCTCAAACTGGTGCAACTCGAACAGTTCGCCCATCGCCGCCCTTCGCAACTCTCCGGTGGCCAGCAACAACGGGTAGCGATCGCTCGGGCGCTGGTCTATGAACCGCGCATCCTGTTGATGGATGAGCCTTTGGGCGCGCTGGACAAAAAACTCCGTGAAGACCTTCAGGATGAACTGCGCCAACTGCATCGGCGCCTGGGTATCACCATCGTCTACGTGACCCACGACCAGGAAGAAGCCATGCGTTTGTCCCAACGTATCGCGATCTTCAGCCACGGCAAGATCGTCGGTCTGGGCAGCGGCTACGACCTCTACCAGAACCCGCCGAATGCCTTTGTCGCGTCGTTCCTCGGCAACTCGAACTTCCTCAAGCTCAAGGCCCAGGGCAATGCAGCCGCGAGTTTCGAGGGCCAATCACTGTCGATCCGACTGACCGCCGGGCTGAAAACCGATCAGGATGTTCTGCTGATGGTGCGTCCGGAAAAGGCCCAGGCATTGAGCGTCCAGCAAGCCGCTCAGGAACCCCTGGCCGCAGGCTGGAACGAAGTCTCGGCGACGGTCGGCGAAGTGCTGTTCCTCGGTGAAAGCCAGACCTGCACCGTGATGACCTCGGGCGGTACGTCGATGACTGTCAAGGCGCTCTCTGCCGCCGGGATGCCACTCAAGACCGGCGACCCGGTGCGCGTACGCTGGGCCACAGCGGATGCGTGCGTGTATACCGAATGGACCGAAAGCGACCTGAACAAAGCCGCTGGCGCCCACTGATCCGGCCTCACAAAAAGCGCTTGCAAACGATGTATTACGGTATACCATCAGACCAATATAAAGATAAAAACCGTCGTACAACGCCAGAGGACCGTCCAATGATCGATGCCGCCATCTACAAACAAGTCATGGGTTCGTTTCCGTCCGGGGTGACCGTGATCACCACGCTGGATGACGATGGGCAGATCGTCGGCCTCACTGCCAGCGCCTTTAGCTCACTGTCGATGGACCCGGCCCTGGTGTTGTTCTGCCCCAACTACAGCTCCGATTCCTACCCGGTACTGATCAAGAACAAACGCTTCGCCATCCACGTTCTTTCCGGCGGCCAGCAAAACGAGGCCTATACCTTTGCCCGCAAAGGCAAGGACAAGGCGCAAGGGATCGAATGGACATTGAGCGCGCTGGGCAACCCGCTGCTGAACAACGCCACAGCGATCATCGAATGCGAGCTGTGGCGCGAATATGAAGGTGGCGATCACGCGATCATGGTCGGCGCAGTGAAAAACCTGATCGTGCCGCACCACACGGCCGGCCCGCTCGTGTACTGCCACGGCAAGATGGGCGCGCTGCCCGTCCTCGCCTGAACCGACAGCCAATAACAAAGACTTGAGGTAAGCGTCATGAAATTTTCCCTGTTCGTGCACATGGAACGTTGGGACGAGAGCATCAGCCATCGGCAGCTGTTCGAGGACCTGAGCGAACTGACCCTGATGGCCGAGGCCGGTGGCTTCAGCACCGTGTGGATTGGCGAACACCACGCCATGGAATACACCATCTCGCCCAGCCCGATGCCGCTGCTGGCTTACCTGGCGGCCAAGACCACGACCATTCACCTTGGCGCCGGCACCATCATCGCGCCGTTCTGGCACCCGTTGCGGGTTGCCGGCGAATGCGCGCTGCTGGACGTAATCAGTAATGGCCGCATGGAAGTCGGGCTGGCCCGTGGCGCCTATCAGGTAGAGTTCGATCGCATGGCCGGCGGCATGCCCGCCTCCTCCGGCGGCCAAGCCCTGCGGGAAATGGTCCCGGTGGTTCGCGCACTGTGGCAAGGCGACTATGCCCATGACGGCGACATCTGGAAATTCCCGACCTCCACCAGTGTGCCCAAGCCGATCCAGAAGCCTAACCCACCGATGTGGATCGCCGCCCGTGACCCAGACTCCCATAACTTCGCGGTAGCCAACGGCTGCAACGTCATGGTCACGCCGCTGATGAAGGGCGACGAAGAAGTCCTCGATCTGAAGAACAAGTTCCAGGCCGCCCTGGATAACAACCCGGAAGTACCACGCCCGCAATTGATGGTGCTGCGTCATACGCACGTGCACGCGGTGGATGATCCTGAGGGCTGGAAAGTCGGCGCCAAGGCGATCTCGAAGTTCTACCGTACGTTCGATGCCTGGTTCGGCAACAAGGAAGTGCCGGTCAACGGTTTCCTCGCGCCGAGCCCGGAAGAAAAATTCGCCGGGCGCCCGGAATTCGAGCTGGAAAACATCCACAAGAACACCATGATTGGTACTCCGGAAGAAGTCATCGCCCGCATCAAGTATTACCAGGAGCTGGGCGTCGACGAATTCAGCTTCTGGTGCGACAACAGCCTGCCCCACGCAGAGAAAAAGAAGTCCCTGGAGCTGTTCATCAAACAAGTGGTACCCGCGTTTCGCTGAAATCTCCTCGCGCCCGCTCACTGCGTGACGGGCGCCACGCCTCAACGGACGCCAGCAATGGCGTCTTCCTCAGCGACGGTTGGCGCCCCTGCAAGTTAACCAAGGAGAACGCAACCGCACATCGGACAACACAACAGCGCATGGGCATAATCAACGGACTGAAAAAGAGAAGTGGCCATGCTGATCGACGAAGAACTGACCCTGAAAAAACTGGAAGTGTTCCTGGCGTTCATGCGCACCGGCAACCTGGCCCGTGCGGCGGCCGAACTGCAGACCAGCAACGTCAGCGTGCACCGGGCCATTCACTCGCTGGAAAGCGCACTGCGTTGCCCGCTGTTCAAGCATGAAGGGCGTAACCTGACACCACTGGAAAGCGCCTATGTGCTCGAAGAGCGAGCGCAAAAGCTGATTCAGGATGTGCTCGAAAGCGTGCGCCTGACCCGTGAAGCCGCGGGGTTTTCGGCCGAACGCTTCAAGCTCGGCTCGCTGTATTCGCTGACGGTCAAGACGGTGCCGCAGCTGATCATGGGCCTGAAGATCCGCCGCAGCGAACTTAATATCGACCTGATCCTCGGTTCGAACATCGACCTGCTGTACAAGCTCAAGAACATGGAAGTCGACGCGATCCTGGTGTCCCTGGACGACAGCGTCAACGACCCGGACTGCGAGCAGATCCCGCTGTTTTCCGACGACATATTCCTTGCCACGCCAGCTGACTCGCCATTTGCCCAGCGGGCCGAAGTCGACCTTGCCGAAGTGCGTAACGAGACCTTCATTACCCTGA
This sequence comes from Pseudomonas sp. 05N36, assembly GCF_056397385.1. NCBI lineage: Bacteria > Pseudomonadati > Pseudomonadota > Gammaproteobacteria > Pseudomonadales > Pseudomonadaceae > Pseudomonas > Pseudomonas sp. 05N36. Next base: position 126,137 of record NZ_JBFTNH010000001.1, on the reverse strand, counting down.
CCCAGGGCTTCGCCACGCACCAGGACGGTATTCGGGTTTTCCAACAGGCGGGGTTCGAGCCCAAGGTGGCGATGCAGGTCAACGATATCTTCACCCTGCTGAGCATGGTCAGCTCCGGGGTCGGTTATGCGCTGCTGCCAGGGCGGATTGCGGCGGTCTACGAGAACCGGGTGAAGCTGATCCCGCTGCAGGAGCGCTATCGGTTGCAGCAGCACATTGGGGTGGTGTTTCTGAAGGCCAAGGAGCGCGACCCGAATCTGCTGGCGTTGTTGGCGGAGTGTCGGATGTATGCCAATCGGCAGGCCTGAAACCGAGTCGCGTCCATCGCGAGCAGGCTCGCTCCCACAGGGGAACGCATTCCAATGTGGGAGCGAGCCTGCTCGCGATGGGGGCAGCCCCTTCAACAAATAATCAAAGCCCTACCCCACAATCCCGCGAACGATGAAGTACAGCAACGACGGCCCCAGCAAGCACCCGAGCCCGGTATGAAACGTCGCCGTCAGCGCCCCATAAGGCACCAACCGCCGATCCGTCGCTGCAAGCCCCGCCGTCACACCGCTGACAGTGCCGGCCAACCCACCGAAGACCATCGCCGAGCGCGGGTTATCAAGTCCCATCCAGCGCGCCGCCATCGGTGTGCCGACCATCACCAGAATCGCCTTGATCAAGCCGGTGGCAATCGATAGCGCGACCACGTCGGAACTGGCGCCAATCGCCGCACCCGTCACCGGGCCGACGATGTAGGTCACCGCGCCGGCGCCAATGGTGGTGATGCTCACTGCATCCCGATAGCCGAATGCCCAGGCGATGCATGCGCCGACGATAAACGGCAGCACCGTGCCGAGCAGCAGCGCGAGCGCGCCGATCAACCCGGCCTTGCGGGCTTCGGTGGCCTGCACTTCGAACGCCGTGGCGACGATCGCAAAGTCCCGCAGCATGGCGCCACCCATCAGGCCGATACCGGAAAATAACGAAATGTCTGCCAGGCCTTTCTGCCCACCGGTGAGTGTGCCGCCGACCCAGGCCAGCACCAGGCCGATGACGATGGCAATCGCCGAGCCGTGAATCCGTCCGAACGTCAGGCGTTTGGAGAGCACGACGGAGATCCACATGATCACCCCGACGAACGCGAACGCGGTGACCAGATCGTTATGTTTCAGACCCGCTTCCATGAGATTCCACATATCAGCGACCTCCTGCAGGAGCTGCGATCGAGACACTGTCGACCGGTTCATCCGGCAATGGCTCGCCTTTGTGGATCCGGCTGATCAGGGCGATAGTGCAACCACAGATCACCACTGAACCGATGGCCGCCAACACCGCCACCGGGCCGCCGTGCAAGGCGGCGACGACGTTCTGTTGCGCAGCCATGGCCACCACCACCGGAATGTACATGGCGCCCCAGAAGCCGACACCCAACTCGCAATCCTTGGTCATGCCGCCGCGCTTGTGCATCCACAGCTTCGCGAAAATCAGCAGGATCATCGCGATACCGACCCCGCCGACGTTGGACTTGACGCCCAGCAACACGCCGAGCATGTCACCCATGATCACCCCTGCCAGCGTACAGATCGCCAACAGCGCCACACCGTAAATAATCATTGTTGTTATCCTCAAAGTGCATCGTCGAAGTTATTGTTTTTGTCCTTCGCAGCGTGAGCGGTGTCTAGGGTTGGCGACGTCCCTCCTCACGCAGCAGCGCTTGCAACGTGTCCAGGCGCGCACCATCGAAGGCGATCACCGTGCCTTGTTCAAACACCCGTCGCGCCAGTGCGGTCAGCACTGCGCCGGGCGGCAGTTCGATGTGCAACCGCACGCCACGTTCGTAGGCGCTTTGTACGGTGCCGCGCCAGTCCACGAGCCGGCACATGTTGAACGCCAGGTCATCGCGCAACGCCTCGACCGAACGGATCGGCCGGGCGCGGCTGCCACTCAAATAGCCGATTGTCGGTAGCTTCAATGGCACTTTGGCAAACGCCTCGGCCAGTACCTGCGCGGGCTCATCGAGCAGCGGGCAATGCGACGGCACGCTGACCGCCAGCCGTTTGGCCAACCCTGCGCCACACCCTCGGGCCAACTCGGCAACGGCGTTCATCGCCGCATCACTGCCGGCAATCACCATCTGGTTGTCGGCATTGATGTTGGCCAGGTAGACCGGCGTTTCAATGCTGTGAACCCGTGACAGCAAGCCTTCCACGGTCGCGAGGTCCAGACCGATGATCGCGGTCATGCCGTAGCCCTGCGGCCAGGCCTGTTGCATCAACTCACCCCGCAGGCCGACCAGATGCAGCGCATCGCTGAAACGCAATGCACCCGCCACCACCGCCGCCGGATACGCGCCGATGGACAGCCCGGCCACGTAATCTGCCGTACATCCCTGCAGCAACAACAAACGCGCTGCAGCAACACTTGCGATCAGCAGGCACAGCTGAACCGCACGGGTTGATTTCAGCGCCTGGGCAGAATCGAGTAGCAGAACATCCTCCCCCAACACCTCACTCGCCTCGATCACCGTCGCCTCGGGCAAACGATGGAGCATGCCCGGCTGCTGCGCGCCCTGGCCGGGAAACACCAACAGGCTGCTCACGCCGTTTGCTCCTGTGGATACCAAGGGTCGGTCACCAACCGCGCTTCGCGGGCGTTTTTGAGCAGCACCCGCTGTGCCGGACCGGCCCATTCGCGCAAGGCAACCGCGCCCAGTGGCGTTTGCAATTGCATGTCCACCGGGCACGCCGCGGCGTCCAGCCACGTCAGCAGTTCCCGCGCCTGAACCCGATCCAACGGTTGCGGCGTACGCAGGATCAAGTCGAGATCGCTGCGTTCATGCAAGGCCGTCACACCACAGGCCAACTCAAACCCGGCGCTGCCGCTGACGCCCCAGACCCAACCGCAGGCATCGAGCATTGGCCGCAGTTGCGCCAGGGCCTGCAAGGCCGGCAGGTCGCGATCACCCTCGACATGGCAAAGGTCTTCCGGTCGAATCCGCTGCCGGATCGCCTCGACCGCCATCCATGTGGCATAACGTTGCTCGCGCAACGCTCCTCGTACGCCCACCGCAATCTGATCGGTGGCACTCAAGGCGCGTCGAACCACGACCGGCTGCCCCTTACGTGTCACCTCGACGGCCCAGCGCGGCGCGTCCGCTGGCAACTGCTCCGCGGTCAGCCCCCAGAGCAGGTCATGGGCCAGAAATCCGTTCACCATTGCTCACGCAGCAGTTGGCGAACCTTGCTCGACGCCGAACGATTGGCCGCCCCCAGACGCGAGCTCAAATCAGCCCCGGTGGTTTCAACGTCGCCAATGGCCTGGCGCAAACAGTCGCTGACCCGAGCCAGATCGCCCGCGGTCGGCTGCTCGATCTGCTCCACCGTCAGGGTTTCCCAGAGCAGGCCAAGGCTGGCATAGCTGTCGATGTCATAGGCCATCGGCGGTACGCTGGCGGCCAGCACTTCGAGCTCTTCAACGCTGCGCAGGGTGACCCGCGCAGCCGAGACCTTGCCCATGGCGTGAACCATTACCCCAGGGTCACGCAGGGCAATCAGTCGGTTGGCCTGATAACCGTGGGCCAGAAACGCCCCGGACATCGCCTTGCCCACCAGCAAACCGATCACCGCATGCCCGGCCAGTCGTGCGCGGGCATAACTGTCTGCAGCAGCGGCCAGCGCCTGATGGATGCCCAGGGCTTCTTCGCGGCGACCATAGGCCTGGCTCGGCACATCGACGATGGCGATCAATGCGCGCTTTTGCGGTTTGGCGCGATCGGCTTCAATGACTTCATCCACCGCTTTGGCCAAACCCCAGCCCTCCAACAAACCGACCTCGCCGTGACGGGCGCGGATAAAGCGGTTCTGTGGATCGGCCACCACCGCGATAAACCGCACGGGCTGCTCGCCCAGCACGCCGTCGGCGACTTTCAACGAAGCGGACAATCCGTCGACGACGGTGGAGCCGGCACTCAAGGCCTGAAACCAGTGCAAACCTCTCAGGGAATAACCGCTCATGAGTGCGCTCCTTGATACAGATCGCGAACCGTCGCCGGTTCGATTTGTGGCATCGCGTCCAGACGGGCGAGGCGTTGCAGGAACCGATCCGCCTGACGACTGCGCTGTTCAGCGGGTAGCCCCTGCTGCAACAACTCGCTGACCTGTTGCTGAATCTGCGCCGCGTCATCGGCGACATACCGATCCACCAGCCCACTGGCAAACCGTTGCTCGCCGCCGGTCAGGCTCCAGATGAACGGACGGTCGCGCGAGTCGTATTCCTCGATCCCGGCTTCCTGCTCGATCACTTGCGGGCCATTGAGGCCAAGTCGCGCTTCCTGAGTGACCAGCAAATAGCTGCATAACCCGGCGGCAATCGACATGCCGCCGAAACAACCGACGCTGCCGGCCACCACACCGATCACCGGCTGGTACTGGCGCAAATCGACAATCGCCGCGTGAATATCGGCAATCGCCGCCAGCCCGAGGTTGGCTTCCTGCAAACGCACGCCACCGGTTTCCAGCAACAGCACGGCGCGGGTGGCGATGCCCTTGCGGTTGTCCTCGGCTGCCAATTCCAGCGCACCGGCAATTTTCGCCCCGCCGACTTCACCCAGGCTGCCGCCCTGAAAGGCGCCTTCGATGGCGGCGATCACCACTGGCAAACCACCGATACTGCCCTTGGCGATGACCACACCGTCGTCGGCTTGCGGTACCACGCCCTGACGCGACAGCCATGGCGACATGACGCGCTGGAACGGGTCGAGCAATTCACGGAAGGTCCCGGCGTCGAGCAAGGCCTTGGCGCGTTGCCGGGCACCGAGTTCGACGAAGCTGTGTTTGTTGAGCAGCGCTGCGCTGTCACTCATGGCCAATCTCCTCGAAGCCCTGTTCCAGACGCAAGCGCACCACGCCTGGCGTGGCCCCGAAATCATGAATATCGATGGCCACCGCTGGCGGTGTCTGGCCGTCAAACATCCGTGCAAACACATGCTGCCAGCGCTGTTGGCTGCCATTGACCGAGGTCTGCACCTGGATCGTCAGCGTGCCGGCCTGTCCCGGTTCAAGCAGCACTTCAAGATCGCCCGAGCCGACACAGCCGACCAGCGCCCTGCCCCGCGCCGGCTGCCCGGCGGGGAATTCAAAGGTTAAGGTTTCCATCAGAAAGCTCCCTGGATGACGCCGTCGCAGGATGAGTTGCGGTCGATAAACAGGCAGGCTGCAAGCAAATCCGCAGCGCCGCCGGGCGAGGCATTCAACGCAATTAATTGTTGGTCCAGCTCATGCAACCGGCGACGACCGGCCAGGCTGGCGCTGCCGCCCGCCTCCAGCACCGAGCGGGCGCCGAGTTGCATGGTTTGCAACCCCTGCTCGCCTGCGCGGTAAAGCACGCAGGTATCGGCGAGCGTGCTCATGATCGCCAGCAAGGCATCGAGCCGGGCGTTCTGTTCACCGCTACCCGCCGCGCGGCTGCGCAAGAGTTGTGGCAGGCCGAATTGCATCACGGCCGGAAAACCCAGTTGTGCCTCTTCCCGAGCGCCCCGCGCCCCGTAACGTTGCGCTACTTGAGCGCCGTGGCTGAACGGCCGCGGCGCATGGCGATCCTCGAGTAAGGCCAGACGCGCGGCGCGCACAGTGACCGCGCTGGCGGAAGTGGATTCAGGTTCCAGCGCGGCGGCGGCGACCAACAGGCCCAAGGCCCAGATCGCTCCGCGATGGGTGTTCACGCCATCGGTGGTGGCCAGCATCGTTTGTTCACCGTCGCGACCGATTTGCCCGAGGGCCTCGCGCAGCGGCAAGCCGACTTCGCCAAACACGCTGGCCGCTTCAGCCATGTCCTTGAAGGCCGGCCACAGCGACAGCGCCGAAGCGTGCATCAGCCCCAGGTGCAAATCGTTGTGGGCACCGTTGCCGCGACGATCGACCAGCGCCGGTTTGGGTGACAGGTCGGCTTCGTCGATCAGCGCGTCTACCGCCAGGTCCGCCAGCCGTTCGGCCAGCGTCAGGCGCTTGGGTTGCAGATTAAGTGCGTGCATTACCAGCTCCTGAATTTGGCGGGCGGGTTGTACAAGCCACCCGACCACTCCACCAGATCGGCGACGCTTTTCGCCGCCAGCAATTCGCGGGTGGCGTCGGTGCGGCGGATGCCGAGGTCTTCGGGCAAGGCGATCAGACCCTCGCGGCGCATCCGCGCAGTGTCTTTGGGGTTATGGCGCAGGCCGATGGCGGTGACCCCGGCCACCGCCGCGATCATTGCCTGGCGTTCTTCCAGGGAGCGCGCCTTGTACAAATAGGCGATGCCTTCTTCGGTGAGCAGGTGAGTGACGTCGTCGCCGTAGATCATGATCGGCGCCAGCGGCATGCCGCTTTTCTTCGCCACTTCAACCGCATCGAGGGTTTCAACGAAAGTCGGTTTGCCGCCCTCCTGGAAGGTCTCGACCATTTGCACCACCAGCTTCTTGCCACGTTCGAGCAGCGCTTCGGGGGCATCGTCGTGGCGCATGTCGAGCCAGGCCGGGGTCCCGTGGCGGCGGCCACGCGGGTCGTGGCCCATGTTCGGCGCGCCGCCAAAACCGGCCAGGCGTCCACGGGTCACGGTGGAAGAATGGCCGTCGCCGTCCACCTGCAAGGTTGCGCCGATAAACAGGTCCACCGCGTACTGCCCGGCCAGTTGGCAGAACATTCGATTCGAACGCAGGGAACCGTCGCGACCGGTGAAAAATACGTCCGGGCGCGCGGCAATGTAGTTCTCCATCCCGAGTTCGGTGCCGAAGCAATGCACGCTTTCGACCCAGCCACTTTCGATGGCCGGAATCAGCGTCGGGTGTGGATTGAGGGTCCAGTTGCGGCAGATCTTGCCCTTGAGTCCAAGCGATTCGCCGTAGGTCGGCAAGATCAATTCGATGGCGGCAGTGTTGAAACCGATACCGTGGTTGAGCGACTGAACATTGTGTTTTTCGTAGATCCCGCGGATCGCCATCATCGCCATCAGCACATGCACGGGCTTGATGTGCCGGGGATCGCGGGTGAACAACGGTTCAATGTAGAACGGCTTGTCGGCCACCACCACGAAATCCACCCAGGATGCCGGAATGTCCACGCGGGGCAACTCGCTGACGTCGTCCACCAACTGGTTGACCTGGACGATCACAATGCCGTCGCTGAAGGCCGCCGGCTCGATCAGCGCCGGAGTGTCCTCGGTGCTCGGCCCGGTGTAGATATTGCCGGCACGGTCGGCCATGAAACCGGCCGAGAGCACCACGTTGGGAATCAGGTCCACCACCAGCCGGGCGTAGAGTTCGATGTAGGTGTGGATCGCGCCGATTTCCAGCAAACCATCTTCAAGCAACTGGCTGATGCGCAGGCTCTGGGTGCCGGCAAAGGAGAAATCGAGCTTGCGCGCGATGCCTCGTTCGAACAGGTCCAGGTGCTCGGAGCGGCCGACGCTGGGCATGATCATGTGCAGGTCATGCAGCCTGGCCGGATCGGCCTTGGCCAGGGAACGGGATAGAAAGTCCGCCTGCTTCTGGTTGTTGCCCTCCAGCACCACGCGGTCGCCAGGCAGAATCAAGGCCTCCAGCGCCGCAACGATCTTGTCGGTGGGCAAAACCACGCCATCGGCGAGACCCCGCACCTGCTCCAGGCGACGCTGTTTTTCATTGCGCCGCCGCGTCCAGCGCGAGTCGGGGGATATTGTTGTTGTCATGCTCACTCCACGGGTTCGCTTACGTGGAGCTACCTTAGGAGCTAACGGAGGGCGGCATCAATCAAGATGAGCGGCGAACCGTTACGCTCAGGTTAATGTTTTCCCGCATTCATTGGACGCTCTGTCAGTTCAATTTCTTCAGCCGTGCTTCAATCGCTGAGTTCGCGTCCCAACTCGGTCTTCAGCCACTGGATAAACCACTCCACATCCGCCGACGGCGTCAGCACGCCCACGCCTACAAACAGGCGGGCCGCTGGTTCGAGCGCTGCCCTTCGCCGCTATTAAAATAAGCAAACCCTTCCAACTATAGGATCAGCCTATAAAAACCATAAGCCATCGATCTTGGACGCTATAGCTGTGCGCGTTCATTCTTTCAGCCAACCACAACGGCAAGGTACTTCACCATGAAAGAGTTGATCGATGGCTTCCTCAAGTTTCAGCGTGAAGCGTTTCCACAGCGCTCCAGCCTGTTCAAGCATCTGGCCTCTACCCAGTCGCCTAAAACACTGTTCATTGCCTGCTCCGACAGTCGTGTCGTGCCGGAGTTGCTGACCCAGCAAGAACCCGGCGAACTGTTCGTGATTCGCAATGCCGGCAACATCGTGCCGTCCTACGGCCCCGAGCCTGGCGGTGTCTCCGCCACGGTCGAGTACGCCGTTGCCGTACTGGGCGTCACCGATGTGGTGATCTGCGGGCACTCCGATTGCGGCGCGATGACCGCCATTGCCCAGTGCAAATGCCTGGACCACTTGCCCGCCGTCGCCAATTGGTTGCGCTACTCCGAAGGCGCCAAGGTGATCAATGCCGCCCGCCCTCACAACAGTGACGAAGCGCGCCTGACCTCACTGGTCAAAGAAAACGTCATTGCTCAACTGGTCAATCTGCAGACTCATCCCAGCGTTCGCCTGGCCCAGGAGCAAGGCGCGTTGAATCTGCACGGCTGGGTCTACGACATCGAAAGTGGCGGCATCGACGCGCTCGATGGTGTTTCCCGGCAGTTCGTCTCGATAGCCGATTTCCCGGACACCTGCGCCATGCCCGCCCGGGCTGTCGCCAACGTCGCTTGAACCACACACCCCATCAATCCGCAGGAGAAGCACCATGCAACAGTCCCATGCTTATCAAGACCCAACGCTGGCCCTGACCGGCAAAATCCTCGAAGCCAAGGCCCGCAAGGACCTGTCCTGGGAAAACCTGACTGAAGGCACCGGCCTGAGCCTGCTCTACGTCACAGCTGCCCTGCTCGGCCAACACCCACTGCCGGAAGCGGCTGCCAACGTGGTGGTCCAGCACCTGGGCCTGGACAACGACGCCGTCGCCCAATTGCAAACCATCCCGCTTCGCGGCTCTCTCGCCAGCGGCGTACCGACCGACCCGACCATCTACCGCTTCTACGAGATGATCCAGGTGTACGGCACTGCCCTGAAGTCGATTGTTCACGAGCAGTTCGGTGACGGCATTATCAGCGCCATCAACTTCAAGATGGACATCAAGAAGGTCGAAGATCCCGAAGGTGGCTCCCGTGCGGTCATCACCCTGGACGGAAAATTCCTGCCTTACAAACCGTTTTAAGCTGACGAACGTGGGCCGGCACTAATCTGCCGGCCCACTCAAAACGCATTTCTGGCGCCTTCAGTCATCCACGTTATAGTTGAAAGAGCCCAGACCACGTGGAGGGGGTATGCGCCAGATTGTCAGCAAGGAACCCTGGTGGGCTACGCCGCCGAAACCCGGGCAAGGTGAGTCCGAGCTGGAGTGGGGTTGGCTGGTCACCTACAACGAGGGCGAGCCGCGTTTCGAGTTCGTGAAAGAGCGGCCAACGGATAACGAAATCCGTAATCGCAAGAGTTGCCGAATCACCCTTCCGGAATAACCGGCGCGCCATCCGGGGCGGGCCTGCATCCTTTTCAGGCCCGCCTGACATCCGGATGTTGCGACATACTTCAGACGTTTACGATCATCTCGAAACCGCCGAAGATCAACCGTTGCCCATCGAAAGGCATCGAGTTATCCAGCGATTTAAGCCTGGGATCTTCCATGAACTTCTGCATGCCGGTGTCGCGCGTTTGGCGGTCCGGCCAGATGATCCACGAAAATACCACCGTCTCGTCTTCCTTAAGTTTCACCGCCATCGGGAACGAGGTCAGTTTGCCTTGAGGCACATCGTCGCCCCAGCATTCAGTCACGCTCAGCGCGCCGTTTTCCTTGAAAATACCGGCCATGAACTCGGCGTGCTGCTTGAATTTATCGCGGTTGGCGGTGGGTACGGCTGCAACGAAGCCATCGACATAGGACATGATCACTCTCCTCTTTGAAATGCGTCATCGATTTACCGGTTAGTCGATCTGCAAGAACGCAAATCGACCGGCCTTTCAGGCGAACCGACCAACGGGCATTTCCGCGCCTGCTAGAGCAGGAGTTGCTCCTGACGCTCTGCCAGGTCCACGGCGAAATGACAGCCGTGGGGTTCGCGGGTGGTGAGTTCCACTCGCCAGTTCTGGTTGGCGCAGATCCGCTGAACCAGCGACAGCCCCAATCCCAGCCCTTCGCCCCGGTGTTCGTCGCCCCTGACAAAGGGCTGGAACATCGCATGGCGTTTTTCTTCCGGAATACCGATACCGCTGTCTTCCACGCTGAAGCCATGATCACGCAGGGTCAGGCGAATGAAGCCATGATCAGTATAGTGCCAGGCGTTGCGCAGCAGGTTGCCCATCACCGATTGCAGGAACGTCAGGTTATAGCAGGTGTTTGAGGTCTGCTCGTCGAGGTAGATGAACTCCAGGCCTTTTTCCCGGATCAGCCTGCCCCAGATCTCCGCCAACGCATCGGCAACCTCTTTCAAGGAGGCGTTGCCACCGTTACCGGAGTCGTTATCCCGGTCACGCGCCAGCATCAGGAACGTGTCGACCAGCTGTCGCATTTCATCGCTGGCCCTGGCAATACGGCTGACCTGGGCCATCGAGCGCTGATCCAGGGCACGATTGCTCAACAACAGCTCACATGAACTGGCAAGCACCATCAACGGCGTTCGCAATTCGTGGCTGACATCGCTGGTGAAGAGTTTTTCCCGGCCCAGAGCCTCGCGCAGTCGACCCAGGGTTTGATCAAAGGACACTGCCAGTTCGCCGACTTCATCGACAGCGTACTTGGTCGCCAGCGGCGGTGCGAGTTCCAGCAACTGATCACGGTGGCGCACCTGACGCGCCAAACGGATCACCGGGGCCATAACGCGTCGTGCCAGCAGCCACCCCAACAGGATCGCCAGCAGGATGCTCAACACGAACCCGACAATCACCACCGCGTACAGCACGCGTTCGCGTTGTTCATGGCTTCGCTGATCTTTCAGCAGGACGTATTGGCGACCTTCGACCACCTTCACCATGGCGTAGTAGTCCTCACCGCCAAAGACGATTTCCTGAAACCCCGGCTGCAACGCCTTGAGCTGCGCGTCGGGGGCCATTTCACCCAGCCCGCCCTCAAAGAAAAACAGCTCGTCTTTCTCCGGTCGATGGGTCCAGTCGTCGGTGTTGTCCATCAGCAGCAGGCGTTGCAGCCCGCCACCCAGGCTGGTGGTGGTGAGCTTTCTTTCAACGATATGCACGGTCGCGACAATGCCAACCGCAAAGACCCCTGCGACAAACGCAGTCATCAGTGCGAAAACAATCACAATCCTTTTTGCCAGGCTTTGCTTGGAGTCCATGTCTTTCCAGTGTTTGAATGCCGACGTCACACCCTGATGTTCTGCGCGACGAGTTTTTGGCTGCGACGCCGACGCTCAAACCAAAGGTAGACGACCGGGGTGGTGTACAACGTCAGGATCTGCGAGACCGCCAGGCCACCGACAATGGCAATGCCCAATGGCTGGCGAAGCTCCGAGCCGGCACCGTGGCCGAACGCCAATGGCAGCGCACCGAGCAATGCCGCCAGCGAGGTCATCAGGATCGGCCGCAACCGCAACAGGCACCCTTCGCGCACGGCGTCTCGGGCAGACAGGCCACGTTGCTGGGCCGACAGCGTGAAGTCAACGATCATGATCGCGTTCTTCTTGACGATGCCGATCAGCAGAATAATGCCGATCATCCCAAGGACCGACAGGTCCTGTCCACAGAGCATCAATGCCAGCAGCGCACCGAACCCGGCGGACGGCAGGGTCGAAATGATCGTCAACGGGTGAATCGCGTTCTCGTAGAGCACGCCCAACACGATATAGACGGTCAGAATCGCCGCCAGAATCAACCAGGGCTGTGATTTCAACGAGTCCTGGAACGCCTGGGCGGTGCCCTGAAAACTGCCGACGACGGAGTCGGGCATCGCCACCGCCAAAGACGCCTGGTTGATCGCACTGACCGCATCGCTCAGGGCTTGGCCGGGCGCCAGGTCAAACGACAGGGTGATGGCCGGAAATACCCCTTGGTGGTTGATGATGATCGGCACCTGCTCGGTCTTGATGCTCGCCAACAGATTCAATGGCACCAGGCTTCCGGAGCTGGCGCGTACGTACAAGTGTTCCAGCGTGCTAGTGGACGTCTGCCAGTGCGGGTCCAGTTCGAGAACCACATGGTTCTGGTCGAGTTGGGTGAACATCGTCGCGACCTGACGCTGGCCGAAGGCGTCGTACAGCACGTCGTCGATGGCCTGCACCGTCACGCCCAGACGGGCGGCCGTGGCACGGTCGATCACCAGGGTTGCCTGGGCAATGGCCTGTTGCTGGTCTGAGGTCACGTGTTGCAGTTGCGGCAAGCTCTTGAGTTTTTCCAGCAGCACCCCGCTCCAGTGATCCAGTTCTGCGCTGTCCGGGTCCTGAAGGGTGTACTGGTACTGGGTTTTACTGGCGCGGCCACCGATCTGGATGTCCTGGTTAGCCTGCAAGTAGACCTTGACCCCGGACAACTGATCGAGCGCTGGCTGCAAACGGCTGATCACCTTTTGGGCACTGTCGGTGCGCTCGCTGAACGGCTTGAGGTTGATCATCACCTTGCCCTGGCTGACCGTCGGGTTCGGGCCGATCCAGAAATACACCTTGGCCACCGCCGGGTCATGACCGACAACCTCGGCGACACGGTTGACCTGGTCCCGCATGGCCATCGGCGAAATATCGGCGGAGGCTTCGGCGACACCCTGGATCAGGCCGTTGTCCTGCTGCGGGAAGAAGCCCTTGGGAATGCTCACGTACAACACCGCGGTCGCCAGCAATGTGGCCAGCGCCACGCCAAGGGTCAGACGTTGATGGTCGAGCACCCAGTCAAGGCTGCGGCGATAGCCATTGTGCAGGCCGGTGAACGCCCGTTCGCAGACCTGGGCGAAACGCCCCTCCTCGCTCTCGGCATGCGGTTTGAGCAGCCAGGCGCAAAGCATCGGCGTGATCGTCAGCGAGACGATGCAGGACATGATGATCGCCACGCTGACCGTGACTGCGAACTCGCGCATCAAGCGCCCGACGATCCCCGACATCAACAGGATCGGCAAGAACACCGCGATCAACGACACCGTCATCGAGACAATGGTGAACGCCACTTCGCGCAAACCATCGACCGCCGATTGCAGGCGTGACTTGCCCATCTCCAGATGGCGCACGATGTTTTCCATCACCACGATGGCATCGTCCACCACAAAGCCGACTGCAATGGCCAGGCCCATGATCGACAGGTTGTCGAGGCTGTAGCCGAGCAAATACATCACACCGAAGGTCGACACCAGCGACAGCGGAATGGTCAGGCTGGGAATCAACGTGGCGGTGGCCTTGCGCAGGAACACGAAGATCACCACGACCACCAGGGCAATCGACAGCAGCAAAGTGAACTGCATGTCGTTGACCGAGGCTTCGATGGTCTGGGTACGGTCGCCCACCACCTGAACCTGCACGTCGCGAGGCAACGACGCGGTCAGTTCGGGCAACTTGGCCTTGATCGTGGCGATGGTCGACAGCAGGTTGAAACCCGGTTGTTTGTGAATGTCGACGATCACTGTCGGCTCGCCGCCCAACTGTGCGGCTTGCTGGGTATCTTCGGCACCGGCGATTACCCGGCCAAGGTCACCGAGCTTGATCGGCATGCCGTTTTTATAGGCAATCACCTGATCCCGATAATGCTGTGGGTCGAGCATCTGGTCGGTCGCACCGAGCGTGACGGAGCGGGTCGGCCCGTCAAGGGTGCCCTTGGGCTGATCGACGGTACTGACGCCGATCACGCTGCGCACGTCTTCCAGGCTCAGGCCCCGTGCGGCCAGCGCATCCGGGTCGATCTGAATCCGCACCGCCGGTTTTTGCTCACCGTGGAAATCCACCAGGCCGACGCCCGGCATCTGCGACAAACGCTGGGCAATGTAGTTGTCCGCGTAACGGTCGAGTTCCGGCAGCGTGCGCGTCGGTGAGGTCACGGCCAGCGACAACACCGTCCCTTCCGCCGGGTTGACCTTGTTGAAGGTCGGCGTACTGGTCATGGTCTTCGGCAGGTTCGGGGTCGCGGTGTTGATTGCGGTCTGCACATCCTGCGCAGCACCGTCGATGTTGCGTGACAGGTCGAACTGCAACACCACCTGGGTCTTGCCGGCTGCGCTCGAGGAGGTCATCGAGGTGACTTGCGGAACCGCGGCAAAGGCTCTTTCCAGTGGTGTCGCGACCGATGAAGCCATGGTCTCGGCGCTGGCCCCGGAGAGTCTGGCAGTGACCTGAATGGTCGGAAAATCCACCGTAGGCAACGGTGCTACCGGCAACTGGAAGTACGCGAAAGCACCCAGCAACATCACCCCAAGCGCCAACAGGCTCAGGCCCACGCGTCGTTGAATCAGTCCGGCGAGCCCTTTCATCGTGCGCTCTCCACCGGCGTGGCTGCAGCCAGCGCAGCGGCTTCGTCAGCCTTGATCGGTGCGACTTTGACCCCCGGCGCAATACGCGACTGGCCTTGCACGACGACCGTTTCGCCAGCGGCCAGCCCTTGGCGAATCCACTGCTTGCCATCGACCACGGCGGCCGCATCGACCTGACGTGGCTGCACCCGTTGATCGGCGCCGACTACATAGACGAAGTTGCCCTGACGACCGAACTGCACAGCATTGGCCGGCACCACCGTGACGTCCTGGCGGGTGCTGACCAGCAAGCGTGCGCTGACCAATTCGCCAGGCCACAACTGGTTGGCACTGTTGTCGAACTCGGCCTTCAACTGGATCTGACCACTGGCGGCAGCGACCTGGCTGTCAATGAAGCTCAGACGGCCGCGAGCGATTTCCTGATGGCCGTCGCGGGTCATGGCGACCACTTGCAAGGCGCCCTTGGCGTTTTCTTCAAGGATCTGCGGGAGTTCGTCCTGGGAGACGGCGAAAGCCACCGAGATCGGGTTCATCTGGGTAATGGTCACCAGGCCCGTGGCTTCCGCACCGTGGGCGATGGCGCCGACGTCCAGCAAGCGCTGGCCGGTACGCCCGGTCAGCGGCGCCTTGACCTGCGTGAACTCCAGTTGCAGGCGTGCGTTATCCAGTGCCGCCTGGTCCGCCTGCACCGTGGCCTGCTGTGCCGCCAGTTCGGCGCGATAGGTGTCGACATCCTGAGTCGGGCCAGCCTTGGCGGCCGCCAGTTTGCTGGCCCGGTCCAGACTCACCCGCAGGTTGGCCAGTTGCGCCTGATCCTTGGCCACCAGTGCTTGCGCCTGAGCCACCTGAGCCTGGTAAACCCGTGGATCGATCACCGCCAGCAGACTGCCGGCGTTCACGGTCTGGCCTTCCTTGAACAGGACTTTCTGCAACTCGCCATCCACCCGAACCCGAACATTGACGCTGTTGAGCGGCTGGACGTTGCCAATCGCACTGAGCCAGATCGGCAGGTCCTGCTGGCTGACTTGCGTCAGTTGCACCGGCACGGCGCTTGCCTCGGTTTTGGCCGGAGCCGCCTGAGCCCGCTTGACCCACTGAAATCCACCTGCACCTGCGCCCAACAGGAGAATCAGTAGCGCCCAGGAGAGTGCTCGATGGCGAGGGTTCGCAACGCGTTGCTTAGCATTCATGGGTGTGACGCCTGAGAAGGAGAAAGGGAAGCAAGGGTGTCGGGGGTGAAATCACCGCCCAGCGCCCGGAACAAACCGACGGCGGCCTGCAGGTGTTGCAGGCGTACCTGCAACAGCGTGTCTTCGGCCTGATACTGGGTGCGCTCGACGATCAACAAGGTCTGGAAATCGGTGGAACCCAGTCGATAACGCACCTGCGCCAGCCTCGCGGCTTCGCGGGCGGAGTCCACCGCGGCCTGATTCAAGGCAAAGCTTTTATCCAGTTCGCGGGTGGCGCTCAGTTGGGTTTCGACGTCTTGCAGCGCCTCGATCACCGATTCACGGTAACTGGCGGTCAGTTCCTGAACGTGGGCCTGATCAACGTGCAATTGACCCGTGAGCTGGCCGCCGGTGAACACCGGTTGGGCCAATGTGCCGACGACGCTCCAGATGGTGCCGCCGGCAATGGTGTCGATACCGCCGATCAGGTCCAGCGACAGATTCGGCAAGAACGCCGCACGGGCAACCCCGACATCGAAGTTGGCCGAGACCAGTCGCGCTTCAGCCGCTTGCACATCGGGCCGCTGACGCAGCAGGCCGATGGGCAGTCCAGCGGACGGACGCGGCACCTGCAAACCGTCAAGACCGGAGCTTTTCAGCTGAAAACCTTGCGGCGTCTCGCCCACCAGTACCGCCAATTGGTAAAGCGCCAGATCGCGTTGCTGACGCAAAGGTGGCATCGCCGCCTCGAAGGTTTGCAGGGCGTTGCGTTGCTGCGCCACTTCAAGATTGGACACGGCGCCCTGGCTGGCCTGGACTTCGACCAGATCGAGTACCTGCTTGGCGTCGTCGGCTATCGACTGGGCCAGGCGCAGCCGTTCTTCCAGCGACAGGACCTGGAAGTAGCTGTCGGCGATGCTCGCCCCCAGGCTCATGCGCAGGGTTTGTGCGTCGAACACACTGGCATTGGCCAGCGCGTCGGCAGAGTCGGCAGCAGCGCGCTGCTTGCCCCAGAAATCCAGCTCGTAGGTCGCTTGGGCGAATACGCTGCTTTTCTTGGTGGTGCCGTAATTGTTCTGACGCTGGACATTGCCGCCCAGTGCCAGGGTCGGATATTGCCCGGCGCCGACGACCTGAGCCGAAGCGCGGGCCTCTTCGATGCGGCTGGCCGCGGCTTTAAGGGTGTAATTGGCCGAGAGGCCGCGGGTGATCAGGTCATTCAGTTCAGCACTGTGGAATTCGCTCCACCACTGCCCTCCCCGTGCGGCGGACGTTTGCCCGGCGCCATTCCAGTTTGCCGCCAGCGGCAGCTCCGGTTGATGGTAAGCGGGCACCATCGAGCAGCCACCGAGCATCAATACGCCCAGCAGCACCGATAGGGATAAAAAGTTACGCCTCGGTGAGGTTGCAACTGACATTGGCACGCGATCTCCGGCTGAAACGTTTGTGGAGCCTGTCCACGAATCAGCCGAAGATAGCCAACAGCGCCTTGCAGAGCGTTCGCCTGCAGGTAAACATTTATTTAATCGGGCTCGCGACGGCCCTGAAAACTGTAACCCGCGCCCGGAACGGTCTTGATCAGCGAGTACTCGAAACCTTCATCGAGTTTGCGCCGCAGGCGATGGATATGTTTGTCGATGACATTGTCATTGGGGTCAAAGGCGTAATCCCAGGCACTGTCGAGCAGCATGTCGCGGGTGACCACCTGACCGCTGTGACGCATGAGTTTTTCCAGCAGCAGCGCCTCGCGCTGTTGCAAGACAATGCTACGGCCCTGACGCACCGCCGTACGGGTCGCGCAGTCGAGTTCGAGTTCGCCGACTTGCAGCTTACGCCCTGCTGCACTTGGTTGATCGGCGCCGCGCAATAAAGCGTCGAGACGTGCCAGCACCTCGGCGAACGCATAGGGTTTTGCCAGGTAATCGTCGCAACCGGCTTGCAAGCCTTCGACCTTTTGCGCGGTGGTCGACTGAGCGCTGAGCATCAACACCGGGATACGTGAGCCGCGACTGCGTATCGCCCGCACCAGGGCGATACCGTCGAGCCCCGGCAGGCGCCGATCGACAATCAATGCGTCATGAATACCTTCCAGGGCCATGGCCAGGCCATCGTTGCCGTCTTCGGCGACATCCACTACATGCCCGCTTTCCGTCAGCCCACGCAACAGGTAGGTGGCGGTCTGGGCATCGTCTTCAACGACTAGAATGCGCAAGGAGCTTTCTCTCTCAACCTAAACTTTTATTTATCCGGCGGCGACGTTGGCGCCTGCCTGGATTTGACACACTATGCCATCTCTAACCCGTTCAAGTGGCCGGTTCAACTCCCATGACCCACGTTCTGGTCGTCGAAGACGACAACTCCACCGCTCGCGAAATTGAAGCAGCCCTGCAGGACCACGGGTTTACCGTCACGTGCGTGAACAATGGCCGCGACGGTTTGCTCAAAGCCCTCAGCGAGCCCTTTGATCTGATCGTGCTCGACCGGATGCTGCCGGGCGGCATCGACGGGCTGGGCGTATTGACCGCCTTGCGAGCGGCGAGCGTGAGCACGCCGGTGTTGATCCTCAGCGCCCTGAGCGCGCTAGATGAGCGTGTTCGAGGCTTGCGTGCCGGTGGTGATGACTACCTGACCAAGCCTTTCGAATTCATCGAACTGACCGCACGGCTGGACGCCTTGAGCCGTCGCCGTGCCGAACCTGCCACCCGCGAACCGGACAATCAGTTGCGCGTCGGCAACCTGCACGTCGACCTGTTACGGCGCAGTGTGCGCCGTGGCGATCGAACCATCGACCTGGTACCGCGTGAATACGCGTTGCTGGAACACCTGATGCGCAACGCCGAACAAGTGGTCACGCGCACCATGTTGTTTGAAGCCGTGTGGAATTACAGCTACGACGAGCGCACCAATGTCATCGAGGTGCATATCGGCCGCCTGCGTCGCAAGATCGACGCCGAAGGTGAACCGCAGATGATCCACACTATCCGGGGGGCCGGCTATGTTCTCCGTTCACCTGAGTGAGATTCCGCGCACCATCAGTTTTCGCACGGGCCTGATGTTCCTCGGGCTGTTCGGTTGCTCGTTTCTGGCGCTGTTTGGTTACATTTACTGGCAAACCGCGTTTTACCTGAAGACCGAGGCCGACACTGCGCTCTATCGCCAGGTTGAGAACCGCAGTCAGCAAACTCCGCAACTGCGTGAAGAGGAAATCCGCAAACACGCCATTTCGGACACGGAAGGTCGCCTGCCCCACAGTTTGTTCGATGAAAACGGCCAGTACATTGTCGGCGCCATTCATCAAATGCCGACGTTCAAGAAATTTGATCGGCCCGCCGAGTTCGACTGGCAAAAATCCAATGATCGCTCCCGTCCGGTGCGGTTCATTGCCCATAAACTGGAAGACGGCAAAATCCTGCTGGTCGCCCAGGACATGCATGATATCGGCGAGTTCGACGAACTGTTGGTCCATGCGCTGGTTTCCGGTGGGGTCCTGCTGCTGGTGGTCGGCCTGTTAGGTGCGATCGGCCTCGGTTACTCGGCGCGGCGCCGGCTCGACAAGTTGAGCGACTCGATCAAAGGCATCATCGAGGGCGACTTGAGCAGCCGCTTGCCCACCCTGGGCAACAACGATGACATCGACCGCCTCGCCAACGTCGTCAACAGCATGCTCGATGAGCTGGAACGCCTGATGAGCGAGGTCAAGGGCGTCTGCGACGACATCGCCCACGACCTGCGCACGCCCCTGACCCGACTGATTGCAGGCCTTGAGCGCGCGCAACGCCGGGGTCTGCGCGAAGACGAATACGCGGCAAGCATTGACTCGGCGCTGAGCGAGGCCAAGGGCCTGCTGATGACGTTCCGTGCCTTGCTGCGCATTTCCGAAATCGAGGACAGCGCACGACGCAGCCACTTTGCGCCGGTCGATCTGAACCTGATCGGCGCCGATGCCACCGAACTCTATGAACCGCTGGCCGAGGAGCGCGGCATCAGCCTGGCATTCCATGCCGGCACGCAGCCAACGCTGATCGCTGGCGATGCGCAACTGCTGTTCGATGCCTGCTGCAATCTGCTGGACAACGCGATCAAGTTCTCACCCGACCATAGCCGCGTCAGTCTTAGCGTCATCAGTGATGCAACGGGCGTCGGCATTCGGGTCATCGATAACGGTCCGGGGATTGCGGAAGACGAGCGCGAGGCGGTATTTCGCCGGCTCTACCGTTCAGAACTGAGCCGTCACACACCCGGCAATGGGTTGGGCTTGAGCATGGTCTCGGCCGTGGCGCGGTTGCACGACATGAAGCTTGCGGTCTACGACGCGGGCCCGGGTTGCCGAATCGATCTGCTGGGAAAACAGACTCACGAAACAGCTTGAAACAATCGGGCTTGAGCGGCTCTTGCCGCCTTCCCCACGACCTCGCGCGGGGTCTTGGCGGAGGCGTCTCTGGTCGATGGCAATGCAATTAAAATCAAACAATTAGCTGTCGTTAAGGGTGGGTTAAGCGTTCCAGCGAAATTTTCACATTCGTTTCACTTATCCCCCACTTGCCCGCCTCTACATTGATCATTGCAAATCGACCTTCAATGCTCGCGTTTTCCGTGAACTGTCTATGCTGACTGCTTGAACGGATTCGAAATTCTTCATCCCAATACGACTTACAGGTGAAAGGCGTGGTTAATACTGTATTACCCAAGGACTTGCCTAAACGAGCGGTCAAAAAACGGTTTTTGAAGGTCACGCTAGCGGCGTCAGTGGTGATAGTGGCCGCTCTGGTCACGGGGTTCACCTTGTGGCCCCGGTCTCCGGCGATGCTGGCGGAAGGTGATCACATGACAACGGCTGGCGTATTCCAACACTGGCAGGCAGGCGATGTAGTGGTGCTGGTTCGACATGCCGAACGCTGCGATCAGTCGAAAAACCCGTGCCTGGGCCCAGCCGATGGCATTACCCAGGTAGGCAGCGTGGCATCGACAGACGTCGGCAAGGGGTTCAACGCCCTGGGCATGGACCATGCTGATGTGTTCAGCAGCCCGGCGACCCGCACGATGCAAACCGCGCAGTTCATGTTTGGCAAAGAGGCGTCGCATCAGGAATGGCTGGCCCAATGCGGCAAGGCCATGCGTGACGATGTGGTCGCACACAAAACGGCGCATCGCAATCTGGTCCTGGTCACGCACAGCGGCTGCATCAGCGACTTCGAGAAACAAACCGGCTTCAAGCATGCTCCCACCAGTCAGTACACCAGCGCCCTGTTCGTCTCGGTGACCGCTGACGGGCAGCTTAAAGTGCTCGGCATCGTGAATTCCGGGGACTGGCCAGCTGTGCTGGATAAGCGATTCGCCAGCAAATAGTACGGATGAACAGGACACGCCGGCGCTGTTAACGAACCCCAAAAAAAACGCCATAACGGCAGTTCGCCAGCGCTCGCGTGTACTAGAAACAAATTGAATAACTTTATTTTTTTCAGCGAGTTACTGGAAATCCGGGGATTTCACGCTTGAATGCCAGCCTGGGGGAAATCCTCAATGGAAGACTCGACGCTCCACTTGTAGCATGCGGTGTCCGCTCATAGCGGCTCACCCACCTACATTCGTCCAGTCCGCTGCCAGGAGGCCCAGGAATGTCATGCGTCGACTTTATCCTTTTGCCGAGTAATACGGCCGGCTCGCCACAGCGATGCCTGCGCCCCTGCACGCGTCTTTGTTGAAGAAGAGCGGGCAGCATCGAACGTCGTAACCAAAACACCCAAAACCGAGCAACGTCTTCCGGTATCAAGGCCGTCCCATGAAGCGAAAAACAATACTCGTCACGCATCACTTTACTGATTGCTCACGCAGCAACCCGAACTGTCGAATGAAGTCGCAGGGAGCACGAGTCAAATGATCAAGCGCTGGGCTCTACCCTGCCTGTTGTTGGCCTTCGGCCTGTTCTACCTGTTGCCGATGGTTGGCCACGGGTTATGGATTCCTGACGAGCCTCGCTACGCGCAGATCAGCCAGGAGATGTTGCTGAGCGGTGACTGGGTGTCTCCGCATTTCATGGGCTTTCGCTACTTCGAGAAGCCCATTGCCGGTTACTGGATGATTGCCATCGGTCAGGCGATCTTCGGCGAGAACCTGTTTGGCGTGCGTATTGCCTCGGCAGTCGCCACCGGCCTGAGCGTGTGGTTGGCGTATCTGATCGCCCGTCGCCTGTGGAATGATCCGCGCAAGAGTTTCGCTGCCGCCCTGCTTTATATGAGCTTCGGCCTGATCGCCGGCCAGGCTGGCTACTCCAACCTCGATCCGCAGTTCACCTTCTGGGTCAACCTGAGCCTGGTTGCCCTGTGGTTTGCCCTGGATAACAAAACCCCACGCAGTAAACTCGGGGCCTGGGCGCTGCTCGGCTTCGCCTGCGGCATGGGTTTCCTGACCAAGGGCTTCCTGGCCTGGCTGTTGCCGGTGTTGATCGCACTGCCTTACATGATCTGGCAAAAGCGCTTTGGTGAATTGCTGCGTTATGGCCCGGTAGCGCTGGTCGTCGCCATCGTCGTCAGCCTGCCGTGGGTGCTGGCGATCAATAGTCACGAACCGGATTTCTGGCGGTTCTTCTTCTGGCACGAACACATTCGCCGGTTCGCCGCCGAAGATGCCCAGCACACCCGGCCGTGGTGGTTCTTCCTGCCAATCATGGTGGTTTCGAGCCTGCCGTGGGCCGCCCTGTTGCCCTCGACACTGGCTCAAGCCTGGAAAAACAAGACTCAGAACACCACCGGTTTCCTGCTGCTGTGGATGCTCCTGCCGCTGGTATTTTTCAGCCTGAGCAAAGGCAAGCTGCCAACCTACATCATGCCGTGCCTGCTGCCGCTGGCCTTGCTGATGGCCAGCACACTGATCGATCTGGTGAGCGAGGCCCGTGGCCGGGCGATTCGTATCAACGGCCTGATCAACGTAGCGATCGCGACGATTGCCCTGATTGTCCTGATCTATCTGCAGATCAGCAGGCCAATCTTTGAAAACACCGAGATGTTCACCCTGTCGCTGGGCTTCATCGTGCTGGCCGGCTGGATCATCGCCAATGCCCTGCAAGCGCTTCGGCCACTGGTCTATTGGGCCACTCCGGCGCTGGGAATCTGGCTACTGGTCGCCCTGCTGCCAGCCGCCATGCCCGCCGTCATCGTCAACAGCAAGATGCCTGACCAGTTCATCGCCGAGCATGTTCAGGAATTGAGCGAAACCAGCTCGCTGCTGAGTAACGATCTGGGCGCGGCTTCGGCATTGTCCTGGCGCCTGAAACGCCCCCAGGTTGATCTGTACAACACGGTGGGTGAGTTGAAGTACGGTACCGATTTCCCTGAGGCCGCACACCGCAAAGTCGACATGGACAGTGTCCAGCAGTGGATGACCGAAGCCCGTAAAAAGGGTTCGGTGGGCGTGGTCATGCGGGTGAAAAATGCGCTGGAAGAGCAGGAAGTCTTGCTGCTGCCGATCGATGGCAAGCACTACAAACGGGGCGAACTGGAGATCCTGATTTTCCCGAAACTGCCCTGAAGACTCCTGATGAGCGGGTTTACCGGGTGATGATGTGCAAATCGTCACCCGGCAAGTAGATGATCTGCATTTTCTGACCCGGCGCGCAGGTTGTGGCGTTCAACGGCACGGCGCAATCCTGCAGCTGGCGGTCAAGACCGAAGGGAAATACCACATGAAGTCGCGGGAAACGGAAACACGCGCGCTGCTGATCCTGCTTGGGGTTTCAGCGCTACTCCTGTTATTGGGACTGGGTACTCGAGAACTTTGGGGCCCGGAAACCCGTTGGGCCAATATCACGCTACAGATGCTGCAAAGCGGTAACTACTTCGACCCATACCTCATGGGCGGCTCCTATTACGACAAGCCGTTGCCCTCCTACTGGTTGATTACCGCCACCACCTGGTTCACCGGCGGCCTTGGCCACTGGTCCTTGCGCCTGACTTCGGTGATTTCAGCCTGGCTCAGTGTCTGGCTGGTCTACCTGATCGGCGAGCAGCTATTTCGCAAAGGCACCGGCCTGATCGCCGGCTGGATGCTGGCAACCACCTTCTATTTCGTCTTCTGGGCCAGGGTCGCAACGGCTGACATTCTGACCGTATGCGGTGTGCTGGCAGCGATCTGGTGGTATTGGCGCGGGCCGGACGACACTCGACTCGGTCGCTACTGCGTGTTCTTCCTGCTGCTGTCGGTGACCTCGCTGTTCAAAGGCCTGATCGGTTTCATCCTGCCCGGCCTGGTGCTGCTGCCCCATCTGCTGCAGGACGGCCGCTGGAAACGTCACCTCAACCTGCGCCTGTGCGTCGCCCTACTGGTCGGCGGTCTGGTCTACGCAGTGCCGTTCGTGTTGTCGAATATCTACGGCGCCCCCACCTCCGCCGAAAATGGCCTGGGACTGGTCTTCCGGGAAAACGTGGTGCGGTTTTTCCAGCCGTTCGACCACATCGGGCCCATTTACACCTACCTGATCTACTTGCCGGTTTATACCCTGCCGTGGGCCCCGTACTGGGTGCTTGGGCTGTGGGTCGCGGCTCGTAACTGGCGCACGCTCGAACCCAATGCCCGTTGGTTGATCTGGGGTCTGGGCTTGCTGTTCCTGTTCTTCACCGCCAGCGGTAGCCGACGCAGTTACTACGTCTTGCCGCTGGTGCCGTTTGCCCAACTGTTGGCGGCCTGGTGGGTCACCCGCCGCATGGAAGAACGACGCGCTGCCGGCAAAACCGAAGGACGCGGCCTGAAGATCGGCTTTGGCGTCACGACGGCCCTGCTGTTGCTGATCCTCGGGATTATCGTGCCCTGGAGCAACACGGGTGGCGGCGTCATGCAGTTTGGCAAGGACGTCAAGGCTCAAGCCAGCCTGATCGCCCCGTGGAATCAATGGCGGATGGTGATGGTCGAGGTCGACAACAAAGTCCCGATGTACCTGCAAAACGGCGGTGCACCGTTCTACTACGTGCCTGATACCCAGGACTTCCCCCGTGAAGGCACCACCGCGCAGTTCATGGCATGGCTGGATAAAACCAGCGGCCAGCACTGGGATCCGCAGCGCACCATCATCGTGGCGCACTACAAACGTGGCGATCAGCTGCCGTTGAACTACTTGACTGCCGACCATCAGGCCGTCGTCACGCAACCAGACAACGGTGAACGGCTGCTGCATCCGCGCTCGGACGCCAGCGTCGCCTTCATCCCCAACGCCCCCGCCCAATAACAAAGCATCGAGAGGCCCAACGGGCCTCTCGATCCTTCCTTTCCAGCACCGCTCACATGAAATCAGTGGGCCTCATCGACGATAGTGTTTGAATTCAAACCGCTCTGTCCTTCAAACTCCCTCCTCAGCGCCTCAATCTAAATACAAACGACATTGATTAACGACTGATTTGACGTTTTTTTCACATATCCCGCACTACATTGCCGCCACCAAAATCTATGCGAATGATTCGCATTGTTCGGGGCGAGCTGCAGGGATAGCGGGAAGCGAACGACAGGCTCGCCCACCTGATTCTCAATAAAACTGCAGGAGCTGCTAACAACATGAATCACCGTCGCCCTTCGTTTCTGAAAACCGCGCTGCTCGCTACCGCTCTTATGGGGGCTGGCCATGTCTTTGCTGCGCCAAGCAGCGACGGCATCGTGGTCTACAACGCTCAACATGAGACGCTGACCAAAGCCTGGGTCGAAGGTTTTACCCGTGAAACAGGGATCAAGGTCACGCTGCGCAACGGCGATGACAGCGAGATGGGCAATCAGCTCGTGCAAGAAGGTGCGGCCTCCCCGGCAGACGTGTTCCTGACCGAGAACTCCCCGGCCATGGTACTGGTGGATAACGCCGGGCTGTTTACCCCTGTTGCGCCGTCGACCCTGGAACAAACCGGTTCGGCCTACCGTCCGGCCCATGGCAAATGGGTGGGGATCGCTGCTCGTTCGACCGTGTTTGTCTACAACAAAAGCAAACTGGCCGAAGCCGACCTGCCCAAGTCGCTGATGGACCTGGCGTCCCCAAGCTGGAAAGGTCGTTGGGCCGGTTCGCCTGCCGGCGCCGATTTCCAGGCAATCGTCGCTGCCGTACTGGAACTCAAGGGCGAAGCCGCCACCCTGGAATGGTTGAAGGGCATGAAAGCCAACGCCACCGCCTACCGTGGCAACAGCGCTGTACTTAAAGCAGTGAATGCCGGCCAGATTGAAGGCGGCGTGATCTATCACTACTACAGTTTCGTCGACCAGAGCAAAACCGGCGAGAACAGCAAGAACACCTCGCTGCACTACTTCAAGCACAAAGATCCGGGCGCGTTTGTCAGCCTCTCCGGTGGCGCTGTCCTGGCATCCAGCAAACACCAGGAAGAAGCTCAGGCGTTCCTGAAGTGGATCACCGGTAAAGAAGGCCAGGCCATTCTGAAAAACGGTAACTCGTTTGAATACGCCGTCGGCCAGAAAGCCGAGTCGAACCCGAAACTGGTGCCGCTGGCGCAACTTGACGCGCCTGTGGTCGATGCCTCCAGACTCAACAGCAAAAAGGTTGTCGAGCTGATGACTCAGGCGGGGTTGTTGTAATCCGATGTCCAAGCCAGTCGCGCTGCCAGAAGCTAGTAAAGTCGCCCAACTGACGACTCTGGCCCACCCTCGTCAACACCCTCGCCGCGCCTCCGGGAGGCGTAGCGGCTCGTGGGTGGTGGCCATATCCATTCTGGTGTCGTTGCTGGCCCTGCTGCCGTTGGCGTTTGTCATCGGCATTTCCATCAAGACCGGCTGGGCGACTATCGCCGAGCTGGTCTTCAGGCCTCGAGTGGCCGAACTTTTGATCAACACCGTTCTACTGGTGGTGATCACGATTCCTTTATGTATCGCGCTTGGCGTGGCACTCGCCTGGTTGACCGAACGCACCGACTTGCCGGGCCGCCGCCTCTGGTCGGTGCTGGCAACGGCGCCGATCGCGGTGCCGGCCTTTGTCCACAGTTATGCCTGGGTCAGCCTGGTACCACCGATTCACGGGTTGTTTGCCGGGGTACTGGTTTCGGTCATCGCCTACTTCCCGTTCCTCTATCTGCCCATCGCCGCCACCCTGCGGCGCCTTGACCCGGCCATCGAAGATGTCTCCGAATCGCTGGGCCTGAAGCCCTGGGCAGTGTTTTTCCGGGTGGTGCTGCCGCAACTGCGCCTGGCCATCTGTGGCGGTTCCTTGCTGGTCGGGTTGCACTTGCTGGCTGAATACGGCCTGTACGCGATGATTCGCTTCGACACCTTCACCACAGCGATCTTCGACCAGTTCCAGTCGAGCTTCAACGGCCCGGCGGCGAACATGCTGGCCGGGGTCCTGGCGCTGTGCTGCCTGTTGATGCTGACCGCCGAGTCCGCCTCCCGAGGCCACGCCCGTTACGCACGAGTCGGTTCCGGCAGTGCGCGCCTGCAACGCACCCAGCGGCTGACACGCAACACCAAAGCCGCCGCACTGTTGTTGCCAATCATCACCAGCGTGCTGGCCCTCGGTGTGCCGCTGATTACCCTGGCCCAATGGTTGATCGCCGGTGGCGCGGACGTCTGGCGCATGGCGGAAATTCTCCCGGCATTGAAACAGACCCTCGTACTGGCCAGTGTCGGCGCGCTGATCACCACCTGCGCAGCCGTACCGGTGGCCTGGTTGTCGATACGTTCGCCGGGGCGCCTGCATCGCATCCTGGAAAGCTGCAACTACATCACCAGTTCATTGCCGGGAATCGTCGTGGCGCTGGCGCTGGTGACCGTCACCATCAGCTTCGCCCGGCCGATTTACCAGACCACCATCACGGTGCTGCTGGCGTACCTGCTGATGTTCTTGCCACGCGCGCTGGTCAGTTTGCGCGCCGGTATTGCCCAGGCACCGGTAGAGCTGGAAAATATCGCCCGCAGCCTGGGCCGTTCGCCGAGCCAGGCGCTCTGGCTTATTACCATGCGCCTGGCCGCACCGGGGGCAGCCGCCGGCGCAGCGCTGGTGTTTCTGGCAATCACCAATGAACTGACCGCGACCCTGCTGCTCTCGCCAAGTGGCACCCGCACCCTGGCCACCGGTTTTTGGGCCATGACCAGCGAAATCGACTATGCCGCAGCGGCACCTTACGCGCTGATCATGATTTTGCTGTCGCTTCCGTTGACCGCGCTTCTCTATCATCAATCCAAACGCACGGCAGGCCGATGAACGCTCTCGAACTGAACTCCATCTACAAAACCTTCGGTGCCCTGCCTGCCCTGGACAACGTCAGCCTGTCGGTGCCTGCGGGCAGCCGCACGGCCATCGTCGGCCCTTCCGGCTCGGGCAAGACCACCTTGCTGCGAATGATTGCCGGGTTCGAGTTCCCCGATTCGGGCAGTATCTCGCTCAACGGCCAGACACTGGTCGACGGCTCGACCGAAGTCCCCGCGCATCAGCGCATGATTGGTTATGTGCCCCAGGACGGTGCACTGTTCCCACACATGACGGTGGCCGGCAACATTGCCTTTGGACTGTCGGGTGATGCCGCCTTGAAACAAGAACGCGTCGCCGAGTTGATGGACATGGTGTCGCTGGATTCACGCATGAGCCAGCGCTGGCCGCACGAGCTTTCCGGCGGTCAGCAGCAACGGGTCGCCCTGGCCCGGGCCTTGGCGCAACGGCCTCGGCTGATGCTGCTCGATGAACCCTTTTCAGCACTGGACACCGGCCTGCGGGCGTCCATGCGCAAGATGGTTGCCAAACTTCTCTCAGACACCGGCGTGACCACCATCCTGGTTACCCATGATCAGTCCGAGGCGTTGTCATTTGCCGATCAACTGGCCGTGATGCGTCAGGGCCGACTGGTGCAGACCGGGCAACCGATGGATCTGTACCTGCATCCTCAGGATGAAGAAACCGCGCTGTTCCTCGGGGATGCCGTGGTCATGCCGGCGCTGATCGAGAATGGCTACGCGATCTGCGACCTGGGCCGGGTTCAAGTCAGCAGCACCTCGCCAAACGGCGCAGCGCAGATCATGTTGCGACCCGAGCAGTTGGAGATTTCCAGTCAGCCGGCCGACCTGGAACAGGTGGATGGCTGCATCGGGGTGGTGACCGATCGCGACTTTGGCGGCAATACCTGCACCTTGACGGTAGACCTGAAGGCCCCCTCACCTGCTACGAATGAACAGTCGGCGAGCCGCTCGTTACTGGTTCGCAGTTCCGGGGTGCATGCGCCAGCCGCTGGCAGCCTGGTACACATTTCGACCCTGGGTAGCGCGCACGTGTTGACTCAGCCTGTTCGCCGCCAGGCGGTTACGACGCCATAGCTTGGCGCTTGGCGCTTGACGCAGGCTCGGGTTGCAGTAGTCTTGACGACCTCTTTGCTATCATTTTCAGTGATGTGCGGGCTAAGTAGTGGTTTTCTTCGCGGCGCCTGAAAAATGGCGATAGCCGTCAGAAAGGACTGTAAGCGTTGAAAAACCCTGAACATTCGCTGTAAAGGTTACAGTTAAACATTCTCGACACCGGTTTTTCATGTCCCTTTCACATTTTCGAGATTACCCTCTGCGCATCCGGAGCGATGCCTTTGGGTCGCTCAAACCGCCGAACGACAAAATAAAAGTCAATTAGTGCACTTTTCCTAAAAGATTGGTTAACTGATTGATATACTTTTCATTTTTTCGTCTACGCTGTCACGGACGACGCTTCGAAGCACCGCTTCGAGCTGATTCGCAGGTTGTGACCGCTGATTTGCCGCCTTCCAGGCCTGTTGACATATCCAAACCCGAGGTCCACATGAATCAGGCTTTTCTCCCCTTCTCTCGCCCAAGCATCGGTGATGAAGAAATCGCCGCCGTCGAGCAGGTATTGCGCTCCGGCTGGATCACCACCGGGCCGAAAAACCAGGAGCTGGAGGAGCAATTCGCACAGTACACAGGCTGCAAGCACGCCGTGGCGCTGTCTTCAGCCACCGGCGGCATGCACATCACGCTGCTGGCGCTAGGCATCGGCCCTGGCGATGAAGTGATCACGCCGTCGCAGACCTGGGTCTCGACCGCCAACATGATCTGCCTGCTGGGCGCTACCCCGGTATTTGTCGACGTCGACCGTGACACCCTGATGACCGATGTCCAGGCCATCGAAGCCGCCATTACTCCACGCACCAAAGCGATCATTCCGGTGCACTACGCCGGTGCCGCGTTCGATCTCGACCCGCTCTATGCGCTGGCAGACAAACATGGCATCGCCGTCATCGAAGACGCCGCCCATGCTGCCGGTACCCGTTACCGTGGCCGCGCCATTGGCGCCCAGGGCACCGCGATCTTCTCGTTCCACGCGATCAAGAACATGACCTGCGCCGAAGGCGCAATGTTCGTCAGCGACAATCAGGCGCTGGCCGATCGAGTGCGCATGCTCAAGTTTCACGGCCTCGGCGTAGACGCTTATGATCGCCTGACCCACGGCCGCAAACCTCAGGCCATGGTCATCGAGCCTGGCTTCAAGTACAACCTGGCCGACATCAACGCGGCCATTGCACTGGTGCAGCTGCAGCGCCTCGACGAGATCAACGCCAAGCGCACAGCATTGGCGCAGACCTACCTGCAACGCCTCGAAGGCCTGCCGGTACAACCGCTGAGTGTGCCGACCTACCCGCAACAACACGCCTGGCACCTGTTTATCCTGCGCATCGACGCCGAGCGTTGCGGGATGGATCGCGAGGCGTTCATGAAGGCCCTGCAAGAACAGAATATCGGTACGGGTATTCACTTTGTGGCCACCCACCTGCACACTTACTACCGCCAGCGATTCCCGGGCATTCATTTGCCCAACACCGAATGGAACTCGGCACGACTGTGCTCGATCCCGCTGTTCCCCGACATGACTACCGACGATGTCGAACGCGTCGTTGGCGCCATTGAAAACATTCTGGACTGAAGCCTTTGAAGCCATATCCAATTAACTGCGTGTCGATCGTTATCCCGGTCTACAACGAAGAAGAAAGCCTGCCTGAATTGCTGCGTCGGACCGAAGCGGCCTGTCAGCTACTCAAACACGAGTACGAAATCGTCCTGGTCGACGACGGCAGCCGCGACAATTCGGCGCAAATTCTCGAAGAAGCCGCCGAGCGCGAAGGCAGCCAGGTCGTCGCGGTCATTCTCAATCGCAACTATGGCCAGCACGCGGCAATCATGGCCGGTTTCGAGCATTGCAAAGGCGATGTGGTCATTACCCTCGACGCCGACCTGCAGAACCCGCCGGAAGAAATCCCCCGTCTGGTGGAACAGGCCGAACTGGGCTACGACGTGGTTGCCACCGTGCGCAACAATCGCCAGGACTCGGCCCTGCGCCGCTGGCCGTCGAAACTGATCAACCTGGCCGTGCAACGTTCCACCGGTGTCGCCATGAGCGATTACGGCTGCATGCTGCGCGCCTACCGCCGCACCATCGTCGACGCCATGCTGGCCTGCCGTGAACGCAGCACCTTCATCCCGATCCTGGCCAACAGCTTCGCCCGCCACACCACCGAGATTCTGGTGCAGCACGCCGAGCGCGAGCATGGCGAGTCGAAGTACAGCCCGATGCGCCTGATCAGCTTGATGTTCGACCTGCTGACCTGCATGACCACTACCCCGCTGCGACTGCTGAGCATCATTGGCTTCAGCCTGGCGGCGCTGGGCATGCTGTTTGCCTTCCTGCTGATCTTCCTGCGCCTGATCTTCGGCGCCAGCTGGGCGGGTGGTGGCACCTTCGTACTGTTCGCCGTGCTCTTTGTGTTCACCGGTGGCCAATTCATCGGCATGGGCCTTCTGGGTGAATACCTGGGCCGCATGTACAGCGATGTCCGCGCCCGCCCGCGGTTCTTTATCGAAAAAATCCTACGTAACAAACCCGCTAGTCCTGCTCCCGTTGCCACTGTCGACGGTCTGCCTTCCACCACTACTGATCAGGTTTCGCCATGAGTTCAAAAGCTGTTGTTTTCGCCTATCACGATATTGGCTGTGCAGGTATCGAAGCACTGCTAAACGCAGGTTTCGAGATTGCTGCCGTGTTCACCCACGCCGACGATCCGAAGGAAAACACCTTCTACGGCTCGGTCGCTCAGCTGTGCGCCCGCAAAGGCATTCCTGTGCATGCACCGGAAGACGTCAACCACCCACTGTGGATCGAGCGCATCGCCAAACTGAACCCGGACTACCTGTTCTCGTTCTACTACCGCAACCTGTTGGGCGAGCAACTGCTGGCTACCGCCCGCAAAGGCGCGTTCAACCTGCACGGCTCGTTGCTGCCAACCTACCGCGGCCGCGCTCCAGCGAACTGGGTACTGGTCAACGGTGAAACCGAAACCGGCGTGACCCTGCACCGCATGGTCAAGCGTGCCGATGCTGGCGCAATCATTGCCCAGCAACGCGTCGCGATCGAGCGTGCCGACACTGCACTGACCCTGCACGGCAAGCTGCGTGAAGCCGCTTCCAACCTGCTGCGTGACACCCTGCCATTGCTGGCTCAGGGCAAAATCACCGAAACCGCCCAGGACGAATCCAAGGCCACTGTTTACGGTCGTCGTACCGCAGCAGACGGCAAACTGGTCTGGAAGAAACCGGCTGAAGAGCTGTTCAACCTGGTTCGCGCCGTGACCCAGCCTTACCCGGGTGCATTCTGCGCCGTGGGCGAGCACAAACTGATTGTCTGGAGCGCTGAAGTCGTCAAGGGCAACGAAGGTCTGGCTCCAGGCCGCGTGATCAGCGTTGATCCACTGCGTATCGCGTGCGGCGAAGACTCCCTGGTTATCACTTCCGGCCAGCGTAACGAAAGCGGTCTGTACCTGAGCGGCCCGCAACTGGCCAATGAGCTGGGCCTGGTTGACGGTTCCGTACTGCGTGGCGCCGAGTCGGGCCGTGCCCCGCGTCGTACCCGCGTACTGATCCTCGGCGTCAACGGCTTCATCGGTAACCACCTGTCCGAGCGCCTGCTGCGTGACGACAAGTACGACGTTTATGGTCTGGACATCGGTTCCGACGCTATCGAGCGTCTGCGCAGCCATCCAAACTTCCACTTCGTCGAAGGCGATATCAGCATCCACTCCGAGTGGATCGAATATCACATCAAGAAGTGCGACGTGGTTCTGCCGCTGGTGGCCATCGCCACTCCAATCGAATACACCCGCAACCCGCTGCGCGTATTCGAACTGGACTTCGAAGAGAACCTGAAACTGGTTCGCTACTGCGTGAAGTACAACAAGCGCGTGATCTTCCCGTCGACTTCCGAAGTCTACGGCATGTGCCAGGACAAGAACTTCGACGAAGACACCTCGAACCTGATCGTTGGTCCGATCAACAAGCAACGCTGGATCTACTCGGTCTCCAAGCAACTGCTGGACCGCGTGATCTGGGCCTACGGCGCCAAAGGCCTGAACTTCACCCTGTTCCGTCCGTTCAACTGGATGGGCCCACGTCTGGACCGTCTGGACTCGGCCCGTATCGGCAGCTCCCGTGCAATCACCCAGCTGATCCTGAACCTGGTGGAAGGCACCCCGATCCGTCTGTTCGACGGCGGCGAGCAGAAGCGCTGCTTCACTGACATCGCCGACGGCATCGAAGCCCTGGCCCGTATCGTTGATAACGAGAATGACGCGTGCAACGGTCAGGTCATCAACATCGGCAACCCGGACAACGAAGCCAGCATCCGTCAGCTGGGCGAAGAACTGCTGCGTCAGTTCGAAGCTCATCCACTGCGCGCCAACTTCCCTCCGTTCGCCGGTTTCCGCGACGTAGAGAGCAAGGCGTTCTACGGCGCTGGCTACCAGGACGTGGAACACCGCAAGCCAAGCATCGAAAACGCCAAGCGCCTGCTGAACTGGGAGCCGACTGTCGAGATGAGCGAAACCATCGGTAACACGCTGGACTTCTTCCTGCGCGAAGCCATGCTCGAAATCGCGGACAAGCGCTGATGCAGGCAGGTCTTCGGATCGATGTCGACACCTACCGAGGTACCCGTGAGGGGGTACCCCGGTTGTTGGAGATGCTCGATGAAGCACAAGTCAAGGCGACGTTTTTTTTCAGCGTTGGTCCGGACAACATGGGGCGCCATTTATGGCGCCTCATCCGTCCGCAGTTCCTCTGGAAAATGCTCCGCTCCAATGCCGCAGGTCTGTACGGCTGGGACATCTTGCTGGCCGGCACCGCCTGGCCAGGCAAGCCCATCGGCCGTGACCTGGGGCACCTGATGCGCCAGACCCTCGCGGCTGGCCATGAAGTGGGTTTGCACGCCTGGGATCACCACGGCTGGCAAGCCAACGCAGGGCGCTGGAGCGACGCCGAGCTGATCGAACAGATTCGCCGGGGCGTAGACACCCTCAGCGATATCATCGGGCAGCGCGTGGACTGTTCGGCGGTCGCCGGTTGGCGTGCCGATGAGCGGGTCATCGAAGCCAAGCAACATTTTGGCTTTCGTTACAACAGCGACTGTCGTGGACAAAGCCTGTTCCAGCCTCGGCTGGCTGACGGCAGCCTCGGCACGCCACAAATTCCGGTCGACTTGCCAACCTTCGATGAAGTGGTGGGTCCCGTCGTAGCAGCCAATGAGTTCAACTCATACATTCTGGACCGATTCAGCCCCTCGAAGCTGAACGTATATACGATACATGCGGAGGTAGAAGGGATTCTGATGGCCAATGATTTCCGTCAACTGCTGGTTGATGCGCGTCAGCGTGACATCCAGTTCCAGCCGCTGGGTAACCTCTTGCCCGCCCAACCGACAACCCTGCCTCAGGGGCGCGTAATACGTGGCGCCCTTGAAGGCCGAGAAGGATGGTTGGGAGTGCAAGGCGCATGAGCAAACGCTGGGCTTTGCCGTTACTGCTTATCGCTTTCGGTCTGGTCTATCTGTTGCCGCTGGGCACGCATGGTYTGTGGATTCCGGATGAAACCCGTTACGCCCAGGTCAGTCAGGAAATGCTCCTGAGTGGCAACTGGGTGTCGCCGCATTTCATGGGCCTGCGTTATTTCGAGAAACCGATTGCCGGTTACTGGATGATCGCCATCGGCCAGGCCGTATTCGGCGAGAACCTGTTCGGGGTGCGCGTTGCATCAGCTCTCGCGACCGGTTTGAGCATCCTGCTGACCTACCTGATCGCACGCAGGCTCTGGAACGATCCGCGTAAAAGCATCGCCAGCGCATTGCTCTACATGAGTTTCGCCGTGGTCGCCGGTCAAGGCGGCTATTCCAACCTCGACCCGCAATTCACGTTCTGGGTCAACCTGAGCCTGGTAGCCTTGTGGTTTGCGCTGGACAGCAGCAGCCGCAATGCACGGCTGGTGAGTTGGGCAACCCTGGGTCTGGCCTGCGGCATGGGCTTCCTGACCAAGGGTTTCCTGGCCTGGTTGCTGCCGGTGTTGATCGCCCTGCCCTACATGATCTGGCAAAAACGCTGGCGTGAACTGCTGGCCTACGGCCCGATGGCGATCGTGGTCGCGATTGTCGTCAGCCTGCCGTGGGTCCTGGCCGTGCATGCGCAGGAACCCGATTACTGGCGTTTCTTCTTCTGGCATGAACACATTCGCCGCTTTGCCGGTGACGACGCGCAGCACGCAGCGCCCTGGTGGTTCTACCTGCCGATGCTGGTAGCGTTCAGCCTGCCATGGGTGGCGTTCCTGCCGTCGGCGCTCAAGCAAGCGTGGCAAACCAGACGTCAGGCCAGCACCGGTTTCCTGCTGCTGTGGCTGGTCCTGCCGTTGGCGTTTTTCAGCCTGAGCAAAGGCAAGTTGCCGACCTACATCCTGCCGTGCCTGTTACCCCTGGCACTGTTGATGGGCAATGCACTGATTGACCGACTGAACCTGGGACAAAGCCGGCTGTTCAAGATCAACGGCCTGCTGAACCTGGTCATCGGTCTGACCACCTTGCTGGCGATGGTTTACCTGCAACTGAAAAAACCCGTATATGTCGATGAAATGCACAGCCTGGTGCTGGTATTCATCGTGCTCATGGGCTGGATCCTGTCCAACCTGTTGCTGGTGGCTCGACCATTGAGCGCATGGGCTGCGCCGGCAATCGGCAGCTGGCTGCTGATCGCCATCCTGCCGGCCGCATTGCCGCACTCGGTGGTCTACAACAAAATGCCCGACCAGTTTGTCCTCCAGCACATTGACGAACTCAGCCAGACCAAAAGCCTGCTGAGCAATGACCTGGGCGCTGCCTCCGCGCTGGCCTGGCGTCTGCAACGCCCTGAAGTGGCGTTGTACAACACCATCGGCGAAGTGAAATACGGCCTGGACTACCCGGACGCCGCGGCACGTCGGGTCGATACCGAACACGTGCAACAGTGGATGAGCGAAGCCCGCAAGACCGGCCCGGTGGGTGTGGTCATGCGCGTCAAGGGTGATGATGAAGTCCACGAACTCGACCTGCTGCCCAAGGATGGCAAGCGTTACGAGCAAGGCAACATGGTCATTCTGATCATTCCACAGAGCGCGCCATGACCCTGATTCTGCTGTTGTCCGCCTGTCTGCTGACCTGCATGGGCCAGATCGCCCAGAAATACGCCGTGGAAAGCTGGCGCGGCAAAGACTCCGGCTGGGGCGAGAAACTGCTCTCGCCGTGGTTGTGGCTGGCGCTGGCATGCCTGGGCTTTGGCCTGCTGGTATGGCTGCTGGTGTTGCAGCGCCTGGAAGTCGGTATCGCCTACCCGATGCTCAGCCTCAACTTTGTGCTGATCACCCTGGCCGCCCACTTCGTCTTCCACGAAACCATTGATCGCCGTCACTGGATCGGCGTTGCGCTGATCATCGCCGGCGTCGTTCTGCTCGGGAGGCACGCATGAGCCTTCGTCGCGGAATCAGCTTTGCCATGGGCAGCGTCGCGCTGGTCAGTGCCGCCCAGTTGGGCATGCGCTGGAGCATGAGCCATTTGCCGCTACCCGATCAGTGGCTGCAGGCCCTGAGTAACGGCACGATCGACCTGCTCGCGATCGGCGTGGTCCTTGCGTCGATCTGCGCTTACGCCCTGTCCATGCTGTGCTGGCTCGCCGCTCTGCGCGATCTGCCGCTGGGCCGGGCCTACTCGCTGTTGAGTATCAGCTATGCACTGGTGTATCTATTGGCCGCCAGCCTGCCGCTGTTCAACGAAAATTTCAGTCTTTCCAAAACACTCGGGGTGGCCTTGGTCATCCTCGGTGTCATCACTATCAACTCTCGAACTGCTCGCGCCACAGAAGTCAGGAATGCCTCATGAAAATCAGTGTAATTGGTAGCGGTTATGTCGGTCTGGTGCAGGCAACTGTCCTGGCTGAAGTCGGCCATGATGTCGTCTGCATGGACGTCGATCAGAACAAGATCAAGATGCTGCAGAAAGGCCACGTCACTATCTTTGAACCAGGGCTGGAGAGCATGGTCAAGGAGAACCTGKAGAGCGGGCGCCTGCACTTCACCAGCGACGAGAAGATGGCCATCGAGCACGGTCAGGTCCTGTTCATCGCTGTCGGCACCCCGTCGGACGAGGACGGCTCGGCCGACCTGAAATATGTCTTGTCGGTGGGTGATGCCGTTGCACGCCATCGGGTCGAGCCGCTGATTCTCGTGGAAAAGTCCACTGTTCCAGTCGGCACCGGCGACACCCTGCGCGCGCACATTGAAGGCGTGCTGAAAAAAGCCGGGCGTACCCTGGAGTTCGATATCGTCTCCAACCCGGAATTCCTCAAGGAAGGCTCGGCCGTCAGCGACTGCCGCCGCCCTGACCGCATCGTCATCGGTTGCGAGCGTGAAGAAGTCCGTGAAGTGATGCGCGACCTCTACGCCCCTTTCAACCGCAACCATGACCGCATCATGTTCATGGACCTGCGCAGCGCCGAGCTGACCAAGTACGCAGCCAACTGCATGCTCGCGACCAAAATCAGCTTTATCAACCAGATCGCCGAACTGGCCGAACACCTGGGTGCGGATATCGAAGCCGTGCGCATGGGCATCGGTGCAGACCAGCGCATCGGCTACCACTTCATCTACCCTGGCTGCGGCTATGGCGGTTCGTGCTTCCCGAAAGACATGCGCGCGCTGATCCACAGCGCCCAGGAAGCCAATTGCTCCAGCGACCTGCTGGAAGCGGTCGAGGCCATCAACCAGCGCCAGAAACACAAGCTGTTCGAACGCATCAACGCGTTCTACAAAGGCGAGCTGAAAGGCAAGACCTTCGCCCTCTGGGGCCTGGCGTTCAAACCCAACACCGACGACATGCGCGATGCTCCAAGCCGGGTGCTGATGGAATCGTTGTGGGCTGCCGGCGCACACGTACGCGCATTCGACCCTGAAGCCATGCAGGAAACCCAACGCCTGTACCCGGATCAACCGAACCTGTCGCTGATGGGCACACCGGAGTCCGCGCTGGTTGGCGCAGACGCGTTGATCGTTTGCACCGAATGGCAACAGTTCAAGGCGCCGGACTTCAAGTTGATCGAAGAGCGTCTCAAAGCTCCGGTGATCTTCGACGGTCGCAACCTGTACGACGCCGAACGTCTGGCACGCAAAGGCTTCAAGTACTTCCCGATGGGTCGTGGCGAGTCGCGCAACCTGCCAATCCCTCAGCAACAGTGGCCAGCTTCGTCCGTCTAAGCCCAGGAGGCCGCGTGCACGCATATCCATCGACAGGGATCCGTCAACAATCGTTAGGTCTGGGGCTACTGGCGCTGTTGCTGTTCTGCGCCGGGGTCTACCAGCAATCGGCGATCGGATTCGACACGCGGTTTGTACTGTTTGCCCAGGAAATGCTGCGCCATGGGCCGGGATTCTTCCCGACCACCTATGGTCAGCCTTACGCTGATTACTGGGCCACCTCGACGTTTTTTACCTGGCTGCTTTCACAGCCCTTTGGCCAGGTAAACGCGTTGACGGCCTGGTTACCCAGTGCCATTGCCTCGGCGACAATTGTCACGCTGATGTACCGCTTGGTAGCGCCCTACTCCAGAACCTGGGCGCTGATCAGCATTGCCTTGATGATGCTGAGCAACACCTTCATCACCGAAACCCGCGCCGTATCCCTCGACCAGATGGTCGCGGCCGTGACCTTCGCCGTGTTCTATCTGGGTTATGCCGCCGACCACTTCCAGGCGCCACGACGGCTGCCGCTGATACTCGCGTTGCTGGTGCTCGGTTTTGCCATTCGCGGGCCGATTGGCCTGGTGGTGCCTACTGGCGTCTTGTGCAGTTATTACCTGCTCAACGGCCAATGGCGGCGGATGATCACGGTCGGCTTGCTGGCGGCGGTGCTGCTGGCCGCCGGTATTGGTTTGCTGTTGTGGCTGGCGAACGTCAGTGGCGGTCCGACCTTCGTGCAAGACGTGATCCGCATGCAGTTCATGGGACGCATGGATGGCCGTGAAGGTGCGAGCGGCGTGCTGTATTACTTCAGCAGCTCGCTGGGTAACTATGCGCTGGCGTATCCGTTGGCGGTGGTGGTGCTGGCCGCTGTGTTGCTGGTCGGCCGCAAGGATCGCGGACCGGCGTTGCGTCTGCTGACCTTGTGCACCGCTGCCGGGCTGATCGTGATGATTGGCCTGTCGATTCCGATGGCGAAAAAAGCCCGTTACATGCTACCGATGCTGCCAATGGCCGCGATCGTTGCTGCGTACCCGTTTCAGGGCGCACAGGGGCGGGTATTCAAGTGGTTACGCGGCCTGATGCAGGGCCTGTGGCTACTGATTCCTGGTCTGCTGATCGTCGGATTACTGGTCGCCAAGCGACGTTTTCCGGAGGCTCTCGCCTCGGGGACGACGATGATGGTGGCTCTCGGCGTGTTGCAGGTGATCGCACTGGGGCTGTTGTTCAAGCCACGCGTGCGTGCAGTGGGCTTGGCGTTCACTGCCGTACTGGCGCTGTGGTCGACCTACATTCTGGTGTTTGAACCGGTGGAACGTACGCTCTACGACACCCGCACGTTCAGCCGCGCAGTCGTTGAGCTGATTCAGAAAGACCCGGCGCCTGTGGTGCTGCACGCCATGGGTAAAGACGCCAAGGCCATCAAGTTCATGGTCAACGTCGAGCAAGACCTGTTCCCGGTGTTCACCTCTTCAGTGCAAGAGCTCGAGAACCTGACAGGCCCTGCCTGGCTGGTGATGGACAAGAGCGACTACGAGGCCCTGAAAGGCTCCCGGTTGGCGACACTGCAACCGGTGCTGAGCGGAAACTTCGACAAGAACGATTACGTCCTGCTGCATCTGGTACCTGTGCAGCCCTGAACTGATTCAAACTCTCGTAGCAGCTGCCGAGCCTGCGAGGCTGCGTTCGAGGACGAAGTCCTCGTAAATCCTGCGTACGTTGTTTACCTGAAACAACGCGTTGCCTGATTTTACGACCGCTTTGCAGTCGAACGCAGCCTCGCAGGCTCGACAGCTGCTACGGGCAATCCTTGTTTGCCGTTCGCCCGAAGTTGTCCCCAGCCCTCAACTTTAACGGCATTGCCCGATCTTTCGTTGAAAGATCTCAGATTGATATCAGTCAATACTTTGGGCAAAACAGATAGGTTGTTTTACTTGTCCGCCGACCACTTGAGGAAGTGTTCGACACTCCCGGCAGGCGCTATAAACGCCAAACTCTGCGACTAGCTTGCCGCGCGCTCAGCGACTACCGAGCAGGCAGACTTCTACAGCCAATCTCAAACGCTCGCCTTCAGATCCACCCCCAACGCCTGGGCGAACGCCTTGACCAACGGACTGCGTACCGTGTTGTGCCGCAGGATCAAATTGAACGGTGTATTGAAGCTGATCAGGTCCGGCCGCAGGGCTCTGAAGGTGCCTTGTGCAACCAGTGGCGCAGCATAGTGCTGCGGCAGGAACCCCAGGAAACGCCCGGTTTTGATCAGCATGGCGACCGCTTCGACCTGTGACGCCGAGGCGGAAAAACTGTCGTATCGGGCAAACGTCAGCTTGTCTCGGTGGATGGCGTAGCGATGGTTGATGAACTCATGCTGCTTGAGCACATCTTCACCCATCTCCTCATCCGGTACGCTGAACAACGGGTGCCCCACCGCGCAGTAGGCCTCTGATCTTTCTTCATACAACGTGAAGTAATCGAACTCTTCTCTTTTCTGATATACCGGCACTATTCCGGCGACCAACCGCCCTTCTACAACGCCTCTTTCCACTTCATCCAGTTGTGAGGCCTGAAGTTGAAAGCGCACCTTCGGCGACTCTTCATTTATTCGTTTTAATGCAGCAACTAACGGAGAGTTTTCATCGGTAATCGTATTGTCGATCACCCCCACTCCCAAGTCGCCAATCAATTCATTCTGCGCGCAACTAAGCCGGTCACGAAAGTTATCGACCGAGGCAAATAAATCGATCGACGCCTGGTACACAAGACGCCCCTCTTCGGTCAGGCAAAACCCCTCTCGCCCCCGGGTACACAAGCGCATGCCGATGCGAATCTCAAGGTCAGAGATCTGTTTGCTGATGGCTGCCAGCCCCACATTCAGCTCGTTTTGAGCTGCACTGAAACCTCCGGCCTCGACCACTGCCTTGAACACTTTGAGCAGTTTGAAGTCCAGCCCGCTCAGGGCCAAAGGCGCTCGATGGGCCGTTTTCAACGGCGGGTTTCCAGAATTGGAAAGTGGGGTTTCCATAATGCTTATTTACCTCTGGCGCCCGATTCAACAGTCTGTGTCCAACAACAAAAACAACGCTGGCTAATAATAATGAACACAGAAAACCAGGCTTGGCAACTCCCAATAATTCCCCCCGATCAGCGCCAACTCGCTGATTCGAAACTATTAAAAGCTGACACTTCGATCAGCTCTCACCACTTGCAACTGCCCTCTTGAAAACTGCATGAGCCGAACCACGTTGGGAAGATCCCGGCGAGTGTTCAAGGCTCTGCGTAACGACATCAGTTCGTGTTACCGACGAGGAAAACAACAATGACTCAAGCAACCGATCGTTTGTGGGGAGCGCGTTTCAAAAGCGGTCCGTCCGAAGCCCTCGCAGCCCTGTCCCGCTGCCCTGAGCGGTACTTCCGCCTCACCCCTTACGACCTGGCCGGTTCCAAGGCCCATGCCGGGGAACTGCAGCGCGCCGGCTTGCTCGATGCACAGGAAACCCAAACCATGCTCGATGCGCTGGAGCGCATCGGCGAAGACTTCCGTGCTGGCTTTGTCAGCCCGACCCTCGACGACGAAGACGTCCACACCTTCATCGAGCGCCTGCTGACTGAACGCCTTGGCGCACTGGGCGGCAAGCTGCGGGCCGGACGCTCGCGCAACGATCAGACCGCCAACGATCTGCGGCTGTTTCTGCGTGATCACGCTCGCACCCTGACCACCGAAGTGCTGGCCCTGCAACAGGCGCTGGTCGAGCAGGCCGAGCTGCACATCGACAGCATTTGCCCGGGCTTCACTCACCTGCAACAGGCGCAACCGATCGTGTTCGCCCACCACTTGCTGGCCCACGCCCAGTCGATGCTGCGCGATGTGCAACGTCTGGTGGATTGGGACGTGCGCACTTCCCTGTCGCCATTGGGTGCAGCGGCCATGGCCGGTTCCGCTATCGCCCGTCAGCCGCAGCAATCGGCGAAGGAAATGGGCTACAGCGGTGTCTGCGAAAACTCCATCGACGCCGTGGCCAGCCGTGACCACGTCGCCGAGTTCCTGTTCG
Organism: Pseudomonas sp. 05N36; assembly: GCF_056397385.1. Taxonomy (NCBI): domain Bacteria; kingdom Pseudomonadati; phylum Pseudomonadota; class Gammaproteobacteria; order Pseudomonadales; family Pseudomonadaceae; genus Pseudomonas; species Pseudomonas sp. 05N36. Next base: position 83,899 of record NZ_JBFTNH010000001.1, on the reverse strand, counting down.
TGGCGAGCATGCTCGGCGTCAACATCTCGCGTTTGGCTGAAGAGTTTTGTCTGTGGTCTTCACGGCAATTTCGCTGGGTTGCGCTGGACGATGCCTACGCCACCGGCAGTTCGATCATGCCGCAGAAGAAAAACCCGGATATCGCCGAACTGGCGCGGGGCAAGGCTGGCCGTTTGATCGGCAACCTGACCGGCCTGCTGTCGACCCTCAAATCCCTGCCGCTGTCCTACAACCGCGACCTGAGCGAAGACAAAAACGGTGTGCTCGACAGCGTCGACACCCTGCTGCTGGTACTGCCAGCCATGGCCGGGATGGTCGCGACCATGAAGGTCAACGTCGAAGAACTGCGTCGCCAGGCGCCATTGGGCTTCACCCTCGCCACCGAGGTCGCTGACTGGCTGGCGGTGCGCGGTGTGCCGTTCAAAGAGGCCCACGAAATCACCGGTGCGCTGGTTCAGGCCTGTGAGAAGCACGACATCGAACTGTGGGAAGCCTCTCCGGCACTGCTGGCCGAGATCGATGTGCGCCTGACGCCTGAAGTCCGCGATAGCCTGACCCTGGAAGCCGCCATCGCTGCCCGCAGTGGCTGGGGTGGCACCGCGCCGCAGCGGGTCCGTGAGCAGATCGGCCGCTTGAAAACCGCCCTCGCCGCACAGCAGCAATGGACCGAAAACTATCAAGGCTTCCGCCTCTGAAGCACCGCACAGAACCTGTGGGAGCGAGCCTGCTCGCGATTGCGGTATCACATCAACATCAATGTTGGCTGACCCGCCGCTATCGCGAGCAGGCTCGCTCCCACAGGGATTTGGCTGGACCTGAAAGACCAGCGTAAGGAGAAACCAAATGAACCAGACTCAGGCAGAGCTCCTCGCGGAGCGCAAAAAAGCCGAAAACCAGTTCGACATCACCCAGTACGAACATGTGCCTCGGCGCTATTACGGGCGGATCTTCTTCGCCACGCTGATCGTCGTCGCCATCGTTGGCCTGGTCAGGGCTTTCGCCGAGGGCAAGATCGAGTGGTCGTACATCGGCCAGTTCCTGACCTCCCAGGCGATTCTGTTCGGCTTGCTCAACACCATCGTCATGGCCGTGCTGGCGATGGCGCTGGGGATCGTATTCGGGGTGATCACCGCCGTGATGCGCATGTCGGCGAACCCGATCCTGCGCTATGTCGCGGTGACGTACACCTGGCTGTTTCGCGGTACGCCGCTGATTCTGCAACTGCTGTTGTGGTTCAACCTAGCGCTGATCTTCCCCACCATCGGCATTCCAGGGCTGTTCGAGCTCGATACCGTCAGCCTGATGACACCCTTCGTCGCGGCGCTGCTGGGCCTGAGCATCAACCAGGGTGCCTACACCGCTGAAGTGGTGCGTGCCGGCCTGCTCTCGGTGGACACCGGCCAGTACGAGGCGGCCAAGTCGATCGGCATGCCGCGTCTGCAAGCGCTGCGCCGGATCATCCTGCCGCAGGCCATGCGCATCATCATTCCACCGGTCGGCAACGAGTTCATCGGCATGGTCAAGATGACCTCCCTGGCCAGCGTGATCCAGTACTCGGAACTGCTCTACAACGCGCAGAACATCTACTACGCCAACGCCCGCGTGATGGAGCTGCTGATCGTCGCCGGCATCTGGTACCTGGCCGCCGTCACCGTCTTGTCCTTTGGTCAAAGTCGTCTGGAGCGTCGTTTCGCTCGCGGCGCCGGCAAGCGCTCGTGAGTCGCGCAGGAGAATTGAACATGAGAAGCATCGTCAAGGCTGTTGGCCTGAACAAGTACTACGACCAATACCACGCGCTCAAAGACATCAACATCGAAGTCGAACAGGGCGAAGTGCTGTGCATCATCGGGCCGTCCGGCTCCGGCAAAAGCACCCTGCTGCGCTGCGTCAATCAGCTGGAAAAAATCGACAAGGGCGGCCTCTGGGTCGACGGCGAACTGGTGGGTTACCGCATTGCCGGCAACAAACTGCACGAGCTCAACGAGTCGCAGATCGCCCGGCAGCGGCTGGCCACCGGCATGGTGTTCCAGCGCTTCAACCTGTTTCCGCACATGACCGTGCTGCAAAACATCATCGAAGGCCCGTGCCAGGTGCTCAAGCGTTCGCCCAAGGAAGCGCACGAAGATGCGCTTGAGTTGCTGGCCCGCGTCGGCCTGGCCGACAAGCGCAACAGCTACCCGATCGAACTCTCGGGGGGTCAGCAACAACGGGTGGCCATTACCCGGGCGCTAGCCATGCGGCCCAAGCTGATGCTGTTCGATGAACCCACTTCGGCACTCGACCCGGAACTGGTCGGTGAGGTGCTGTCGGTGATGCGCGATCTGGCGCAGACCGGCATGACCATGATCGTCGTCACCCATGAACTGGGCTTCGCCCGCGAGGTTTCCAATCGCATGGTGTTCATGGACGGCGGGCAGATCGTGGAGGCAGGAAGCCCCGAAGAAATACTAATAAGTCCACAAAACCCGCGCACCCAAAGCTTCATTTCTGCCGTTCGCACCTAACGACAACTCAAAAAGAGAACGACCATGAAAAAACTCCTTATCCCTGCAGTAGTGGCTGGCCTGATGGCCTCTTCGATGACCTGGGCAGCTGATTTGCCCGCGAGCATCAAGGCCAAGGGCGAAATCGTCGTGGCGATCATGCCCAACTATCCGCCGATGGATTTCAAGGACCCGGCCACCAACACCCTCACCGGCCTGGACTACGACCTGGGCAATGCCTTGGCCGAGCGTCTGGGCGTGAAGATCAAATGGCAGGAAACCGGCTTCGAGCAAATGATCAACGCCCTGACCACCGACCGTGTGGACGTGGTGCTGTCGGGCATGACCGACACCGCCGAGCGTCAGCAGAGCGTGACCTTCGTTGACTACTTCACCAGCGGGCCGCAGTTCTACACCCTGCAAAAGAACAAGGACACCAACGAAATTGCCGACCTGTGCGGCAAGAAAGTCGGAACCAGCCGACGTACGACATTCCCGGCGGAAATCGCTGAGTGGAGCAAGGCCAATTGCGAAGCGAAGGGTAAACCGGCGATCAACGTGATCGGCACCGAAGGCTCCGCCGACGCCCGTGCGCAGCTGCGCCAGAGCCGCATCGATGCGGCCATGCAGGGCAGCGAAACCCTGTCGTACCTGAAGACCCAGGAAAAGGACACCTACAAGACCGTGGGGGCGCCGATCTCGGTGCAGTTCAGTGGTCTGGGCGTCAGCAAGAAAAAACCCGAGTTGAGTGAAGCGGTGAAAGTCGCGCTGCAAAGCATGATCGATGACGGCAGTTATCAGGCGATCTTGAAGAAGTGGGATCTGGAGTTGGGCGCCATTAAGACCGTGACCATCAACGCTGGTAAGTAAGCATCAGAGGGACGCCCTTTGTGGGAGCGAGCCTGCTCGCGATAGCAGTCTGACAGGCGACATCAATGTTGAATGTGACAGCCTCATCGCGAGCAGGCTCGCTCCCACAGGGTTACCCCCATAAAATATCGGAGCGCCACGATGTCCTCCTCACCCCAACCGACCTGGCCCGACGGCCACACAGCCTGCCTGGCGCTGGCCTTCGATCTCGACGGCCCCACCGGCGACGCCATGCTCAACGGTTCGATCTGGCACAAGCCCGAGTACTTCGGTTTTGGCGGTTACGGGCCGTATCGAGCCTTGCCACGGATTCTCGACCTGCTCGACGAATTCCGCATCCCGACGACCTTTTTCGTTCCGGCCTGGGTCGTGGAAAACTGGCCGAAACAGTGCCAGTCGATCATCGAGCGCGGGCATGAAGTGGCTTATCACGGCTACAAACACGAGTCCTTTTATGCGCTGACGCTGGAGCAGCAAAAGGACGTCATGAATAAATGCCGCGAGGTGTTCTGGCAGCATTTGAACATCCGCGCAGAAGGCTTTCGCACCCCGTCCGGCGACTGGCGGGCCGAGACGCCGGCCATGTTGGTGGAAGCCGGTGTTACTTACTCCAGCAGCATGCGCGGCGATGACCGGCCGTACATGGTGAAGGTGCCGGGCTTTGATACGCCGCTGGTGGAAATCCCCGGCCGCTGGGAAATGGACGATTACGCCTCCATCGCCTACACCCGCGCGCCGGACTTTCCCTCGGGGCTGGACCGTACCGCCAGCTATGAGCTGACCCTCGACAATTGGTGCCGCGAATTCGATGGCGCGGTGAATGAAGGACTGTGCCTGACCACCCTCTTCCACCCGAAGATCACCGGCAAACCGGGGCGTATTCTGCTGCTGGAGAAACTTTTCGAACACATGCGCCAGCGTGATGACGTGTGGTTCGCCACCTGCCGCGATGTCGCCCACTGGTGGCTCAAGGAGCATCAACATGGCTGATTCGACGACCTGGCCCAAAGGCTACCGGTGCGCCGTAGTGTTGACCGTCGACTACAACGACGTACACGGCATCCTGACCCAGGCCCCGGAAGTCGCCGGCCGCGACAAGACCCTGTCGGTGTGGCGCTACGGTACCCAGCGCGGGGTCGAACGCTTGCTCGCACTGTTCAAGGAGTTGGGGGTTGCCAGCAGTTGGTGCATACCGGGCATCGTTGCCGAAGAAAACCCGGACCATGTCCGCTCGATCCAGGCCGCCGGTCATGAAATTGCCTGCGCCGGTTATCGTCATCAGAACTACGACACCCTGAGCCTCGCAGAGCAGACGGTTGCCCTTGAGCACGGCTGTCGGGCACTGGCCGACATTACCGGCCAGCGTCCAACGGGCTTCCGGATTCCCGCCGGCAACTGGGCACCGGGGTTTACCGAAGCGTTGCGCGAGCAAGGCATTCGCTGGTCATCCTGTTGGCGCGGCGATGATCTGCCGTTCGCCCATCCGACGGCGCCCGAGGTGATCGAACTGCCAATGCACTATGAACTGGAGGACGAACCGTACTTCGCGTTCAACCTGAGCCCGGCAGTCCCGCCCGCGCAATCGCGGATTGCTTCTTACAGCCATACCTTGGGCAACCTGCAAATGGACTTCGCCGGGTTTCATCGTTTTGGCCTGTGCTATGTGCTGCGTCTGCACCCGGAAATCATCGCGACCCCGGGACGCATCGGTGTCCTGCGTGAGTTGCTGCTGGGTATCCAGCAACACGATGACGTGTGGATCGCCACCGCAGGCGACGTCGCCCAGTGGTGGGCCAAGCGTGCTGTGCCGATGGACGAGGAACATCCAGCGGCCGTGTATGAGCGGCATTATCGAGCGTACTTGCCATGAGTGAACGATTGCAGCGTCTGGCGCAATTCTGCGTCGAGACCCGTTTCGAAGACTTGCCGCCGGCACTGGTGGCACAAGCCAAGCGGCATATTCTTGATACGGTCGGCGCGACCCTGGCCGGAGCCGCCAGTGAAATTGCCGTCGCCGTTCGGCAAACCTTTGCCAATGAAAACGGCAAAACGCTGGTCTGGGGCACCGCGCAACAGGTGGGCGCCGCGCAGGCAGCGATGCTCAATGGGATTGCCGCCCATGCGCTGGAACTGGACGATACCGGCGGCTGCGATCATTCCGGCGCAGTGGTGCTGCCCGCAGTGATGGCAGCCGTCAGCCTGAGTCCCGCGCCAGTGAACGGTCGCGAGCTGATTACTGCGGTGGTGATCGGCTACGAGATCGGTCGGCGGGTGCTTGAGGCTTGCGGCGGTTACTCGGCGCACAACGGCGCCGGTTGGCATTCGACCGCCACCTGCGGGGTGTTCGGCGCGGCAGCGGCCAGTGCGCGAATACTCGGTCTTGATCCGGCACAAACCCTCGCGGCACTAGGCATTGCCGGCAGTTTCAGCGGTGGCCTCTGGGCGTTTATCCACGATGGTTCGCAAAGCAAAAAGCTTCACAGCGGCCGCGCCGCCGAAGGTGGATTGCTGGCAGCGCGGTTTGCCGAGCAAGGGATCAGCGGGCCAACGAAGTTGTTCGACGACGTCTGGGGCGGCTTCCTCAAGACCCTCGCGGCGGAACACGCGCAGCCCGAAGCGCTGGACGCAGACCTTGGCGTGGTGTGGAAACTCGCCCGCTGCTCGATCAAGCCTTATGCCTCTTGCCGTGGCACGCATTCGGCCATTGATGCCTTGGGTTTGTTGCTTGAGCAGTTGCAGATCGATGCCAATCAACTGGAAGACGTTCAGGTGTCGCTGTGTGGCTTTCTCAACGAGATGTGCGGCGGGCGCGATATCGGCAGTTTGGCCGCCGCGCAAATGAGCCTGCCATATGCCCTCGCTGCTCGATTGGTCCATGGTCATTGCCGGCTTGAGGCCTATGACGACGAACAACGCAGTACGTCAGAAATTGCGCATTGGATGTCGCGCATTCACCTTGAAGTGGATCCGCACCTGTCAGAGGATGGCGAGCCGGTCGTGAGCATTCGCAGCCATGACGGCCGCGCGGCAAGCCTGTGTGTCGAGGTGCCGTTGGGCGCGCCGGGGAATCCGTTGAGTGATGCAGCGCTGGAGGAGAAGTTTTTCAGCCTGGCGACGCGGGTGATGCCGGTGGAACAGGCGACAGGGTTGCTGGAGCGGTTGTGGCAACTGGAAAAGCTGGAATCGGTTTGGGAACTGGATCGGTGGCTGGCATGAGCCCTGGTTTGTCAGGACCGGCCTCTTCGCGAGCAAGCCCGCTCCCACATTGGAATGCGTTCCCCTGTGGGAGCGGGCTTGCTCGCGAATGGCGTCGCCGCATTGCTAAATCTGAATAAGGACATCCGCACCACCGTGGCCACTTACTCGCTCGTTATTCGCCGCCTGATGATCTGCTCGCTGACCATCGTCGTCAGCCGCGCCATCACCAGCCCGTTGCTGACACTGTTCCTCAGCAACAAGCTGGGCCTGAACCAACAGGACGTCGGCCTGCTGTTGGGCATCGCGGTGTTCATCGCCACCCTGCTCGCGCTGTATGGCGGTTACATCATCGACCGCCTGGAGAAACGCCGGTTGCTGATTCTGGCGATGCTCTCCAGCGCCGTCGGTTTTGTCCTGCTGACCTTCGCCCACAACCTTTACCTGACCACGCTGACGCTGGTGATTACCGAAACCGCTTCGGCGCTGTTTCTGATCGGCTCCAAAGCGATCCTCAGTGAAAACCTGCCGATGGGCCAACGGGCCAAGGCCTTTTCACTGCGCTACACCCTGACCAACATCGGCTACGCCACTGGCCCGATGCTGGGGGTGGTGATTGCCGGGGTGCAACCATTGGCACCGTTCCTGATTGCCGGTGGCATCGCTTTTTTCAGTACCTTCCTGATGAGAGGGATTCCCGGATCGGCCAAGGAAGCGGCTGTTGGCCAGCCGCAAAGTTTTCTGAAAACCCTGGTGACCCTGAAAAACGACCGCACACTGATCATGTTCACCTGCGGCTGCCTGCTCAGCACCGTGGTTCACGGACGTTTCACCCTGTACCTGTCGCAATACCTGCTGGTGACGCAAAACGAGCACATTGCCCTGCAAACCATGGCCGCGATCCTCGCCTGCAACGCGATCAGCGTGATTCTCCTGCAGTACCAGATCGGCCGTTTCCTTAAACGCGAACAGCTGCGTTACTGGATTGTTATCGGCAGCAGCCTGTTCATCTTCGGGTTGATCGGCTTCAGCTTCGCGCAGAACCTGGTGCAGTGGTGCCTGGCGATGTTTGTCTTCACCCTTGGCGAAATGATCATCTACCCGGCGGAGTTCCTGTTCGTCGAYACCCTGGCTCCGGAAGAACTGCGCGGCAGCTACTACGGCGCGCAGAACCTGGCGGCGCTGGGCGGTGCGGCGAGTCCGGTGATTTGCGGTTTTTTGCTGACCCACACGGCACCGGCGACGATGTTTTATGCCCTCAGTGCATTGACCGCCATGGGCGGATTGCTGTGTTTCCTGAGTGGTCGGCGCGTCGCTAAACTTCAAAATAAATGCACTGAAAGCTCATTAATATGAATTTGTCAGGAGTCAGATAGATCGGCACACTGTGCCGGTTCCTCCCCCAAATGTTGGAACACTTAAAGGGCTTTCTGGTGATCCAGACAAGCCCTTCTTTTTGCCCGTTCTTTGCCACTGGATCGTTTTCGTTATGCTCGCTCGCTGGATACCCGCTGCCGTCAACACCCGCCCCTCCGAATGGAGCCGTGCCGCCATCGGCATGTCGCTCGGCACACTGCTGAGTGTCTGGCTGTGTGCTCAGGTGTTCGGCATGGACGTGGCCTTGCACTTGATCGGGCCGTTGGGCGCTTCGGCGGTGTTGCTGTTCGCCGTGTCTTCCGGCGCGCTGGCACAGCCGTGGTCGATTCTCGGCGGTTACTTGTGTGCAGCGGTGGTGTCGCTGTTGGTGGCCCATGTGCTTGGGCGCACGCTGGGCAGTGCCTGCCTGGCGGCTGGCATGGCGCTGATTCTGATGTGCTGGCTGCGTTGCCTACACCCGCCAGCGGGTGCGTTGGCGTTGCTGCTGGTGGTGGCGGACCCGGCGACCATCGCGATGGAATGGCGCGAACTCGGGCCGGTGATGCTCGCCGCGACGTGCATGCTGCTCAGCGCCCTGGTCTATAACAACCTGACGCGAATCCGTTACCCCAAGGGCCACAGCGAACCGGTCGCGGTGGTGCCCGCCGATCATCCGCCCGCAGACGTCCTGGCGATTACCGCCGAAGACCTCAAGCTGGCCCTGGCCGACATGCAGGAGTTCTTCGACGTCACGCCCGAGGACCTCGAGCAGTTGATCCACGCCAGCGAGCTGCATGCCAAACGCCGCAGTATCAGTGAAGTGTTTGGCACTCGGCCTTAACCACTAAACCACTAGGCCGCCGACTGCTGTCGCGCCGGCACGGCCAGGCTGACGGCGCGCACCGAAGCACCGGCAGTCAACCCCAGTGACTTGGCAGTGTGGGCATCGACAATCAAGGTCCCGGCAGCGACCCGCGCTGGCGCGGCGGTGATCCGGCAATCGGCGAACTGGCGGTTGTGAATCAGATACACCGCCGCCTGCTCTCCCGGCGTGCCGATGCTCAGTTGCAATACCTCGCTGTCACGCACCGCGCGAATGTCGCCGGTGGCGCACTCGATCAATGGGCCGCCGTCAAAGATGTCGATGTAGTCCTTGTGCTCGAACCCTTCAGCCTTGAGCATCCCCAGCGCCGGTTCGGTGTTGGGATGAACCCGGCCGATCGTCGCCCGCGCAGCCTCGGGCAGCAAACAGGTTGGCAGCGGGAACTTGGGCATCAGTTCGGCAATGAAGGTCTTGTTGCCCAGCCCGGTGAGGTAGTCGGCGTCGGCGAAGTCCATCTTGAAGAAGTGCCGGCCCAGCCCTTCCCAGAACGGCGAGACGCCGTGTTCGTCCGAGTAACCGCGCATTTCGGCGATCACCTTGTCGCCAAAGTACTGGCGAAATTCCGCGAGAAACAGAAACCGCGCCTTGGACAGCAAACGACCATTCAAACCGCTGCGATGCCCAGCGTGCAGGAACAACGAGCACAACTCCGATTGCCCGGTCATGTCATTGCCCAGAAATAGCGTGGGCAATTGCTGATTGATCCCGAGGTTTTTCGAGGCGGCGACAAACAACCCCATCCGGTAGTTGTACCAAGGCTCGCGCAGCCCGACCGCACCCGCCAGCGCGCAGATACCGACGGCCTCGCCGTTGTCGGCCTCCAGCACAAACAGGTAATCGGCATCAGCCCGTTCGGCTTCACCGGCGAAGGTTTTTTCAGCCCATTCCAGGCGCTGCCGCAAACGCCCGGCATCGGCCGGCAAAGTGGTCAAACCGGCGCCGGCGCTGTGGGCCAGTGCCAGCAATGCCGGCAGGTCATTCATCGTTGCAGGACGGACGATCATCAATGCTGCTCCTGTGGGCTAACGCGTTTAGGCAGATAGACTTCCGCGAGCATGCAGCGCGCACTGCCGCCGCCAATCCGCTCGATGGTGTCGATGTTCACGGGTAGAGGTTTGGCATACGCTTCGACCATCCGGCGCTGGTCGGCATGCAGCGACCGCCAGGCCGTACGCGACATCACCAGCAACGGCTCGCCAGCGGCGTTGTGCACTTCAAGCATGTTGCCGGCGAACGACTCCAGTTGATCGAAGCTCAGGGTCAAGACTTGCTTGCCGCTGCGTTCCAGACGTGAGCGCAGTGCATTGCGTTCGTCCAGGTCGCTGACCGACTCCAGGCAGACCACCGCCAGTTGCCTGCCGACGCTCATCATCACGTTGGTGTGATAGATCGGCACACCGTGACGGTCCACGGCGTTGAACGCGCAGAGTTCATAGCCGAGGTGTTCGACGATCTGGTCCAACGCCTTGGCATGGGTGCGGGTCGAATAGCCGGCGTAGCAAATCCGCTGTTCGCGATCGAGGACCATGCTGCCGGTGCCCTCGAGGAACACTTCCTGCTGCTCAAGGCCGGAGAGATCGAGCAATTGCTCGATACGGTAAGCATCGCGCAGCCAGTCGAGTACGCCTTTGTCGCGCTCCAGGCGGCGGTTGTGGCCCTGCATCGGGTACAGCACGAGCGTGCCGTCGGGATGGCTGCTCCACCAATTGTTCGGAAAGATCGAATCCGGGGTGTGCGGTGCTTCGCTGTCGTTGTGCACCATGACTTCAACGCCGTGCTCACGCAGGGCGGCGACATAGCTGTCGAACTCTTGCAGGGCCTTGAGTTGTACGTCCTCGGCCGCTGCTGCCGGACGCTGGAAACGGTTGTTGGCGGCCGTGTCCTGGTTGAAGGAGAAACGTGACGGGCGAATCATCAAAACGGTATTGGTGGTTTGCATGGGCACAGAATCAATGAGGGTTGAGAGGTGCTCATTGTCTGATTCGGCGCCGGAAAAACCCGGCTGATAAGGAGGGAGTTGGTGCTGGAAATGGCTGAAAACGCGGTGGCTTGCAGCCGATTTGGTGAGCGTGATAAATCGTCTGAAATCGCTGATTACCGTAGCAGCTGGCGCAGCCTGCGTTCGAGTGCGAAGCGCTCGTAAATTCTGACAACTCGGTGAGCCTGAAACGCCGCAGAGTATGGTTTTACGACTGCTACACAGCCGAACGCAGGCTGCGCCAGCTGCTACGGAACTGCGGTGCGGCCCTTTGATCGTCTGCGTGGGAACGAGAAGAGTCGGGTGATTACGTGGAGGTTTTGACCATTGCCAGCTCAGGGTGGCTGACCAGTTTGTCGATGTGCAGGTCCGGGTCGTCGAACCAGACTTCGGTCAGTACCCGGTAGTGTTCCATGTCGCGACAGCGCATCCGCAGGCTGTAGTCGAAGGCGCCGCTGATCAATTGGCACTCCAGCACCTGCGGGCAGGCTCGGACTTTGGCTTCAAAGGCTTTCTGCGCGGCGCGCCCGCTCTGGTTCGAGAGTGCCACCAGCACCAGCAGCGACAGACCGGGGGTCAGTTTTTTCTCGTCGAGAATCGCCCCGTAGCCACGAATGACGCCGAGCTGTTCGAGCTTGCGCACCCGCTCAAGGCATGGCCTTGGTGTCAGGTGCACGCGCTCGGAAAGCTTCTGATAGGTGATGCGCCCTTCGTGGCGCAGCACCTCAATGATTGCCTGATCGATACGATCAAGCACGATCGACATATCGCGGATGTCCGCCATGTACGCCTTGCCTCACTTCAAACGGCCCGATAGAAATTGCTGTAAACGCTCGCTTTTCGGCTGGTCAAGAATTGTTGCATCGCCTTGCTCCTCGACCCGGCCTTGATGCAGGAACAGCACCTGGCTGGACACCTGCCGGGCAAAGCCCATTTCGTGGGTCACCATCAACATGGTCCGGCCTTCTTCAGCCAACGCCTGAATCACCTTCAATACTTCACCCACCAGTTCCGGATCGAGAGCCGAAGTCGGCTCGTCGAACAACAGAATCTGCGGTTCCACCGCCAACGCCCGGGCAATCGCCACCCGTTGTTGCTGCCCACCGGACAGGAAGGCCGGGTACTGCTCGGCCACGCGTTGAGGCAGACCAACCTTGTCCAGATACGCCCGAGCGCTGACTTCAGCGTCCTTGCGGCTGACACCCAGGACTTTGCACGGCGCCAGCATGATGTTCTCCAAAACCGTCAGATGACTCCACAGGTTGAAGTGCTGAAACACCATCGCCAGCCGCGTGCGCAAGCGCTGCAACTGTGCCGGGTTGGCAACCCGCATGCCACCGGGCGCCTGGCGGGTGACAATCCGCTCGCCGTCCAGCTCGATGGCGCCTTCATCCGCCCGTTCAAGGAAGTTGATACACCGCAGCATAGTGCTTTTGCCGGAGCCACTGGCGCCAATCATGCTCACCACATCACCGGCGCGGGCATTCAACGAGACGCCCTTGAGCACTTCGTTGTCACCAAAGCGTTTATACAGATTTTCAACGGTCAATTTGTACATGCAACACTCCTGGAGCGCTGCCGTTGGCGACAGCGTTCTGGACAGAAAGAGGGAGGAAAAAAGCCGGTTCCGGATCTCAGTGAGCCGGCCCGAGGAAATTCAGCCAGCGCCGCTCGGCCAGGCGGAATGCGCCCACCAGGCCAAATGACAGCGCGAGGTACAGCAGCCCGGCGATACCGAAGGCCTGGAAGGTCATGAAGGTCGCAGCATTGGCGTCCCGGGCGACCTTGAGGATGTCCGGAATGGTCGCGGTGAACGCCACCGACGTGGCGTGCAGCATCAGGATCACTTCGTTGCTGTAGTAAGGCAGCGCCCGACGCAACGCCGAGGGCAGAATCAACTTCACATACAAACGCCAGCCACTCAGGCCATAGGCATGGGCCGCTTCGATTTCACCGTAGGGAATGCTGCGGATCGCCCCGGCGAAGATCTCGACGGTGTAGGCGCAAGTGTTGAGGGTGAACGCCAGCAAGGTGCAATTCATCGCATCGCGAAAGAACGCTTCAAGCAGCGGCTGCGAACGGACCACCGCGATGCCGTAGATCCCGCTGTAGCAAATCAGCAACTGGATATACAGCGGCGTGCCACGAAACACATAGGTGAACAGTTGCACCGGCCAGCGCAGCAGGCCCCAACGCGAAGTGCGCATGATCGCCAGTGGCAGCGACAGGCAGAAGCCGAGCACGATGCTCACCACCAGCAGCCATAAGGTCATGGCCAAGCCGGTGAAGGTGTAGCCGTCACTGAACAGGAAAGGTTTCCAGTATTCGGAGATCAATTCGATCATCGCGTCATCCCCCGCACGCCCTGGTTGTAGCGCCGTTCAAGCACGCGCAAGACATAGTTCGAAGCGCTGGTGATCAGCAGGTACAGCGCTGCCGCCAGCAATAGAAAATCCAGCATGTTGAAGGTGCTTTTGCCGGCTTCCTGCGCGACCTTGACCAGGTCCGACAAGCCGATGATCGACACCAGTGCCGTAGCCTTGAGCAGCACCAGCCAGTTGTTGCCCAGGCTTGGCAAGGCAAAGCGCATCATCTGCGGGAACACCACGCAGTAAAAACGCTGCCAACGGCTCAGGCCAAACGACGCACCGGCCTCCTGTTGCCCCCGAGGGACACTGAGGATCGCGCCACGAAAGGTCTCGGTGAAATACGCGCCGTAGATAAAACCCAGAGTCACGATACCGGCCACGAACGGGTCGATTTCCATGTACGGCCATTGCATGAACTCGGTCAGGCTGCTCAACCAGCCTTGCAGGCTGTAGAAGATCAGCAACATCAACACCAGGTCCGGTACACCGCGAATCAGCGTGGTGTAAAAGGTTGCCGGCAGGTTCAGCAGCCGCAGCGGCGAAAGCTTGGCCGCCGCACCGAGCAAGCCCAGCAGCATGCTGACCAGCAGCGACAACGCCGAGAGTTTCAGGGTTACCCAGGTGCCGTGCAGCAACAGTGGGCCATAGCCTTGCAGGGCCGAGAGATCCAGGCCCAGAGCATTGAGGAAGGTATTCACGCAAGTCACCTGTCTTGAAGCACCACAGCGAGGCGTTGGGTCGTGAACCACGGCCCAACGCTTCAGGTGCGCTGATCAGTTGTTGTAGAGGTCCAGATCGCCGAAGTATTTCTTCTGGATCTGCGCGTAGATGCCCTTCTCGTGCAGGGCCTTGATGGCGGTGTTGAGCATGCCCTTGAGTTCGTCGTTGTCCTTGCGCACACCGATGGCGATATCCGCCGGCACCAGCGGATCACTGATGCCTTGGCTGTTCTTGAAGGGGGCGCCTTGTGGCGACTCAAGGAAGCTCATCTGCGCTTGCAGCTTGTCCTGGATCGAGGCGTCGAGGCGGCCGTAAACCAGATCGGCGTAGACCTGATCCTGGTTCTGATAGGCGCGCAGTTTCACCCCGCCCGGTGCCAGTTTGGCCCTGGCGTAGGTTTCCTGAATGGTGCCTTGCATGAAACCAATGGTCTTGCCCTTGAGCGACTCGGCGGTGGGCTCAAGCCCCGAATCCTTGCGGGTGACGATGGCAGTCGGGCCGGCATACAGACGGTCGGTAAAATCGATCTGCTTCTTGCGGGCGTCGGTGACGGTCATCGACGACTCGATGGCGTCGAACTTGCCGGCCTTGAGCGCGGGAATCAGCCCGTCGAAGTCATTGCTGACCCACACACACTTGAGCTTCAGTTCGGCGCAGATCGCGTTGCCCAGGTCTACGCCAAAACCTTGCACGCCACCGTCGGCGGTGGTCGACTCAAACGGCGGATAGCTTGGGTTGGTGCCGAAGCGCAGTTCGGTCCACTCTTTGGCGCTAGCGCCGGCCGAGCAGAACAGCATCGCGAGTACAGGCAACGTCAGCCATTGGGTTTTCATCTTCATAAGTCCCGATTTGATTGGAATTATCGCGACCGGGCACGAATGCCTGGGCGCCTTTATGGGCAGGAACAGAGAGTCGATGCGGCTTGTGCCGCAGCAGCGTTCTTATTGTTTGTGTTCGGTGCACCGCCAAAGGCCGGCCACACCCCACCCTGAAACCCTTGGCGCAGACGGCTTCGAATGGAACGCCAGAATGCCAACAGACGATTGTGCCGAGGTGTCGAAAGGGCCGTCGCAGACAGCTCGCTTGTGCTGATGTCGGCATTTTCACAGCCGATCCTGTCGTGAATGCCCTATTGGGGCGTTTATGCGATGAATCAGCGTGTGGATGTTACAAAAATGCAGACCGGACCTGCATCTATCACGGTTGTACATCGCAAATTTGCACTGTTACGATCCGGCATCGTTCGCGCGCGAACACTTCTATAAAGAACAATAAAAGCAGGGAGTTAGTGATGACTGCTCAGGTTTCATCCCAGGCGAGCCACGGCATTGATGCCAGCGCCAACGACGTGTTGGCCGAGGTCCGCAACCACATTGGCCACCTGACCCTCAATCGCCCCGCCGGCCTCAACGCCATTACCCTGGACATGGTCCGCAGCCTGCACCGACAACTCGATGCCTGGTCGAAAGACCCGCATATCCACGCCGTGGTGTTGCGCGGGGCTGGCGAAAAAGCCTTCTGCGCCGGCGGCGACATCCGCTCGCTGTACGACAGTTTCAAAAGCGGCGGCACACTGCATGAAGACTTCTTCGTCGAGGAATACGCCCTCGACCTGGCGATCCACCATTACCGCAAACCGTTACTGGCGTTGATGGACGGTTTCGTCCTCGGCGGCGGCATGGGCCTGGTGCAAGGCGCAGACCTGCGGGTAGTCACCGAACGCAGCCGCCTGGCAATGCCGGAAGTGGCGATCGGTTACTTCCCGGACGTTGGCGGCAGCTACTTCCTGCCACGGATTCCCGGCGAACTGGGCATCTACCTTGGCGTCAGTGGCGTGCAGATTCGCGCCGCCGATGCGCTGTATTGCGGGTTGGCCGATTGGTACCTGGAAAGCCAGAAACTTGCCGAACTGGATCAACGCCTCGACAGCCTCGAGTGGCACGACACCCCGCTCAAGGACCTGCAAGGCCTGCTGGCTAAACTCGCGGTACAACAACTGCCCGATGCTCCGTTGCAGGCATTGCGGCCAACGATCGACCACTTCTTCGCCCTGCCGGATGTACCGAGCATCGTTGAGCAACTGCGCAGCGTTACGGTTGCCGACAGCCACGACTGGGCAATGACCACTGCCGATTTACTCGACAGTCGTTCACCGCTGGCCATGGGTGTAACGTTAGAGATGCTGCGTCGCGGCCGTCAGCTGAGCCTGGAAAACTGCTTCGCCCTCGAACTGCACCTCGATCGCCAGTGGTTCGAACGCGGCGACCTGATCGAAGGCGTCCGCGCCTTGCTGATCGACAAAGACAAGAGCCCACGCTGGAACCCTCCGACCGTGCAGGCGCTGGACGCCAAGCAGGTTGCGAGTTTCTTCAGCGGTTTTGACCAGAGCGGGAGCTGAGCCATGCACGATATCGAATTGACCGAAGAACAAGTGATGATCCGCGACATGGCCCGGGATTTTGCCCGCGGCGAAATTGCCCCTCACGCCCAGGCCTGGGAAAAAGCCGGCTGGATCGATGATGCGCTGGTGGCCAAGATGGGCGAGCTGGGTTTGCTCGGCATGGTGGTTCCCGAGGAATGGGGCGGCACGTATGTCGACTACGTGGCCTACGCGCTGGCGGTGGAAGAGATTTCTGCCGGCGACGGCGCCACCGGCGCCCTGATGAGCATCCACAACTCGGTGGGCTGCGGGCCGGTGCTCAACTACGGCACTGAAGAACAGAAACAGACCTGGTTGGCGGACCTGGCCAGCGGTCAGGCCATCGGCTGCTTCTGCCTGACCGAGCCGCAGGCCGGTTCCGAAGCGCACAACCTGCGCACCCGCGCCGAACTGCGCGACGGCCGGTGGGTGATCAATGGCGCCAAGCAGTTCGTCAGCAACGGTCGACGGGCAAAACTGGCGATTGTGTTTGCCGTGACCGATCCGGAGCTGGGCAAGAAAGGTTTGTCGGCGTTCCTGGTGCCAACCGACACACCGGGTTTTATTGTCGACCGCAGCGAACACAAGATGGGTATCCGCGCTTCCGACACCTGCGCGGTGACGCTGAACAACTGCACGATCCCCGAAGCCAATCTGCTGGGTGAGCGCGGCAAGGGTTTGGCGATTGCCCTGTCCAATCTCGAAGGCGGTCGCATCGGCATCGCCGCGCAGGCGCTGGGCATCGCCCGTGCAGCGTTCGAAGCGGCGCTGGCCTATGCCCGTGACCGGGTGCAGTTCGACAAACCGATCATCGAGCACCAAAGCGTCGCCAACATGCTCGCCGACATGCACACCCGGCTGAACGCCGCACGCCTGCTGATCCTGCATGCCGCGCGGTTGCGCAGCGCCGGCAAGCCATGCCTGTCGGAAGCCTCACAGGCCAAGCTGTTTGCCTCGGAGATGGCTGAGAAGGTCTGCTCGTCCGCAATACAGATTCACGGCGGCTACGGCTATCTGGAAGATTATCCGGTAGAACGCTATTACCGCGATGCGCGGATCACGCAGATTTACGAAGGCTCGAGCGAGATTCAGCGGATGGTGATTGCGCGGGAGCTCAAGAACTACTTGGTCTAACCCCTTAAAAGCATCGCGAGCAGGCTCGCTCCCACAAGGGATCTCATGAACACCAGAGATCCACTGTGGGAGCGAGCCTGCTCGCGATTAGGTCGGTGAGAGCGCTACATTACTTACCGACGAACTGCGCCTCGCGCTTGGCAATAAACGCCGCCATGCCTTCCTTCTGGTCCTGTGTGGCAAACGCCGCATGGAACACCCGACGTTCAAAGCGCACGCCTTCGGACAGGCTGACTTCAAAGGCGCGGTTGACGCTTTCCTTGACCATCATTGCAATCGGCAAGGACTTCTTGGCGATCAGCGCGGCGACCTTCAACGCTTCATCCAGCAGCTCATCCACCGGTACGATGCGCGCAACGATGCCGCAGCGCTCTGCTTCAACCGCGTCGATCAGGCGGCCGCTGAGGCACATTTCCATGGCTTTGGCCTTGCCCACGGCACGGGTCAGGCGCTGGGTGCCGCCCATGCCCGGCAACACACCGAGGTTGATTTCCGGCTGACCGAATTTGGCGTTGTCGCCGGCCAGGATGAAGTCGCACATCAACGCCAGCTCACAGCCACCGCCCAGAGCAAAACCGGCGACCGCCGCAATGATCGGCTTGCGTCGATTGGCCACCCGGTCACTGTCGCTGAACAGATCGTCGAGGTAGATCTGCGGGTAGGTCAGCTCGGCCATTTCCTTGATGTCGGCACCGGCGGCAAAGGCTTTTTTCGAGCCGGTCAGCACGATGCAGCCGATTTCCGGATTGGCTTCCAGACCGTCCAGCGCGTGGTTCAGCTCGCTGACAATCTGCGCGTTCAAGGCGTTCAGGGCTTGCGGGCGGTTGAGGGTGATCAGACCCACGCGACCCTGGACTTCCAACAAAATCGTTTCGTAGCTCATGTAAGCGTTCCTTCTCAAAGATTGCGCGAAATGACCATGCGCTGAATATCACTGGTGCCTTCATAGATCTGACAAACCCGCACGTCGCGGTAAATCCGCTCCAGCGGGAAGTCGCTCAGGTAACCGTAACCACCGAGGGTTTGCAAGGCCATCGAGCAGACCTTTTCGGCCATTTCGGAGGCGAACAGCTTGGCCATCGAGGCTTCCACCAGCGCCGGTTTGCCACTGTCACGCAGGGCGGCGGCGTAATGCACCATCTGCCGGGCGACGGCGATTTGCGTGGCCATGTCAGCCAGTCGAAAGGCTACTGCCTGATGCTCGATGATCGCCTTGCCGAAGCTCTCACGCTCGCGAGCGTAATCGCGGGCGGCTTCGAATGCGGCGCGGGCCATGCCGACCGACTGTGAAGCAATCCCGACACGTCCGCCTTCAAGGTTGGCCAAGGCGATTTTGTAGCCTTCGCCCTCCTCGCCCAGACGATTGGCCACCGGCACCTTCACATCCTCAAAGAGGATTTGGCAGGTGTCCGAGGCGTGCTGGCCGAGCTTGTCTTCAACCCGCGCAACCTTGTAGCCCGGTGAATCGGTCGGCACGATAAAGGCGCTGATCCCGCGTTTGCCGGCGCTCGGGTCGGTGACCGCGAAGACAATCACTAGCCCGGCGTTTTGCCCCGAGGTAATGAACTGCTTGCAGCCGTTGAGCACGTAGTGATCGCCGCTCAGGCGGGCACGGGTTTTCAGGCTGCTGGCGTCGGAACCGGCCTGCGGCTCGGTCAGCGCGAAGGCCCCGAGCATGGCACCGCTGGCCAGCGGCTTGAGGAAGCGCTCTTTCTGATCGTCGTTGCCGAACTTGAGGATCGGCACGCAACCCACCGAGTTGTGCACGCTCATGATGGTCGAGCAGGCGCCATCGCCGGCGGCGATTTCTTCCAGGGCCATGGCGTACGCCAGGTAACCGGTGTCGCAACCGCCCCACTGCTCCGGCACCAACATGCCGAAGAAGCCCAGTTCGGCCATCTCGCCGATGGCTTCCTTGGGAAAGCGGTGCTCGCGATCCCACTCGGCAGCGAACGGCTTGAGCCGTTCCTGGGCAAATTGCCGGGCCGCGTCGCTGATCTGTAGTTGTTCGTCAGTCGGTAGCATGTTGATTCCTTAGTACAGGCATTCAACGGCCATGGCCGTGGCTTCACCGCCGCCGATGCAGATCGCTGCGACGCCGCGCTTCAGGCCTTTCTGGCGCAAGGCCGAAAGCAAGGTCACAAGGATCCGCGCACCTGAAGCACCGATCGGGTGGCCCAGCGCACAGGCGCCACCGTGGACGTTGACCTTGCTGTGGGGGATTTCCAGCTTGGTCATCGTCACCAGGCTGACCACCGCGAAGGCTTCGTTGACTTCGAACAGCTCGACTTCATCCAGCGACCAGCCGGTTTTCTTCAGCAGCTTCTTGATCGCACCCACCGGTGCCACCGGAAACAGCCCCGGCGTATCAGCGAAGGCTGCGTGACCATGGATCACTGCCAGCGGTTTCAGGCCACGTTTTTCAGCTTCTGAACGACGCATCAACAGCAATGCCGCCGCGCCATCGGAAATCGAACTGGAGTTGGCCGCCGTCACGGTGCCGCCGTCACGGAACGCCGGTTTCAGGCTGGCGATCTTGTCCAGTTTGGCTTTCGGTGGTTGTTCGTCATCGGTGATGAGCTTCTGCTCTTTGCCGACCATGACCTGCAGCGGAACGATTTCAGCGTTGAAGCTGCCGTCCTTGATCGCCTGTTGCGCGCGGGTGGTCGAAGCGATTGCGAACTCATCTTGCGCTTCACGCGTGAAGCCATTGGCCTCGGCGCAGTCCTCGGCGAAGGTGCCCATCAGGCGGCCCTTGTCGTAGGCGTCTTCGAGGCCGTCGAGGAACATGTGGTCCAGCACTTTGCCGTGGCCCATGCGGTAACCGCTGCGGGCACGATCCAACAAGTAAGGCGCGTTGGACATGCTTTCCATCCCGCCAGCGACCACCACGTCGGCACTGCCGGCCAGCAGCATGTCGTGGGCCAGGATGGCGGCTTCCATGCCCGAACCGCACATTTTGTTCAGGGTGGTGCAACGGGTGGACTTGTCCAACCCTGCACCCAGCGCTGCTTGACGAGCAGGAGCCTGGCCGAGGCCGGCGGACAGCACGCAACCAAACAGCACTTCTTCTACCGCGTCGGCGGCCACACCGGCACGCTCAACGGCGGCGCGGATCGCAGCAGCGCCCAGTTGTGGCGCGCTGAGGCTTTTCAGTTCACCTTGAAAACCACCCATCGGGGTGCGGACGGCGCTGACGATAACGATTGGATCGTGGGACATTGTCATGACAAATACTCCTTATTTGGCGGCCATACGCAAGGCACCGTCGAGACGGATCACCTCGCCGTTGAGCATGCTGTTTTCTATGATATGCCTGACCAGCGCGGCGTACTCAACCGGTTTGCCAAGGCGTGGCGGGAACGGCACACCAGCAGCCAGCGAGTCGCGAACCTCCTGGGTCATGCCGGCCATCATCGGCGTTTCGAAGATGCCCGGGGCGATGGTCATCACCCGGATGCCGAAGCGCGCCAACTCACGGGCGGCGGGCAAGGTCAGGCTGGCAATCGCGCCTTTGGAAGCGGCGTAAGCAGCCTGGCCGATCTGGCCGTCGAAGGCCGCCACCGAAGCGGTGTTGATGATCACTCCGCGTTCGCCGTCTTCATTGGCTTCGGTTTCGGCAATCGCCGCAGCCGCCAGGCGCAGCATGTTGAAGCTGCCGATCAGGTTGACGTTGATCACCTGGCTGAAACTGGTCAGTGCGTGCGGACCGTTCTTGCCGAGGATTTTCTCGCCGCGGACCACACCGGCACAGTTGACCAGCCCGTGCAGACCACCAAAGGCTGCGACCGCTGCCTGCACCGCTGCTTCTGCCGCTGCTTCCTGACTGATGTCCGCGACGACGCAATGCGCGCCGAGCCGTTTTGCCTGAGCCGCGACGGCTTCGGCATTCAGGTCCACCAGCATGACTTTGGCACCGGCACCCACCAGCATTTCAGCCGTGGCCGCGCCCAGGCCCGACGCACCGCCGGTGACGAGAAAAACCTTGTTTTCGATCTGCATCATTGTTTCCTTGGATTCAAGCTGAAACGTTCTTCGCCGTGGCCTCTTGAGCTTTGGCGATTTCCTGGTTGCGCAAGATAAAGCGCTGCAATTTGCCGCTTGGGGTTTTCGGCAATTCGCTGACAAATTCGATTTCACGCGGGTATGAGTGCGCCGCCAATCGCTTGCGCACATGCTGGCGCAGCTCCTCGACAAGCTCGGGTGAAGCACGGTATTGCGCGCTGAGCACGACGAAGGCTTTCACCAGTTCGGTGCGCTCCGGATCCGGTTTGCCGATCACCGCTGCTTCAACCACGGCGGGGTGTTCGATCAACGCACTCTCCACGTCGAACGGGCCGACCCGGTAGCCGGAGGTGGTGATCACGTCGTCGCTGCGGCCGACGAAGCTGATGCTGCCGTCCGGGTTCAGCTCGACGGTATCGCCACTCAGGTAATAGTTGCCAACGAAAGCCTTGGTCGGCGCACCTTCGTAACCGGCAAACCAGCACATCGGCGATTGCGTGCGATCGATGGCAAGAATCCCCGGCTGACCGACCGACAATTCGTTATAGGCCTCATCCAGCACCACGATCCGATGACCGGGCGAGGCAAACCCTGCCGCACCGACGTGGACCGGATGCTCAAGGCCATGGTGGTTGCACAGCACCATGCCGAGTTCGGTCTGGCCGTAATGGTCGTGGATGATCACGCCGAGGTTGTCGGCGAACCAGCGGATCACTTCCGGGTTCAACGGTTCGCCGGCGCTGCTGACAATCCGCAGTTTGCCTTTGATCGAACGGGCGAACTCATCGCCGCCGGCGATCAGCAAGCGGTACGCGGTCGGTGAGCCGGTGAGGTTGGTTATGCCATATTTGTTGATCACGCGGCAGGTGCTTTCAAGGGTGAACGGGCCATCGTAAAAGGTGATCGGATGGCCCATGGACAGCGGTCCGGTCACACCAAAGTAGATGCCATAAGCCCAGCCCGGATCGGCGACGTTCCAGAACGCATCTTCAGGGCGCAGGTCCACTGCGTCGCGGGTGTAACTCTGGAACGCGACAATGGCCTTGAGCGGCACCGAAAGGGCTTTCGACGGGCCGGTGGTGCCTGAGGTGAACATCAGCAGGAACGGGTCTTCGCCGTCCAGCAGCACGGGTTCACATTGAGCGGAATAGTTGGGCAGTTCAGCCCAGAAACTGAAATCGCCACGGACGATGCCCTGGCCTTTCGGGCCGCCGACGGTGACGATGGTCGGGCAGTCGGCAACGTCATTGAGCTTTGGACGATTGACCGCGTCGCTCACCACCACCGCGGCGCCGGAACTGTTGAGGCGGTGTTCGATGGCTTTCGGGCCGAAGGCGGTAAACAGCGGCTGGTAGACCGCGCCGATGCGCCAGGTGGCGAAGACCACAATCAGCAATTCAACGTTGCGTGGCAACAGGCCGGCGACCTTGTCGCCCTTCTTCACGCCCTGAGCCAGCAGGAAATTGGCAAAGCGCGCGGCTTTGTCCTGCAGATCGTTGAAGGTGTACGTGGCACTGGCACCGTCGCGACCCTCCCAGAACAAGGCAATGCGCCCGGGTATCGCATGACGGTCGCAGCATTCAACGCAGGCGTTGAGTGCGGTCAACGAGCCGCTGAGCGCAGCATCGACGGTGTGCTGATAGTTGAACTGTGAAGTCGCAGACAGGTAATCGCGCATTGCCAGAATCCCTCTGTATTTTTATTAGGTTGGGGGAACCGTAAAAATCCAGGAAATACTCGCTCCGCGGGCGGCGCGGGACAATGGTCAAAGCTTTCAAGTTGCGTGACTGGTTTGGCCAAGATTCAACAGATGTAGTGTCTGGATGGACGTCATCGCGAGCAGGCCAGCCGTATCAACGCAGGGTCTGGATCAGTGGGCTTCGTTGAGGATCAGGCTACGGTAATGCCCGGGATTGGACCCCGACCATTTGCGAAACGCCTTATAGAACGAACTGGCATCGGCAAACCCCAGCCGCGTGGCGATCTCGGCGAAGCTGATCGAAGGTTCTGCCAGCCAGACAATCGCCAGCTCCTTGCGCACGCTGTCCTTCAAGCCTTGATAGGTTTGCCCTTCTTCCGCCAAGCGTCGACGCAGCGTCGAAGCGGACATACACAGGCGCTGGGCCAGGCTGTCGGTTTCCGGCCACTGTTCGGCGGGCAGTTGCCGTAAATCGTGTTTGATCCGGCTGGCGAGGCTTTGCGGGTCGCGATACTTGACCAGGATATTGGCTGGCGCATGGGCCAAAAAGCGCTTGAGCTCGTCGCTGCTGCGCTTGATCGGCAGGTCCAGGCAATCCGCCGAGAAAATCATCCGGGTGCGCGGTCGGTCGAAGCGCAGGTTCTCGGAGAACATCACCTTGTAGTCATCGCAGAAGTCCGGTTCCGCGCAGCGCAGTTCGATGGCCAGAATCGGTATCCGTCGGCCTGCCAGCCAGCAGGCAACCCCATGGACGATCATCCAGTAGGTGAAATAGGTAAAGGCGCGACGCGGGTCCTGGTCGTCTTCGAGCAGGACGATTTCTGCCAGGCTTTGCTGATGAACCAGCTGCGCCGGCATACGCTCCAGCATCAACGACAGAAACCCCAGCCCGGCGGTCAATCCTGCGGCCAACGTCGGCTGGGCCATGGCGCAACGACAGAGAAACTCCAGACTGCCGGATTTCAATCGGCGCGGGTCCATGCCAAAGAACTCGTCGTCCATGCGCCGCGCCAACAGTCGCCACAGCCGCGCATAGGCCGTGGCCGGAACACGCGCATCAGCCATATCAAGCAAGCGCGGTTCAATCCCGACCTTGAGCAAGACCTCAACGCTTACCGCGCTCGACTCGCAGCTTTGCAGCAGTGCTTCGCGCACCAGATGAATGGAGATGGTGTCTTTTTCCGACATTGAACGTGGTGAACCCTGTTTTTTGTTTGTCGGCCATCTTAGCGCAGGCATCGATATTTTGACTCGTTCAGCTGCCGTTCAGGCAAATGACAATCACCTCTATTTAGTAATGAGTATCATTATGTTACAAATTAGCTTCCACTCTATAGATGACGCGGTGCTGAATGCTGGTTCCCTTTCTGATCATGCTGCGCGAAGGCGTTGAAGCGGCGTTAATCGTCGGCATCATTGCCAGTTATCTCAAGCAAACCGGACGCGGCCAATGGATGCCCGCCATGTGGATCGGGGTTTTCCTCGCCGTCGCGCTGGCCCTGCTGGTGGGCGGTGGCCTGGAGTTGGTCAGCGCTGAATTCCCGCAAAAACAACAGGAACTCTTCGAGGGCGTCATCGGCCTGCTGGCAGTCGGCATTCTGAGCTCCATGGTGTTCTGGATGCGCAAAGTGGCGCGCTCGATCAAACATTCGCTGCACCTTTCCCTCGATCACGCGATGGCCGGTTCCAGACACCAGGTCACTGCGCTGATCGCCATGGTGTTCTTCGCCGTTGCCCGGGAAAGCCTGGAAACCGTGTTCTTCCTGCTCGCGGTATTCCAGCAGAGCGAAGGTCCGGGAGCGCCTGTCGGCGCCCTGCTCGGCCTGGCGCTGTCGATTGTCATCGGTTTCCTCATCTACAGCGGCAGCATGCGCCTGAACCTGTCGGCGTTCTTCCGCTGGACCGGGCTGTTCATCCTGGTGGTGGCGGCCGGCATTCTCGCAAGCTCAGTGCGCGCACTGCATGAAGCCGGGCTGTGGAATCACCTGCAAACCGTGCTCTTCGATTTCAGCGCAACCCTGCCGATGGATGGCCCGTTGGGTTCGGTATTGGCCGGCATGTTCGGTTATCAGGATGCACCGACTGTCAGCACACTGGGCGCCTACCTGATTTATCTGCTGGTCGCGCTGGTGATGTTCTTCCTCCCGGCTGGCGCGCCGGCCAAACCAGCCGCCACGCCACCTTCTTCTGTTTCCAGCCATTAAGGGCATTCATGTCAAACCAGGCCCCTCTTCAGACCTCGCCTCCCCGCGCCCTGCGCTGGGCGGTGGCCGGTTCGGTGATCGTGATGATCGCCGCTGGCGGGTTGTTCTACTACGCGTCGCAAATGGCCGCGGCCAAGCGCCAGGTCAACCACGACGAGATCACCGTCACCATTAATCCACACAGTTGCGAGCCAAATGCGCTGAGCGTCCCGGCGGGCCACAGCAGCTTTCGCATCGTCAACCACTCGGATCGCGCCGTGGAATGGGAAGTCCTCGACGGTGTGCTGGTGCTTGTAGAACGGGAAAACATCGCTCCCGGCCTGAGTCAGGTGGTCACCGCCAACCTGTTGCCCGGAGACTACGCGATTACCTGCGGCCTGCTCAGCAATCCGCGCGGCACGCTGCATGTGACACCTACCGCCGCATCCGATGCTGCGGCGCAGGCACGTCCGTCGATGGTGGCGTTTATCGGTCCCTTGTCGGAGTTTCGGGTTTACCTGAGCAGCCAGGGCACCGCACTGATCAACACTGTCACCGCATTGCAACAGGCAATCGACGCCGGTGACCTGGGTCAGGCCCAGGCACTCTACGTGACGGCCCGCGTGGCCTATCAACGCCTCGCCCCGGCGGCGCAACGCCTGGCGGAGCTGGACAAGGTCATCAATGCTCGCGCCGATTACTTTGAACAGCGCGAGCAGGATCCGGACTTCATCGGCTTCCACCGCCTCGAATACGCGCTGTTCCAGCAACGAAACATCGACGGTCTGGCGCCGGTCGCCCAGCGTCTGGTCGCCGATGTCACCGAACTCAGACAGCAATTGTTGGCTCAATCGCTGCCGCCAGAACAACTGGTGAGCATCGTCGCCCGCAATCTCCGCAACATGGCCGATGTACGCGCCAGCAGCGGTGAAGAAGAACGTTACAGCCACATCGACCTCAACGGATTCGCCGCCAACCTGGACGTCACCCGCAAAGTGGTCGATCTGCTGCGTCCGTTACTGACCAAGCCTGCCGCCGCGTTACTGACTCGATTGGACACGGCAACTCACGCTCTCGATGCCGAACTCAATGGCTTGCGAGTCAAAGACGGCTACAGCAGTTACGACAGTGTCGGCGCCGCTCAGCGCGCACGACTCACCGACAAGGCCAAGGTTCTGGCCGATGCACTCGATGGAATCGATCCCGCCCTTGGCCTCTCCGGCCTATAAGCAGAAGACCCTATTCAGATGAACGATTTAGATCAGATCAATGCCCAGCGTCGCCGCGTACTGTTGGGCATGGGCGCCGCCGGTGTCGCGTTGGCGGGCAGCACGTTGAGCTGTCCGGCGATGGCCGCCAGCCCGGCGCAAGTCACTGAAGCACCGAACAGCGACAAAACCCAGGATCGCCATGACTTCCATGGTCAGCACCAGACCGGCATCGTCACGCCGCGCCCGGCGTGCGGCATGCTGGTGTCGTTCGACGTATTGGCCACCGATCGCGAAGACCTCGAGCGGCTGTTTCGCACGCTGAACCAGCGCATTGCGTTCCTGATGACCGGCGGCCCGGTGGCTCAGGTCGACCCGAAGTTCCCACCCGTGGACTCGGGCATTCTTGGCCCGGTGGTAACACCCGACAACCTGACCATCACCGTCTCGGTGGGTGAATCGCTGTTCGACGAGCGTTTCGGCCTGGCCAGCGCCAAGCCCAAGCGATTGATCCGCATGGTCGGTTTCCCCAACGATGCACTGCAACCGGAGCTCTGCCACGGCGACCTGAGTCTGCAGTTCTGCGCCAACACTGCCGACACCAACATTCACGCCTTGCGCGACATCGTGAAGAACCTGCCGGACCTGCTGCTGGTGCGCTGGAAACAGGAAGGCAGCGTACCGCCGCAAGCGCCGGCCAAGCCTGGAACACCTGCGCAAAGTGCGCGCAACTTCCTCGGTTTTCGTGACGGCTCGGCCAACCCCGATTCCAACGACAAGAAAGCCATGGAGCAGATTGTCTGGGTGCAACCGGGCAGCGATGAGCCGGCCTGGGCGGCCAATGGCAGCTATCAGGCGGTGCGGATTATCCGCAACCTCGTCGAGCGTTGGGACCGCACGCCGCTGCAAGAACAGGAAAGCATTCTCGGTCGGGTCAAAAGTACCGGCGCGCCCATCGGCGGTAGCCATGAAAGCCAGGTCCCGGACTACACCAAAGACCCTCACGGCAAGCTGACCAAAATGGACGCGCACATCCGCCTGGCCAACCCGCGTACTGCCGCGACCCAGGCCAACCTGATCCTGCGTCGGCCGTTCAACTACTCCAACGGCGTGAGCAAAAACGGTCAGTTGGAAATGGGTTTGCTGTTCATCTGCTATCAGGCCGATCTGCACAACGGTTTCATCACCGTGCAAACCCGACTCAACGGCGAGCCGTTGGAGGAATACCTCAAGCCCATCGGCGGCGGCTATTTCTTCACCTTGCCAGGAGTAACCGGTGAAAAAGACTTCATCGGTCGTTCATTACTCGATGCCACACACCCGAAAACCACGGCTTAACCCCTAAACACAACAAACTCACGGAAAAGTCCCATGAAAAAGTCGCCTCTCGCTTTGCTGGTTGCCCTTGGCTTGCTCCACGCTCCACTGTCGGCTTTCGCCGCCACAGCGCCGCTGGATCTGGTGGGGCCGATCTCGGATTACAAAATCTACGTCACCGAGCAGCTCGACGGGTTTGCCAGCCACACCCAGCAGTTCACCGATGCGGTGAAGAAAGGTGACCTGGCCACCGCGCAAAAACTCTATGCGCCCACCCGTGTTTACTACGAGTCGATCGAGCCGATTGCCGAACTGTTCAGTGACCTCGATGCGTCCATCGACTCACGCGTCAACGACCACGAAAAAGGTGTCAAGGCTGAAGACTTCACCGGTTTCCACCGCATCGAATACAGCCTGTTCTCCGAGAAAACCACCGAGGGCCTTGGTGATCTGGCCGATGGTTTGAATAACAACGTCAAAGACCTGCAAACCCGCGTTGCCGGCCTGACCTTCCCGCCGGAAAAAGTCGTGGGCGGCGCCGCTACATTGCTCGAAGAAGTCGCTGCCACCAAGATCTCCGGCGAAGAAGACCGCTACAGCCACACCGACCTGTATGACTTCCAGGGCAACATCGACGGCGCGAAGAAAATCGTCGACCTGTTCCGTCCGCAACTCGAGAAACAGGACAAGGCCTTCGTCGCCAAAGTCGACAAGAACTTCGCCAGCGTGAACACGATTCTGGCCAAGTACAAAACTGCTGGCGGCGGTTTCGAGACCTACGACAAGGTCAAGGAAAACGACCGCAAGGCACTGGTCGGCCCGGTCAATACCCTGGCGGAAGACTTGTCGACCCTGCGTGGGAAGTTGGGTCTGAACTAAGCGTTGTCTGAACTGACGCCATCGCGAGCAGGCTCGCTCCCACATGGGTTCTATGTTGATCACAACAGTGTGGTCAGACACAGATCCAGTGTGGGAGCGAGCCTGCTCGCGATGGCGGTATGAAAGGAACCCTTCCTCTGAAAACAACCGTTAGCCTGCTTCCTTTTATTTCAGGCCCGCGCCATGATGCAGCTCTCTAACCGCCCGCCCGCGAACGAGCTCTCATGTCTGCGCCACAAACGCCTCCCGCCAGCTCCATGGCGATCACCCTGCAGATCGTCTCCATTGTTTTTTATACCTTTGTCGCGTTCCTCTGCATCGGTCTGCCGATTGCGGTGTTGCCAGGCTATGTCCATGAGCAACTGGGTTTCAGCGCTGTCATTGCCGGCCTGACCATCGGCTCGCAGTACCTGGCCACCCTGCTCAGCCGGCCCATGGCGGGCCGTATGTCTGACAACATCGGCACCAAACGGGCGATTGTGTACGGGTTGCTGGGGATCGCGCTCAGTGGCGTGCTGACGTTGCTGTCGACCTTGTTGCAGAGTCTGCCGTTGCTGAGCCTGATGATTCTGATCGGCGGTCGATTGTTATTGGGGATTGCCCAAGGTCTGATCGGCGTCGGCACCATCAGCTGGTGCATGGGTCAGGTGGGGGCCGAGCACACCGCCCGCTCGATTTCCTGGAATGGCATCGCCTCGTATGGCGCGATTGCGATTGGTGCGCCACTGGGTGTGGTGATGGTCGGTCAGTTGGGCTTCGTGAGCCTTGGGATTGCACTTTCGGTACTGGCGCTGGCGGCGCTGCTGCTGATTCGCAACAAACCCTCGGTGCCGGTCATTCGCGGTGAGCGGTTGCCGTTTTGGGCGGTGTTCGGGCGCGTCGCCCCCTTTGGCGCCAGCCTGAGTCTGGCTTCGATTGGCTACGGTACGCTCACCACCTTTATTACCCTGTTCTATATCAGTCGCGGCTGGACCGGGGCGGCCTGGTGCCTGACGGTCTTTGGCATCTGTTTCATCCTCTCGCGCCTGCTGTTTATCTCCAGCATCAACCGCTTTGGCGGGTTCAACTCGGCCGTCGCCTGCATGAGCATCGAAACCCTGGGGCTGGGCCTGCTCTGGTTGGCGCCTTCAACGGCAGTGGCGTTGATTGGCGCCGGGCTGACCGGGTTCGGTTTGTCGCTGGTCTACCCGRCATTGGGTGTCGAGGCCATCAAGCAAGTGCCAAGCAGCAGCCGTGGCGCAGGCTTGAGTGCCTATGCGGTGTTTTTCGATCTGGCACTGGCGATTGCCGGGCCATTGATGGGTGCAGTGGCGCTGAACCTGGGGTACGCGTGGATTTTCTTCCGCGCCGCGCTGTTGTCGATCACCGGACTGGGGCTGACCTTGCTGCTGAAACGTCGCTCAGCACTCAGCCCGTCGTAAGCCCCTGGTGCCTACGGCAACGTCTGGTCAGCCGTCTGCATCCCCGCCCCGCTCGGCTTGCTCAGGGTTTGGGCAAAGAAGCGCCCGGCTTCGGAGATCAGGTTGCGGTGAATGTCCGCGCGGTCAACGCCGTCAGCATCGGTGCACAAGGCCGGCATCGCCGCGAGTTGCTCCTGGGTACACGGTGCCATGAACACAAAATGCCCGGCCCCGGCCAGCAGTTTGAAATCCGGAGCAACGGGTAGCTTGCGCGCCAGCGCCGCAGCGTTTTTATCGAGGGCGACCAGTTTGTCGCCATCGCCGCTATAGAGCAGCACCGGCACATGCACACCGGCCAAGGTATGACGGCCGAACTTCAGGCTCAATGGCGCCATCAGTAACAGCGCGTGAACCCGTGGGTCAGCGACGGGTTGCAAATCATCGCGGTCAACAATCAGTTCACCATTGGTGCTGCAGGCGTCTCCGTCGTCAGGGCGTTCTTTACAGTAAAGGCGTAAACGATTCAGGTCCGGTGTGGCGCCCGAGAGAATCAACGCCGTTTCGCCACCGGCCGAGTAGCCGATCACCCCGACCTCGTCGGGATTGACGAACGGCGACAGCATGGGATCGGCCAGGGTGGCGGTGATGGCTTCGGAAATCTGGATCGGCCGGCCATAAAGGTTGCTTAGCGTACCGAGGCGGCTGTGGTCCTTGGAGTTGTCGCCGGGATGAATTACCGCCACCACCACAAAGCCTTTGCGTGCCAGCGATGTGGCAAGGTCATGCAACGCCAGTGGGGTGCCGATGTTGCCGTGGGAGAGCATCAACATCGGAAAGCGCCCAATCGCAACCCTTGCGTCTTCGGTCGCCTGGATTTGATAACCCTCGAGCTTGCTTGAATGCTCGATGCCGGTCGACGGGTAAAAGGCGATGGCCCGCATGGGCTGTGAATCCAGCGGATCGAGAAACGTCAGCTCATGGTAGCCAACGCTCCAATGAGGGTGCGGCGCAGGCGCGGCTTGCACTGAATTCAGGCTGCTGAGCAGGCAAATCAGTAACATTGCACAAAGACGCATCATGGGATGCCCCACCTTGTTACCCGATTGGAATACCCGTTTTCCGCCAATCCCTTGGACTTAGAGCCTTGTGTCGGTGTTTGCCACTTTTTTCAAGGTCTACGCAGAACGGGGCCGATAACCCGAGACTGCATAACCTGGGCCAACAACTAAAACGACAGCGCTTTTGAAACAGATACAAAAAGACTCCGTACCCCGATCGTTTTACGACGATCAGAATACAGAGTCTAGTGGGTATTGCCTGAGCTATTTAACTCTTTACGCAAGCCTTACGCGGCAGCGAACAATTGCTCGCTGATGTGCGCCTGAGCGTCGCTCATGGCTTTGTTGCGAACGTCGTCACCGTAAGCCAGGCCATGGGCGCGGACGAACTCGATGTCGGTGATGCCCATGAAGCCCAGCATGACTTTCAAGTACTCTTCATGACCTACGCCAGTCGCCTGGCCCAGGTGCATACCGCCAGAAGTCGACACCACCACGACTTTCTTGTTGCCGCAAAGGCCTTCAGGGCCGGCTTCGGTGTAGCGGAAAGTCTGGCCGGCTACGGCAATGCGGTCGATCCAGGCCTTGAGCTGGGTCGGAATGGTGAAGTTGTACATCGGCGCGGCGATCACGACGGCATCGGCAGCGAGGAATTCAGCCAGGGTCGAAGCGCTGAGTTCGGCTTCGTGCTGTTGTGCGGCGTTACGCAACTCGGCGGTGGTGCCGGCAGCGACCAGCGTCGAGGCAGAGAAATGGCTGATGGCATCGCTGGCCAGGTCGCGGTAGGTCACCACGGCAGTTGGCTCGGCGTTTTTCCAGGCCTGGACGACACTGTGGCTCAGCTGACGGGAAGCAGAGTTGTCGCCAAGGATGCTCGAATCGATGTGCAAGAGTTTCATGTGGGATCTCCAAGTGAGGATCGCCACCGGGCGATCTGATGGGGACAATCCTACAGACGAAACCAATAGCTGATTAGCCAGCAACAATGCGATAGTTCGTCCCACTGATAGGACAATCGAGTGGCGCCATGCAAGACCTCAATGACCTTTACTACTTCGCCAAAGTCGTCGAAGCCGGTGGTTTCGCCGCTGCCGGGCGCGTGTTGGGCATCCCCAAGTCGCGATTGTCGCGGCGTATTGCCGAACTTGAAGAGCGTCTGGGTGCCCGCCTCCTCCAGCGCACCACCCGCCAGCTCAAGCTGACCGCCGTCGGCGAGCGCTATTTGCGCCATTGCCAGGCAATGCTGCTGGAGGCCGAAATGGCTGACGAGGCCGTCGCCAGCATGTCCAGCGAACCCCGAGGGCGGTTGCGGGTTTCCTGCCCCGTTGGGCTGGCGCATGAATTTTTGCCATCGGTCATCAGCTCGTTTCTGGAACGTTTCCCTCAAGTGCAATTGGAGATGCAATTGCTCAACCGCCGGGTCGACCTGGTGACCGAAGGCATCGATGTCGCCTTGAGAGTGCGAGAACTGGGTGATGAAGACCCGCTGCTGGTCACCCGACGTTTGCGCCAGGCGCAAATGGTGATGATCGCCAGTCCGGCCTTTATACGCGAGCATCCCATCAACAGCCCGGAAGACCTGAAGCAGGTGCCGGTGCTCGGAGCTCTGGAGGCCGATCGCATGGTGCACGTGCGCATGATCGATGCTCAAGGCAAGAGCTATGACCTGACGCTGGAAGCACGGCTCGGGATCGATGATTTCATCGTGCGCAAAGCCTGCGTGCTTGCAGGTCTTGGCTTCACCCTGCTGCCGATGATGTACTGCGAAGAGGAACTGGAAAACGGCTCACTGGTGCAGTTGTTGCCCGAGTGGTCACTGCCTGGCGGTTGGCTGCTGGCGGTTTACCCTCATCGGCGCGGTTTGCTGCCGGCGGTGCGCGCCTGGATCGACCATTTGACCGAATCATTCAAAGCCTGCGGGGATCGATTGTTATGAAGGTTAAGCCAATGACTGAAGAAGACGTGGCGCGTTTCTGCCTGGCACTGCCCGGCGCGCAAGAGGATTACAAATGGGGTGGCGTGCGGGTGTTTTCAGTTGCTGGAAACAAGATGTTTGCCCTGCAAAACCTGCGGGGTGAGTCATTGGCGTTCAAGGTCGATAAAGAGCTGTTTCTGGGGCACGTCGATCGCCCGGGCATCGGGCCTGCGCCCTATCTGGCAAGGGCGCAGTGGATCATCATGCAAACGCCCTACCCGCTTGGCGCCGAGGAGCTGCAAGGCTTGCTGCAACGTTCTCACCAACTGGTGGTGAGCAAGTTGCCCAAGCGCGTGCAGGTCGGGTTGCTGCTTTAAAACAGCCTGAAGAGGCCAGCGTCGAGAAACAACTGATCGATCCAGAACACCTCATGCAGCAGCACGATGATCCAGAACACCAGTTGATAGGACACTTTGCGGGTCTTGTGCCGAAATACTTGCTGGGCAAGCAAGGCGCCCGGCCAGCCACCGGCCAGTTCGATTGCGTGCAACACGTTTTCCGGTGTACGCCAGCTGTCTGCCCGGGCCTTGCGCTTGTCGTGCCAGTACAGGAGGAACGCCAGCAGGCTGACAATCCCATAGGCCACGAGCGGAATCAGCGAAATCCCGCGCCACCACATAAGCATCGAGCCAATTGCCGGCAAGGCGCACAGCACCAGGAACACCAGGCCTTTGAGGCGCGGGTTTTGAATCCCGCGCCCATTGCGTGGCTCAATCATGATGTAGCCGCCGCCCAATCGACCCAACCGAACTGCCAGGTCGCCAGGATCAACAAACCGAACACGATCCGGTACCAGGCAAACGCAGCGTAGCTGTGGCTGGCGATGAATTTGAGCAAGCCCTTGACCGCGATCATCGCGAATATAAACGCAGTGACGAAACCGATGGCGAACACCGGGAGGTCAGCGGCCTGAAACAGGTCGCGATACTTGTAGCCGGAGTACACCGCGGCGCCGACCATGGTCGGCATGGCCAGGAAGAACGAAAACTCCGTGGCGGTTTTACGCGACAGGCCAAACAACAAGCCGCCGATGATCGTCGAACCGGAGCGCGAAGTGCCGGGAATCATTGCCAGGCACTGGGCAAAACCGACCTTCAGGGCGTCTTTCCAGGTGATCTCGTCGACGGTTTCGGCGTGCACGCTGTGCTCGCGACGCTCAGCCCACAACATGATGACCCCGCCCACTACCAGCGCCGTTGCCACGGTGATCGGGTTGAACAGGTATTTGTGGATCATATTGGCGAAGATCACCCCCAGCACCACGGCCGGCATGAAAGCGATCAACAGGTTGACGGTAAACCGTTGAGCGTTGCGCTGCGTTGGCAGCCCCGTCACCACGTCGAGGATCTTGCGGCGAAACTCCCAGACCACGGCCAGGATCGCCCCGAGCTGGATGATGATGTTGAATGCCTTCTCGCGTTCGCCACCGAAGTTGAGCAAATCCGCGACGATAATCTGGTGCCCGGTGCTGGAAATGGGCAAAAACTCTGTCAGTCCTTCTACAACGCCAAGAATCAAAGCCTGAACGGCGGTCCAAAAATCCATTAATCCCCCAATGAAACGATGCCTCCAAGGCATGCCTCGCTAATAAAATTCAAGCGTCCACTGCGATCAGCGTCACCCAATGGCAACACGCACGATCTTCACGTGAAACCGTAAAAACCCCATGAAAAATCAGCGCAATTTCAGGTTTTTGCTGATGCGGCCGAAATCCTATCAGACATGCCTGAATAACGCTGCGCCGTAATTGGACTTGAGTCGGATAGGCTCAACAGCAAAAACGTGCCTGAATGCAGGCGGTCGTTTATGACAGAACAAGAACAAAAAACGGGGTAACACGGTTATGAATAGCTTGCGCAGTGTGTCGATCAGCCGCCGTCTGTGGCTCATCCTGATTGTGGCTGTGCTGATGCTGTTGACGTTGGGTGTGCTGATGCTCAAGCAGATCCACGATGACCTCTATCAGGCCAAGGCCCAGAAAACCCAGCATGTGGTGCAGACAGCCAGCGGCATTCTGGCCTACTACCACGACCTGGAAACCGCCGGCACCCTGACCCGCGAAGCGGCGCAGAAACAGGCATTGAGCGTGGTGCGCGGATTGCGCTACGACCAGAACGACTACTTCTGGATCAACGACCTGACGCCCGTGATGGTCATGCACCCGACCAATCCGAAACTTGAAGGCCAGAACCTTTCCGCGATCAAGGATCCGGACGGCTTCGCGTTGTTCAACGAGATGGCGGCCATCGCCAAGGCCAAGGGCGCCGGTATGGTTGACTATCGCTGGCCAAAACCGGGCGCCAGTACACCGGTCCAGAAAACCTCCTACGTGAAACTCTTCGAGCCCTGGGGCTGGGTCATTGGTTCGGGTGTGTACATCGATGACATGCAGGCCGAGTTTTACGCACAGATGTGGCAAACATCGCTCGTCGGGCTCGCCATTGCTGTCCTTATGGCACTGCTGGTGATCCTGATTGCGCGCAGTATCGTGCGCCCACTCCAGGAAACCGTGCACGCCATGGCCAATATCGCCAGCGGCGAAAGCGATCTGACCCGTAGCCTTGATACTCACGGTCAGGACGAAGTGACCGAATTGGCGCAGCATTTCAACGCCTTCACGGAAAAATTGCGTCGGGTCATCACTCAGTTGCAACTGTCCGCCAGTGCCCTGGGGCAGTCATCCAGCGACTTGGGCAACGATGCGGCCCAGGCCCAGGCGCGCAGCCAGCAACAGTCCCAACAAATGGAACTGGTGGCGACCGCGATCAATGAAGTGACCTATGGCGTGCAGGACGTGGCCAGGAATGCCGAACACGCCGCCAGCGAAATGCGCGATGCACAAGCGCAGGCACAACAGGGACAAGTAAACATCGATGGGAGCTTGCAGCAGATCGATCAACTGTCGAGCACCATCGATCAAGCCGTTGAGGTGATCCGCACCCTGGCCACCGAAAGCACACAGATCGGCAGCGTGCTCGAAGTGATCCGCTCGATCGCCGAACAGACCAATCTGCTGGCGCTCAATGCGGCCATTGAAGCGGCCCGTGCCGGTGAGCAGGGACGGGGCTTCGCCGTGGTGGCCGATGAAGTCCGGCTGCTGGCACAGCGCACACAAAAATCCACGGCTGAAATCCAGTCGATGATCGAGCGCTTGCAGAGCCATTCCGAAGCGGCAGTCAAAGTGATCGGCGATAGCAGCCGCGCCTCGCAACTGACCATTGAACAGGCCGGGTTGGCGGGTGCCAGCCTGAGCGCGATCGGCCAGGCCCTGAACAATCTCAACGGCCTGAACGCCTCGATTGCCAGTGCAACCCTGCAACAGGCGCATGTGGTCGAGGATATCAACCAGAACGTCACCCAGGCCGCTGGTTTGTCCCACAGCACCGCCTTGGCTGCTGAGCAGTCGAGCGTCGCAAGTGTGCATTTGAAGGAACTCAGTGAACAGTTGAATGGCCTGCTCAAGCAATTTCGGGTGTAGACACACCTTGCGGTGAAACACCGCCCCTGTGGGAGCGAGCCTGCTCGCGATGACGGCATAACATTCAACACCAATGTCGACTGATCCACCGCTATCGCGAGCAGGCTCGCTCCCACATTCGATCGTTGCTGTTTCGAACCTTGCGTTCACTTGACTGACTGGCATTAGGGCCGCCTGCGTTACAATCGGCGCCCTTTTCAACTTCACCAAGGATCCGCCATGTCCGGGCTTGAACTGTTTGCCGCCGCACTCGGCGTGATTGCCGTCTGGTTAACGGTCAAACAGAACCCTTGGTGCTGGCCGATCGGACTGGTCATGGTGCTGCTCTATAGCTGGATCTTCTTCGAGGTAAAGCTGTATTCGGACATGCTGCTGCAGGTGATTTACGCCGGCTTGCAGCTCTATGGCTGGTGGCAATGGACCCGTGCCGGCGAAGCGCAACATGGACGGCAAGTCACGCAACTGGATGGACGCTCGATGTGGGCAGGGTTGGCCGTCGGTGCTGTCGGCAGCTTGCTGCTGGGCGCGGCCATGGCTCATTGGACCGATGCCGCGCAGCCTTGGCTGGACGCAGCATTGACCGGTTTCAGTCTGGTAGCGCAATTGTGGATGGCGCAAAAACGCCTGCAATGCTGGCCGCTGTGGATTGCCGTCGATGTGATTTTCGTCGGGCTGTTTATCTACAAGGGCTTGTACCTGACGGCTGCGCTCTATGGCCTGTTTACGCTGATCGCCGTGCAAGGCTGGCGCGAATGGCAGGCCGATCCGGCGTTGCGCGCATGAAGGTCCTGGTACTCACCGGCCCGGAGTCCAGTGGCAAAAGCTGGTTATCGGCAGAGCTTCAACGCCACTTTGGTGGGTTGCTGGTGGGCGAATACGTACGTTACTTCATCGAACAGAACCCGCGTGATACCTGCCTTGCCGATATCCCGCAGATTGCCCGTGGTCAAATGGCCTGGGAAGACAGCGCCCGAGCCCAGCGCCCCGCGCTGCTGATTCTCGACACGCACCTGTTAAGCAATGTGTTGTGGAGCCAAACCCTGTTTGGCGAATGCCCCGCCTGGATCGAAGACGCGCTGCTGGCAAGGCACTATGACTTGCACTTGTTGCTTTCCCCTGAGGTGGTGGACTGGACGGATGACGGCCAACGCTGCCAACCGGATCTGAACCAGCGCCTGGCGTTCTTCAACGCGACAAAAGCCTGGCTGGAACAACACCAGCAAAGACTGCAGGTCATCAACGGCGATTGGGCCGAGCGCCGTCGTCAGGCCTTTGCGGCAGTGGAGCAATTGCTAACGCCGTGAAAGCACC
Organism: Pseudomonas sp. 05N36; assembly: GCF_056397385.1. NCBI lineage: Bacteria > Pseudomonadati > Pseudomonadota > Gammaproteobacteria > Pseudomonadales > Pseudomonadaceae > Pseudomonas > Pseudomonas sp. 05N36. The sequence continues at coordinate 45,979 of NZ_JBFTNH010000001.1, read as the reverse complement.
TGTATTTGAGGGGGCATGTGTCCGTTCTTGAAACACTCCAGTGCCGTGTAACAGCCCTATCAACGGCCTTCATCCTCTTGTCATGCTGACTGTTAAGTCATTGGTACACTCGCCCGCAAACACTTGATTTAGAGCTTTTCGACCAATGAGGCCGGCTCGCGATGGCGGGCACTGTCTCACGGTTGATACAGCTCAAACATCCCCCTGCCTGCCCTACCCCATAACGTATTGAATTAAATCAATAAATAAAAAGCGGCACAGCTTCTGCTCTCTCCTTCACAACGCTGACCAGAGCCAGCGCAAAAAAAGAAGAGGGAGTGCCGACGTGGAGACAATTGATAAAGGCTTTATCCACCTCTTGCTGATCGGATGTGCGTTCAGCTCTGTCATGAGTCTGCCTGTCCAGGCCGCCGATGGGATCATTGTCATCCAGCGGGAAGTACAAACGCGTAACGCGACTCGCCGCCCCATGGTTCCCGACCCCAACCCCCTGACCGTCAATGCCAACCCGTCCAAACAAGTCATCAGTGCAACCAATGAACTGTCGGACAGTGACATTTCCGGCATCAGCAGCGGTGCAAGCATCGCCGGCACGATCAATCAAGCCACCGGCACGCTGAGCGGCAACATCAACGGTCAGTCACAGCTGCCCGGCTTGTCCGCAGGACATTCCGCAGGCTCCGGCAACGGTGTTGCCAACAGGATCAACGGCACCATCCAGCAAGGCCTGGGCAGTCTGAATGTTATCGGGGGGACGATGAAATGAATCGCACTCTGCTGATTCTGGCCATGTTTTGCAGTGCGCCGACCTTTGCCCAACCGCCTGTCATCGATATGGCCACCATCGACAACTCCGGCAGTCAGTACCAGGGCAACTTCTCGGTCAACCAGGCTGCAGGGGATCAGCAACAACAGGCCAACGCCCGTGCCATCGCCATTGACACCGACGCCAGCGCCACCACGCAGATTCGCCAACGGTTGCGTACTCAGGTCGATCCCAGGATCGATGCCCAGTCAGCCATTAAAGGCAACGCCTTCAGTAACGGCAATGGCGTACTGGGGGTCAACCAGAGTTCGGGCGCCAGCAATCAGCAAGCCAACGCCCTGCGGATAAGCATCAGTGCTACGCCGCAAAGTATCGACGACAGCGTCCTCAAGCAACAGAACGTGGCGCTGCTCAACAGCTCCGATTCAACGGATCCTACTCCTGGCCATCGCCAGGTCGCTATCAGCGACCAGGCCTTCACCGGTAGCCGTGGGGTGATCCAGTTGAATCAGAGCGCCGGGGTGGGAAACCGAACGGCCAACACCCTGAGCGTACGGGTCGCGGATTGACCCAAAAGGTAAAAAAACAACACTTAACCTAAAAATAAAGTACGGAGAATCAGCATGAAACCCTCAATGGCACTCAAGCCTCTGGTTTTCGCAATCGCTGCGGTAATGGCTATTGCTGTACAAGCTGGCCAGCGTGATGACGAGCATCATCATCGTCATCAGGTAAATCCAAAAGACACCACCAATGCCGGCGCCACTGCCAATGCCACAGATAAACAAACCAGCACTGGCAACTACATCAGCAATGAAGGGACTAAAAACACTGCCAACATGAATAACTCGGCCACGGGCGCCTCCGGTAACGTGGGTGTCAACGTTGCAGCAGGCGACGGCAACCAACAAGACAACGCTGCCGCCATTGCCAGCGGTGACGGCTCGTTTGTCTTTGGGTCTGTGGCGGCAACCGCCAAGGTCACCCAAACCCAAAGCAACAACTATGTCGACAACCAATCCACCAACAACAGCGCCAATATGAGCGGTTCGGCCAACGGCGGCAGCGGCAACATGGGCATCAACATGGCTGCTGGCGACCTTAACCAACAGAAAAACACCATGGCGATCGCTGTGTCTGGCGGCAAGCACGCTACTGCAACCGCGAGTGCCGATCAATCAGGCCCAGGCCTGAGGGTGGAAAACGGGGCCGATCGGACATACCGCGTGGATACACTGTCGCGTACCGTCTCAGCCAGCGGTCATGAGTCTTTCACAGAGGCATCCAAATCGCACTCTGCTTCGGACTTTACCAAGCGTTTGGATACCGCCTTTGCTACGCACGAAGCTACGAAATCTGCCAGCGCCTCTGCCAGCGCCTCTGCCAGCGCCGCTGCTTCGCATGCTGCTGTGAAAGCTAATCTGGATGTGAACGTGGACGTGGATGTTAGCGCCAGCAGGACTCATGGCTGGCACACCAGCAGCAGCAGCGCGGCTTTCGACGCCGATATCGACGCATCCCTCGCCGCATCGATCGACAAATCGCACAGCGCATCGAGCAGCGCATCGCGCAGCGCATCTAGCAGTGCATCGCGCGACGCATCTGGCAGCGCATCGTTCGCCGCTTCTGGCAGTGAATCGAAAGATAAGTCGCAAAGCTTCAGCGAGTCCAGCGCCTTTGACTTGAGCAACACCGTGTCCTGGCAAGTGCTGACCCCAACTGGCTGGGCAAACCCTGTGACCAACACTGCCAACCTGAACGGTTCGGTGAATGGTGGCAGTGGCAACCTGGGCGTCAACGTGGCTGCTGGTGCTGGCAACCAGCAAAGCAACTCGCTGTCCATTGCATCCGGTTGCAGAACCTGCCTGTAAACCTAGCTCCAGAGCCTGGAGAGCCCCCTTCGGGGGGCTTTTTTTCACTCTTGCACGAGGGCTACCGATCATGCGCATTTTCGCCCTGGCGTTCCTGGTTTTTCTGGCTGGCCTGAGCGAAGCGGGACAAATGCCGCTTTCCGTCTTGCCCGGCGGAGCGGTCGTTTTCAAACCGGTCCAAAGCATGCGTGAGCGCAAATTTGCCGACCTGGTCCAACAGAAAACCGACTTCAGTTGCGGTGCAGCTTCCCTGGCGACCGTATTGCGCCAGGCCTATTGGCTGGACGTAACCGAGGCACAAATCATCGAAGGCATGCTGGCTCACGCTGACCAGAATCTGGTCCGCGTCCAGGGCTTCTCCATGCTCGACATGAAGCGTTACGTTGAAAGTATCGGCATGCGGGCCCGTGGTTATCGGGTAACGCCGGAAACTCTGACGAGCGTCGCCATTCCGGTGATCGTGCTCATGGACATCCGCGGCTACAAGCACTTCGTGGTCATGCAAAAAGCGGAGAAAGACTGGGTGTATATCGGTGATCCGGTACTCGGTCACAGACGCTTCAAGTTCGACGACTTTGTCAAAGGCTGGAACGGCATCATCTTCGCCGTCATAGGCCAGGGCTATGACAAGACCAACGTCTTGCGCGATCCACCTTTGCCACTGACCGCCAAGAACCGCATCAACACCTTCAGCCCGGTGCGGGACACGGAATTGATGGATTTCGGATTCATCCAGAGCGACTTTTTCTAATGACAAGGGAGCACGAAGCTCCGGGAGTATCCAATGAAGACTCCATACTGGCTGGCCGTCGTTTGCCTGGCCGCCAGCCTGCCAACACAAGCACTCACGTTCAAACCGATTGAACTCAAGGATCAGGAGTTGGCGACCCTTCGCGGCCGGTATGTCATGCCGGGCCGGATCATCAGCTTCGGGATTGTCATGACCAGTACCTGGCAAAATGCCAGCGGCGAAGTGATCGGGGCAACCTCCTCGATGCAGATTCAGGAATCGACCATCAAGCCACAGTTCTATGTGTCGATGATCGACAAGAAAGGTGATGGTTCACCGGTCTCCCAGGGTTCCGGCAATGTCAGCGGCGGCGCCGGCCTCAGCACCACCCAGGGCGTAACCCAGGTCGTGCGCGCCGCTGGCGACTACAACAGCGCCTACAACAATGTCGCCATCGACGTCAAAGAAGCCAACCAGGCACCACAAATGGATACCCAGGGCCAGCCATTGGCCGCCGGTACGACCCTGTCTGCGTCCAACGGTGCCGGCACCTTCAGTATGTCGTCGAGTAACGCTGGCGTGCAGTTGAACATCCAGGCCAACAACAATCAGGGCAGTACCGTGCAACGCCTTGCCCAGGGCGGCCTGATGCAGAACGCGACCTTGCTCGGCGGAGGAAACCAGGTGAACAACCTGACGTCCCTCAATGTTGTCCTGCGCAATAACCTGCCGACCGTCGGGGCGCTGGACTGCAGTCTGGACCAACTAAAAGGACTACGCACTTTAGGATACTGATCTACGCTGAGTCTCATCGAATGTAGTCAGAAGGGACGACAAACCCATGCACAGATCTTTTACGTTCAGAGCTGTCGTTTGTTTGAGTACCTTGGTCCCGGCCACTTTGCTGCAAGCAGCACCGGACCCCCAGGTAGAAGCCTTAAAACAAGAACTCATGGAGCTGAAACAGCGTTACGAAGCACAACAAAACGCGCTGATGGTACTTGAGCAGCGCGTTAAACAAGTCGAAGAAACACCAGCAACACCTGCTCCCAAGCGCCTGACCCGCTCCCCTGCCGAGAAGACCGCAGGCGCCAAGACCGTGGCCACGGGTGCCCCAGGGACCAGTTCGTATGGGCAGTCGCTCAAGGACGACTCGGGACCTGCGCAAAGCGTGTCCAACCTGTATGACGAAGCCAGCGGCTTCTTCGGTGGTGGCAAGTTCAGTTTCGAAACGGGCATGACTTATACCCACTATGACACCCGTGCATTGGTGCTCAATGGCTTTCTGGCCCTTGACTCGATTTTTCTCGGCAACATCAACATTGACCGCATCAAGGCCGACAACTGGACCCTGGACCTGACAGGCCGCTACAACGTGGCGCAACGTTGGCAGTTCGACATCAACGTTCCGGTCGTCTATCGAGAATCGACATACTCTTCTGGTGGTGCAGGAGGCGCAGCCCCGGTCTCATCCGACGCCACCGTCAAGCGCGATCCGACCATAGGCGATGTCAACTTTGGTATTGCCTACAAGTTCCTGGATGAATCGGAAAACCTGCCCGACGCAGTCGCCACTCTGCGAATCAAGGCGCCGACCGGCAAAAATCCGTACGGAATCAAGCTGATCAAGGACCCGGGCAACGACAATTTGTCGGTACCTCAGTCACTCCCTACCGGCAACGGTGTCTGGTCGATTACCCCGGGTATCTCGCTGGTCAAGACCTTCGACCCTGCCGTGCTCTTCGGCAGCCTGTCCTATACCTACAACATGCAGGATTCCTTCAGCGATATCAGCCCCACTGTAAATTCCACCGTCCCGGGAGACGTGAAACTCGGAGATTCCTGGCAGATCGGCGCCGGCATTGCGTTTGCCTTGAACGAGAAAATGAGTATGTCGTTTTCGTTTTCCGACCAATTCGCCCGCAAAAGCAAAGTCAAACCCAGCGGCCAGGACTGGCAATCAATTCCGGACAGCGACTACAACGCTGCCAACTTCAACATCGGCCTGACCATGGCGGCAACCGACAAACTGACGATAGTCCCCAACCTCGCCATCGGCTTGACCCAGGACGCACCGGCCTTCTCCTTCAGCCTGAAATTCCCGTACTACTTCTAAACGCCACACAAGGAAAAGGCCCGCTGCGACGTCAATCGCAGCGGGCCTTTTCGTTTCTCCGCGCCCTAGCGGATCTGGTGCTTGTGCAGCAATCGGTAAAAAGTCGGCCGGGAAACGCCCAGTACTCGGGCGGCTACGCTGAGGTTGTCACTGTGGCGGTTCAATACGTCGCACAATGCCTGGCGTTCGGCGCGGGTCTTGTAGTCTTCGAGGGTGCCCATTGGTGTGGTAATCACCTGTTGACCAATCAACCCCAGGTCCCGCGCCTCGATCTGCCGGCCTTCCGCCAGCACCAACCCACGGCGCACCCGGTTCGCCAGCTCACGGACATTGCCCGGCCAGTCGTGCTTGCCCATGGCAATCAGCGCGTCTTCGCTGAAGCTGCGCGGCCGACGTCCGGTTTCCTGGCTGTAGAAGTGGGAAAAATGGTTGGCCAGCAAAGCCAGGTCGCCGTGACGCTCGCGTAGCGGCACAGTGACCACCTGCAGGACGTTGAGCCGGTAGTACAAGTCCTCGCGAAAACTCTTGGCCTCGATCGCAGCTTCCAGGTCCACGTGAGTGGCTGCCAAGACCCGGACATCCACGGGAATCGGTTGACTGCCACCCACCCGTTCAATGTGTTTTTCCTGCAGGAAACGCAACAGGTTAGCTTGCAGTTCAAGGGGCAGATCACCTATTTCATCCAGAAACAGGGTGCCACCATTGGCTGCTTCTATGCGTCCGACTTTACGTTGGTGTGCACCGGTAAAAGCGCCCTTTTCGTGACCAAACAGCTCGGACTGAATCAGATGCTCGGGAATCGCCCCGCAATTGATCGCGACAAACGGTTTACTGTGGCGTTGCGACTGACGGTGCAAGGTTCTGGCGACCAGCTCTTTACCGGTACCACTTTCCCCTCGAATCAACACCGGCGACTCGGTAGGCGCCAATTTGCTCAGCAATTTGCGCAGTTCACGAATCGGCCGGCTATCGCCCAGCAGTTCGTGTTCGGGCTGGTGGACGTGAATCGTGCCCTGACCGCGCAAACGCGCCATGCCGAATGCCCGCCCAAGGGTTACTTGAACTCTGGAGACGTCAAACGGCAAGGTATGGAAATCGAAAAACCATTCGCAGACAAAATCGCCGGCATTCTGCAACCGCAGGACCTCCTGGTTGAGAACAGCGATCCATTCAGTGCCGCTACGGCTGATCAGTTCCTTGACGGCTTCAGGACGCTCGAAATGAACAGGTTTAAGGCGCAGCAGGCCGACATCACAGGAACGATGGGAAGCGTTCTCCAGGGTACAACTGTCGACATCCCAGCCGATCGTACGCAGGCCGGGTAATAAGCGATGGCAGTCGTCACACGGATCAACCACTAGCAAACGTCGCAATGCGGGCGTTTCGATCATGACTGTTCCTTGGCGCCAAAAATTGGAAAATTTATTAGAAACAGTCGTTTGGCGCCCGTGAATGTAACGTTAGCAAGATCTTGACGCGGCCTTGTATCGTTTAATAATAAGGTCAACGTCGTTTACGTTATAAAACATGCCCTTATTAGCTCCCCGACACGCTTGAACCTTTCATCCAGCTTTCAATGCGCCCCTTGCCGCTGCCGTTATAAAAGAAAGTTGAAAATTCTTTTGAATGTGTGTGACCCGCCCCCCCATTGCGCGCATCAGTACAAGTAACCAGCCGAACGGTAAGCCCAACCGACGGCACATCACTTGATTGGGCACAGACGAGAGAAGACCCCCATGAACGCCCCGCTCCGTATCAACGAAGCTCTTTTGATTGCCGACCGCGCATTTACCCCCTTCCAATGCGTGGCCTGGGCTCCACAGGACGGCACCGGCGAACTCAGCCTGACCGTCATCGACCGTACCAGCACCCCTATCGGCCGCAAACAGATCCCGAGCAGCGCCTATACCGACCCGGCCCAACTTGCATCCTTGCTGGAACAGGTTCGCGCCGAATTGAGCGAAGAAGGCTATCAGTTGCAATCCTGGACAATGCCGCAGTAAACGAAAAGTGCGGATCACTACCCCGTGATCCGCACTTTTTTATCGATACATCTCAAGATATCCGCTCTTCTTCGACCCTCTCGGTTGATGCCTTATTGCGATAGACGGTCGTACTCGCCAGACCAACTTTTCGCCGGTTCGCAAAGACATTGTTCTGGCACAGAACGACGCTCCGTCTGTTATTCCTGACCGTTGTACATTGCATCAATTCGGGATTGAATATTTCTTTCAAAGTCTTCCTCCACGGTTCTGGATCCGGTCGACTCGCAAGGAGATGCGACATGCCCATCCATAACACTTTTGCCTTCGCAGCCCCGCTCGGCACAGCGGGACAACTCGACTCGAGTTTTGCATCATCCGGCAAGGCCTGGCTGCAGTTCGCGGGCAGCCTTTCGAGCATGGCCAACGATGTCGCGGTCGATTCAATGGGCCGCTTGCTGGTCGTGGCCAAGGTCGGAGCCTGGGACGGTTACTGTTATGGGCTGGCCCGCTTACTTGAGGATGGCTCAGCAGATCGGAGCTTCGGCATGGACGGCAGCATTACCGGACAGTTCGAAAGCGGCTTCGAAGCCACAGGAGGCAAGGTCAAGGAACTCTCCGACGGACGAATCCTGTTATCCGGTCTGCATTACGAAAGCCCCCACCGTACGCTCCCTGCACTGGCTATGTTTGACTCGGATGGACGCCCGGTCCTGCAATTTGGCGACCGGGGGGTACAGATCGTGCGTTTGCCCGGTGATCTGTCCCGGGGCCTGCGTGACGACTGGTTACCGCCAGGCGTGCCGGGGGCCGAAGCCTGCGACTTCCAGGTGCAGGCCGATGGTCGAATCCTGCTGTTGGCCAACCATCACTACGAATTCGCGGACCACGTCGGCATCCTGATACGACTCAATCCGGACGGAACGCTGGACGAGACATTCAACGGCCATGGGTTTGTCATGGTCAGGCACTTGCTGATGAATACCTGGCTGAGCAGTCTCCTGGTGCAGGCGGATGGTCAGATTGTGGTCGCTGGCTCCATCAATCTGCCGCAGGAAGGTTTGCTGGCACGCTTCGACAGCACCGGCCGGCTGGACGAAGACTTTGCTGAAGACGGTTTTTTAAGCTTCAAGATTCAGGGCCGCAGCGCCCAGGTGAGTCAGGTGATCGAGCAAACGGATGGGCGCCTGCAGTGTTTCGGTAGCAGTCGCGACCCGATGCAATGCCTGTCGCTGATCGTGCGCAAAAATGGACGGCCGGACACTCATTGCAATAGCGGTCACGCGCGGCTCATCGAAATAGGTAACAGCGGCTGCCAATGGACAGCGGCTCAGGTTCTCGCCGATGGCCGGGTGCTAAGTGTCGGTGCAACCGTTGGTGGTATTGCAGCGGATTTTCTTTTGGCGCGGTATCTCCCGGACGGACGCCTGGATCGCCACTTCGCCAATGGCCAAGGCTATGTTCGTACCCGTCTGGGACGTAGCCTGGACACGGCAACCTCACTGGCCGTGCAGGCTGACGGGCGAATTGTGGTGAGCGGCTACTCGCTGGATGGCCACTACCGGGCGGTATTGGCGCGCTATCTGGGGTAGTGCTTCGCCATTGTTGCGATGCAGGTGCGCCATCACCGATTGATAATGAAACTCAAGAGCTTGATCTTCCGGGACTGTTACGGCAAGTTGCGCGCTTCTTGATAGAAGGAGCAACTGATGTCCGGCTCAATGGCCCAGGCGTTCACGCACAATTTCCTCGGGCATTCACCGCGCTGGTACAAGGCGAGCATTCTCGCCTTCCTGATTCTCAACCCGCTGGTGCTGTGGACGGCAGGTCCGGTGGCCGCGGGCTGGTTGCTGGTGGCAGAGTTCATTTTCACCCTGGCCATGGCGCTCAAGTGCTACCCACTGATGCCGGGTGGCCTGTTGATGGTCGAAGCACTGCTGTTGCGCATGACCACGCCTGAAGCGCTGTATGAGGAGCTGCAGCATAACTTTCCGGTGATCCTGCTGCTGATGTTCATGGTGGCGGGCATTTACTTCATGAAAGACCTGCTGCTGTTCCTGTTTTCGCGGCTATTGCTTGGGGTTCGCTCCAAGGCACTGCTGGGGCTGATGTTCTGTTTTCTGTCGGCGTTCTTGTCGGCGTTTCTCGATGCGTTGACAGTGACCGCCGTGATCATCAGTGCGGCCGTAGGGTTTTACTCGGTCTATCACCGCGTGGCGTCGGGCAACGATCCGCGGCAGGACAGCGAATTCAGCGACGATCAGAACCTGCCGGTCCTGCATCACGAAGACCTTGAACAGTTCCGTTCATTCCTGCGCAGCCTGCTGATGCACGGCGCCGTAGGCACCGCGCTCGGGGGTGTCTGCACCCTGGTGGGTGAGCCGCAGAACCTGCTGATCGGCCATGAAATGGGCTGGCACTTTGCAGACTTCTTTCTGAAGGTCGCCCCGGTTTCGCTGCCGGTACTGGTAGCGGGCCTGGCGACCTGTGTGTTGCTGGAGAAACTGCGCTGGTTCGGTTATGGCACCTTGTTGCCAGACAACGTTCGCGTGGTGCTGGCCAACTATGCGGCACAGGACAACGCCGAACGCACCGCCCGCCAACGCGCAGCACTGCTGGTACAAGGCGCGGCCGCACTGATTCTGATTGCCGGGTTGGCGTTTCACATTGCCGAGGTCGGGCTGATCGGCTTGATGGTGATCGTCTTGATCACGGCGTTCACCGGCATTACCGAAGAGCACCGGATCGGCAATGCCTTCAAGGATGCGATGCCGTTTACCGCCTTGCTGGTGGTGTTCTTCGCCGTTGTGGCAGTGATTCACGATCAGCAACTGTTCACGCCGCTGATCCAGTGGGTGCTGTCCCTGCCGGCAGATCAGCAACCGGGCATGTTGTTTATCGCCAATGGCGTGTTGTCGGCCATCAGCGATAACGTGTTCGTGGCGACGATCTACATCACCGAGGTGAAACAGGCATTCATCTCCGGCCATATGAGCCGCGAGCATTTCGAAACGCTGGCGATTGCCATCAATACCGGCACCAACCTGCCCAGCGTGGCAACACCCAATGGTCAGGCAGCGTTCCTGTTTTTGCTGACCTCGGCAATCGCCCCGCTGATTCGGCTGTCTTACGGCCGCATGGTCTGGATGGCATTGCCGTACACCGTGGTGATGGGCGTACTGGGCTGGTATACGGTGAGCTACTGGTTGTAACACTTACCCTGTGGGAGCGAGCCTGCTCGCGATAGCGGATTGTCAGTCAACTTAGATGTTGCCTGACACACCGTCATCGCGAGCAGGCTCGCTCCCACAGGTTTTTTGTGTAAATGAATACCTGGCTTATCCGAGGCTGTGCCAGACGCGGCCGTCGCGGGCCAGTAACTGATCAGCCGCATCCGGGCCATTTTCGCCCGCAGCATAGGTTTGCACACTGGCGTCTTCTTTCCAGGCATCGAGGAACGGCTGAACCGCGCGCCAGCCATTTTCGATATTGTCAGCGCGCTGAAACAGCGTCTGATCACCGGTCAGGCAGTCGTAGATCAAGGTTTCATACCCAGTGGACGGCTGCATCTCGAAGTAATCCTTGTAGGCAAAACCCAGCTCGATGTTAGCCATGTTCAGCGCAGGTCCCGGACGCTTGGCCAGCAGGTCGAACCACATGCCTTCATTGGGCTGAATCTGGATCCTCAGGTAAGTCGGCTGCAACTCATCGACTTCGGTGTCGCGAAACTGCGCGTAGGGCGCAGGCTTGAAGCAGATGGCGATCTCGGTGTCGCGTACGCTCATGCGCTTGCCGGTGCGCAAGTAGAACGGCACGCCGACCCAACGCCAGTTGTCGATCATCACCTTGAGCGCAACGAAGGTTTCCGTCGTGCTGTCTGGCGCGACATTGGGTTCTTCGCGGTAACCGGCCAACGGCTTGCCGGCGATTTCACCGGCAACATACTGACCGCGTACCGAATTGGCTCGCGCCTCTTCGGTGGACCAGGGACGAATCGCCCCCACCACCTTGGCTTTTTCACCACGCACCGCATCGGCACCGAAGGCTGCCGGCGGTTCCATCGCAACCATCGCCAGCAACTGGAACAGGTGATTAGGCACCATGTCCCGTAGCGCCCCCGTGTGCTCATAAAAACTGCCACGGGTTTCGACACCAACGGTTTCTGCGGCGGTGATTTGTACGTGGTCGATGTAATGGTTGTTCCAGAACGCTTCGAACAGGCTGTTGGAGAACCGGCTGACCAGAATGTTCTGCACGGTCTCCTTGCCCAGGTAATGGTCGATCCGGTAAATCTGTTTCTCCGTCATGACCTTGAGCAAGCATGCGTTCAACGCTTCGGCGGTGTGCAGATCGGAGCCGAAGGGTTTCTCGACAACGACCCTACGGAAGGCGTCGTCACCCTCTTCCAGCAGCCCGGACGAGCCCAGACGACGCACCACTTCACTGAAAAAGCGCGGCGCGGTGGCCAGATAGAACACCGCGTTGCCGGTCCCACTCTCGGCGATTTTTGCGCCGAGCGCCTGATAGGTGCTGTCGTCGAGAAAATCGCCCTGGACATAACTGATGCCCTTGGCCAGTTTGGCCCAGAGCACCGGGTCCAGAGAGTCATGGCCGACCTTGTTGGCCACCTCGGCGCGAATGAAGTCTTCAAGCTTTTTGGCGAAGTCCGCGTCGCTGATCGCATTGTGGTCGACACCGATGATCCGCAATCCATCGCCGAGCAAACCGTCACGACTGAGGTTGTACAGCGCCGGCATCAGCAAGCGCTTCACCAGGTCGCCGTGAGCACCGAACAGGAACAGCGTGGTAGGTGGTGCGGGGTGTGCCTTGGATTTCTTGCGGATCGAGGTCATTTTTTCGGCGTCTCGACATGGCCGCCAAAGCCGAAGCGCATGGCCGACAGCAGCTTGTCGCCATAAGTGCTTTGCTGGCGCGAACGGAAACGGGCAAACAGCGAGTTGGACAATACCGGCACCGGCACCGATTGTTCCATGGCCGCTTCGATGGTCCAGCGACCTTCGCCGCTGTCAGCCACGGCACCGGAGTAGCCATCGAGTTTCGGATCGCTGGCCAAGGCATCGGCCGTCAGGTCCAGCAACCAGGACGAGACGACGCTGCCACGACGCCAGACTTCGGCGATATCGGCCACGTTCAGATCAAAGCGCTGATCTTCCGGCAGATTCTCCGAGGCTTTGGTCTTGAGGATGTCGAAACCTTCGGCAAATGCCTGCATCATCCCGTATTCGATGCCGTTATGAATCATCTTCACGAAGTGCCCGGAACCTGCAGGGCCAGCATGAATGTAGCCACGCTCGGCACGATCATCTTCGGCAACCCGGTCCTTGGTCCGCGGGATATCACCCAGGCCTGGCGCCAATGCGTCGAACAGCGGATCGAGGCGATCAACCACGTCAGCGTCACCGCCGATCATCATGCAGTAACCGCGCTCCAGCCCCCAGACTCCGCCGGAGGTGCCGACATCGATGTACTTCAGGCCCTTTTCCGACAAGGTTTTCGCGCGGCGGATATCGTCCTTATAGAAGGTGTTGCCGCCATCGATGATCACATCGCCGGCGTCCAGCAACTGGCTCAGGGTGTCGATGGTTTCTTCGGTCGGCGCGCCTGCTGGCAGCATGACCCAGACCGCTCGGGGTTTATCCAGTGCCGCGACCAGTGCCGGCAAGTCCGCAACGCCAGTGGCGCCCTCTGCACTCAGGGTGTCAACGAACGCGGTGTTACGGTCATAGACCACAGTGGTGTGCCCATTGAGCATCAGGCGCCGCGCAATGTTGCCGCCCATGCGGCCCAGTCCGATAATCCCCAGTTGCATGTGCTGATGCTCCTTACTACAAATAAAGGTGTGCCAAAGGTTATAGCGCAATGAGCCTGATTAAGGTTAGTCCAGAGCGCTGCAACATAGTTTCCGGACGATTTGCCCGAGCTATAGGGATAACGTCCCAAACGTTGGCGAAGACACAGGGACCGCAAAAAATAAAAAAGTTCCATAAATAATAAAAAGAAACCAGAATCGGCGCCGACAGTGGTTCGGCCGTGGCTCCAGAGCAATCCGACCACCGATGTGACACGCCATTTGCGAGGTGAGCAATGGGCACCGTAGTAAACGTACAACCCCCACAGACTCTCTACGTGACGATTCGTCGTGACGAATTGCGCCAGCTCAAAGCCGAACGCGAACGACTGCTCGAGCAGGTCGCGCAACTGCGCCTGTTGCTTGCTTCAACCACCAAGCCGTAATCTCTTCGGGGGCTGGTTCCAGCCCCCGCTTTCTGCGCAGCATTGATGTGCACTCCCCTCAGAAGCGCCGTTCTTTTCTAAAGCGACTTGATCCAGAACAGCATGCGGCCATGAGCGGGATCGAACATCCCCGCCGAAAACCCGAACTTGCTATAGGAACCCTGTGCAACCGCGTTGCCTTCCAGCACTTCCAGAGTGATTTTGCAGCAGCCGCGCTGACGGGCAATGTCCTCGACCTTTTGCAGCATTTTCTGGCTCAGGCCCAGCCCGCGAAATTTTCCGACCACCATTACGTCATGGACATTGACCAGTGGACGGCAAGCAAAGGTCGAAAAACCTTCGAAGCAATTCACCAGCCCGGCAGGCTCCCCGTGAACGAACGCCAGGACACTGAACGCATGAGGTCGCTTGGCCAGTTCGCCGGGCAGTTGCTGCAAGACATCGGCCGATAACGGTGTGCCGCCGCCCATCGGGTCTTCAGCGTAGTGATTCAGAACCAGACTGATCGCTTCGGCGTGTATCGGGTTGGTGTAGCTGGCCTGGAGGACCAGGATTTCTGCGGATTCCATTTCCATCCTCGATCAAACAATGAGTGTGCATCCCTGCGCGCATCGTCTGCCTGCGCCTGGGTCAGGCGACATTAGCGTGACTGGAACGCTGCGGACAACCACCAAATCATCACAGCCCGGTGTTTTTACCGCACGCGCTACAGGGCAACGTCCTTCGTCACTCATACGTACAAAAAGCAGGACCTTTCCGATTTTTACGAAAGCTAAATACACAGAATATAAACAACACAGCAGGCGACACGTTTTAAACATCGCTACACCACCGACAAACAGGGCCTTTGCGCACATAACGCAGCCGATAGCCCGCCGTAGGATTCCCACAGCAAGGTTTTATTGGTCATCCAAAAGCATTGACAGCCCGTTTATATCCGGCAACTCTTGTACCCAACACAAACAAAAAACATGAGATTGCCAACTATGAGCCACTCCCCTTTCCCTCTCGTCGAGATCAGCGGCACCCCCTTCGACCGCGGTTTCCAATACGGTCAAGCGGTCAGTCAGCGCATTCACAAAAGCATCGAGATCTACTCTGTCCAACTGCTGAAGATGGGTTACACCTGGGCCGACATCCGTGGCTTTGCAAATGAGTTCGTGCCCGGCATCGAAGCATTCGAACCGGAATACGCTCAGGAAATGCGCGGTATCGCCGAGGGTGCAGGCTGCGATTTCGAAGCCATCGTGCTGATCAACGCCCGCACCGAGATCATCCAGCTGGGCCGACGCAAGGCTCGCCTGCCAGATCCGGATGGCTGCACTGGCGCGGTGATTCTGCCGACAGCATCGGCCGCCAACGAAGTGATTCACGGACAAAACTGGGACTGGCGCGCGGAATGTGCCGAGAGCGCCATTGTGCTGAAAGTCCTGCGCGAAGACGGCCCGGATGTACTGACCTTCACCGAAGCCGGCGGCCTGGCCCGCAACGGCTTGAACTCGATCGGCACCGCGATTACCGCCAACTACCTGGAGTCCGAACGCGACTACACCCAGGTCGGCGTGCCACTGCCATTCATTCGACGCAAGGCGCTGGAGGCCGCGCATTTTGCGCTGTCGATCAAGGTGGTCGCCACCACGGCCAAATCCACCTCCAACAACATGATGCTCAGTCACGCTGGCGGCTATGCGATCAACTTTGAATGCGCCCCGGATGAAGTCTTCCCGATTCAGGCCGAACAGGGGTTGCTCGTACACGCCAACCATTGGCAGAGCCCGGTGGCATTGGGCAAGTTGCGTGAAGCCGGCTTGAACAGCGTTCCGGAAAGCCTCTATCGCGACGTGCGGGTGCGGCAAATCCTCAGCGAAACACCCGGGCAATTGACCGCCGAGCACCTGAAAAAAGCCTTCTTCGATGACTTCGGCACGCCGTGGGCGGTGTGTCGTCCACCACTTTCCAACATGGCCGGCAACCTGTCGGCCACCGTGGCCATGGTGGTGATGCGTCCGGCCAAGGGGCTGATGGAAGTCGCACCGCTGCCGGCCGTGAACCGCGAATTCACTGCCTATTCGCTGGCCATGGAGGGCGACATCAACCGCTACCTCAAGTAACTCACGCGACACCCTGCCCTGCGGGCGGCACGACAAGAACAATGACAATAAACAACTAACGGTTTGCGACGCCTGCCGGCTCTCACCGTCGCAAACCGCCTATGGAGAATCACTCCCGTGCATACATTCACTCGTATCGCCCTGACGCTAGGGTTCAGCAGTTTCGTTCTTGGCAGTCTCAGCGCCGAAGCCGCCAGCACTCTGCGGGTGGCCCTCAATGCGGACATCCGCAGCACCGATCCCGGCGTCAATCGCGATGAAAACACCGACGCGGTGGTGCTGCACATCGTCGAAGGCCTGGTGGCTTACCGCGAAGACGCCTCGGTCGGCACGCTGCTGGCCAGCAAGGTCGAGGTGTCGGCCGATGGCCTGGAGTACCGTTTCACCCTGCGTGACGGCGTGAAGTTTCATAACGGTGCCGCCCTCACGTCCGTCGACGTGCTGTGGACCTGGAAACGCTATCTCGACCCACAAACCCAATGGCGTTGTCTTGCAGACTTCGATGGCCGCGGGGTGGCGAAAGTCGCCGACATCAGCGCGCCGAATCCGTTGACCGTGGTCTTCACGCTGGACAAACCCAATGGCCTGTTCCTCGCACAGATGGCCCGTTCCGATTGCGGCGGTACCGGCATCCTGCACCGCTCCTCCGTCGATGCGAACGGCAAGTGGCAAGCACCGATCGGCACCGGGCCGTTCAGGCTCGTCGAATGGAAACCGGGGCAATACGTCGACCTGCAACGCTTTACCGACTACAGCGCCCGTCCGGAGACAGCCACCGACGGCTACACCGGCAACAAGCAGGCGTTTATCGATAACCTGCGCTTCATGGTCATCCCTGATGCCGCTTCAGCCAAAGCCGCGTTGCAATCCAAAGGCGTCGATGTGCTGCCGGATGTCACGGTGATGGACGCCCACGAACTTGGCGCCTTGCCAGGCATCAAGACCTCCAGCAGCGCCAACATGTCGCTCAACGCCCTGCTGTTCCAGACCCGCGACCCACTGCTCAAGGACGTGCGTATCCGACGTGCCATCGCACTGTCGCTGGACAGCGAACAAATGGTCCAGGCACTCACCGAAGGCACGTCCCACGCCAACAACTCGGTGGTGCCAGACACCAGCCCGTACCACAAAACCGTTCAGAAACAGGGCTACAAAGCCAACATCGAAGAAGCCAAGCGCCTGCTCAAGGAAGCCGGTTACAACGGCCAGCCGCTGAAAATCATCACCAACAAACGCTACCAGAGCGTGTTCGACATGGCCGTACTGAGCCAGGCCATGGCCCAGGCAGCCGGGTTGAACATCGATATCGAAACCCTCGAATGGGGCACGCAACTGGAGCGCTACCAGAGCGGTGCGTACCAGATCATGGCGTTCTCCTATTCGGCGCGCTTCGACGCGGCGCTGAACTTCGAGTCGGTGATGGGCGACAAGAACCAGCAACCCCGCAAGGTCTGGGACAACCCCCTGGCGCAGGGCTGGATGCTTGAGTCCATGCGCGAAATCGTACCGGTCAAACGTCAGGCCCTGTTCGATCAGTTGCACCAACAGATGCTTGCCGATGTACCGATGGTGGTGATGTACAACGGTAGCACCGTCGGTGCCTTTCAGGATCGGGTCGAAGGTTACCGCTCCTGGCCCATCGCCAAACCGCGCCTGTGGGGCGTGAAACTGGCCGACTAGGAGATCGATCATGTTGCGATTTATCGCTCAACGCCTGGCACTGTCGGTGCCGACCCTGTTGCTGATCTCCGTGGTGGTGTTCGCGCTGATCCGCTTCATCCCCGGCGACCCGGCGCTGCTGATGCTCGGCGATATGGCCGACCCGCAAAGCCTGGCCAGCACCCGCGCGGCATTGGGGCTGGATCACTCGATCGGCGTGCAGTTCGCGTATTGGTTGCAGTCGGTGCTCAGTGGCGACCTCGGCGTGTCGATCACCAGCAAACAACCGGTGCTCGAACTGATCCTCGACCGTTTCTCGGTCAGCGCCAGCATCGTGCTGGTGGCGGTGCTGCTGGCGGCGTTGATTGCCGTTCCAGCAGGCCTGTTCGCGGCCTGGAAACAGGACAGCGCGCTGGACCTCGGGCTGGTCACCGGCGCAACCCTGTTGCTGTCGATTCCCAGTTTCTGGCTCGGTTTGCTGTTGCTCTACGCGTTCGGGATCAAGCTCAACTGGCTGCCCGTGGTGGGTTATGTGCCGTTCGCCCAGAACCCCGCTGAAGCCGTGACCTATCTGGTGCTGCCGATTGTCACCCTGACGCTGGTGGAATTGGGCGCCATAACCCGGATGGCCCGGGCCAGCACCATCGAGGTGCTGCGGCTGGAATACATCGCCCACGCCAGAGCCAAGGGCTTGTCGGAACGCGCGGTACTGTGGCGCCACGCACTGCCGAATGCCTTTGCGCCAACCTGGACCTTGATCGGCCTGATCCTCGGCAATTTGCTGGGCGGCATCGCGGTACTGGAAACGGTGTTCACCCTGCCTGGCATCGGTCGCTTGATGGTCGACGCCATCTACGCTCGCGACTACCCCGTGCTGCAAGGCTGCCTGCTGCTGATCACTTTCATCTACGTGGCGGTCAACCTGCTGGTCGACCTGCTCTATCCACTCTTCGACCCAAGGGTGAAATTATGACCGTCTCCCTGCTTTCCGTGAACGCTACGCCCGCGCGTCGCCCGCTGCGCTGGCCACCGGCAAACGCCTTGATCGGCGGCACGTTGCTGGTGTTGTTGATCAGCATGGCGCTGGTCGGTGTGTTCTGGACACCTTACGACCCGCTGAAAATCGATCTGCTGTCGCGCCTCAAGGCCCCCTCGGCGCTGCATTGGCTAGGCACCGACGAGTTTGGCCGTGACGTGCTCAGCCGCTTGATCATTGGTGCGCGCACCAGTTTGTGGATCAGCTTGCTGACGGTGTGCCTGGCGCTGTTTTTCGGCAGTGTGATCGGCATGCTCGCCGGTTACCTGCGGGGCTGGACCGATCGCCTGCTGATGATGATCAACGATGCATTGCTGGCGTTCCCCGGCATCCTGATGGCGCTGGGCTTGATGGCGATCATCGGGGCCAGCCAGTACGGCATCGTTCTGGCCTTGAGCATCGCCTACACGCCGTCGGTGGTTCGGGTGGTGCGTGGCAGCGTGCTGTCGCTGCGTGAGCGAGAGTTCATCGAAGCCTCACGGGTCATCGGCAACAGCGAGTTCTACACGCTGTATCGGCACGTCGCCCCCAATTGTGTCGCGCCATTGTGCGTGCTCGCCACCAGCATGTTCGGCTGGACGCTGCTGTCGGAAAGCGCCTTGAGCTTCCTCGGCCTGGGTGTTCCGCCGCCCGCGGCGACCTGGGGCAACATGCTCGCTGCCAGCCGCCCGTACATTGCCAACGCCACCTGGCTCGGCCTGTTCCCGGGGTTGTTCATTGCCCTGGCGTTGGTCGCCATCAACCTGTTCGGCGACGCCTTGCGCGACCGCCTCGACCCCCGAATGAGCCGTTGATCATGCCCAGTCAAAAACCGTTGCTTGAAGTCGACCGCCTGCTGATTCGCGCCGGTGCCGAAGGGCCGTTGGCGGTCAACGATCTGAGTTTCACTGTCGCGCCCGGCGAAATTGTCGCGCTGGTGGGCGAATCCGGGAGCGGCAAGACCATGGCCGCACGCGCAGCGATTGGCCTGCTGCCACTGCCGATGGAAGTCTGTAGCGGTGCGATCCGTTTCGAAGGCCAGGACCTCAGTCAGCTGAGCTGTGCGCAACGGCGTGGCATCCGCGGAGCGCGAATCGGCATGGTGTTCCAGGAACCGATGGTTTCGCTCAACCCGGCCATCCGCATTGGCGAGCAAATGGCCGAAGGTCTGCGCCTGCACACCGACCTGGACAAGGCGCAGATTCGCCAACGCTGCGTGGACATGCTGACGCGCATCGGCATCAGCGACCCCGAGCGCTGCCTGAGCGCCTATCCCCACGAGTTCTCGGGCGGTATGCGCCAGCGGATCATGCTCGCCTCGGTGATGCTGCTGCGCCCGGCGTTGCTGATTGCCGACGAACCCACCACCGCCCTCGACTGCCTGGCGCAACTGGACGTGATCGAGCTGATGCTGGAGCTGACCCGCGAGCAAGGCACGGCGATCCTGTTCATCAGCCACGACCTGTCGCTGGTGGCGCGTTACGCCCACAAGGTGGTGGTCATGCGCCACGGCCAGGCCGTGGAGCAAGGTTCGATCAATCACATTCTGCTGGCCCCGCAACACGCCTACACCCGCCAATTACTCGAAGCACTGCCCAAGCGCGGCGAGCTGGCCGCGTTGCCCGCGACCGACAAACCGCTGGTGGAAATCACTGGTGTCAGTATCGAGCATCCGGGTCAGGCGCGGTTCTGGGGTCAAGCGCAGCCCAAGCGCGCCGTGCACAGCGCCAACCTGTGCATCGCTGCGGGTGAAACCCTGGCATTGGTCGGCGGCAGTGGTTCGGGTAAAACCACACTGGGCCGCGCGCTGGTGGGACTGGTCAAACCCTGTTCCGGCGAGATTCGCTTCAAGGGCATCGATATCCTCAAGGCCGGTCAGCGCGATCATCGGCTGCAATGCCAGATGATCTTTCAAGACCCCTACTCGTCCCTCGATCCGCGGATGCGCATTGGCGAAACCCTCGCCGAACCGTTGCGCCATCTGCCGGAGCTGAGCGAGGAGCAAAAACGTCAGCGTGTCGCCACCACACTGGTGGATATCGGTTTGTCGGAAGCGTACATGGAGCGCTTTCCCCATCAACTGTCGGGCGGTCAACGCCAGCGAGTGGCCATTGGTCGAGCGCTGGTGCGACACCCGCAACTGGTGATCGCCGACGAACCGATTTCGGCGCTGGACATGACCATCCAGAAGCAAATCCTTGAACTGTTCGAGCGCTTGCAGGCGCAGTACGGCTTTGCCTGCCTGTTCATTTCCCATGACCTGGCGGCCGTCGAACGCATCGCCCATCGGGTGGCGGTCATGCACCAGGGCCATATCGTGGAAATCGGCAGCCGCGAAGCGGTCTTCGATAATCCCTTGCACCCCTACACCCGCCAATTGCTGGCAGCCGCCAGTCCATTGGAACAACTGGCAAGCGGCGGCTACCGGCTGCGACCAAAACCCGAAAACCTGCAGCCCACACCTTAGTCATTACTGACTTCACCCAGGGCGCTTTCAGACACCACTGAATGCGCCCATGGCGAAGCCATGCCCAAAAAAACAACAACAAGCCCTCACAGGAGCCAACACCATGAACGCACGACTCATGCAGCACTTGACCTTGATCGGCGGCACCAGCCTGCTGCCGATGGCCGCCGAAGCGGAATTCCTCAAGGACAGCAAGGCCACGCTGGACCTGAAAAACTACTACTTCAACCGCGACTACCGTGAAGGCGATGGTCAGTCCAAGCGCGATGAATGGGCCCAGGGGTTTCTGCTGAACCTGCAATCGGGCTACACCGAAGGCACGGTCGGTTTTGGCCTGGATGCGCTCGGCATGCTTGGGCTGAAGCTCGACTCCAGCCCGGATCGCTCCGGCAGCGGTTTGTTGTCCCGAGAAAGCACAGCCGAACCGGGTAAACCGAGTTACGCCAGGCGTGCCCACGACAGCTATTCCAAGGTAGGCCTGACCGCCAAGGCCCGCGTTGCCAAGAGCGAGCTGCGTGTCGGCCATTTGCTGCCCGACCTGCCGCTGTTGCAACCGAACACCAGCCGAGTGTTGCCGCAGAGCTTCGAAGGCGCCCTGCTCAGCTCGAGCGACATCAAGGGCCTGACCTTACGCGGCGGGCAGATCGATCAGGTCAAACAGCGGGAATCGACCAACTACGAAAAGATGGGGCTGACCAGCCAGAACGGCGCTTACAAGAGCTCGGCAAAAAGCAATGAATTCCGTTTTGGCGGCGCTGATTACCGGTTCAACCCAACGCTGACGGGTAGCTATTACTACGCGCAGCTCGAGGACATTTATCAGCAGCACTATGTCGGTCTCAAGCACAGCCTGGCGCTGGGCGGCGGCACCCTGAAAAGCGATATCCGCTATTTCAGCGCCGACGCCGCCGGTGCAGGCCTGGCCGGCACCGTCGACAACCGCGCGTTGAGCACGCGCTTCATGTATGCGATTGCCGGACACTCCATCGGTGGTGGCTTCCAGCAGCAGTACGGTGAAACACCGTTTGCGTATGTCGACGGCAGCAACACCTACCTGTTCACCGAGTACCAACTGAGCAACTTCTCGCAAACCAGGGAACGCGCCTGGCACGCCCGCTACGATTTTGACTTCGCTGCGGTGGGCATTCCAGGGCTGCTGTTCTCCACGCGCTACGCCAAGGGCGATCAGGCGCAGATCAAAAAATTTGTCGGCGAAGGCCGGGAATGGGAGCGTGACATCGACCTGGGCTACACCATCCAGAGCGGACCGCTGAAGAACGTCAGCGCCCGCTGGCGCAACGGTATGAGCAAAAGCAACTACCAACGCGACACCAACGAAAACCGCTTGGTCCTCAGTTACAGTGTCAAACTGTGGTAAGACGACATTAAAGAAAGTCGCAGGCTGCGCCATCTCCAACAAAGAGCTGGCGTAGCCTGCGATCTTTCCAGGTGCAAAATAGTATCAGTGCAAGTGCTACCAATGATTTGTCATCGCGTGTGTTGAGGGCTGTAATCAGCCTCAGATTCTTCCTACCTCCGGAAGACACAAAAACAATAACTGTCCTTCTGCTGCCCCCAGGGCTCAGAAGAGGAGTGCGCGATGAAACCCACTGTAAAAGCTCTGCTTGCCTGCACCTGCATGACCCTCAGCAGCGTCAGCCTTGGCGCACAAACCCTGACCATTGCCACCGTCAACAATAGCGACATGATCCGCATGCAAAAGCTCTCGAAAACCTTCGAGGCCGAGCACCCGGAGATAAAGCTCAATTGGGTGGTACTGGAAGAAAACGTCCTGCGTCAGCGCCTGACCACCGACATCGCCACCCAGGGCGGCCAGTTCGATGTGTTGACCATCGGCATGTACGAAGCTGCACTGTGGGGCGCCAAGGGCTGGCTCGAACCAATGAAGGACCTCCCTGCCAGTTATGCGCTCGACGACGTATTCCCTTCCGTACGTGAAGGCCTGTCGGTCAAGGGCACGCTGTACGCCCTGCCGTTCTATGCCGAAAGCTCCATGACCTATTACCGCACCGACCTGTTCAAGGACGCAGGCCTGGCCATGCCCGAGCATCCAACCTGGGAGCAGATCGGCGAATTCGCTGGCAAACTCAACAAACCCGACCAGGAACAGTACGGTATCTGCCTGCGCGGCAAGGCCGGCTGGGGCGAGAATATGGCGCTGATCACCACCATCGCCAACGCCTACGGCGCACGCTGGTTCGATGAGAAGTGGCAGCCGGAATTCAGCGGTCCCGAGTGGAAGAACGCGCTGAGCTTCTACGCCGACACCATGAAAAAGTCCGGCCCGCCGGGTGCTTCCAGCAACGGTTTCAATGAGAACCTCGCGCTGTTCAACAGCGGCAAGTGCGCGATCTGGGTCGACGCCAGCGTCGCCGGTTCGTTCGTCACCGACAAGACTCAAAGCAAAGTCAGCGACCACGTCGGCTTCACCTACGCACCCCACCAAGTGACCGACAAAGGCTCGGCCTGGTTGTACTCCTGGGCACTGGCGATCCCCACCAGCTCCAAAGCCAAGGACGCGGCGAAAACCTTCAGCGCCTGGGCCACCTCCAAAGAGTACGGCGCATTGGTGGCCGAGAAGGACGGCATCGCCAACGTGCCGCCTGGCACTCGCGCCTCGACCTACAGCGCGGCCTACATGAATGCTGCGCCGTTCGCCAAGGTCACGCTGGAATCACTGAAGGTTGCCGATCCGGGCAAACCGACCCTCAAGCCGGTGCCCTACATCGGCATCCAGTTGGTGACCATTCCCGAGTTCCAGGCCGTTGGCACCCAGGTCGGCAAGCTGTTCTCCGCCGCGCTGATCGGCCAGACCACCGTCGACCAGGCCCTGGCGGCGGCCCAGCAAACCACCGAACGTGAAATGAAGCGCGCCGGTTATCCCAAGTAACTGGGAAACCCCTGTGGGAGCGAGCCTGCTCGCGATGAGGCCATGACATTCAACATCCATGTCGGCTGATCGATCGCTATCGTCGGATCGCCGCCCGGAGCAAGCTCACTCCCACAATTGATCTTCATTTGCCTGTTCTCAATCGGTTGTGATTGCCATGAATACCTCGACTCTCAAAGCACAAATGGATATCCCGGCGCCGCTGCGTAAAAGCCGGCTGGCCAACCCGGGCTGGTTTCTGGTCAGCCCTTCAGTGGCGCTGTTGTTGCTGTGGATGATCGTGCCACTGGGCATGACCCTGTACTTTTCGCTGATCCGCTACAACCTGCTGTACCCCGGCGACAACGCGTTCGTCGGGCTGGAGAACTTCAGCTACTTCCTGACCGACTCGGGTTTCCTGCCGGGCGCCACCAACACCTTGTTGCTGGTCGGCAGCGTGCTGCTGATCAGCGTGGTGTTCGGCGTATTGATCAGCGCCTTGCTGGAGGCCAGTGAGTTCCTTGGTCGCGGAATCGTGAGGGTGATGTTGATCTCGCCGTTCTTCATCATGCCTACCGTCGGCGCGCTGATCTGGAAGAACCTGATTTTCCATCCGGTGTCGGGGATTCTCGCGGCCGTGTGGAAGCTCTTCGGCGCGCAACCGGTGGACTGGCTCGCGCACTATCCGTTGCTGTCGATCATCATCATTGTCTCGTGGCAATGGCTGCCCTTCGCGATCCTGATCCTGATGACCGCCATGCAGTCGCTCGACCAGGAACAGAAAGAAGCGGCACGCCTGGATGGCGCCGGCCCCATCGCGATCTTCTGGCACCTGACCCTGCCGCACCTGGCGCGACCGATTGCGGTGGTGGTGATGATCGAAACCATCTTCCTGCTTTCGGTGTTCGCCGAAATCTTCACCACCACCAACGGTGGCCCCGGCTACGCCTCGACCAACCTCGCCTACCTGATCTACAACCAGGCGCTGGTGCAGTTCGACGTCGGCATGGCCTCGGCCGGTGGCCTGATCGCGGTGGTGATTGCCAACATTGCGGCGATCATCCTGGTGCGGATGCTCGGCAAAAACCTGACTGACAAAGCCTGAGGCCTGCCATGACTCTTCAACAATCCCGTCGCCTGCAAAGCCTGCTGCTGGGCACCCTGGCCTGGGCCATCGCGATCCTGATTTTCTTCCCGATCTTCTGGATGGTGCTGACCAGTTTCAAAACCGAAATCGACGCGTTCGCCACGCCGCCGCAATTCATCTTCACGCCGACGCTGGAAAACTACCTGCACATCGAGGAGCGCAGCGGCTACTTCAGCTTCGCCTGGAACTCGGTGGTGATTTCGTTCAGCGCCACCGCCCTGTGCCTGCTGATCGCCGTGCCTGCGGCTTACTCGATGGCGTTCTACGAAACCCAGCGCACCAAAGGCACGCTGCTGTGGATGCTCTCGACCAAGATGCTGCCGCCAGTCGGCGTGCTGATGCCGATCTACCTGCTGGCCAAGAGTTTCGGCCTGCTCGATACGCGGATCGCGCTGATCATCATCTACACGTTGATCAACCTGCCGATTGTGGTCTGGATGATTTACACCTACTTCAAGGACATTCCCAAGGACATCCTCGAAGCCGCCCGCCTGGATGGCGCCACGCTGTGGCAGGAAATGGTCCGGGTGCTGCTGCCGATCGCCAAGGGCGGACTGGCATCGACGGTGTTGCTGTCGTTGATCCTGTGCTGGAACGAGGCGTTCTGGTCACTGAACCTGACCTCGTCGAAAGCCGCGCCACTGACCGCGTTGATCGCCTCGTACTCCAGTCCCGAAGGGTTGTTCTGGGCCAAGTTGTCGGCGGTCTCGACGCTGGCCTGCGCACCGATCCTGATCTTCGGCTGGATCAGCCAGAAACAACTGGTCCGCGGCCTATCCTTCGGCGCCGTGAAATAACGCCCCTTTCGAATCATTAAAAGTGGAGGCCCGTCATGGCCCACCTGAAAATCAAGAATCTGCAAAAAGGTTTCGAAGGCTTTTCCATCATCAAAGGCATCGACCTTGAAGTGAACGACCGCGAGTTCGTGGTCTTCGTCGGCCCGTCCGGCTGCGGCAAATCGACCCTGCTGCGGCTGATCGCCGGGCTGGAAGAAGTCACTGCCGGCAGCATCGAACTGGACGGACGGGACATCACCGAAGTCAGCCCGGCCAAGCGTGACCTGGCGATGGTGTTCCAGACCTATGCCCTCTACCCGCACATGAGCGTGCGCAAGAACATGTCCTTCGCCCTCGACCTGGCTGGAGTGAACAAGGCCGAGGTGGAGAAAAAGGTCAACGAAGCGGCACGGATTCTCGAACTCGGGCCGATGCTCGAACGCAAGCCGAAACAGCTCTCCGGTGGCCAGCGTCAGCGCGTGGCGATTGGCCGGGCGATTGTGCGCAACCCGAAAATCTTCCTGTTCGATGAACCACTGTCCAACCTCGACGCCGCCCTGCGGGTACAGATGCGCCTGGAGCTGGCGCGGCTGCATAAAGAACTGCAGGCAACGATGATCTACGTGACCCACGACCAGGTCGAAGCCATGACCCTGGCTGACAAAGTCGTCGTGCTCAACGGTGGTCGGATCGAACAGGTCGGCTCGCCGCTGGAGCTCTATCACCAGCCGGCCAACCTGTTTGTCGCGGGCTTTCTCGGCACCCCGAAAATGGGCTTTCTCAAGGGCAAGGTCACCCGTGTCGAACGCCAGAACTGCGAAGTGCTGCTGGACGCCGGCACTCGCATCACATTGCCGCTGAGCGGTGCCAACCTGAGCATTGGCGGCGCAGTGACGCTGGGTATTCGCCCGGAACATCTGGCACTGGCGCAGCCCGGCGACTGCACCTTGCAAGTCACCGCCGACGTCAGCGAACGCCTGGGCAGCGACACCTTCTGCCACGTGCTGACCGCCTCCGGTGAAGCCCTGACCATGCGCATTCGCGGGGATCTGGCGAGCCGTTATGGTGAACAACTGAGCCTGCACCTGGACGCCGAACACTGCCACTTATTCGATGCCAACGGGGTGGCGGTGGCCAGACCGCTGCGCGCCGCTGCCTGATTGCCGAGACCCGACATGAAACTGAACAAGCCCAACCTTAGCCGTCTGGCACCCGAAGTGGCTCTGCCCGCCTACGCCCTGAGTGCGACTCGCCAAGGTATCGCACACATCGGCGTCGGCGGTTTCCATCGCGCCCATCAGGCCTATTACACCGATGCCTTGATGAACACTGGAGAAGGCCTGGACTGGAGTATCTGCGGCGTCGGCCTGCGTGCCGAAGATCGCCGCGCCCGGGATGACCTGGCCAGCCAGGACTATCTGTTCACCCTATTCGAGCTGGGCGATAGTGGTGACACCGAAGTACGGGTCATCGGCGCCATCAGCAACATGCTGCTGGCCGAAGACGGTACCCAGGCGCTGATCGACAAACTCGCCAGCCCGGACATTCGCATCGTCTCGCTGACCATCACCGAGGGGGGGTATTGCATTGACGACAGCACGGGCGAGTTCATGGCCCAGCTGCCACAGATCCAGCATGACCTGGCGCATCCGAACGCACCGAAAACCGTGTTCGGTTTCCTCTGTGCAGCCTTGGCCAAACGCCGCGCCGCCGGCACTCCAGCGTTCACCTTGATGTCCTGCGATAACCTGCCGCACAACGGCGCGGTCACCCGTAAGGCGCTGCTGGCCTTCGCCGCCCTGCGCGATGCCGACCTGCGGGACTGGATCGCCGCAAACGTCAGCTTCCCCAACGCAATGGTCGACCGCATTACCCCGATGACCAGCTCGGCTCACCGCTTGCACCTGCACGACGAACACGGCATCGACGATCTATGGCCAGTGGTCTGCGAACCTTTCGTGCAATGGGTGCTGGAAGACAACTTCGTCAACGGTCGTCCAGCCTGGGAAAAAGTCGGCGTGCAGTTCACCGACGACGTCACGCCTTACGAAGAGATGAAAATCAAACTGCTCAACGGCAGCCATCTGGCCCTGACTTACCTGGGCTTTCTCAAGGGCTATCGCTTCGTCCACGAAACCATGAACGATCCGCTGTTCGTGCGTTACATGCGCGCCTATATGGACCTCGACGTAACGCCGCAATTGGCACCGGTGCCGGGCATTGACCTGACGCAGTACAAGAACACCCTGGTCGAACGATTCTCCAATCAGGCGATTGCCGATCAACTGGCGCGGGTTTGTTCCGACGGCTCGTCGAAGTTTCCGAAATTCACCGTGCCAACCATCAACCGCCTGATTGCCGATGGCCGCGAGACCCGACGTGCGGCGTTGGTGGTGGCAGCGTGGGCGATCTATTTGAAGGGCGTGGATGAGAATGGCGATACCTACTCGATTCCCGACCCGCGGGCGGAGTTCTGTCAGGCACTGGTGGCCGATGATGCGTTGATCACTCAGCGGTTGCTGGAGGTTGAGGAGATCTTTGGCACGGCGATCTCCCATTCTGCAGAGTTTGTTGCAGCGTTTGAGTGGTGCTGCAACAGCTTGCGTGAACAGGGCGTGACGCGGACTCTGGAGCGGGTGTTGGCGTAAACACGGTGGTGAACCTGATGCCGTCTTCGCGAGCAAGCCCACATTAATCGTTGTCAGACACAAAAACTGTGTTCACTGAAGATCTACTGTGGGAGCGGGCTTGCTCGCGAATGGGTTCACCGGGATCGACCTGACACACCAAGGATCTGCCATGGCAAACCAACAACTATTCCTCGGCATCGACTGCGGCACCCAAGGCACCAAAGCGCTGATCCTCGATGCGCGCAGCGGTAAAGTTCTCGGTCAGGGTGCCGCCGCCCACAGCCTGATCAGCGCTGCCAATGGTCGTCGTGAACAAGACCCGGCCCAATGGCTGGAGGCGCTGACGCTCGCCACACGCCTGGCCTTGCTCGCCGCCAACGTCAGCGGCCAGGAGATTCTCGGCATCGGCGTCTCAGGCCAGCAACATGGGCTGGTCCTGCTCGATGAACAAGGCCAGGTCCTGCGCCCGGCCAAGCTCTGGTGCGACACCGAAACCAGCGCAGAAAACCAGCGATTGCTGGCTCATCTGGGTGGCGAAAGTGGCTCACTGGAACGTCTTGGCGTGGCCATCGCACCGGGCTATACCGTGTCCAAACTGTTGTGGACCCAAGAGCAGCATCCGCAGATTTTCGCCCGTGTCGCTCACATTCTGTTGCCCCACGACTACCTCAACTTTTGGCTGACCGGGCGCTGCTGCAGCGAGTTCGGCGACGCTTCGGGTACCGGCTACTTCGATGTACGAAGCCGCCAATGGGATCTGCAGCTACTTGGTGATATCGACCCCAGTGGCCGCTTGCAAGCGGCGCTGCCCGAACTGCTGGAAGCGCATCAAGCGGTCGGCACGACTTTGCCAAACATCGCCGAACGGTTGGGTATCAACCCAAAGGCGCTGGTCGCCAGCGGTGGCGGCGACAACATGATGGGCGCCCTCGGCACCGGCAATGTCCAGCCCGGCGCAATCACCATGAGCCTGGGTTCTTCAGGCACCGTGTATGCCTACGCCGAGCAACCCGACGTCAGCCCGGACGCGGCAGTCGCGACCTTCTGCTCCTCCAGTGGCGGCTGGCTGCCGTTGATTTGCACAATGAACCTGACCAACGCGACCAGCGCAGTGCGTGAGCTGTTCGATCTCGACCTCTCACAGTTCAATGCGCGAGTCGAACAGGCCCCGATTGGCGCCGAAGGCGTGAGCATGCTGCCGTTCCTCAACGGCGAGCGCGTCCCCGCCCTGCCCCATGCCACCGGCAGCCTGCTGGGGCTGAACATGAGCAACCTGACCCAGGCCAACCTCTGCCGCGCGGTGGTTGAAGGCACCACCTTCGGTTTGCGTTATGGCCTGGACTTGCTGCGCCACAACGGATTGCAGAGCCGCAGCATTCGCCTCACTGGTGGCGGCTCGAAAAGCCCGGTGTGGCGGCAGATAGTCGCCGACATCATGAACACCCCGGTGGTGTGCACCGAACACAGTGAGGCCGCAGCACTCGGTGCGGCGATTCAGGCGGCGTGGTGCAAATCCGGGACCGGCACCCAACAAAGTCTGTTGGCGTTGTGCGAGCGCTGTGTCAGCCTCGACCCCAGCAGCGAAACCCACCCCGTCGCGGCGAATGTAGCGGCCTACCAACAGGCCTATGAGCGCTATCGCCAACAGGTCGCAACCCTTTAAAGAGTGAACAACTATGTATCTGGTGTGTGGCGAAGCACTGTTCGATTTCTTCAGCGAAAACGCGGCCAGCGGTCAGGCCTCGACCGTGAACTACAAGGCAATTGCCGGCGGATCACCGTTCAACGTGGCGGTCGGCTTGCGCCGATTGGGGGTGGACTCGGCGCTGTTCGCCGGGCTGTCCACCGACTACCTCGGCCGTCGCTTGCAGCAGGTGCTGGCGGACGAAGGGGTGCGTGCGGATTATTTGCTGGACTTCGACGCACCAACCACCCTGGCGATGGTCGCAGTCGGTGCCAACGGCTCGCCACATTACAGCTTTCGCGGTGAAGGTTGCGCTGATCGTCAGCTCACGCTCGCCCATCTGCCAGAGTTGAGTGATGAGGTGCGCGGTCTGCACATCGGCTCGTTCTCGCTGGTGGTGCAACCGATTGCCGACACGCTGCTGGCGCTGGTACGTCGGGAAAGCGGCAAACGCCTGATCAGCCTCGACCCGAATGTGCGACTCAATCCCGAACCGAACATCGAGTTGTGGCGCTCACGGATTGCCGAGTTGATGAAATACGCCGACCTGATCAAGGTCAGCGACGAAGACTTGAGCCTGCTGTATCCGGGGCGCGAGCCACAGAGCGTGATCGACGGCTGGCTGGAGCATCGCTGCCAATTGGTGTTCCTGACCCGTGGCGGCCAGGGCGCGACGGTGTTCAGCCGTCGCCATGGCAGTTGGTCCGCGCCGGCAAGTGAGGTGGTCATTGCCGACACCGTCGGTGCTGGCGACACCTTCCAGGCCGCGTTGATCACCTGGCTGACCGAGCAACAGCTCGATTCAGTCGACGGCTTGCAACGTTTGAGCCGCGAACAGGTCGACACGATGCTCAGGTTCGCCATCAGCGCAGCGGCCCTGACGTGCAGCAAGACCGGGCCGGATTTGCCGTACCGGCATCAGTTGGAAATGCGCTGAATGTGAGGGCCTAATCGCGAGCAGGCTCGCTCCCACAGGGGACCTGAGCCGTATGCAGAATTTGCATCACACAATGATCCAATGTGGGAGCGAGCCTGCTCGCGATGGCATTCTGTCAGGCGCTACAGAATCGAAAAGTTGGAACTCACAATCAACCGGGTCTCATCCACATCCCGGGCAAACTGCTCGTAGTTGGTCCGAAGTAAAGCGCCGAAGCCCAGAACCGGCCACGGAGTGATGAGGGGAAACGGGGGACGCATGAAAAAGCGACACCCAGACACCCAGACACCCAGACACCCACCGAGCTTAACCCCCGGTTAATCCTGCGGTCTAAAATTAAATGGACCGCGTTCGCGCAGAATCTTCTGACGCCCTGCGCGGCAGGGCCGACATCGTCAGGTGTCGCGCTGACTTCACGTCTGCACCGGAGATTTCTCATGAACATGCGTATTTTTCTGGTGGCCTCTGCCCTCACCTGCACCGGGTTTACCGGGCTGGCGCTGGCCGACTCCGCACCTTCCCAGCCTGTGCCGTATCACTACGGAATGTCGCTGCACGTCAAGAAAGTGGTTTCGATGACCGAGCCCACAACGCAAGACTGCAAGGTGGTGACGGCAGAGATGAAGTTCATCGACAACGTGGGTAAACAGGAGGACATCAGCTACCTCAAGCTGTCGGAGGCCTGCAGCTATCAGAACTGAGTCATGTCGCTGCGCAACGGCAGGCATTTGGCGATGGGCGTGAGCGAGGCCAAAGGTTATGCTTTGGCCTCGCCCTTACTGCCGCAAGGATTCGCCATGCAGTTTTCGTTTCGCACACTGTCGATGTTTACCGCCGGTCTGAGTTTTGCGCTGGCGCTGGTCTGGGGCTTTATACCCGAGGTGATGCTGTCGATCTGGAGTATCGGGTACTCGGATGCGACAGGATTGGTGGCCAGACGCAGTGCGATGTTGTTTGTGGCGCTGGGCGTGATGTTTTATCAGGCTCGCAATGCACCGCCGTCCGTTTCGCGTAGCGCGCTGAGCAGCGGTCTCGTGGTGGGGGTTTTCGGGCTGGCCACACTGGGTGTCGGTGAATGGCTCAACGGCCACGCCGGCCCAGGCATCTTGCTGGCGGTGGCGGTGGCGGTGGAGATTGCGCTGGGCCTGGCATTTCTCCAGACCCGGCGTGTATCCGTCGAGTTCGCAGAAACCGTGGATTAATGCGCACGGACCTTTGACGCGAGCACATGGCTGCCGGGGGTGTGATCCTCCAGATCGTGGCGCAATTCAGCGATCAGATCGTTGATTTCACGACAGCCGTTAAGAGCGTTCGCATCGATGCCGGTCACCACCAGATCCAGTTGGTCCGTCTGGTGATTGTCGTAGACCTTGACGGTCATCGACAGGTCCGGTGACAAGGTGCATTGGCACCGTTTAGGCAAAAAGCTGTGTTCAATGATATTGCGAAGTTCCAAGGCAGAAAGAAACATTACAACCCTCCCTTTTTATAGGACCATCGATCAATCGTCGGGTTAACCGCCGTCAGTCTTGCCCATCCTTATCTCGCGGTTTTTCCGGGGTGTTTTTCACGCACTGGAATGAAGCATAAGTCATGCCCGGGAATTCGCACGACGGGCCGTCAGTAAATCAGCGATTTGCGACGAACTGCCGAATGGCCTCATGCAAAACGCATGATTGCCACTCATCATCCCGCACGTTGCCAGCTTCGCCGTCGTGGTTTGCATTGAGCGGCCAGCGCAGTGAGAATGCTCGCGTTCACTGACTCAACCAAGAGCAAGGAGGCATCATGCGCTCATCTATTCTCACCGCGTCGGCGGTGCTGCTGTCCGGTCTGTCCACTCTGGCCTGCGCTGCGAAACTCGAAGACGTTGCCCCCTATCCCAAGGCTGAAACCGGATTTACCCGCCAGGTGATTCACCTCGTTCAGCAAACCCGGGAAGACAATTACCTGGTCGAAATCCTCGCCGGGAAAACCCTGGCTGTCGATTGCAATCACCAGCGTCTGGGTGGCACGCTGGAGGAAAAAAACCTCGAAGGCTGGGGTTATCCGTTCTATCGACTGGAGAAAGTCAGCGGCCCGATGAGCACCCTGATGGCCTGCCCGGACGGCAAGAGCAAACAGGGCTTCGTGCCGGTCGTCGGTGAGGGTTTCCGGCTGCGTTACAACAGCAAGCTGCCAATTGTGGTCTACGTGCCGAAAGACGTCGAAGTGCGCTACCGGATCTGGTCGGCGTCGGACAAGGTCGAGAAAGCCCTTCAAGAATAAGCCGGACAAGCGTTCACATCCTCAGTGACGAGCGGACGTTTCTGCGTCCGCTGCTTGCCTGAATCCCCTTCAGCGACTCACACCGGAGCGCCGCACAATGCGGCGCGCTCGGCCACATGTCGCAAGCTATCAAAATTGATATTGGCCCCCGAGTCGATCGCCACCAGGGTTTGCCCCCGGACACCGGTTTGTGCCACGTACTTCTTGATTCCGGCCACCGCCAGCGCGCCGGACGGCTCGGTGATCGAGCGGGTATCGTCGTAGATGTTCTTGATCGCCGCGCACAGTTCGTCGTTACTGACGGTCAGTACTTCATCGACGTGATGGCGGCAGATTTCAAAGCCATACTCACCGATCTGCGCGACCGCTACGCCATCGGCGAAAGTACCCACGCTAGGCAGCACCACTCGCTCGCCCGCGAGCATTGCCGCTTGCAGGCACGCGGAGTGCTCCGATTCGACGCCGACGATGCGGATATCCGGCCGCAGGTATTTAACGTAGGCGGCGATGCCGGCGATCAAACCGCCGCCACCCACCGGGACGAAGATTGCGTCCAAAGGGCCTTGATGCTGACGCAGGATCTCCATGGCCACCGTACCCTGCCCGGCGATCACATCCGGATCGTCGAAGGGCGAAACAAAGGTGCGGCCGGTTTCCCGGGCCAGGTTCAATGCGTACTCCAGGGCAAACGGAAAGCTCTCGCCATGCAACACCGCATTCGCGCCACGACTGCGCACGCCAATCACTTTCAGCTCCGGTGTTGACATGGGCATGACGATGCTCGCCTCGATCCCCAACTCCCGCGCCGCCAGTGCCACGCCTTGGGCGTGATTGCCGGCCGAGGCGGTAATCACCCCGCGAGCCTTTTGCTCTGCACTCAGTTGGGCCAGCTTGTTGTAGGCGCCGCGAATCTTGAAGGAAAAGGTTGGTTGCAGGTCTTCACGCTTGAGCAGGATCTGGTTGCCCAACACCTCGGATAACGCCGGAGCTACCTGCAAAGGCGTGCGCACCGCCAGTTCATAAACCGGCGCGGCGAGGATTTTTTTCACGTAGTGCTCAAGCAGGGCCTGCTTGGCGGTGGCAGTGTCGGTGTTGGTGTCCATCAACGTCTCCTGGCTTTGTTCACGGCCCCGGAGACAGAAAATGAAAACCCGCCTCTAGGGCGGGTTGGGTGCAGTCGTCAGCTAGCCCGCCAAATAAGGAATGGCGGTAATAATGCTTGGCTGGCAGCGCAATACGGTGGAAGTCATGGCTCGAAATTAGCTGCGCGCGAAAGGCAAGTCAATGGTCAGTTTTCTGTCGAATGCGATAGTCTTCGAAAACCGTTCATCGTCCCAAGGAAGGAAAGCATGAAGTCTGTCGCACT
Source organism: Pseudomonas sp. 05N36 (assembly GCF_056397385.1). NCBI lineage: Bacteria > Pseudomonadati > Pseudomonadota > Gammaproteobacteria > Pseudomonadales > Pseudomonadaceae > Pseudomonas > Pseudomonas sp. 05N36. Next base: position 11,309 of record NZ_JBFTNH010000001.1, on the reverse strand, counting down.
CCCGTTGATCGCCCTTCTCGCCTTTGTTGGCTTTACCATTTCGGTGATGCTCCAGGCCGAGCAGTCACTCATCGATTTCGGCATCAGCCTGATGTCCCGCCCCGATACTGCCCAAGTGGTGATCGACCTTTATCTACTAGCCACCCTGGCAGGCATCTGAATGTACAAGGATGCCCGGAGCCGTGGCCATTCAGTGTTGTCAGTGCTGCCGTACCTGCTGATTACCGCAGTATTCGTTTCCGTCGGGCCACTGCTGTATTTGGTGGTGCGGGGGCTTCGCAGCAACAGAATCAGTGCTGTTTCCGGGCATCGAGCGTGAGCTGGAGATTGCTAACAGCGCCATATTCGGCTTAAGGACAATATCGGCGTGCGCCATGGCTCACCAGACTTGCCCGCGACGCTTGAGTTCGAGTCTGCGGACGAACTCCTCGAGCACCAGTGAATACAGATCGTCCTGCAAATAGGCGTCTTCGATACCGGCATCAATGTTCGGGTTGTCGTTGACCTCGATCACCACCACTTTGTCGCCGGACTGCTTGAGGTCGACGCCGTACAGACCGTCGCCGATGAGGTTGGCGGTTTTCACTGCGAGGTCCACCACGGCCTTGGGCGCCTCATGAACCGCCAGGGTACGGCATTCGCCGTTGATGTCCTGGCCCTTGGCTTTGTGGTTGTAAATCTGCCAATGGCCTTTGGACATGAAGTACTGACAGGCGAAGATCGGCTTGCGGTTGAGCACACCAATGCGCCAGTCATACTCGGTGTAGAAGAACTCCTGAGCCAGCAGCAATACCGAATGCTCGAACAGCTCAGCAGTGGCTTCGAGCAGGGCTTGCTGACTTTCAACCTTGATCACCCCTCGCGAGAAGCAGCCGTCAGGAATTTTCAGCACCAATGGAAAACCCAGTCGCTCGCCTACCCGCTCAAAATCTTCCGGTCGCTCCTTGTAGAGAATTTCCGTGGCCGGCATGCCCAGTTGATGGCTGTTGAGCAAGTCGGTCAGGTAGACCTTGTTGGTACAGCGCAGAATTGATGCCGGGTCGTCCATCACCACCAGGCCTTCACTTTCGGCCTTTTTCGCAAATCGGTAGGTATGGTTATCAACGCTGGTGGTCTCGCGGATCAGCAACCCGTCATATTCGGCGATACGCGCATAGTCCTTGCGTTCGATCAACTCGACATCGATGCCCAGGCCCTTGCCCACCCGGACGAAATTCTCCAACGCCCTGGCATTGGATGGCGGCAGCGCTTCCTGTGGATCGTGGAGGATTGCCAGGTCATAACGGGCCAGCCGGCGTGAACGCGGCAGGCGCCAGATTTTGCGACTGAAGTTATCAAGAGCATTGGCAAAGTGATCTTCCTGATCTTCTCGCAACTTATGTAACGCGCCAGACTTGACGCCTTCAATGTGCCAGCCATTACGTCGGCGAAACTCTACCAGCAAGATCGGACAGGGAAACACTTCAAACAACTGACGCGCCAAATCCTGTAACGGTTCGATATTGGTCTTACCGAAATACAGTGTCAGGGTAAAGCCTTCAGTGTCGCTGTAAAGATTATTATTGAGCGCCTTGTCCAGGGTTTTATCCAGGTCATCCAGTGCCAGCCCATAAAGAGACTTGCGAGTGAGTTCGCTGATGGTTCGCACCGAAGGAATCACCTTGTGCCCGCGGGCTTCGGCCAGCAATGAGCAGTAGTAGCCGTGTCCCAGGTACTTGTAACTGCGGCACAAGTTGATCACCTGTACCCGCTTGCCCTGCTCGCTGCCACGGGTTTGCTCGAGATACTCCTGGGCACTGACGATGTCTTCACTGGGGAAGTAAGACGCCCAGTCTTCCTTGCGTTCGACAATAATAACCAACTGACTGGACGCTCTGGCAGCTTCCGATAAATAAGTTGCTTTGGTTATTGCTGTCGGTAAACGTTGCTCCGATACTTCACGCCAATGACCTTGTAGCGCTGACATAGTGATTGATCCGTTGGAGAACAAGACCTTTCCTATTAAGCACGAAGTTTTTCGAAAGTCCCGTTTCGTTACGTAACTTTTACGGTGGTCATATGAATCTTGTCTTTCGCCTTGCAGTACCGAATGACCTGGCAGCACTCCTGGAACTTGAGCAGCAATGTTTCACCAGCAACCGGCTCAACAGCCGTCACTTTCGGTGGATGATCAACCKGGCTCACGGGCAGCTGATCGTCGCCGAGTGTGCGGATCAATTGCTCGGATACGCCCTGGTGCTGTTTCACCGCGGCACTTCGCTGGCGCGGCTGTACTCGATTGCCATCTCGGTTCAAGCCAGAGGTGCTGGCCTGGGTAAACAACTGCTGGAGCGAATCGAGGCGTGTGCGCGGGAACGCGACTGCACCTGCCTGAGACTGGAGGTACGTACCGACAACCCAACGGCGATGGCGCTGTACGAGCGTAACGGCTACCAGCGTTTGGCGTTTATTCGCGACTATTACGAGGACCATGCCGACGCCTTGCGGCTGGAAAAACGTATCCGCTCAGCCAGCGCCGGCCATACGCTCAATACCGCTCAATAACTGCTGGTGTCGGAATCTCGGGGGGCAGGCTTGGGCGGGACATACGGTTTAACCGCACCCGGCGCAGTGCCGCTGCGCGGGTAGCCATTGCCGATCCCGCCGTTTTCGAGGGTCGGTGGGCGGGGAACCGGCACGGTATTCGGCCCGCGAATGACCGGCGCGCTGGGCCGGGTGCCCTGCATGCTGTTGGGATTTACCCGGCGAATCGGGCTTTTGTAGGGGTTATCGGAGTTGTCAGGGAGATTCTGGGCCAGCAGGATCGGATGCTCCACCGTGGCAGCCAGCATCCCAATGTCTGCGCCGGCCTGGGTCAGAGTGCCCAGCAAGCCACTCAACGCCAGTGCGCTGGTACCGAGCACAAACCTGTTCATGATGGAGTTCCTCCAGTACATGCAGATAGGGTCTTCGATAACACGCTACGCGCAGGATTTGCCCCTGTGAAGACAATATTCCCGCGCAGATATCACACCAATTGACCGCGCTGCAGACCGGCCGGTAAACCTCACCGCGCCAGCATAGGCTGCTGGCGCGTGGATCGTGCTCAGATCAATACAATAATGGCCAGCAGACCGCCGAAAATCGCCCACTTTTCCAGGTAGTAACGCGTCCGGTTGCGCTTTTTCAGTTCTTTACCGCGCAAACGAATTTTGTAGATTTTTCCGAAAAACCGGTTTATGCCACCGGTTTTATCGCCCGCATCGTTTGGCGCGCCAGCAGCGGACATCACGTTGCGGCTGAACCAGCGATTGAACGCTGTGGCCCAACGGTATTTCAGCGGGCGCTCGATGTCGCAGAACAGGATGATGCGATTTTGCTGGGTGGTGTTCTCGGCGTAGTGAATGTAAGTCTCATCGAACATCACCGCCTCGCCATCACGCCAGTGATAGCGCTCGCCGTCGACGTCGATGTAGCAACCTTCATCGTTAGGCGTTTCCAGACCCAGGTGGTAACGGTACGAACCCGCATAGGGGTCGCGGTGACGGACCAGTTTCGAGCCTGGTGGCAATTCTGCGAACATCGCCGCCTTGATCGAGCCGATGCTTTGCACCAGCTCCGTGGTACGCGGGCAGAGCTTGGTGGCCGAAGGGTGGCTGTCGCCATACCACTTCAGATAAAAGCGCTTCCAGCCGGTTTTGAAGAACGAGTTGAAGCCCACATCGTTGTATTGATCCGAGCGTTTGATCTCCCCTGCCCTGAGCAGATTTTGGCCCTCGGCGCGGATTTCCTGCCAATTGGCCTGCAAGGGGCTCAGGTCCGGGAAGTCGGCCGGATTCAGATAAGGCTTGTTGGGGATTTTCGAAAACAGGTACAGGAAGCAGTTGACCGGCGCCAGAAAGGTCGAGTGGTCACTCAACTGACGACTCAGTTTGTGCCGGATGCGACCACGTAGATGCACATACGCAATGGATAAAACGTAAAGGGAGACAATGATGAGTTTCACGGGAATTCGTCACAGTTCAGAAGAGTACATGCCGCGCGCCACAAGCCTGACTTGAACGCAGCGTCCGAGATCCAACTATCAAATGAATCGGTCAAGCACGGGAGCCTGAGCAGAAAGCTAGCTCAAGGCCACTGGGGCGTATTTTAGTCATACTTTGTAAACAAGGGTTAACTTACATTTGTGAAAAACGGTGCAGGCGTTGTGCCAGGAATGCGCTTGTTCAGCGCAATCGGACGCAGGACATCATGGAGAGCTGCCGACGATCGTCTCAATAGATGTATGCCTGCCGGCTCAAATCATGCGCAGGCTGAACCGCACCGAACACGCATATTCCCTTCCCCGGTGTCCTGCCCCGACCGAACGAAAGCCCCGCCATCGCCTCAAGATTTCCTACCGTTGCGTCGCGACCTCCACGAAGGAGTTGCTATACGAAATTCAGACCGTTCCTTCTGCAACTCTGTCATTACTCGACTAGGCTACTAATCGCCACAGGAGCCAAAGCCATGGAAGACCGGAGTCCGATCAATTTCGCGCTCTACACTCTAAATCCGCCGCAGCGTGTATGCGGCTACGGAGCTACTACCGGTCCGGTGCTGGCAAAACATATTGAATATTGGAGGGAGCCATGAGCAATAGCGTCGCCACCGGCGAGCCACCTGAAGCCATCCGTCTCATCATCAAGGTTTATGCCGGCCTGCTGCTCGCAGGGTTTGCGTTTATCCCAGCCTACCTGATCAGCTACTTGTACTTCTTTCAGGACCCCACCCTTCTATTCGAGAACCACGCGTTCCATATCATTGCGATCACGGCAGCCACCCTGGAAGGCTTGTTTGTGACTTACGTGACGTGGCGCTGCTACCAGTCATCTGGGGAGCCGCTGCTGCGGTGGATGACGCTTGGTTTTCTCGGTTTTGTACTGATCTATGCATTGCATGGTGCGTTCACCGGGCTCGCACACCACAATATCTGGCTATTCCTGCTCTATGGACCGGCCTCTCGACTGGTCATGTCGATACTGCTGCTGGTCGGAATGCTCTCGTACCACCGCCCACCCGATGCTGCGGACCAACGAATGCAGCCCCGCCGGTGGCTGACCTGGATAGGACTGTTCCTGCTGGTTGACCTGGTAGTGGCGTTCGTCGCGAACTCATCATTCGCCGGCGAACCTGCGGTACGCCTTTCGCTGGAAGGTGGCGCCCTGGTTTTGTCCACATTGAACGTGGCAATGCTCCTGCTGCGCCGTATCCGTTCGCAGCTGATGGTGATTTTCGTCATCTCGGTCACGGCGTTCGCGTTGTCATCTCTTGCATTCATCCTTGGACGTCCCTGGAACCACATGTGGTGGCTCGCCCATGCGATCTTCGCCGCTGGGTTCTTCCTGCTGAGCTATGGGGTCGTGCAAGCGTTCCTCACCACGCGGTCTTTCTCGACTATTTACACCCAGGAAGAGCTGATGGTGCGTCTTGCCGAGGCTATGGAGTACACCGAGAACGCTCTGGTGGAGCTCCAGCGCACCAATCAGGAACTCGGACACCTTGCGGCGACCGATCCACTGACAGGAGCTGATAATCGGCGTCGGTTCGTAGAGCGGGTCGAAGCCGAAATTGGCCGGACCAACCGCGGCGGTGAGCCGTTCTCCGTGTTGGCACTTGATCTGGACAATTTCAAGTCCATCAATGATCGCTTCGGGCACCAGGTTGGCGATGACATCCTGAAAGAGTTCGTGCAGAAATGCCTCGATTCGATCCGACCGTATGACGGTGTAGCCCGAGTGGGTGGGGAAGAATTCATGATACTGCTACCTCATACTTCACTAGAGGCCGCGCATGTCATCGCCGAGCGTCTGCGAACCAGCGTTGCAAATACTTCTTTCAATAGCGGCTTTCAGCGGTTGACCATGGTCACAGTGAGCATCGGCATATCGCAATCCGGTCGCGACGGCGACACCATCGAGGCCATTCTGCACGTAGCCGATCAACGCCTGTATCACGCTAAACACCAAGGCCGTAATCGTGTGGTCACTGCCATCAAGACCAGTCTCCAACCGCTGCCCTGAACATCATTTCGGAGCCCTGAAAGTGCGGGAAGCAAAACACTCCGGAGGTTGACAATAACGCAGTGAAGGATCGTGGCGAGCCTATTCACCCGCTCTCGTAAATAGCAGCCAAGGTGCCGGTAAGGCACCTTGGCTGAAGCCATTACTCACGTTGAAGTTGCAACGTATCCCAGAGAGCGGATACCGGGGCTGCGACCGCTGTATGACGTTTTGCAAGTCCATCTGTATCTAACACTCTCTTGTTGACCGCTCTACCATCGTTCGCTCCATCCAGGTGCATACCTCAGAGGTGGCGAAAATCGCTTGTATTGATTTAGCGGAGCTTTCGATTCGTTATCTCATCCATCAGGAGTTACGCGATGCCCGAACTGTCCAACCTGCTTGCCTACGGCCTGATCTCACTCGGCATGGTGCTGACGCCCGGCCCGAACATGATCTATCTCATCTCGCGGTCGATCTGCCAGGGACGAATGGCCGGACTGGTTTCTTTGGGCGGAGTGGCATTGGGTTTCGTCGTTTATATGTTTTGCGCCGCATTGGGCATCACAGCCCTGGTCATGGCGGTTCCCTATGCGTATGACGCCCTGCGACTCGGCGGCGCGCTCTATCTGCTTTACCTGGCCTGGCAGGCGGTCAAGYCCGGCGGCCGTTCCCCGTTCCAGGTGCGAGACTTGCCCAAGGATGGCCCGCGCAAGCTGTTCATGATGGGCTTTGTCACCAACCTGCTGAATCCCAAAGTTGCGGTCATGTATTTGTCGCTGCTACCTCAGTTCATCGACCCCACCGACCACGGCAGCGTGCTGACGCAATCCATCGTGCTTGGCTTTACGCAGATCGTCATTAGCGTGAGCGTCAACGCGCTGATTGCCGTCATGGCTGGCTCCATCGCGACATTTCTCGCAGGCAGGCCCGTGTGGCAGATCGTGCAACGCTGGCTGATGGGGACAGTCCTCGCGGGCTTGGCCGTACGCATGATCGTCGAAGGGCGGCGCTAAACCCAATCGGCTAGCAGTAGCTCGTCGCTTATAGCTCGCCGATTTCGATACGATGGTGATACCAATGACCATCAGCGGACGATGCCGTGCCGGGATTATCTTTTGCCATCCGCGCTCTGTTTGCGGGCTGCCTCCTCGTTGCAACAGCCAATCACCTGCATGCAGGCCTTACGCATGGGCTGCTCTGGGATTACGGATATGGTGACAGCACTCCATGGGCCAGTCGTTTGTTCTGGGGAGCGCTCACTTTTTTAGATCCTCTGGCCGCCCTCTTGCTCTTCAGAAAACCCCGACCAGGCATCGTTTTCACGGCTGCAATCATCATTGTGGACGTGGTCCATAACACGTTCTATGTGGCGCTAAACCGACAGTGGCTGGAGACGTTCTATATTTCGCAGACAGTGTTTTTGCTGGCAGTACTACTTCTAGCACCTGTTGCCTGGAAAAGTATCAAGCAGCACTGAAGCCGCGAGCGATAGAGAATGCCTTCGGTACAAATCCCCAGTAACCTCCCGCCAATCACGGACAGTAGCCTCCTGCCCCCAGGCAACGGATTCCCCATTCCTTTGCCTGCCGGCCCGGGGACCGGGATTTCACCCATATCCGCGCGGACAGGATCCTGGAGGTCAAGTCTGGTTTGCGTCCTGAGCGACCAGCACCTGATCACAGGTTTGAGGACTACAGCAATGCCGAAGAAACAGCAGGAAAATAAAGCAGCGGCGACCGCAGCTGAAATTGAGCGCTCTATCCAGGCGCTGAACAAAATGGCTGAACGCCTGTGGGGGGATGGTCGGGAAGCTGAGGCGAAAGCCCTTCTCGATGCCTTGAATGCGTTAAATCGGGCGCTGGATCGGATCAGGATTGGTGAGAGCCGTAAGACTCTCCATTGAGATTCTGTAAAGGCTGGACAGCGACTCCATCACCTCAAAAGGATATAGCGTTCGCCCTGCCATACGACCTTGCCATCCATGGGCCGGTAAAGAGTCATATGGCCGGGTGAACCGCTGAAACGATACACCAACTGATATGGACCTTCAAAGCGTCATATATGGCCAGCCGGTGAAAGGCCGGCCTACGCACAGGCCCCTGGAGTCCGGGGCGCTTTATCCATTGGGACGAAGAAGTCGCGGAAATATTGCTCAGCGCCTAGCGCAGTGTCGGCATGCCCAATTACAACGCCTGGCTCAACTCACGCCCGAACGCCGTATCTGCAATCAGTTGCCTCGGCTGAGTTGCACATTTTGAGTCGTGCATTCAGTGGTGCTCACAGTGCCCATGAAAGCATTCATCTTCACAGCGCGCTTCTCGATATTCAGACCGTTACGCCCGTCACTTGAGATGTTGGTGACATAGGGGCCAGCAGTTGTGCAGCCTGCCAGGAGTACACCACACACCCCACTGTCGTATCGGGTCACAAAGGGTACATCAGGCCAGCTTCATCAGCGCTCCAGAGACATTATCTCTGGCTTGCCGCAACTCGCTCGCATCCTGATTCAGGCGATGGACCACGCCCAGCAGCCGCTGGCGCAGCAATTCGTCGCCAAGCTGATCAATGGCTCGCATGACATCAAGTGCTGCGGCCTCGTTATTGGCTGCTGCAGCGTCCAGTGTTTTACGCAGGTTTCGTGCTGATCGGTTCACTTCAGTAGCCCTCATGAATCAGGCCAGCACTCTATAACAGCAATGTTTCTTTTTAATTTCAGTCGTTTAGCTTTGGATGAGTGTACCTGGCTGGAAATGCCCCAATGGCCTGAGTCATAGGGTCATCGCCAGCGGTCCATAACACTAAATGTTCATACTACCCCAGCCATCTTGCATCGCTGAGAAGTAGTGAATAGATCGCGGCCCAAGGCCCGCGCGACGCCAAGATGAACAGTCGGATCCTGCGTTTCCGATTCGAGCAGGAGTTGGGAGGTCACGACACAGGCGCCGCAATAATCAAAGATCCCATGGTCAATCTGCGTCTTCATCGCATTGGCATAACCGTGCCGTTCATAGGTTCCCCCGTCTGCGCCACCAGTACCTACAAGATGAACTCGTAGGTGGCGAAGCTTCTTCACCAGCTTCGCATCAGAACTCCAAGCGAGTGAATCTACATTGACGAGCAGAGCTGCTGTCCTCGCATCGTCTTACGTCGACTGCGTGCTTCTCCAGGGCAATGAGATACCTGGCGTCATAGCGGCCCTGGCAAGCTCACCGGAGCTCGAAAAGATCAAGCGTGACTACGGTGAGAATGCCCGAAAGAGGACATTCGCCTCTCTGTACGAAAGCATCGCGTAAGAGATGCCACCTCAGCCTGAAGCAAATCTCGGAAACGACAAAACCCAGCGCTAGACTAGACTCTTCCCACATACACCAAGGACTGGTCGCCAAATGAAACTAGCCTACCTGGTTCTTACCGCCTGCTTGATCTTTCAGCCCGCGTTCGCAAGGTCTGACACTGATCCTCAAACAGTAACCCCCGACGAATCGCAATTGGTCGAGCATGGTTCGTACAAAAATAGCGACGGAAAAACTGTACACAGCCCTGCCCATACGAAATCAGATCGTGCACCAGAGGGCGCAACCGCCAAGTGTCGCGACAAATCCTACAGTTTTAGCCAGCACCGACGTGGTACGTGCTCACGACATGGTGGCGTGATGGCCTGGCTGTAAATGCAAAAAAACCAGTACTAGACTGGGCTTTGTCACATCAGGAAGGAGTGAACGGTAGTCGTGCCCGTACGAACCTCCAGCCCCCTCTCTAGCCGCACAAAACCCGATCGGATCAAAACCGAAAAAATGGCGCTGTGCCACCACTAATGAGAAGCCGTCAGGCTTCAACGCAAATACCAACGACTTCCCAGAAAGAAAAGGAATGCGGACACTGTTGGCTGCATGCCTCTTCGCCAGCGTACTGACGGTCGGTTTCGCAATCGATTCCGAGGCGTCCGATGTTAAGCCAGCGAACCAGAATGAAGCGGATGTTGCTAGAGTTTTGAAGGAAAAGGGATCTCCGCCGAGGAGTATCTGGGCGTGATGTACACGGCCATTGAGCGTCAACTGGTAGTCCGCCCTCAGTACATTGACGAAGACCAAGAGCTTTACGACATTTCCCATGAAGGCCGGGAGTACGCCTGAGGACAACCAAATCATGCCGGATATTTGATTACTACTGTCGCTCTGACTGCTGACAACAGTACCAAGCGAAGACAGCCGCGCAGATCAGCATCTGTAACCAATCGGTGAAATCATTCACGCGAACATACTCCCCCTCTTCTATAGGGCCGCCTGGGCGGCGATCCTTCCCATCCATGAACCGTCAAAGAGCCATCCGACCGCACAAGCATGCCGAACACCACCATCAGCGGCATGCTACTTGGTCTGTCCGCGCTGCAACTGCCGCAACTACTACCGCCTGGAGGCCGACGGCAAACACTCGGTGTAACCCTCCCACCTTCTGCCGCCACGCGCGGCATGGAGAACCATCACCACCCCGAAAACGGAATAGAAGAAATCACTATGCCTGAAGAGCCGCAAATTTTAGCTGCGCCAGATCCCGACAAATTGCCCGAGAAACAAATAGCGTTGCGCCTCGGCACCACCGTAAAGGCTCTACAAGCTCGCAGAGACCGCAAGTAAATCCCCTAAGGCGTATGGAACAAGCTCGGGTGTCACATCATGTACAGCGTCAGGAGATACGACGAATGGCTGGAAAGTCTGTGGGTATGCCCGCCGGGCTGGAGAACAGGGGGTAACACCATCCGCGTCCGTTTTAGTTGGGACGGTAAGCGTCGCTCTGAAACACTCAGCCTCCCAACAACGAAAATGCCGAAATCGCTCAGTTCGGACAGTTCAAGCAATGATGCCGGCGGCACTGGTCTGTTCGCGCACGCGCCCTGGAGACTCTTCACCGTTGACACTCAAAACGATGACGCCGGTCTACTGAGGCGCCTTATAACGTCGGGCAGACTGCCACTGACGCATTTAAAAAAGGAGTTTACGGATGCCATTCTCACTGGAAGAAAGAACCGCTTTGCTCGCCCTCAAGGGCGTAGGACCAACCGTCATTACTCGGCTTGAGCAGATGGGTATCGAATCGTTCGCCGAGCTCCGAAAATCGGATATTGGTGACATCCTGGCTCAAGCTGCGGATTCCACGACACTTGGACACTCAGCCCACGATCATTTGGACACTCGTTCCGCGCTCACTTGGACACCTGATCCGCGTCCACTTGGACAGGCAGTCGGAGCGCAGCGACGCAGGTTTGCATTGTTAGTCTGAAGTCCCTGC